>PAJD01000025.1:0-47438 GCA_002705605.1 Fidelibacterota bacterium | reverse complement strand
ACNATTCTATTTAAAATTATATTCATANATTATTTTATTGTNGAATAACANTCATTNTAACANTCTTCACATTGNANAGGATTAATNCAATTATCACATTTAACATCACANGGATCTGATTCAATNGATTTANATNNATTTACTAAAAAATANACACNAAANANTAATACCANAATAATAANTNTNTTNTTCANNTATNTTAATCCTAANTGCTTTAATCTNTCNTCTAAATATTCTTTTGCTGTATATTTATCNGANAAANNNANNTCATCTCTTGGATGNAANAAAAANGGCATTGAAAATCNAGATTGATTACTCTTTTCATCTTTTGGATTTATNACTCTATGNGANGTNGANGGATAATANCCNTTAGAACATTCTTGCAACATATCTCCTATATTAACAATTAGAGATCCATAATCAGATTTAACATCTATCCACTTATTATCAGAATTCTTAACTTGCAAACCTGGTTTTGAACCAGATAATAAAATAGTTATCAAATTTATATCTTCATGCGCTGCCGCTCTTAAAGCATTAATATCATCCTCTTTTCTTAGAGGNGGATAATGAAGAATTCTCAACAAATTAGTCTCACTTTTATCAATCATTTCGTATAGTGGTATCGAAAAATTTGCTTTTATATCATCTGGAGTAAGATCATTAATCCATGATAATAAGATTGTAGCAATATCCTTTAATTTTTTTCTAATTAAAAGAGTATCTTTTGATAAATGAGGTGGTATTCTACCCCAAGGCAAATATATATGATAAAACTCCTTTATATCTTTTACAGAATAACCCTTAGCATTTTCTGATTTCATAGGAAAATATCCATCTTGTTTTTCTAAATCAAACATATAATCATATTTATCTTTTGAATCAAAAAATTGTTCCCATTGCTCATATACATTATCAATTAATTTAAAATCAATTGAATGATTCCTAATTACAGCAAAACCAGTATCAATAAGGGAATTAACAAAGTTTTCAGGAGCTTTAGATGATTCAAAATCAATAGTCTTTATATTTGAAGCCATATTACTTTTTAATCCAGCTTAAATGATAGTTTTTTTCAGATATTTTTAATGCTTCCTCAGTTAAATATAAAGGGTTAAAAGTATCTATCATAACAGCTAGTTCTTCTGTTTTCTTTTTACCAATAGAATTTTCATACTTACCTGGCTGTGGGCCATGTGGGATTCCCATAGGATGATATGTTATAGATTCTTCTTTAATACCACTTCTACTCATAAATTCACCCTCACTATAAAAAATAAACTCATCAGAGTCTACATTTGAATGAGGATATGGAGATGGAATTGCATCTTTATGAAAATCAAACAATCTTGATACAAAAGAGCAAATAACAAAATTATGTCCTTCAAATGTTTGATGCACAGAAGGAGGTTGATGTATACTTCCTACTATTGGTTCAAAATTATTTATATTAAAAGTCCATGGATAATAAAACCCATCCCAACCAACAACATCAAAAGGATGATGATTATATGTATAATCTTGAATTCCACCTTCTAATCTAACTTTAACTAAGAAGTCTCCTTTTTTATCAATTGGTTTATTTAAGTTAGGTGTACATAAATCTCTTTCACAATAAGGAGAAGACTCCAATAGCTGACCAAATTTATTTCGATATTTTTTAGGAGAGTTAATTGAAGAGTTAGATTCAACAATTAGCATCTTTGTTTTTTTTGTATATTTTATATTATAAATAACTCCTTTAGGAATAATAACATAATCACCACTACTATATTTTAAATCTCCAAAATTAGTTGAAATGAGACCAGATCCATACTGAACATAGAAAAGCTCATCAAAGTGACCACTTCTGTAAAAATAATCCATATTTTTATTAATATGACAAACACTAATAATTATATCATTATTAAACATTAAAGGTACTCTTGATTTAATAGCATCATCATTTTTTTTAATTTTATATGACATTAAATGTCTAGCTTTGTGTTTATAAGATACTTTTGAATTTTTTAAACTTTTAAAATCACCTACTTTTGATAATTTTGTTGGCATAGATAAATGATAAAGATTTGAATAAATTCCCGAGAACCCTTCCCTACTAATATGTTGTTCAAACAAAAGTTTTTTATTCTTCTTAAAAACAGTGTGTCTTTTAGATGGTATGATACCTTTAGAATTATAAAATGGCATTATAAATTACCTCTTTTTTCTTGTTCTCTTTCAATCGCTTCAAATAACGCTTGAAAATTTCCTTGACCAAATCCTCTTGAACCTTTTCTTTGTATGAACTCATAAAATAAAGTAGGCCTATCTTGAACAGGCTTTGAAAACAATTGCAATAAATAACCTTCATCATCTCTATCTACTAAAATGTTTAATTCTTTTATTTTTTTTATATCTTCATCAATATTTCCCACTCTATTTTGTAGTTCATCATAATATGTATTTGGAACCTTTAAAAAATCCATACCATTTTTTCTTAAAGTATTTATTGTAATAGAAATATCTGTTGTTAAAAATGCAACATGCTGAACACCAGGACCATTATTAAAGTCTAAATATTCTTGAATTTGAGATTTTTTAAGACCATTAGCAGGTTCATTAATTGGCAATCTTACTTTCCAATTTTTAGATCTCATAACACGACTTTTTAAAGAAGAATATCTTGTTGATATATCTGAATCATCAAATACAATAAAATTCGTAAATCCAAAAATATTTTCATAATATTCTTTCCAATAATCCATTTTGTTTTCTTCAACATTTCCAACAATATGATCTATCCTTACTAAACCAGTATCTCTTATTTTTAAATTTGGTTCATTCATTTCTACAAAACCTGGAGCCCAGACTCCTTTATATTTTTTCTTACTAACAAAAGAATGTATAACGTCCCCATAAGTTTTTATTCCAGCAGAACAATATGAGCTATCATCATTATATCTTGGTGGATAAGCAGACCTTGCCCCTCTTGAAAGACAAGATTCATATGCTTCATTAGCATCATCAACTAAAAAGGAGATATCATATATACCATCACCATGTTTATTTATCCATTGATTAGATTCATGAGAAGAATTTACAGGTGAAGTTAATACTATAATTATTCGATTATTTTTTAAAACGTAGGATGAAAAATCTTTATTCCCTGTTTCAGGACCTTTATAAGCAACAACTTTGAAACCCATAACAAGGCAATAATAATAAAGAGATTGTTTAGCATTACCAACATAACACTCTATATGATTAAAATCATATATTTTAAAATATTCTGTTCCTATCCATTTATCTGTTATTAATGACATATAATTTAAAATTAATAAAAAAGGCCCTCAAGGGGCCTTTTAATTTTACCAATCATCATCCCAATCGTCTTCACCTTCTGATTCTAAATATTCAGCTTCTTCAATTAACCAATCATTATATTCTTTTTCAGTATGAATAGTCATATAGCCTTTCATTCTATAATGAGAATTACCACATAATTGAGCACAAGCTATTTCATAACCCATGCCTTCACGAGCTGATCCTTCAAGTTCACTTAGAAATTCTTTTGTAGTTAGAGTTGGAGTAAAATATATAGGCACTTGCATTCCTGGAATTGCATCTTGCTTAAGTCGCATTTCTGGAAGAGCAAATCCATGAATAACATCTTTAGATGAAATATATAATTTTATAAGCTTATTTACAGGTAGATGTAATTGATTTATAGTCGTTATATCATCAGCTCCATAGCCTTCTCTATCTAATCCTATTGGATTAGTTTCTTCATCAACTAAACTAATTTTTGTAGAACCAAATTTGCCATCAGCTCCTGGATAATGAATATTCCATGCAAACTGTTGAGCAACAACTCTTACTTCAATCTCAGTATCTGTCAAAGCTTTATCATACTTAACAGTAGCATATCCAGGGATAGCAAAACCAATTAACAATAAAGCTTCAAAAACTACAATACCTACTTCAACGTATGTTGAATAGTGAGTTGTTATACCATGATAATTTGCTTTAGGATTTCTAGAACTTCTAAATCTTATTAATGTATATATAAAAAAGGTCCCCCACCCAACAAATAGAATAAGCATTAACCAGTGCACTAGACCGCTCAAGTTATCACCAAGATGTCCCATCTCAGAGGCCAAAGTCGGCATATAACTTTGTAAGAATTCAGTCATTTAATCTCCTATATTTGAATATTATTACTTCTTTTAATTAATGTAAAAATACTATAAATGATACATGATAAAACAAATACTATTACAAATAACATAAATAAAATTGCTTTATTCAAACTTTGAGTAATAGGNTCATCAGGGGCACCATAGCAAACAGCACAAGCATTTAAAAAATTAGGAATAAGTATAGCTAANANAATGTATAAATATTTTNNTCTCAAGATACTAGTTCCNTATACTTNTTCTTAAATTTATTAGAATANACAATTAATAAAAAAAATGATANTATTGATAAAAAACCATAAAANAAATATGATANATCTTTATAATTAAACCANCTAATGATTGCCCAGTATGAAAAATAAANCATAAACAATGAGCATATNAAAATAAATACTATATGGAAAGATTTAAGAGACATTAATGATGACCTCCNTGATGATTTGTATGATGTTCAACCTCTTTATACACCTCACCATTTTGAATAGGNANATGTTTCGGNGATTTCATTAAATCATTATGCCATAAAGTAGGCATAAAAAATAATACTAAGAAAAAAACAACNGTCATAACTAGAGTAAAGTAAATAAAGCGTCTTTCATCATTTAAATGCATGAAATTTGCTGCAACTAAATAGCCTTTAGCAAAAGCAATAGCTAAACCAAGAGCTACTCCTGCCCATATTGCATTAAAATGAATGTAAGATGCACCTACAGTAAAACCAGTAAGAACTAGCAAACCAATAAAAACATTCCTATAAACTTTTATATGATGATTCATATCATTACTCATAAATATCTCCCTATTATAATAAATATAGTGCTGGAAATAAGAATATCCATACTAGGTCAACAAAATGCCAATANAATCCTGCAACTTCNATNCTATTTGTAAATCTTTCAGGNTCNGNATNCCACATNTTNANTCCAGGTCCAAANAANTAACCATTNACNANTATTCCNCCTATAACATGNAGCATATGNAAACCNGTTAANACAAAATAAACTGCTAAAAAATTATTAGTTGATGGNAATANTCCATGATCAAANTTTGAAGTATATTCAATATATTTTATAATTAAAAAACCAAAAGAACATAAAAGTGTTAATCCCATNTAANACTTATATTTTTTNANATCATTTAATTTTAAGGATACCCAAGACATTACCATNGTAATACTTGAAGTAATTANAACAGCAGTNTTTAANGTNGCNANAGGAACATTTAAAGCATCNTGACCATAACTAGCCCANTTTGGATCTGAAAGTCTAAGCATTATATANGCAGAAAAAAGACCNCCAAANAGCATTANTTCNGAAGCTAAAAANAGCCATATACCTANCTTAGCATTATACAANCCNGTATCAGGTCTTAAATCTTCATTNTAAGGTATTTNCATTTATTTNTCTCCTAATTTTTCNGANTGNGGACTAAAATCAGTNTTNTGANCTGGNACACTATATTCATATGGNCCNCTNTANACANNNGGTTCTTTTTCAAAATTTCCATGACCNATNGGAGGNGATGGACAAGCCCATTCTAATGTNGTTGAATTCCAAGGNTTNGGATCTGCNACTTTATCTTTNTTNTTAANAAGAGTTANAATAATATTNAANATAAANGGAAGCTGAGCTANACCNAANANCCATGCTGACATTGACATAAATTCNTTATAGTGAATAACATGNTGAGCATGTGCATANGATTGNCCNCCATCTGCTAATCTTCTAGANACACCTGCAAGACCTTGNATTAACATNGGNAANAANATNCCATTCATGAANATNAANGANAATAAAAAATGAATTTTACCTAAAATTTCATTTAATTTTTTACCTGTAACTTTTGGAAACCAGTAATATATTCCAGCAAAAATTGCAAAAATTGTACCTGGAGCAACAACATAATGAAAATGACTAATCACATAATAAGTATCATGCAAATGTATATCAGACAAAGGTAATCCCAATGGCAAACCTGTTAAGCCACCTAAACCAAACATAGGTAAAAAACTAAGAGCAAATAACATAGGTGTATTAAATCTTATAGAACCTCCCCATAGAGATATAAACAAACATGATAAGATTACAACAGAGGGAACTGATATAATCATAGTTGTTACAGAAAAAAACATGCTCATAGTTTGNCCCATNCCTGTNAAAAACATATGATGNGCCCAAACAATAAAAGACATAAAACCTAAAAATATTACAGAATAAACAAGNGATTTATAACCCCATAANGGTCTTCTNGTATTATTTGAAATNATNTCTCCNACNGTACCNANNGCTGGNANTATTAATACATANACTTCAGGATGAGCTAAAAACCAAAANAAATGCTGCCATAANANNGGACTNCCTCCACCAGCCCAATCTGTTGCNGCNCCACCAACAATNAACCCTGAAGGCATAAAAAANCTAGTNCCAGCAAGACGATCCATTAACTGAAAAATCGCAGCNGCTTCAAGAGGAGGAAAAGCNAGNANAAGCAAAAAAGCAGTTACAAATTGAGCCCATATNAAAAATGGNAATCTCATCCAAGTTANACCAGGAGCTCTNAGCTGAACTATTGTAACAATAATATTTGATGAACCTAACAAAGATGAAGTAATTAAAAATACCATTCCTATAAGCCAAACAGTTTGACCAGTTGTAGCTACTACTGATAAAGGAGGNTATGATGTCCACCCAGAACTTGCNGCNCCACCNGGNANAAGAAAACCACTAAGCATTACAATTCCTCCNACAAAATANCACCAAAANCTAGCCATGTTAAGTTTAGGNAANGCCATATCACATGCACCAACTTGNAATGGAACTAANTAGTTACCAAAGGCTCCTGTAATTACNGGAACAACNCCTANAAANATCATAATTGTTCCATGCATTGCTCCAAANGAATTGTACATATCAGGNGATAGTCTCCAACCTAATANAGGCAGAGGTTGGTCAGGATAAGCTAGTTGCCATCTCATAACTAGCATCAAACCAAAACCTAATAATAAAAACAATAAAGACATTATTCCATATTGAATTCCTATGACTTTATGATCTATTGAGAATATATATTTTCTCCAAAAACTTTCCTCATGATGTGAATCTGTCAAAATACCTCCTAATTAATCAATTTTTATATCTAATCTTTCTTCTAAATTATCAGTATCTACCATTCTTATAGCATCCCAAGTTAATTTTGTGCAAACTTTTGCACATATTTGACATCCTATACACTCATTGAATCTTATTTGAACCGGAGGAATTGGAGGAAAAACATGCTTTTCTAAAGCAACTGGCTCTATACAATCAACAGGGCAAAAAGGAACACAAGCCTGACACCCTGTGCAATTATCTTCATCGACCCATGCTGTTTTTTTNGGTCGAGTTTTCTTACCCTTTACAGAGGCCGGTAATTCTGGAACTGATTTTAAATGGTCTACTCTCATAAATAATAGTTTTAATTATAATCTTAATTTAATAAAATTTAGTTATCATTTTAAAACAAACTTTTCTATCATAAAACCAATAGTAAAAAAAGCAATACCAACAATAAAAAAATTCCAATTTATTAAATCTGGAAAGTTAATAACAAAACTTATACCCAATATAAACATGCCTAGCAATTCTAAGCCTTTAGCTAAATAATAAATTTCAAACTCCTTTATTTTTTTCTAACTTATCTAATGCTAAACCAATATCTGATAGTATATCTGCATTTTCTATTAAAGATTTATGTTGAAGCAATATAACTTTAATGTAATGAATAAGGCCTAAATAAAACATAAAATAGTGCCAATATTTACTTAAAGCTTTTGTTTGAACACCACCCCCTAAAACAAAAGCTGTCCCAACAATCAGAATATTTAATGTTAAGGCAGGGAATAAATTATTTTTAATATCTATAACCTTCTGATAAATTTTTTTATCAAGATCATTTTCCAATATTATTTCTTTAATTTTTTTACCTGCTCCTATAAAATAAAACATTATAGCAGACTGAGTAAACATATACAATATTGTTGAAATAAAGGAAAAAGATATATAATTTGCATTATATATATCAAATCGAAAAATCCATTGAAATCCATTTATAAAAATGGTAAAAAAAGACAAGGCCATTAGAATATAAAAAATAAACATATGTATAATTTACATTATAATTAAATAATTATATAAATTGAATTTTTAATAATATTTACTACGTACCCAAAACTTGACTTACAAGAAGAACTATATCCAAAACATCAATAACAGAATCTTGATTCAAATCACCATTATAAATATAATCAGATTGATTTACTATAATAGATACCAATACAACAATATCTAATACATTTAAAATAGAATCATTGTTCAAATCACCTAAAAGGCCTGCTGTATTAGAAACTTCCAATAGTACAGGGATATTTATATCACCTGCATTACTTAGAATTACAATATTAGCATTATAATTTCCTAAAGGCATATTCTCAGAATCTATATGAGCTTCAAATAACACCTCATCATCATTTAATATTTCTCCAGATAATGCGTCATCCCCTGCCATTTCTAATGATAACCAATTAGATGTAAATGGTTTTTTAAACTTATATGAAACATTATCATTAAAATAACTACCATCATATTGATCAACTTGAATGCCAATAGAACCTGTTTGATTTTGAATTCCTACTGTAGCAGAATAATTTCCTGTAATAATATTATGATTAATATCAATTGAACCATCTGAATAAATAATAATTTGGAAATTATAAGAAGTATTTTCAAAGCCATCGGAAGCCCAATGTGCAACATTATCAAACCAAACGACTAGTCGATTTTCGTTACTATGATAATAAACACTTCCTTGGCATGTTGCGTTACAATTATCATTAACAGGGTTTAAATCATCCCAAAAACCAAAAATTGCAGGTTTTGGATATTCACTAGATGGAATATTACCATTATACCATTCTGCATTATCATCTCCAAAACCAATCCATCCATTTGCATTAATTCTAAAACTAGAATGAACTTCTCCATAAAAAGGAAAATCAAATTCTATATTAATCAAATCTGTACTTGCGTCATTGCCTGAAAAACTAACTTGAGTATTATTAGAAGATATATCCTCCCATTCATAATCAATATCATCATCTATATTTGAGTCACTCCAGAAATAACCATAAGAATCAGGACCATCTCCCGTAGAAGAAAAAGGAGATTCTAAATCAGGATATGATTGAGATATATCATAAGTTAAGACAGAACCATCTTCTCCTATATTTGATAATCTCACCTCTATAAATTCCTCTGAATCAGGCTGAACACTAAAATCTAAACTACCATAAGATGAATATAATTGCGGAGCAGGTAAAGTAATAGGCAGCTGAGTTGTGATAAATAAAGCTGTATTATCAGACAAAGTCATTGCAGCATCTGGGTAATTATTATAATAAGTATATTGCAAACCATCATCAGACAAATGATTTTCTATACCTATCGTAGCATAACTTCCATGTTCTGGAGGATAATTATTAAAATCTCCAGCTGATGTATTATTAAATTCTTCATATTGTATTTTAATTGAATTATCACCATAAGGCTGANTAGAATCATTATTTAATATTACTTGNAATGTTTCTAATGAATTTGAATNATGCGTTCTCATATTATCCCANTGTATTATAGCATAACTATTATTACTATAATAATAAACATCNCCACTATTACCNGTTTCTANATCATCCCAAAAAGCGGCTATNATNGGNGATGGTCCACCAGCACCAGGAATAGGNTAATTNCTAAATGACTCTGAATACATATCACCAAAACCTATCCACCCATTTGTACAAANAGTAATTTGATTATAATCAATTCCATAAAAAGTAAATGNAAATGGTAAATTGACTATTTCAAGCGGACCATTACCACTCCAATTACCATTTCCACTATTNGACAAATTAAGATTTATACCAGAACCNCCACTACTTGGATTAATTTCAATCCAATCATATTCAGGATATAAATTATAGTCTAAATCATTAGAATCATAAATATAATATCCATAATTATCAGGACCCAANGGNTCNTCAACTGAAACTGTCCCTAATCTAAAAGTAATATTTTCAATTTTACTATACCCATTTGAATCTTCAATNANTAAAGATGCAATTAATTGGCTACCATTTACAATATCNCTGCTTGAAGTTACATTAAAANTATTTATTGAATTNGATTCTTCTCCAGGATCAATATTCCCCCATGAACCAAAACTATCATTAACTGTTAATAAACTTCCTAAATAAATTAGTTCTGCAACAACATTATTACCAGATAGTAAACCCTGATTAGCTAGAGTTATATTAATGCTACTTGTTTGACCTGGTTGAATTATAACTTCTTGAATAGGTAATAAATAACTACCTCTAATATCTAAATTAACTTTAGATGACCATTGATTATTTTGATTATCTTCAAAATTTATATATAATTCTAAATCTTCTGATTGAACAGCTGATGGAAGTATAGAAATACTAAAATCGGGCGAATACAAACTTTGATTTTGACTTATACTACCTAATGATACTTGACTATTATTTATATTAATAGAATTAGAAGAAGATGTTAATACTGCTGTAACTCCTTGAGCAATTTGACTACCATAGTTATAGATTGGTACTGATAAACCAAATGTTTCTCCAGCAGTTGGAATCCCATCATTACCATCATTTATTATCAAACTTTGATTAGAATCAATATTTATAGAAATGTTAGAATTTACAATATTCACTGATCCAGTATAAGGTTTATAATTATTTTTTGTAACCGTAACACTTACAAGCCCACTGCTAAATGATTCTAAATCAAAGTTAACTTCTCCATTACTATTTGTATATAAATTAACTGGAGAATCTCCAAATCTAATGAGTAATGTAACAAGAGCATCCTCTATAGCATTTCCAAAAGAATCTTCAACTAAAAGATTAAAATAATTAGTTCCATAGGATATTTCATTTTCATGATTAACAACTAACAAATCAGGGGTTGTTGTCCATAAATGTGTTGCAGGATCCCCAATTAAATTATTCCAATGTGTAAAAGAGCTTATCCATTGATAAGGGTTTGTTGGATAAGTATTATATAAAGATAATTTACCACTTGCTAAACATGCTCCCGCTGTTTCAACTTTGTCAGCTAGCAAACCCTGATAAAGACCCATATCGACTATATTATTAAATAAGGTATGAGTATTCCATGTAGCTGTCCCAATTGCTGCTACACCACCTTTTGGATTAGAAACAGTTCCCGCTCTAAAAAATTTTTCAGACATACATGTGTTATCTTCAGAAAACGACCCCGTTCCACATGTAAGAACAGTTGCAAAAGGTAACTTATAACCATTACTTGCATTATCAACATCACTTGTTTCAAATCCACTCATGCCTAAATAACCTCTATAATTGAAAAATAAAGACCCTTCAGACAATTCGTCTCTCATTGAGGAGGACCAACTTCCACCTGATGTTTTTAAATACACGTCATCAAATCCGTGATTTTCTAGCAAATTAGCAACTGCTTCTTTTGTAATTGCACAAGAATTACCTGAGCTAGAAGGATCACCAAACATAGCAGCCTTAGTATAATAATTATCTAAACTACCTAAATATGTAGCTTTTTCATAATTTAAAATTTTATAAACAGCTGTACTCAATTCACTTACAGTTCTAACAGACATCCTTCCAATTAAAACTTCTGGTAGCAAATCGGAACCATCTAATTGAGAATAAGGGTGATCTCCTTCACACTCATTACCATATGAATCATGACCAAAATCCTCATAATAAGTTGGAATACTATATGAACCTCCAACATCTCCTACTAATGCAACATATTCAGGCACAATATCAAAGTTATTATAAGCATTTTGAATATAATTTTTAATAGCTGAAGATGAACTCCCAATATCTAATATTGAAGCAGTATATACTACATACCCTCTTTGCCTTCTCCATTCAACTAATTGTTGAAAAATAGAATTATCTTCAATATCACCTGAACAAATATATAATATTGCTGGATCTTGATAACTGTTATCTCTATATAAAGACTCATAATTTAATATTTTATTTTTATAAATCTTTTCAAATACTTTTGATTTTGGCAATTCTCTAAACCTAATATCTTCTGTTTGCCCAACTTCTCTAATATTAATAGATATAGATTCATAAATTTCCAACATTTCTTGTTTAGGTGAATATTTAAATGGCACAACATTTATATTACAAACTACTATATCTCTCATTACCATTGGCTCTGATATAGAAACATTCACATAAGGATATGAATTAAAAGAATCATAGAAATCATTATTAATAATTTCAACAGAAGTTTTTTCTAATCCTTTTTGAATATTTTGAGTAGGAGTTACTTTAATATTATTAATAATCTGCGATTTTTCAACAACAAAATCAACTTCATACTTTTTAGTTGGGTCAATCATAATCATTGTAGAATATATAGGGAGTTTAGGCATACCTAATATATCAGTATAACCTTTTGATGACTTTATTGATGTAAATGAATCTTTTTTACTAAATTCTATATCATCATTTAATAGAAACTTTACTTTATATCCATCATTCGCTATATCATCAATTATAAAATCGCTACTTGCAAATAAAACTGAAAATAATAATATATATAATATCAAGACAACTCCTCCTAGCTTATGTATTATATCTAATATAAAAATTTATATAATTAATATAAATCATATAATTGTTTCAATATGTAATTATATAAAGAATTCTTGCAGTAAATTTACCTTATGATTTAAATTTACATATCAATTAAATGGAGAATAGGATTAAAATGAAAAGACAATTAATATTTATTATTTCAGTTATGTTTTCAATATCTAGTTTATCTGCTCACTGTGATGGTTGTGGAACTAGCGATACACATAAGCATGGTAGTTTAGTAGGAAATGTAAAATATCAAGGCTCAGTTCCAGGTAAAAAACCATTAAAAATGGATGCAGATCCAGTTTGTGGTGCTTCTCATGATGAAAAAGTTTTATCAGAAAGCTTTATCGTTGATGAGAAAATGAACCTTAAAAATGTAATTGTTTGGTTAAAAGATGTTAAATATGATGGCCCAACATTAACTGAAACAGCTGTTTTAGATCAAAAAGGGTGTGTATATACTCCTCATGTTATGGCTGTGATGAAAAATCAACCAGTTCTAATTAAAAATAGTGATGCTACATTACATAATATTCATTCTATGGCTAAAGTAAATGAACAATTTAACTTTGCTATGCCTAAGGTTGTAAAAGAAAAGGAAACATCTTTTGGCGAGGTAGAAGAACCTTTTTACATAAAATGTGATGTTCATCCATGGATGAAATCATGGGTTCTTGTCCAAGATCACCCTTATTTTGCTGTAACAGATGATAAAGGAAATTTCAAAATAGAAAACATTCCACCAGGAACATATGAAGTAGTAGCTTGGCAGGAAAAATTTAAAATGAAACGATCAATAGTTGAATCTATAACAATTGAAGATTCTGTTGAAACTACACAAAACTTTACTTTTGTGAAACCAACAAAAAAATAATTATTTAATTCTTTTAGAAAAAAAAAAGGCTGTTTTAACAGCCTTTTTTTTTATATAAATATATGAATTAAGACTTATCCTGGAAATTCTTCAATAATATCTTCTAACCATTCTATCATATAATCTTCACAGGTTTGTTCGTCATCATTATCATAATCAAGTCCTAAGCCCATTAATTTATCATCTTTATCAAGAGCTCTTGAACCTTCAAATTGATAATTGTCTCTTGGAATTCTACCAATTAACTTTCCACCTTTTTTCATAAATGGCTCAGCTAACATACCAATTGCATCTAAAAAATTTGCTGGGTAACCAATCTGATCTCCACAACCAAAAAAAGCAGCTGTTTTACCAGAGAAATCAAGTTTTTCATAATCTAGAAATACTGAATCCCAATCTTCTTGCAATTCTCCAATATGCCACGTTGGACATCCGATAATAATATTATCATATTCTAAAATTTTTTCAACATCAGCATCCGCAATATTATGAACTTCTACTTCATGATCATTCATTTCTAAATATTCTTTCATAAATTCAGTAGCTGTTGTTGTATTATCTGTTGAACTTCCCCAAAAAATACCGATTTTCATTTTATTATTCCTTTAATTTTACTTTTAAAAATTTTATTGAGATTCATTATCAATAAATTAAAATCTTTTATATGTTTATTTAAAGTTTTTTTTAAATTATTTTAATGAATAAAAGAATAATTTTATTAATTATAGCTACATTATCGCTATTTTCTTGCGATACTCCAAAAACATATAAGGTAATTGGCGTTATCAAGGAAATAAATAAACATGATAATAAACTTCTTATAGATCATGAAGAAATTCCAGGTTTCATGGTTAAAATGGTTATGTTTTTCAATCTTCATAATACCGTTGATATTAATCAATTCACTATCAATGATAGCGTTTCATTTGACTTAATTATAAAAAATAAAGATAGCTATACTATAAACTATAACAAGCTTGGAGTTTCAGCATTAAATAGTCAAAAAGATTTTTGGGATGATGATGAAGATTCGAAATACAGTCTTAAAGAACCTGGTGAATACATTGATAATGTTAGTTTCTCAAATACAAATAGTAATAATATATCACTATCTGATTTTAATTCTGATTTTATGCTTATATCATTTATTTTCAGCAAATGTCCTATGCCTAATATGTGCCCTGCTGGTATTGTTAAAAATCAATACCTTGCCAATCATTTTAAAAATGAAAACATAACATTTCTACTAATTAGCTTTGATTATTTATATGATACTCCAGATGTATTAAAAAGCATGTATGGTGAAATTGAAAAAGAAAACTTACACTTTTTATCAAGTTACAATCATTTAAATGATATTTTTTCTATAAGTCAGCAATCTGGGGTAGCATACTGGGGTGTAGAAGAAAATAATATTGGACACACAATGAGAAGTATTTTAATTGATAAAAATTTGAAATTAATAAAAACATATGATGGTATTGATTGGAAACCTAGTGAGGCAAAAAAAGATATTGAGAACTTATTAAAAATATATTATTAAAAGAACTTTTTACCAGTCCTCATCCCAATCATCTTCATCATCTTCATCGTCTCCAGAATTAAAATCGTAACCATTAGTCTTAAAGTACTCTCTAACATAATCAGAAATATCAATTTTACCTTCAATATTATAAAGATAATCAGTTAATCCCTTAAGCATCAAATCAGTATCACCATTTAAATCAACTAAATCCTTTCCCCATGTTTCCTCAGCACCATCAACAGATAAAATATCAGAAGTAGGAAGATAAGGAGCAGGCATTTTAGTACCAGGCATAATTTTCTGTGGATCTCTTAACCACTCAACAACCCATTCTGGACGCAATCTCTCTTTAGTCAAAGCTAAATTAGGTGCCCATGTTGCTGCACCTTGAATAGGTTTTACTTCTCCATAAAAATGACAATTATTACAAGCACCAAATTCATGCAGCTTTTCTCCAGCTTTAAATTCAGTTGTTTTTGAATCAACTAAATGAGTTCCTTCAAATGATAAACTATGATTATCCATATGCTGGAATGCTTTAATAACAGAATTCCAATCATCATCAGAGAACATTGTAAATGATGGCATTCTTACTTGTAAATTAGGTCTTATTGTTATAGGTTTTTTAAAGAATGAAAACAACCAATCAGGTTGAGTTTTTAAACCTTGAGTATTTAAATTAGGAGGAGCATATTCCGAAGAGCCTATTACATCAGCTATTTGTCCTCCAAAATCATCTATAATATGACAACCTTGACAATTATACGATTGTATTAATGAATATCCTTTAAATACATTCTTATCATCAACAAGGTTTTCAACAATCATATTTGAAGAAAACTTATTGCTATTAAATCCTAAAATTGCAGTAGTGATTGCTTCAATTTCTTCTGGTTTAAAATAAAAATTAGGCATTCTAGATTTATCTTCTGGAGCAACTATTTTATCTCTATCAAAAATTCTAGGATTAGCTAATTTTTGTTCAAACCAAGAATAATTATTGTGTCCTATAGAATGAATATGACCAAAGTCTAAAGTATTTACAGGTTTTGTACCTTCATGAGTTAACTCTGCACCTATAGGTTTTGCATCTTCAAACCCATTGATATCATGACAAGTATAACAACCATAAAAATTTATACTTTTCGTACCTACATAATGAATAACTTCTTCTGGAGACATATTATCTAATTTTTCATTAGCTTCCTGCTCAGCAAAACCTTTCACAAGCCACCCTCTTGCAATATTATTCATTTCTTCTTCATCATAATAAGAGTTAGGCAACTTTGAAAACTCTTCATTTTTAAGTGTTAGTAAATAAGCTGTAATATCAGATGCTTCCTCATGAGACAATCTTAAATCTGGCATCCTTGTATCAGGATAATATTCAGAAGGATTTTTAATCCAATTGTAAATCCATTCAGCATCTGACTTTGAACCTATTCCTATCAAATTAGGACCTTGATTCTTAAGGAGTTCATATCTAGTCATTTCTTCATTTTCATAACCAAATTTAGATTTATATAATTCATACGGTAATTCTTCAGCAATTAACTCACTTTTTTCTTCTTTAACCTGGTGACACGCCATGCACCCAACTGCATTAAATAATTTTTCTCCTGATTCATAATTACCAATATATTTTGAAGAATTATTCATTTTATGTTCACCATTTGGAAACAAATATTCTGTTATTGCATATATTTCAGAATTATTCCTCTTAATCATTTCAGGACTTGAATTATTTTCTTGCTCAAAGAAATGAGGCATCCATGTATTATATCTAAAACTTTGTGGATCTTTAATCCATTTAGCTACCCATTCTTTATTTAACTTTTTATCTAAATTAGTAAGAGGAGGTCCTGCATTATTTTCTTTTTCATATGTTTCAATATGGTGACAATTATTACACCCAGATGTACTTATAAGTCCTAGACCTAATGCTAACTTATCTCCACCTTCAACAATGGGTTGACTTTGGTGGCAATTAAAACAACTTGCTTGAGTATACTTAGTAGGCAACATAGGCTGAAGCCAATGATGTATTTTCTCCCATTCATATTTTTCTTTCCACTCCTCTTCTTGCTCTTTAGATCCAGGAGTGTGAGATGAAGACACAAAAGTTGTTCCTCTTGCTCTTCCAGCATGACAACTTGTACATCCGAATTGATCCATAGTATGTGAAGAAGAAGAAGAAACATATAAGTCAAGCCTTGGATGACTTGTAAATGGTTGCGGTGCATTTTCAAAATCAGGATTATCTATTCCTAAATGACAACTCGTACATCTATCAACACTCGGGACAGAAGCAAAATTAACATCATATTTAACATCATTTACTACTAATTGATTCACTTTATAATAAGGATCAAGAAAATCAATAATTGGCAGATCTCTAACTATATCACCAATTTGATTAGCAATTGACATCTTTGACCTATCAAGCTTCTGAATTTTCATTTCTAATAAATTAACTTGCTTAAGATATTTGTTTAACTCATCTTCCTCAATTTTCAAATCAGATCTTAAATTTTTAATAACAGTTTCGATATCATTAACTACTTTTTCATCTTTTTCTTTAATCAATTTCAATTCATTTAAAATAATTAAAGATGATTCATATTGATCTTTATATTTAAAAGATTTACTTTTATCCTCATTATGATAACCATCTTTTTCATGATGCTCATCATTATGATGAGAATGAACAATTTCGGCTTCATACAAATATTTCTTTTCATCTGCCTCAGCTTTAAAAAACAAATAATCCATATTTGATTTATAAAACACACCTTTAGCTTCTACTAATAAATTATTTAACGAATCTAAATCATCTGAATAAGCATCATATTTATTTTTTTCATTATCATAAGCTTTTTGATAAATATCTCTTTCATCTTTTACTTTATCTAGCTCTTCAAGTAATTTAGTTTGGGCAATCTGAGAACCTAGTTTTCTAAATTCTCTTTGATACTCTTTAAATTCATCATCATTATCATGTAAAAACATCCAACCAATAGATATTAAAAAAAGTATACTAGAAACGGCGAACCACTTATTAAGTAAATTTATATTCCAATATCTTTCGTCGTTATTATTATGCTTCATGATTAGATATTAAAGAAATATTCAGGGATTGCAACAATATATTTAAGATTAAAAAACCACCTTAAATACATTTTTATTGGAAGAGAAAGCATAGATAATCCCATTAGCATTAAAAATACATATCGAACCGGTCCATATTCCTTTAGCATATTTTTTAAATAAGTTTTAGCAAGGAATACAGGCAATACAAATAAATATAATATAGTGACTAGAAAACCAACAGATTCTCTTAAAATTACATTCGATGGAAGTGGTTGATTTAACATAATAACCCAAAAGTATTCAGATAAATTAACATTATTTAGGACTTCTAGTTTATGAGGATCCCACCATTCAAATGGACCATAAAAATTCCAATTTGGACCCCTGAAAAAAGTACCTATTACTATTAAATATATCCAAAGGACTAACCAACCGTACATAAAAATAGAATAACCGACCCTTCTTTCTTTAAATGAATAATACCCATCACCTTTAGGGTTAATATCCATATAAGGTATAGCGCACATTCCTAATATTATGAATGTTGGAAAAAGCACACCAGCTAACCATGGATCATAATAAACAAGCATTTCTTGCAACCCTAAAAAATACCATGGAGCTTTAGATGGATTAGGGGTAACAGATGGATTAGCCGGTTCTTCTAATGGAGCTGCAACTAGGATTGACCAAACTATTAAAAAAACCGTAAATAACAATAAAGCAATAAATTCAATATATACTAGATCTGGCCAAACTAATACTTTATCATCTGGATCATGATATTCATTTGGTTTTTTACCTCTATCAATTCTTCTATCATTAATATACGATTTTTTCATTCCATACCATGTGAAAAAAAACATCGTATATATCATCATTATAATAGGAAAATTATCTGGCTTGTTTAGTATGATACTAAAATTATCATCATTAAATCCCATATAAAAGAAAGCTGTTGTCAAAACAAATAGTATTAAACCACCAGTATTTGTCCAAACTCTCCATATACCAAATTTTCTACTTATTTTATCAAACCAATCTGTTGGAGGAAATAGGAATGGAAACATAACTGTTAAAATAGTAAATGAAATAGTTGGTGTAGAAAGATAATCTATAATATTTTTTAAATTGTCAATCATTATAAAGGCCCTGAAATACCTCCATCTTTTCTGATTCTCCAAAAATGTACTGCCATAAATATCATTGCTATGAAAGGAACAGCAATACAATGCAATACATAAAACCTTAGTAATGTAGCTTCACCTACAAATCTTCCACCTAATAAGGCAAATCTTACGTCAGAGCCTGAATGTACCAAATTGACATCACCAATCGCTAATAAAGATGCCCCAGGACCTTCATGTCCTAAAAATGGTGTCGCCCTTGCCATATTAGATCCTACAGTAACAGCCCATATAGCTAATTGATCCCAAGGAAGCAAATACCCCGTAAAACTCAAGAGCAATGTTAAAGTCATTAATATAACTCCTACAGCCCAGTTGAATTCTCTTGGAGGTTTATAAGAACCTGTCATAAATACTCTAAGCATATGCAACCATGTAGTTAAAACCATAGAATGAGCTCCCCATCTATGAATTTCTCTCATAATACCTAAAGGAACTTGTTCACCTAAATCAATAATATCAGTAAATGCATACTCCACAGTAGGCCTATAATAAAACATCAATAAAATGCCAGTAATTGTCAAAACAACAAATAAAAAGAAAGACAATCCTCCCATACACCATGTATAACCTACTTTGACAGCATGCCTTGGTAATCTAGCTGGATGTAGATGTAAAAAAACATTACCTAAAACAGCATACATTCTCTGTCTTCTTGTCCTTGGAACACCCGATCTGAAAATAGATTTCCAAACCATTGATTCATTCAAATAATCTAATATTGTTTTTTTCTTATCAGACATAATAATTCTCCATTAAACCTTTAGAAAAGATTCTGATCTATTCCATTCACCTTTTTCATATTTAAACATTTTTGTTTTATCTACAATAATTTGTCCATCATTAGCTAAACCAATCTTAAATCGTTCTAATGGTCTTGGTGCAGGACCTTCAAAATTGATACCACTTGATCTAAAACCACTACCATGACATGGGCACTTGAATTTTCTCTCAGTTTCTTGCCAATTTGGGGTGCATCCTAAATGAGTACAAACAGTAGATAAAGCAATGATTTTCTCATCATCTCTAACAATCCATACATTATACTGCTTTTTAAAACGTAAATCAACTTTACCTGGTTCAAAATCCTCAGGAAACCCTATCTTAAAAGATTGAGGAGGCTCAAACAATACATTGGGAAATAGAAATCTAATCAGAACTGTGAAAAACCCACCTGTTGCAGCAGCAAATGCAACCCAACCAACACTTAGAGTTGTAAGAAATGATTTTCTATTCATTATAGTTTGCTTAGAATCTTCGTATTCTGGGTATTTATTTACTGGGAATTTATTATGATAGATAGACAAAACTTCTCTTGCTAAATCATTTGGATATAAACCATTTCTAGTGGACTTTATATCTTCAATGGTCTTATACCAATCTGATTCATCCTTAGCACTTATTAACTTATTTTTTTCTTCTTGTGTTAAATTCATTTATTTAAAATTATTATATATGCCAGATAACTAATTTAATAATGTTCACTAAGAATTTTCATAGAAAATTCTCTTATTTTAATATTTTCTTCTTTTGTTGCTAAAAATTCTAACTCATCCTTAAAAGAATTGACAGGATATTTAGAGACTAAAGCTAATACTGTAAGCATAGAATTATTAACTTCATTTTCATCTATATTCGAATAATTTTTATAATAATTTCTTTTTAAAAGTTTTTCTAATATATAAACACCACTTATATTACCCATTTTAATAAGAGCTATAGCTGAATCCCATCTTATATTTGGTTCTTCATCTTCTAATAAAGAAAGCAAATAAACCTCTGAGCTTTTATCACCTATTTCTCCTAATGATATAACCGCTGCCAATCTCTCTTGGATATCACTATCGGAAATAGATATGTTATTTAATTTATCAACTGAGGTACTAAACTTTACCATTCCCAGTCCTTTTATTGCAGCAATTCTATTTTCTAAATTCTCATCATCAAGACCTTTAATCAAAGAACTACCAAATTTAGGATTAGCTGTTTGTCCCATTGCTAAAGCTAAATATATCCTTACACGATTATCATCGTAAATTGATTTTTCATACATTGAAATCATTTGATTAGTAAATAAATCACTAACAGGAATTTTATCTGGATCTTTCATTAAATTAGATAGTTCATAAGCAGATTGCCACCTTTTTGTTAGAGAGCCTGATTTGATATTATTTAAAAGATGCTGGGGGTCCTGTTCTTCGTAAGTTAAAATTTCAAATAAAAAGAAAAAAAGAACTCCAAAAATAGTTATCATTAATGGAATTAAAAAAAATGAGTAAAACAAGGAATAAACTCTACTTGAATTGTTAATATCTTCTTTATTATCTAAGCTATCATTCATTTTTTATTTTTTTTCATTAAATGCTGCAGAGTTCTATCAATTTTTCTTACTTCCCTTGATAAAGACATTATTTTGCTCATTGAAATCATAAAAAAAACAAACAACAAAAAGACTATCAAATTTAAATTAATCATTCTTATCTTTCATTTTATCTGCTTTCCTTTTTAAATCATGACCTAATAGAACCGGAAATAAAAATAAAATCAACATAGATCCTATCAAAACAATTGCTATCCAATCAAGATTTTTCATCAACCAATCTATTGTAAGCCAATCAAACTGCATAATTAAATTTTATTTTTTTTAAACCAACTATCAAAATCTTTTTTAAAATTTTCCATTAAATTAATACTAGATTTAACGATATTTTCAGCATCATAATTTCTATCCTTTTTATGCTTCTTTAAAACAATTTTTTGTATTTTAATAAATTTATTTAATTTATCATATTCTTGACAATTTTTATCGAAAATAGAATAATCATTTTTATCGACAACTTCTTCCTTTTCTAATCTTTGATTATCAATAAAATCATTTGATAAATACTTAAATGTTTTTTTATCTGAAGAATCTACAAACTTTTCACTTAAATACAACCTAGGATGCTTTGGACTTTTCTTTTTCATTAAATATAGTATAAAGCAATTATATAATAAGCTAAAGTTAGAATAGTACAAATTATCATTGCATATAATCCTTTTATTTTTTTATTTCCAGATTCCATTATTTTTCATACCTTAATTTATGCTTGATTTTAATTGTAAAAAGGATAGTTAAAATAGCTAAAAATTGATGCAGCAAAGCAAATACAAACGAAGCATCTGATATTAGAGTTAAAATGCCTACCATACACTGGAACAAAATTAATACAATTAGATATTGACTTTCTAGCTTTATTCTACTATTTGACATATTTGACTTGTAAGAAAAAAACATTATCAACCCCATAATCATCAATCCTAAAAATCGATGAATAATTTGAACGCCATAATGATTTTCAAAGAAAAACAACCAAAATGAATCTAAAGAAATATTAGAAACGGGTAAAATAGAACCATTATAAAATGGAAATGTGTTTATAGTATTTACAGTTTTCAAACCAGCATTAAATGCTCCATATACAATTTGAATAAATAACATACCAATAATAATCGAAATTAATCTATCGTAGTACTTGTAATTATAATCCTTGCTTAACTTTGTAACTAATAAAGATAATTTCAATTTATAAATATATGATAATATGAAAAAAGCTAGAGATAAATGAATAGCTAATCTATAATGACTAACATGTGGAATATCAACGAGTCCACTTTTCACCATATACCAACCTAAAAAACCTTGAAATCCACCCATAAAAAAAACAATTAATAACTTTTTTATCAATTGCTTATTTAAAAAACCCTTATATAAAAAATATAAAAAAGGAATTAAAAATAACAGTCCTATAATACGACCTAATAATCGATGCAAATACTCCCAATAATAAATAGATTTATATTCACTTAAACTAATATTATAATTTATTATTTTATATTCTGGGAATGATTTATAATCATTAAAAGAATTTTGCCATTCTTCTAATCCAATAGGAGGAAAAATTCCTGTTATCGGCTTCCAAGAGACCATTGATAAGCCAGAATCAGTAAGTCTAGTAGTTCCACCAATGATAATCATTAATAACAAAACTATCATACTAATATTTAACCATGTAATTATTTTATTATTAATTTTCATAATTATCTAAAAAAATGAATCAATTAAAATAAGTAATAATAAACTTGGTAAATAAATAATTGAAAAAATAAAAATATTTTTAACGGCTTGACTTGAGTAATCAAAAATTATAATTGATGAATAAATTAAAAAAATAAGGCCCAATAACACTGCCCCAACAACATATATAAATGAAGTGAGATTCAATATGTAAATTCCAATTGAAGAATATATAAGCGCCATAGTAAAAAAGATGATCTGAAAATTTACCATATTAGAACTATTTGCATTTCCCGGAAGCATTTTAAATCCTCCCAATTTATAATCCTCTTTATAAATAATTGCTAAAGAATAAAAATGAGGTATTTGCCAACAAAATAATATGCCAAATAGCAACATTCCTTGTATATTTATTTCATTTGTTGCAGCGACCCATCCTCCCAATGGTGGTAACGCCCCAGGAATTGCTCCAATTATAGTATTAAAAGATGAATACCTTTTTAATGGAGTATATACAATTATATAAATTAAAATTGTTAAAACAGAAATTAATGATGTTAAAAAATTAATTTTTAATAGGATAAAAGGTCCGAGAAAAGACAAAAATAAACCTAAAATTAATGCATTTTTCAATTTTATTGTTCCTGTAGGTAATGGCCTAAGCTTTGTCCTATTCATCTTCTTATCATACTCTACTTCAAAGTATTGATTTAATATACAAGCACCACTTGAACTAATAAAAGTACCAGATATCAGATATAGAAAAATTATCCAACTTTCATATTCTACCATTATAAAATCCATATATCTAAGGCCAAGATAATAACCTAGATATGAAGTTATTACTACTAGAATAGTAATATTCATTTTTATCAATTGCAAATAAGGTCTCATATATAAAGCTCTTCTATATTTCTAAATAATTCTAAAGATTCTGGATTAACTAAAGATTCTTTATTATCAACTTCAAAACCATTTATAATTTTCTTAACAGCGACCTCAACTTTTTTCCCATTCATTGTATACGGAATATCTTCAACAGGCAAAATAATAGATGGAACATGTTTTGGAGAACAGTATTTTCTAATTTTCATTTTTATTTCTTCTTTTATATTAAAATCAAAATCAATATCATTATTTAATATTACAAATAAAATAATTCTTTCATCTTTATCTTTAGTCTGACCTACGACTAAAGAGTCTTTAATATATTTCAAACTATTTAACGCTTGATAAATTTCAGCAGTACCAATTCTGATTCCTCCAGGATTCAAAGTAGAATCTGATCTACCATATATTTTAACACCATAATTATAATTTATAAGAATAAAATCTCCATGTTTCCATTTATTATTAAAATCGCTAAAATATGCATTAAGATATTTCTTATTACCTTTATCTCCCCAAAAATATATGGGCATAGATGGAAATGCTTTATCACAAATCAATTCACCTTTTTGTAAAAAATTATGATTACCTTTTTTATCATAACTCTTAACACTCATTCCAAGCCCTAAGCATTGCAATTCTCCTTTATATACAGATAGATTAGGATTTCCCAAAGCAAAACATGAGATAATATCAGTCCCTCCAGAAATTGATGATAATTGGACATTATCTTTCCAATAATTGTAAACAAAATCAAAAGAGCTGTCTTCAAGNGNAGAACCNGTTGAAAGNATNAATNTTAAACTNTTAAAACTNCCAATATCTTTTGGGACTATATTATTGGTTTGTAAATATGATATNTATTTTGCACTAGTGCCAAATATCGTTAAGTTAATACTATCCATTGTTTTTAGTAAACTATCTTCATTCGGATAAAAAGGNCTGCCTTCATATAATACAATACATGAACCAAAAGATAAAGAACTGACTAACCAATTCCACATCATCCANCCACATGTTGTATAATAGAANATACTGTCNTCTTCTCTTAAATCAACATGATATTTCAATTCTTTCATATGCTGAATTAATGTACCACCTGCAGAATGGACAATACTTTTAGGTTTTCCAGTTGTTCCTGAAGAATACATTATATATAAAGGATGATTAAATGGTAATTGATTAAAAATTACTTCATCAGAATTATTATCAATAATTCTATCCCAATCTATAAATGATTTATCAGCCTTAATNCCATCAACATAATTAACAACGACTACATTATTAATCGATAAAATAGATTNAGATATTGATAACATTTTATCGATTATATTATAAGTTTTTCCTTTAAAATAATANCCATTAGAACATATTAATAATTTTGGATTTATTTGTTTAAATCTATCTAAGATACCCTGNNTTCCAAATTCNGGNGAACATGAAGACCANATTATTCCGATACTAGCAGCNGCTAGCATTGACACTATAGTCTCCACTANATTTGGCATTACAGCGCATANTCGATCACCTTCTTTNAATCCCATATCCTTAAAAGAATATGATACTTTAGAAACTAAAGNATATAANTTTTTATATGANAATTCTTTATAATGNCCNTTNTCATTATAAAATTTCAATGCTATTTTATTACTATCTTTATATNTTAATAGATTTTCAGAAAAATTTAATTTTGANCCNGAGAACCAATTTGCTCCTGGCATTTTATTTTCATCATCAATTACATTTTTAAAATTCTTAGAATAAATAATATCTAAATCATACCATAANNTCTCCCAGAATAAATCAATATTANTTACTGACCAGTCATACAAATCATTATATGATTTTAAATCTAAATTATGTCTATAATTAATCTTTTTTTTTAGAACAGACATATAAGATTTTTTTATCTTATTTTTATCTGGGCTCCATAGAATATCAGCCATTTAGTTGNTTCCATTTTAAAATAAATTTCCANGCTTTTTCAATTTGTTCTTTATCCAACATTTTAGATATATCACNTANTANATCTTGAAAATTATTAGGNATATTTATATTACTAGATTTTGGAACTTGAATAACAGAAGCAAGTTTNGCTAATTGATTTCCAGTTAAAGNNCTATTTAAAAATTCTTTTGGNATAGCATCAAATCCNACTCCAAGACCTCTAGGCTTAGANATACTAAATAAAGATTTTTTAACTTCAGTATACCAANTTCCACCATTTCTTCCAACNTGATCTATTTTAAAAGGATTAATGCTACCATCATTATCAAATAAGCNTTTATCAATATGGAAAAAAACAACTTCACCTAAAATTAAATTTCCACTACCTGGNTTTGATCCTANTTCTATTATATCAATTAATTTACATTCCATAATAAATGGAGATTCNTTAACACCAGGNATTGATATAACTTTAGATGGATTCTTATTTAAACCAGATTTTTCAAATTCATCTATATTTTCATCAAATTCACATGAGGCTAAACTAGTTTGATGAACTAATTCAGANGTTACCACTGACACTGTAAATTCTTTAGTAGATTTAATATTTAATAATGTATGCTTAGGTAGNCCTGTTCTNCCNCTTAAAGCAGGAGAAAAACCAACNATTGGAGGATTTGCACCAAATGCATTAAAAAAAGAAAAAGGNGCTAAATTGTAATTATTTTTTTTATCTTTTGAACCAACTAAAGCTATTGGTCTTGGTGATACTCCAGAAATCAATAAATGATAGTTTTCCTTTATACTATTTAATTTTGGGTCTATTTTTTTATAACTCATAGGTCCTTAAAATTTTGATAAAACATTTCATTTCACTCATAGTGCCTATAGTAACCCTAACACAATTTTTTAAACCAAATCCCTTTAAATGTCTAAGTATAATTCCATTTTTTAACATAAATTTAACAAATATATCTGCCTTTCTACTACTCTTGAATACTATCGTTATAAAATTTGCAGCTGTTGGAATATATTTTATTTTAATTGAATCAAATTTATTAGTTAAATACTTAATACCTGCTAAATTAATTTCAATAGACTTTTTTAAATGTTCACAATCATCTAAAGACTCCAATGCTGCTAATTGTGCTGGACTAGAAGGTTCGAAAGGAAGCTTTACTTTCAATAAATTTGATATTAGATAACGATGAGCAATTCCATAACCAACTCTTAAACCAGCTAATCCATAGCTTTTAGAAAAAGTTCTTAGTGTAATCACATTATCAAACCTATATAACATAGAATCTGGATAATCATTTATATGTTTAGCATATTCAAAATATGCTTCATCCAATATAACAAGGACTCTTTCAGGAACTTTNTCAATAAANCTTTCAAAGTTNANTTTATTNAAATATGTNCCTGTAGGATTATCTGGATTAGCTAAATAAATAATTTTAGTCTTNGAATTTATTTTATTAGAAATTTCATCNAAATCATANTGAAAATTATTTGTTTTAACCCAATTTATTTTTCTACCTGAAGCATTTGCTAANACTCTAAATCCAATAAAAGANTTTTCAGATCCAATTATCTCATCATTATCATTTAAAAAAGTTCTAATTATNGCAGACATAATTCCTTCACTNCCACTTCCTAAAATAACATTNTCAATTTTNACATCATATATTTTTGATAATTTATTNCTTAATAANAANCCAGATGAATCTGGATATCTATGNANNTCATNNAAACAATTATCTAGAATTTTAATNGCTTTTTTNGAAGGNCCAAGTGGATTTTCATTTGATGATAATTTAATNATTTTTTTTGAATCAGANTNTNANTNAATATCTTCAATTCTCTTNCCAGGGATATANGGTGATAATTTCTTTATATATTTNGGTACTAATGTCATAAAATTATGTATAAATTTATCACNTATATCTTATATAGATTAAATATTTTTATAGATAAATTTAGTATTNATTAATTATTATGNCTAANTACAAAGAAATANTGTTNAAACATTTAGATGGNATNGTTTTAATTCCTACAATTATTGGATTAAAAAAGGTAGGATTATTAAAATCTATTTNAAATAAAATTACATTTTCTATAAATGAAATAAATAATAACAATGANTTTAATGTNGGCTATTTAAATATAAGNCTTAGAACTTTAAGAAACTGTAATTTGTTAGAATTTAAAGAAAANAANTATTATTTAGATAGCAGATATAAAATAACAAATAATNTTAAACAAATAATTAACAACTCTGATTACTTAGAGCCAACTTTATATTTATTATCTTTTTATTTAAAATCAAAATTAACAAGTAAAGATATAGATGATTATTTAAAATCAATTAAAATTCTAATAAAAATTGCAACTAATAGCCAATCAGAATCAAATAAATTTAATATTTATTTAGAGGGATTATTACTTGGACCAATTCTAGCTAAATATACTTTTGAAAATAAAATAAATATTATTAATAGCAAAGTAGAGTTCACCACAAATAATGATAAATTAACCAATTCATTTAACTTGCTATTAGAATCATTAAATATTACTAAAAATAATAAATTAACTGAAAAAGGATTATATTTTATTAATAAAGCATCTGCTTATGGTGTAACAGTATCATACTTAAATACATTAAATAATATTAATCAATTACTTACATCTTCACCAGAATATATATGGAAAAGAAAAAGTGATAACACCGAAAAGCATGTTGATAGAGCGCTTAATGTTTGGGGCAGCGGAGGAACACATAAAAATTATTTCAAAAAAATAGATACAATAATTACTAATATTTTTAATAAACCATTAAACAAACAACCTGAAGGAATAATTGACATAGGTTGTGGCGATGGTACATTCCTTAAACATCTATATGATTTAATATTAAATAATACTATTCGTGGAAATAATATTAATAAAAAACCATTATATATTGTAGGTACAGATATTAATGAAAAAGCTAGAATTGCTACAAAAAATACTTTAAAGGATATTAATCATATCGTTTTAGATGGAGATATATCAAATCCTGATGCATTAAATAAAAATTTATATGAAAAACATAACTTGAAATTAAATAACTTGGTAAATTGTAGAACTTTTTTAGATCATAATAGAATCTATGAAAAACCNTCAAAATATTTTTTAAAACATAATATACATTCAAATGGAACTTTTGCATTTAGAGGAAAATTAATTAATTCAAAAGATTTAATAGCAAACTTTATAGAACATCTATATAAATGGAAACCTTATATTAATAAATATGGATTAATAATTATTGAGCTACATACTATAAACTCTGAAATAACAAAATTAAATTCTGGAAAAACACTTGCATGTTCTTATGATGCAACACATGGTTATACAGATCAATACTTAATAGAATATAATGTTTACAAAAAATGCTTTAATGAAGTAGGTTTTAAAGTTACAAGTAAAAATGAATATTTATACCCTAAAGAGAATCCTACAGTTAGTATAAACTACATTATTTAATTGATAGTTCTGCTGCAAGTATAGTATTATTAACAAGCATTGATATTGTCATAGGACCAACACCACCAGGAACAGGTGTTATAGAATGTGTTTTATCTATAACACTATCACAATCAACATCTCCAACAATATGATAACCTTTCTTTGANTCATCATTAATCCTATTTATGCCTACATCTATTATAATAGAACCACTTTTTATCATATCTCTATTAATTAATTTTGGTTTTCCTACAGCGCAAATAATAATGTCAGCAGACATAGTATACTTTGATAAATCTTTAGTATAGGAATGACAAATAGTAACTGTTGCATTACCTGATTGAGAGAGCAAAGACATCATTGGCTTTCCGACAATATTACTTCGACCTATTACAACGACATGCTTTGATTCAATATCAATTTTATAATATTTTAAAATTTCAATACATCCAAGAGGTGTGCATGGCACAAATCTTGGATTACCCTGNAATAATAAACCTAAATTTTCNGGATGNAANCCATCAACATCTTTNANTGGATTTATTTTAGATAAAAAATCATATGCNTCAAGATGAGNAGGTAAAGGCAATTGNAATAATATACCATGAACNNATGAATCNTTATTTAANTTTTNAATTAATNAAGANACTTCTTCTTTNCTAANATNTTCATTTAATTGAAANATTTCNGAATAACANTTTANNNTTTTAAATTTTTTTNCTTTTGATTTTACATAAATTTTTGAGGCTGNATTATTTCCAATTAATATAACTGCTANTTTAGGNATTANACCTTTAGTTTTTAAAAATTTTATNTTATCTTCTAATAATAAATATTTNTTATCAGCTACAGGTTTTCCTAATAATAANTTATCTAAACTCATTAAATTATTTTAATTTTTCATCAATAAATTCTAATAAAGCATTAGANTTAGANTCTATTTTAGATAANACTTCTTTTTTCTGTTCTTTATANAGNAATAATTCATCNGTTATATTCATACATGCTAAAACNGCTATNTTNANTTGNTCCGTATCTGGATTNAACCCACTCTCAATTAANTCANTNGTTTTTTCATTTATATANTTTTCAACNTTATGAAAATATGTTTGATTAGCTGAAGATCTAATNAAATAGTCTTGNCCAAGAATGTTTACTTTTACTACTTTTAANTTATTTTGCATATNAATTCTCCAATTTTATCTTTGGATTATTTTAAATTTATTNTTTAGCTNANTCAATATATTTTTAANTTCTANATCAATTTCTTTATCAGTTAAAGTTCTATTGTTTGANCTAAACTTTAATGAATAAGCNAAACTCTTTGATNNATCAGAAATTNCTTCTCCTTCATATANATCAAATANCTCAACATCATTTAAATATTTTCCACCNCTATTAANAATTAAATCTTGNATTNNTTNATTNCTATATTTTNTATTAATTAAAATCGATATATCTCTTTCNATAGANGGATAAGAATANATTTTATTATAAGTAATATNACCNCNACTATAATANNTATTTANNAAATCAANNTTAATAGAACAAATAAAAATATTCCCNGAAANNTTATAAGTATTNATTNTTTTTTTATCAATAGANCTNGATANNNCCAANTTTNTNTTTATTAACNAAAATATCAATNATATTTTNATTAANTTTAAAANTTANATTGNATATATTGAGCATATTAAACATAGATTTAACTTCTCCCTTAATAGAGTAAATATCTTGTTTAATAGGATTTTTCCAATGTTTAATAGTATCACCAAGCCAAACCACCATCAATTCTTTTAATTGTGAAGCACCGCTATATGATTTTTTATCAAAAAATGTAATATTACCAATTTCAAAAAATTTAATAAAATCCTTACCTCTCCTCTGATTAAAAGATACAGCTCTAAGCAATCCAGGTAATAATGAATTTCTAACATATTGCATCTCATTACTTAATGGATTAATTAATTTTATAGGTTTATATTCATTATTTAATGAACAATCATCTTTTGAATACAAACTATTTGAATAATGCTCATTAAATCCATTCGAAGATAAAAAACTTCTAATCTTCATATCGATTAAATCATCATCATGTACAAAAGANTCAGAAGGAAATGTAAAATTAACATTTGAAGGGATATTATCATAACCATACACTCTTGCAATTTCTTCAAAAAGGTCTACTTCAAACTCTAAATCATTTCTATATGATGGAATTGAACAATTAAANGAATCAACTCCTTTTGAACAATCTATACTTAAGGAATTAAAAATATTTTTTATTTCGTTACTTTTTAGTGATGTACCTAAAAAACTATTACATTTTATAATATCAAAAGCAATTTCTTTAATATCTCTAGACTTAAATATATCTATATAATCAGATCCAATATCTCCATCACAAGTCTCTACTAATAGAGAAGAAAATTTATTCATTGAATTGATAGTATTATTAATATCTACACCTCTTTCAAACCTTTTTGATGCTTCTTTAGAATAATCATGTTTTTTTGAAGTTTTTCTTATTCTTATCTCATCAAAAACAGCACTTTCAATAAGAATATTTTTTGTATTTGAATCAACATGACTATTAAGCCCTCCAATTACACCAGCTATAGCTATTGGATTATTATCATCTGAAATAATTATATCATTAATAGATAAATTCTTTTTAAGATTATCAAGAGTTATTAATTCTTCACCTTTTTTAGCAAATCTAACATTAATTTCACCTTCAATTTTATCATAATCAAAAACATGCAAAGGCTGACCTGTATCAAACATAATATAATTTGCTATATCTACAATATTATTAATTGATTTTTGACCTATCATATTCAACTTATTTTTTAACCATTGTGGACTTTCACNAACATTTATATTTTTTATAATTTGACATGAATATCTTGAACAAATATTTTTATCTTGAATATTTACATTTACTAAATCAGATGTTTTAAAATTAGATAACTTCAATTTACTTTCAAAAAAGTTAATTTTACTATTCTCTATAATACCTAATTCTCTTGCAATACCTAAATGGCTAAAACAATCACCTCTATTAGGNGTAATATCAAAATCAAATATACTATCTTCTTTAAGATTTAAAGCTTCTATAATATTTTCTCCAGCANTAAGACTATCACTTAATATCATAATTCCATCATTATCTTCATTTATCCCTAATTCTTTTCCAGAACAAACCATTCCATTTGAATACACATCTCTAATTTTAGCTTTTTTAATCTTAAAATCACCAATTTTTGATCCAATAATTGCTACAGGCACAGTTAATCCTTTTTTAATATTAGGTGCACCACAAATAATTTCTTCAATCTTATTTCCCAAATCAATTTTACATAACTTCAACTTATCAGCATTAGGATGCTTAACACATTTTAAAACTTTACCTATAATTACATCTGAAAAATTATTTTTATACTGATGGACAGTACATTCTAGTCCTAACTGAGTAAACATATCAACTAACTGATTATCAGTTTTATCTGAACTTATATAATTAGCTAACCAATTTCTTGAAATTTTCATTTGAATTGACCTAAAAAATTAATATCACCTTCATANAGCAGACGTATATCTTCTATCCCATACTTTAACATTGCAATTCTTTCAATACCTAATCCAAAGGCATATCCATTCCATTTCTTCACATCATAATCTACAGATTTAAAAACTTCAGGATTTACCATACCACAACCTAATATTTCAAGCCATCCAGTACCTTTAGTAATTCTATAATCAGATTCACTTTTCAAACCCCAATATACATCCATTTCTGCGCTTGGTTCAGTAAATGGAAAATAACTAGGTCTAAATCTTATTTTAGTTTTTGGACCAAAAAATTGTTTAGCAAAATATTCAAGTGTTCCTTTTAAATCAGAAAAAGTAACATTTTTATCTACATACAAGCCTTCAATTTGATGAAACAAACAATAACTTCTGACACTTATATCTTCATTTCTATATACCCTCCCAGGACTTAAAATCCTAATAGGNGGTTCATTATTCTCCATGAAATGCACTTGGCTACTAGAAGTATGTGTTCTAAGCAATGCATCATTCTCAAGATAAAAAGTATCTTGCATATCTCTAGCTGGATGATGTTTAGGAATATTTAATGCTTCAAAATTATAATAATCAGTATCAACCTCAGAACCATATATGTTAGAAAATCCAATTTTATTAAAAATATCTTTAATTTCTTGAATTATTAATGTTAAAGGATGAATACTTCCATTGTTATACCTTAAACCGGGTAAAGAATAATCTGAATCGAGCAGTTTATTTTCTTGATTTTTATTATTACTAGCTAAACCATCAATTTCATTTGAAATATCTAATTTCAATTGGTTTATTTCTTTACCAATTTTTGGCTTATCACTATTATCAACAGATGATAATAAAGAATATAAATTAGATACTAGCCCTTTTCTTCCTAAATACTTGTACTTAATCTCATCTGAATTTATTTTTTTTAACTTTAGTAAATCTAAATCAGACTTGAAATTTGACTTAATTTTATTTATTTCATCAATAATTGACACAGTTTACTTAGTTACTGAATCAATAATACTTGAGAATCCATCAGGATCATTTACAGCCATATAAGCAAGAGATTTTCTATTTAAATCAATATTTTTTTCTTTTAATAAAGATATAAATTTAGAATATGTTAAACCATTATTTCTAACAGCTGCATTTATCCTCATAATCCAAAGTTTTCTAAACATTCTTTTTTTCTGCCTTCTATCTCTATAAGCATATAAAAGACCTTTCTCTACTGCATCCTTCGCAGTTTTAAAATTAGAACTTCTAGCTCCTCTATATCCTTTTGCTAGCTTAACTATTTTCCTGTGTCTTCTATGCCTTGGGACACTACTATTAGCTCTTGGCATAATTTTATCCTTTCATAGTTTAAAGCATATTATTAGTTCTTTTAGTCATNGCAGAACTTAATGTTTTACTTTTTCTTAACTGTCTTTTTCNTTTACTACTNTTNTTTGTTGATAAATGCCTATTACCACACTGATTATAAACTAATTTACCNGTGCCAGTTTTNTTAAACCTTTTTGCAGCACTTTTTTTTGTTTTCATTTTTGGCATTTNTTCTCCTTTATTTAGGACTTAAAACAACTGAAATTCTNCGNCCNTGTAAATCTACCGGNTTATCTATAAAAGATATATCCTTTAAAACTTCAACTACTTTATTTAATGTTTCAATTCCATCTTCTTTTCTACTATAAAANTCTCTNCCTCTATACATAACCGTAATCTTTAACTTATCTCCATTTTCTAAAAATTTNTGACCTCTTTTAAGNTTTGTTACTAAATCATGNTCACCAGTATTTGGTCTTATTCTAATTTCTTTTACTTGNACAACATGNTGCTTCTTCTTATTTAATTTNTCTTGCTTTTCAATNTCATAAAGAAACTTTCCATAATCNAGTATTTTACATACAGGNGGATTTGAATTTGGAGATATCTCNACTAAATCTAAACCNGAATTATTTGCAATNTCTTGCGCTTTTTCAATGCTNAANACACCTCTTTGTTCATTNTTACTATCTATAAGTCTTACTTCTTTAGAAAAAATCTTATCATTTATTCTNTACTTATTTCTATTATTTTTTTTAGCTATTTTTATCTCCTATTTTTTTATTATGTGGTCGATACTGGAATCGAACCAGTGACCTCTACGATGTCAACGTAGCACTCTAACCAACTGAGCTAACCGACCCATATATAACATAAATAAAGCTAGCAAATTTAATNATTAATGAGTTTAAAATCACTCTTTTTTTATTAAAAATCTAGAATAGTATAATATTCTTTTAAATTCAATATTAATTCTACCGCTTTTTTATATTCCATATCTTCATTAAGGCTTGCTCTAATTTTNTCTTTTTCTCCNCCTAAAACTTTAGAAATTTCTCTTTCTAAACCATTTTTAATCCAACGTTGATTCTCATCTAATGAAAATTGTACTTTTTTAATTTGTTCAAAATAGNTACTCATCATATCTTNATCTANNNNATCTATANTACCATTCTGATTAGAATAAATATTTTTNGAATATTNATTAATAGAAATAGGGGGTTTTTTCATTTTTTCTAAGAATTTTAAATATTCTTTTTCTCCTTTAAGCTGGTAATCCAAATCATAATCTTTAATAAATAATTTAAAATCACTCATTATTTTAGAATCAATTTTTACAGGTAATTGTAATTGTTTATTAAAAGGAACATAAGAAGCAGCAAAACTTAAGAAAACACCTTGTCTCCATAACTCCTGCACATAAGGAGATAAAATATTTCTTGTTGTTTGAATATCTGGAGCTATCCCATTTCCTCCTTTTACTAAACGACCTCCTTTTGTAGTAAATAAACTATCTCTTTTATCAAGACCATCTGTTAAAAAACCATTATCTAAGTAATCCTGCTTTTGAATTAATCTTCCAGATGGCAAGTAATATTTAGAAGTAGTTATTTTTAAAGTTATAGTATCATTTAAATCATACATATGCTGTACAAGACCTTTTCCAAAAGTATTTTGACCTAAGATAACTGCTCTATCAAGATCTTGCAAAGCACCTGATACAATTTCACTTGCTGATGCTGAACCTTTATTTACTAAAACAACAATTGGAGTATCAATATCTAAAACAGGTTTTCTTCTTGACTTCCATTCTTTATTTGAACGGTTAGTTTTTCCTTTTGAAAACAACAAAAGCTCTCCTCTTTCACATAAATAATCTAAAATATTTATAGCATTGCTTAATAAACCCCCAGAATTACCTCTTAAATCAATAACTAAACCACTTATATTTTGTTTTTGTAATTCTTCTAAACCTTTTTTAAAATCTTTAGATGCATTTCTAGAGAATCTAGTTATCCTAATGTAACCTATATTATTTTTATCTACTCCCCAATACGGGACATGCTTAACAACAATATTACTCCTTGTTAATTCAAAATCTATTTCTTCTTTTGTCGATGGTCTATAAATACCAAGTATTACAGATGAACCAACTTCCCCTTTTATTAAACTAGAAGCATCTGATACATTTAACCCTTTTGTAAAGGTACTATCTACTCTCATTATTTTATCTCCAGCAATTATTCCCTCTGAATAAGCAGGACTATCTTCCATGGGTGATAAGACAGTCAATGTATCTCTTCTTAAACCAATTTGTATTCCNACTCCACCATATTTTCCTTTTCTTAATATATCAAAACTTTCCAAACTATTATCCTCTAATAATTTAGTATAAGGATCTAGGTTTTTCAACATACCTTTAATACCAGCTTTAATCATTTCAGATTCATTGACTGAATCAACAAAATTAACTTTCAGCTTATTAAATGAACTTTCAAACAATTCAATATAATCTTCATAGCTTTCATCATTATTAAATTTTAAATCAGCTTTATCTTTTGATAATAGCAATGATGCGATTACAATTAAAAACACTAAATAATTTTTCATAAACATTCTTCTTTCTCTATATAATCATTAATAATATTCAAAATTTCTTCATGGATAACATGCTTGCCTTTATCCTTGCACATAATCATTNTACATCTTTCTGGATTGGATTTTGCAATGATTTTATAACCATTAGATATATTACTTAAGAAATCTANACCTTCAGANTCCATTCTATCTATATCTTNCTTTACAATTCTATCATATGCAATTTTTGGATCAATGTCTAAAATAAACGTTAATGTTGGTAACATTTTATTAGTTGCAAATAAATTTAAATTATTTATCATANTTTTATCAAGNCCTCTTCCATANCCCTGNTATGCNAATGTACTATCTAANTATCTATCNCAAATNACAATATTTCCTTTTTTAATATTNGGNATAATTNTTTCTCTTACAAGTTGNGAACGNGCTGATAAAAANAANAAAGTCTCTGANTCAGGACAAATTTCATTNCTNTTATCAAGTAATATTTCTCTTATCTTATTTGAAATNCTTGTATCACCTGGCTCCCTTAAAACTNTACAATTCATATTTTTTGAACGTAATTTATNTGCCAATAGTTCAATTTGAGTTGTTTTACCACAACCATCNATACCTTCAAATGAAATTAAAAAACTCATTTCAATANATATCCTTCTTTTGCTATTATAATAACATACTCTCCTTTTAACTTCACTTCATCTTTTAATAATTCTAAAATATTTAAAACATTACCAAACATAACTCTTTCATATACTTTTGTTAATTCTTTACATATACATATTTNTCTATTACCCATATAATCAAATATNTCCTCAACAGTTTTTACTAATCTATAAGGTGATTCAAAAATGACAATAGTAGAAGGCATAGAACTTAAAAATTCAAACTTNGTTTTTCTTCCNTTCTTNTTTGGCAAAAAACCTTCAAAATAAAAACTATCACTAGGCAAACCACTTANTGATAATGCTGAAGTCAATGAACTTGGACCAGGAATACTAATAACTTCAATNTTCATTTGACGACATTTATTAACTAATTTATAACCTGGGTCACTTATGCANGGGGTTCCAGCATCTGATACTAAACCCATNTCCTTNCCATCAGTTAAATATTTAACATATTTTTCTGTTAGCTTATTTTCGTTAAAAACATTATATGATAACAAATTAATNTTTATATCATAATGATTTAACAATTTNNTTGTCACTCTNGTATCTTCACAAATAAGATAATCTATCTTTTTTAATACTTCTANTGATCTAAAACTTATATCAGACAAATTACCTATTGGNGTTGAAATAGTATAAAGCGTTCCTAACAAAACTAATTTAACATCTCTTTTATAGANTCATGNATTGCATTTATACAAATATCTAAGTCTTCTTTTAAAACATTAAGGTGAGGTCGAAATCTGATGCTTTTTAAACCAGAACCAAGAATCATGATGTTTTTATCAAGCAAAATACCTATTAATTTATCTCTCTCAATGCCTGAGGGCATATCAAACGCACAAAACAATCCTTTTCCTCTTGGATTAGTAACATACCCAGGAAATTCATCTGAAAGAGAAGTAATACAGTCAAGTAAATAATCACCCATTTTAATAGTATTATGTAATAGAGATTCATTATCAATAATTTCTAAAATCAATTTAAATCTATACATATCAATTAAATTCCCACCAAATGTAGAATTTATTCTACTAGATTCTTTAAAAACGTTATCTTCAAGATTATAAATCTTATCCCCAGCTAACATTCCACAAACCTGTGTCTTTTTACCAAATGAAATTATATCAGGTTTTACAGAAAAATGCTCATGAGCCCACATTTTACCAGTTAATCCTATTCCTGTTTGAACCTCATCAAAGATTAATATGATATCATTACTATCACAAACATTTTTCAATTGTACCATGAATTCATCTCTAAAATGATTATCTCCACCCTCACCTTGAATTGGTTCCAATATTAAAGCCGCTATATCATCTGTATTATTTTTTATTATTTCTTTGATTGATTCTAAGACATTATTTTCTTGTTTTATTAAAGCCTCTAAAACATCTGAAGTTAAAGGGAAATTTATGTAAGGATTATCAACCTTAAACCAAGGGAATTTAGGAAAATACATTGTTTTTCTTGGATCAGCAGTATTTGTTAGGGTTAAAGTATAACCAGTTCTTCCATGAAAAGCTTGATTAAAGTAAATAACTTTATCTCCATTCACTTTTGAACCTTTACTCATATTCATTCTTCTTTTCCAATCAAAAGCAGCCTTTAATGCATTTTCNACAGCAAGAGACCCNCCATCAATAAAAAAAGCATTTTTCAAGTAACTTGGCATTGCAATTTTATCAAATGTATCAACAAAGTCAGCATAATAGACATTATAAATATCTGACAATGTTGTTTTATTAACAGCTATTTCTCCTAATTTATCTTTATGTTCAATAATATAAGGATGATTATACCCTACAGATCCTGAAGCATACATAGAAAACATATCTAAGTACTTCACGCCATCTCTTTGATCAACAATCCAAGAGCCAGAACTCTTTTCTAAATCAATCACAGGATCAAAGCCATCTGCTAAAATGTTCTTTCCTAATATCTTTTTAACTTTCTTAGGATCAATACTCATAAAAAACTTCCTTTATATTTTAATATATACAGTTAATTCAATAGATAAGACATCGTTAACTCTGTAGTCTTATTATTTAAAGAGTAATCAAATGCAAAACTTGGACGTTTTCTTTTAAAAACTCTCTTAAACAGTTGATCATTATATTGTTCAGCTGATTTATAAGAATCAAACAACTTAAACATAGTAATTCCTAAAACTATACCTCTATATANATTCGCTTGATTTTTATCACCAATTTCCATACCAGTTTCCATACCATTATCATCGTAGTAATAAATATCATCACCCCAATCAATATGTTCTAATTTAGCTAAACATGCTAAAATTGCAAGATCCCATTTTATTCCCTTACCCCAATTATCTGAATAAGCATACCCAAGATTAACAAATGGTATTGGTAGTGCAAACTGATAAAGNAATGCATTTTCNGGNCTTATTTTTTCTGTTTGATAAAAAAGCATTTTAGCCTCATCACTTATTTNCTGCAACTCTAANTTATCCCTATTTCCTGCATTTGGATTTTGATATAATCTGTTTTTCCANCTTTCTCCTCTTTGCATAAAACACAAAGAAAACAATATAACTAATAAAAGATACTTTTTCATTTTTTTCTCCTTTTGTTATAGTTCAAATTTAATACCTTGAGCTAAAGGTAAATCATCACTCCAGTTAATAGTATTGGTTTGTCTTCTCATATACGCTTTCCAAGCATCAGAACCAGACTCTCTACCACCTCCAGTTTCTTTTTCACCACCAAAAGCTCCTCCAATCTCTGCCCCAGATGTACCAATATTAACATTAGCTATACCACAATCACTACCTCTTGCTGATAAAAACTTTTCAGAATTTTTAATATTATTTGTAAAAATTGCTGATGAAAGTCCCTGAGGAACATTATTGTGAATATCAATAGCTTCATTTAAATCATCATACTCCATAATATACAAAATAGGTGCAAATGTTTCTTCTTTAATAATATTAAAGTCACTCTTCACTTTTATAATTGTTGGCTCAACAAAAAACCCATTATTTTCTATGATTTTACCACCACATAACAACTGTCCTCCTTCATCAAGAGCTGATTTTATTGCATTTAAATAATCATCAGTTGCTCCTTTATCAATTAAAGGACCCATAAGTGTATTATTTTCTAAAGGATCACCAATATTAACTTGTTTATATGCATTTACTAATTTTTCAGATAAACTATCAATTAATGATTTATGTACAATAATTCTTCTTGTCGATGTACATCTTTGACCTGCAGTACCTACAGCTCCAAAAACAATAGCAGGTACTACTAAATCCATAGAAGCAGTTTCATCCACAATAATTGCATTATTTCCTCCAAGTTCTAGTATAGTCTTGCCTAATCTTTTTGCAACTTTTTGAGCTATGTCTATACCCATTCTTGTTGAACCAGTAGCTGAAATCAAAGGAACTCTTTTATCATTAACTAATTTATCTCCAATAATACTGCCACTACCAATAATTAAATTGAAGATACCTTTATATCCATGTTCTCTTAATACTTTATTACAAATATTTTGAACTGCTATAGCTGTTAAAGGCGTTTTTGATGAAGGTTTCCATATCGAAATATTGCCACATACAGCAGCGATAAAAGAATTCCATGCCCATACAGCTACGGGGAAATTAAATGCCGAAATAATACCTACATTTCCAAGAGGATGCCATTGTTCATACATACGATGATCAGGGCGTTCTGAATGCATGGTCAAACCATATAACTGTCTAGATAATCCTACCGCAAAATCAGCGATATCAATCATCTCTTGAACTTCGCCATCTCCTTCAGCTTTAATTTTGCCCATTTCCAATGATACCAAACTACCTAATGCATCTTTATTTCGTCTTAATTCATTACCCATTTCAAATATAAGCTGTCCTCTTATAGGAGCTGGTACCTTTCTCCATTCTTCAAATGCTTTATTTGATTCAGACAANACCTTTTCATAGTCAGATTCAGAACATTTATAAACACTAGCTATTTTCTCTCCATTTGAAGGATTAATAGAATCTATAATTCCTTCAGATGTTGTAGAAGACCAATCGTTTCCACCAATACATGAACCATAATTTTCATTATTTATCATAAGTTGTTCTAAAATTTTATTCATTTCATAAACTCCTAGTTATTCTCATTTATATTTTTACTATTTTTAAAAGACCAGAAAGATAAAGCCACTATCATTAAACCTAAAATGACTGGTGTAGAATAGTAATACTCTGGTTTACTATACTCTATAAGTTCTTCAAATCTACCAATTAATAAAGATATCCTACCCATTACAGCAAAACCAAATGAAGCACCAAATTTAATCATTAAAAAATAAACTCCAATTCTACTTACTCTACCTACAACACCAGTATGTTCTTTTGAAAAGAAGAAATAAACCAAGCCGCTAATTACACCAATCAAAATAATAACTTCGTTAATTATACTTAAATATGTACCTGAAAAATTTACAGTTGATGATTTGATTTGTGTAAGCAAATTAGAATTTAAAAATACATAAAATTTTAATCCAGCCATCATTCCAACTATATATGCTATTGATATCCTAGATAGCCAATCATATTTTTTAGATAATCTAAATAACATAAAAATACCTAAAACCAAAGGAAATATATATGAAATATCAAATTCAAAACCAGCCTTTACATATGAAGGCAATAGTCTTCCAAAAAGATTAGGCCAAATAGTATCCCAAAAAGTAATTGTAAATATATATCCAGCTGATACACCTACAAAAATATGTTCAGCTGACTTATAAAATGGATTATCTCCATATAAATAACTAAATATACTTAAGGTCAATAAAACAACACACCAGATACCTATTATTTCATACATCAGATTTTCCTATTCCTAATTAAATAATAAGATATATTTCCAAATACAATAAAAATGACCATTAATAAATGGGCTATAGATTGAGCAGACATTCTAGATGTAGCTTTCCCAGGAACAATTACAGCTTCTTTATTTAAATATTTGTTATCTATATCATTATTTAAATATTCAAATACCATTTGTTCATACTCAGCTGCTCCAGGCATACCTGCTAGAATACCTCTAATTTGACCAGACTCTACGTATGGAATAGCATCTGTTACCATAATTGAAGTACATCCAGAAGAAAGAGGAATTTTATATTCATCGCAAGCAAACTGAACCCACTCCGCATTTCCAGGAACACCAGCAGATAGATCAAAAACAAAATCAAAATCAGTAATATCATTTATTCCAGTCATCATAGGTATATCAGTTAATAAAACATTATTAACATCTTGAGTGAAAATTGAGCGTATATCTGTTGCAATTCCTCTAATTATTATTTCACCCCCTGCTTTATAAGGAAGACTAACATAATCAACATGTTCTTGAATATTAAATAAATCAGATGATACAACTTCTTCAATTGCATATTTAGCCATCATTAATCCTTCAGGCCAAAGAGGCACAGTATATACTTTAACACCATTTGAAAAAAGATGCTGTAACACAGCCACGGACATAGGATGTATTTCAGGCTTTGTACTAGCTCCATATTCAAATGAAACTAAAATCTTATCACCTTCTTTTAAATTATTTAATTCTTCAAAAACAATTTTTGAATTAGCTGTTGTCTTTATTGGAATATTTATCCAATCAGGCTTAAGCAATGGAATTAAAACAGACAAGCCTATTAGTAGAAAAATAAATCTCCTATCTAATTGACCAAGCTGAATAAATATTTTTTTAATGAATTCCATTAATCTCCTAAAATCGATCTTTCTCTTCCTGTTATTATACGATATGATTGAGCTATAGTACCAAGAGCAATTCCAATCATAATTGCTCTAGAACCAGCAGTAGCAGGAACGTCCATTATCCATTCTTGAAGCTCTGGAATTTTAAAAATTGATAGATTATGAAAATTTAAAGAATAAGTTACTAATGGTAATAAAACAATACATAGAACTAAAGAAAATAACATTTTTTTCTTTTGTTCAAATCTATTTGCTAAAAGTGCAAAAAATAAACAAATATAAATTTCTAATGCCATCCACCATGGGATAAGCTGACCTATAGGAACTCTTCCTATCATTAAAAATACACCTGAAATTAATAATAAAGTCGCCTCAAAATTTCTAATTTTAAATGCTCTATAAGAGGCTGATGCTACAAAAAAAGCAAGCAAAGCAAACATTGTAGCACCTAAAGGCAGATAAATATTTTGAAACATCCAATAAAAAGCTGATCCATCTTCTTTTAAATGTGGACCCATAGCTACACTTGAGCCATTATAAATAAAACCAAATATTATCATAATAGTAAAACCTGCCAATGTGATAATACTATATCTCCAATTATCACGTTTATTAGCAATCTTGTTTAGATGCAATTGAAGAAGATTAATAACTCCTAGAAAAGCTGCAAATCCTGATATTATATCAAACCATTGAGTTGCATCATTATCAATAAAATTATTAAGTGGAGAATAATTTATAAAATGACCTGACAAAGTCAAAAATCCTATAAAGATTACTAAAAAATATGCTAATTGTCTTTTCATTTTATAATATTAGTCCTAAATAATGATGTTATATCAAAATCAATAATCCCATATCCATTTAGGACTGAAGATATAAATACTATTAAAATTAACATCATGCATCCAACTTTAACGTAGTCTTGGCCTTTTATACTTCCAAGCATCTCAGGACTTCCTGATAGATATGCACTTGCTGCATAAAATTCCTCACCAATAAGAGTATAATCACATGCAGTAACAAAAAATGGTATTTGAGATGATGAACCAGTACCAGCAATCTGAATTGCACCTATAGAATTTCCTGTTTCAGCAAGGATTAATGATTCAGCATAAAATTTTCCCTGAAAGAAAACTGCTGCAGGCTTTTCTCTTAGCATTATTCCATTAACTCCAGCTGCATATGCAAACTGATCATCCGTTACATAATGAACCATATCATCTCTATATAAATCTGGACGACCTTTTTTAAGATATGATTCTTTACACGTTTCCTTTGCAGTTTCCATAACAATGGGAACACAAACAGGCACATGCAAACTAGCATCATATTCAGCAGTCATCCCAGCAACATGTCCCAATATAGTTAATCCGGATATTGTATCAATTTGGTCTAAACTAGAAATTCCTGGAACATAAAGCACAGGCTTACCCATCTCTGTTGCTCTACCTACTGCTTCTTCCATTGCTTTAATAGCTGCAATTGGTCTCATATAAATTTCTTCACCATTTTTAGCTTTTTCTATAAAATACTCCACAACGAAACAAAGTAAAACAACACAAATAAATGTAGTCTCATTCCCAGAAAGAAAAATTGAAAATGGAAAGAAAAAATAAACAAGTAAAATCACTGTAGGGAAAAATATATATTTTACATATTGATTCATTATTTTATATTTAAATTAATTCTTTCAATTTCATTAATAAGAAAATCTATATTAGACTTTTTTTCTAAGAGAGTTGTAAAATCATAATATTTTTGATTATTAATAAAACATGTTGCTATAGGACCTAAAAAGACTAGAAACTGACTACCTATAAATGAAACATATTTTGTGCTTTCTAAGAAAAATACGGCTGGAACTGATAGTCCTCTTTGGACTATATCTTTTGCTAAATTAGATATGATTTTCTGTGCATCATTCATATCAATAAATTAATACAATTAATCTGATAAAATAACTTCTAAATTAGCTCTTGGAATTATTTTTTTAGTCCCATCTTCCAATGTTACTTCTGCTGCCCTTACCATTGTTTCTGTTTTCATTTTAACTAATTCTGAAGGTAATGCAGACACAATACCAATAAGACCAAAAAATGGATCTCTAATAATTCTAACTTTTGAACCAACTAAAATTAATGACTCATCTTTATTATCATTAATATTTTCTATATCAAAATCTAAATTTATTATAACCTCGGGCCTCATCACTCCTGCTCTTATTTGAGTAGCACCATTAATTGAGCAATAAGAATCTTTATATTTTTTTAACAATTCAAATGTCCTATCTGACATATTAATATTACCAAATCCCTCCGTTACTACAACTGTAGTCACATCTTCAGAACCAGTAATTGCTACTCCAAGAGGATATCCTAAGATTTTTGTTAAAGATTCATAATCTATACCACCACAAATAATACCTTTTAAGCCTAATTTATTTATTTTCTGATACGTTCCATAATCGATAAAAGACTTTATCACTACAACTACATCAGAACTTAAATCAATTTTATCTAAATCAGAGATATTTTCTATTATTTTCAATGTTCCTTTCTTCTCTCCTCCTACTCCAATAATCCCTTGAATCAGGACTCCATGAGCTGAAATTAAAACTCCTTCTTTTTTATATACTTCCTGTATCTTTCCATCTATATACGCATCAACTTCAACAGGAATTGGTTTCTCAGATATTATAATCTGACCTGTTATATCTGATATGTTAATCAAAACACCATCCATGGGTGATTTTACTTCAGATCTAAAAAAACCAAATAAACCTTTACTTCTTGCTACNACTTCACCTTNTTTAACNTCNTGATCCACTTTACANAGCATACAATCNATAANTTGATTNGGATCAATGTTNAATTTATTAGAAACATTAATCATNTGAACATTNCCTGGAATTTTNGCTGAAGCAACTATTTGATCTGATTTAACTAAATCATNTTTTTCTACATGCAACTCNCCTGNNAGAGGNAATATTCTCTTCTTTTTTATTGAAGCATTNTCTAATATCTTTAATCCTGGNGTATAAGACTTTGACATTATTTNAATGGATACTCATTAGTTTGAATNGACCAATTNCTAACAGAATCNTTATTNTANTTATTNAAATCAAAANGCCTTCCTCTNCCATCAAGCATTATCCCNACTTCACCACCAAAAATCTNNCCNTCNAATTTNCTCAATCCATTAATAGTGTAATTATTTTTCATTATTAATTTAGTTTTAACTTCTACATAATCAGCNTCAAATAGAAGAATTTCTCCAAATTTNAATACTCCTTTTATTTCCTTATCTTTAATTTNAAAAGNAAATTCTANAATATCATCATTAACATTACCTNNTCCAATTGGAGCAATACAAGTNCCTAATCTTACTAAACAATCCTTATTAAANACTTCNACAGCCGCTTGTTCATGNACCTCAGATAGAACTCCAAGCTGAGGCATCATAAAAATTGAATCTACAGCAATTTGAGTAATTCCTTCAGGCAAGAATGCATCAACAAGCATTCTATATGCCTGTTCTCTCCTT
>PAJD01000024.1 GCA_002705605.1 Fidelibacterota bacterium | reverse complement strand
ATATATTAATTTATTTTTCATGATTACTTGTTCTATATTATTTTTAAATTCTTATATATGCAAATAAAAAGAAAAAATATTTTTAAACAATATAAATGGTTAAAAGAAAAAAATAAATTCTTTATAATTTCAGCTGATTATGATGGTCTAATATGTGCTGCTTTTCTTCATCATCATTTAAATTGGAAGCTATCTGGTTACTATGATTATAATTCAATATGGCTATCTAATAATGCATTAAAAAATAAAAAAGATTTAATTTGGGTTGATTTAAATATATTGCCTTCATCAGGAAAATCAATAGGAAGCCAAATTGTTTCATTAAATAATAACCCAATTGGATTAAAGACATCTTGCAATCCAAATATTATCAATAATATTGATTTAGATAAATTCAATATGAAATTTCCATTTTCAACTCTTTTATTTTTAATGTGGCTTCACAGAATAAATTATAGCAAGCAAGATATTGGTAAATTATTAATTTTACATAGTGACAATAGTTGGATGAAAATTCAAAAATATACAAACAATATTGATACATGGATAAATACTTTAAATGATTTTAATTGGGATTATATTAAAAAAAATATAAATACAATTGATTATGAAATGAAAGTTGATCAATTTTTATATCCAAAATTAATTCATATAGGAGCTGTTTCTGGATTTAGTAAACTTACAAGCAAGTATTTAAAAATTAAAAGTAGAGAATGTAAGTTTAATCCTGATTGGGATAGTGACATTATTTTAAAATTATTTAATTTATTCGCTGAAAATTTAAATTGGACTCCACCTCAATTACCTGAAGTTATTAAACGTATTGAAGGTAAAAAATACACAAAAAATATTAATGATATTAATAAAATTGGATTAGATAATTTTTTTAGAAGTCACAAAGTTTTTTCATATGCAATAACATCTCCCAAAACTTTAAAGTATACAATTTTTAATAAATTTAGCAATGCAAAATCTTAATGAGATAATAAGTAAACATGGGAATCCTGATATTCTCATTGATTCATGGGAAAATAAATATGAAGGTTATGCAATCTGGTCTTCAAATGAAAAAATTTTATGGGATTATAATGGTTTGTTTTATTCTGGGAAGAAGATTAATGCTAATTTAGAAGAATTCCAAAAAATAATTAATAAGTGGAAAAAAAACTGTAAAGGTATACCTGCTGTAGGATTTATTAGCTATAATTTTAAAAATATTTTATACCCTAATATTCATTTTAAAAATTTAAACAAAAAATTTCCTTATTTATTTTTTGTAAAACCTAAAAAAACAATTAAGTATAAAATTGAAAAAATAAATACAAAAAAAACTGAAATTCATTTATTGAAAGAATTAATTGATTATAAAGAATACAAAAAAAAAATAAATGAAATAAAAAATGAATTATATAATGGAAATGCATATCAAATAAATTATTCTATAAAAAAAATATACAAATGTTTTGATAGTGGTTTAAATACATATCTTTCATTAAGAGAGTTTGTACAACCCCCTTATGGTTTTTATATGAAATTCAAGAACTATGAAATCTTAAGCTTTTCACCAGAGCTATTTTTTGAAACTAAAAAGAATACAATTTATTCATATCCAATGAAGGGTACTAGAGGCAGGGATTCAAATAAAGAAAAAGATAATAAATTAAAGTTAGAATTAAAAAATTCATCTAAAGATAAAGCAGAACATCTCATGATTGTAGATCTTTTAAGGAATGATATAGGAAAAATTTCTGAATATGGGGAAGTCAAAGTAAAAAATATGTTTAAAATAAAAAGTTTTAACACTGTACATCAAATGATTACATGCGTTAAGGGGAAATTAAAAAAAGATATCAATGAATCTGATATTTTCAGTGCTTTATTTCCTGGGGGTTCAATTACAGGGGCACCAAAAGAAAGTGCTATGAGAATTATAGATAAACTAGAAAATTATAGCAGAGATTTATACACTGGTTCTATTGGATATATTAATGAAAAAGGAAATTTAAAGTTTAATATTGCAATAAGAACAATGACTTTAGAAAATAATGATGGTATATATCCTGTTGGTGGTGGAATAGTTTGGGATTCACAATCAAAAGAAGAATGGCAAGAAACAAAAACAAAAAGTAAAATATTAACGCAAACATAATGTTAGGAAAAAAAATATATTATATAAATGGTAAATGGATTAAATCAGATGAAGCAAAAATTCCATTTAATGATGCTGGATTTTTATATGGAGATGGATTGTTTGAAACATTGAGATTTGATAACGAAAAACTATTTTCAGCGAATAAACATATTAAACGGATATTATCTGGATTAAAATTAATTAAACTAAATCATAACTTTAATCCCGATTCATTATTATTACTACTACAAAAAATTATTGAAAAAAACTCACTCAAAAATGGAATAATTAGAATAATGATAACTCGAGGAGATTTGTCAAAAATAAAAATAATGCCAAATATATATATAAATATAAAATCTTTTTATAATATACCTAATAAACCTGTTAAAGCTATTTTTTTTAATGAAGAAAAATTTCCTATTATAAGATTTACTCCAGCAATAAAATCACTTAATTATATTGGTAATATGCTAGCAAAAAAAGAATGTGAAAAATTAGGTTATTATGAGCCAATATTTTATAATAGAAATAATATTATTACTGAATGTGCTATTAGAAATATATTTTTTATAAAAGATAAAACATTAATAACTCCATCTTTAGATTTAGGTATTTTATCTGGAGTAATGAGAAGTACCATAATTTCTATAGCAAAAAAAAATCATTTAAACATTTCAGAAACTCATATAAATAGAGATGAAATTAATCTAATGGATGAAGCCTTCATATCTTCTACGGGGATTGGACTTCTTCCTTGTTATTGGGATCATTGGCATTCTGAATTTGAAATAACAAACAAGCTTAAAAAAGAATTATTTAATAAAATAAATAATGGTTAATTTATCGATATGAAACCAACTTTACTTACCCCTGAAACTATGTCAGTAAAAGGATTGGATTTGCTTAAAAAAATTCAAGATGATTTTATAGGTTTAGATACTAAGTATAAATTAGCAGATGGAACTATATCACCTAGAATTTATTTAGATTCAACTGCATCGACTCTAATGATGGGAGCTGCTTTTAGAGCATCAAAAAAATTTTTAAATCATTACTCAAATACACACTCATTACTTCACTTTAGTGCTAGAATTTCAACTAAAACATATGAATGGATTCATAATAAAATATTAGATTTTGTTGAAGCAGATAAAAATGAATATACGTCTTTCTTTATGGGTAGTGGCGTTACAGCTGGAATGAATAGAGTTGCTAAAACATTAAAAAGACTTAGACCTGAAAGAGATATAGTATTAGTATCAATGATGGAGCATCATTCAAATGATCTCCCTCATAGAAAACATGGAGGAAAAGTAATTCATGTGCCTCTAGAAAAAAATCATCAAATGGCTGGAAAAATTAATACCCAAATTTTAGAAAAATACTTAGAAAAATTTTCAGATAGAATTAATTATGTATCAATCACAGGGTTAAGCAATGTTACTGGGATTATTAATTCAATTAATAAGATAGCAAAAATTGTTCATAAATATAATGTTTATTTAATTGTTGATGCTGCTCAAATGGCTGCACATGTTCCAATAAAAATGAGTGGATTTAATGATAAAAGTAAAGAGATTGATGTATTATTATTTTCTGGTCATAAAACATATGCACCAGGATCTCCAGGAGTTATTATAGCAAGAAAATCATTTTTAAGTGCAATTGAACCTGAAGATGTAGGCGGTGGAATGGTCGATAAGGTTTATCCTGATAATTATTTTGTAACAAAAAAATTTCCAGATAGAGAAGAAGCTGGTACCCCAAATATTTTAGGTGCAATTACATTAGGTGCATCTGTTCATATCTTAGATACAATAGGAATGGAAAATATTTTAGAAGAAGATAAAAATTTAATCCAATATACTATGAACGAATTAAACAAATATAAAGAAATTCATATCTATGGTGATACTGATATAAAAAATTGCCCTAGAGCAGGAACAATTTCATTTAATATTAATGGCATGGATCATGGTCTTGTAGCAGCTATACTTAATGATTATTTTAATATAGCTGTAAGAAACGAATGCTTTTGTGCACACCCTTATGTTCAAGAGATGTTAAGTGCAACCCATAAAAAAGAACTTGATGATTGTGAATTCAAAGATAATAATCTTTCTTGGAAAATGGAACCTTGGATGGGAATGGTTAGAATTAGTTTTGGGATTTATAATAATAAAAGAGATGTTGATATCCTAATATCATCAATTGATCAAATCATTAAAAATAAAAAAAAATATCAAGAGCAATATTGTATTGATAATAATGGTGATTATAAACATATTAATTTTAAATTTTCTAGCGATGATTTTTTTAGCTTAACTGAAACTATAGATAATGAAATTAAAATACTATAGTAAATGAATATTAAAGAACGTATTAATAATTTAATAACTACTCTTAATAAACATAACATAAACTATTATGTACATGACAAACCAACAATATCAGATTTTGAATATGATATATTGCTGAGAGAATTAGAAGAATTAGAAAATAAAAATCCTCAATATGCGAATAATAGTTCTCCAACTAAAAGAGTTGGTTCGCACCCAATCAAAGAATTTGGGACAATAAAACACAGATTACCTATGCTATCATTAGCTAATGCAATGAATGAAGATGAGTTAGTAGAATTTAATAAACAAATAACAAAAAACATTCCAAATGATATTGAATATGTTGCGGAATTAAAATTAGATGGACTGGCTGTAGAGTTGGTTTATGAAAATGGGGAATTTATATATGGTTCTACTAGAGGTGATGGTTTTTTAGGTGAAGATATAACAAATAATCTTAAAACAATTAAAGGTATTCCTCTATCTTTTACAGGTAAAAAAATTCCTAAATTACTAGAAGTAAGAGGAGAAGTATTTATAAATCATAAAGATTTTAAAAAATTAAATGAAGATAGAAAAAAAGAAAATCTTCCTTTATTTGCAAATCCTAGGAATTGTGCTGCTGGTAGTTTGAGACAATTAGATCCAAAAATAACTGCTAGCCGACCACTCAGGATATTTTGTTATGCTCCTGGTGAAATTGATGGCATTAAATTTAAAAGTCAAATAGAATTTTTAAGTAGTCTTCCTAAATGGGGTTTCCCTGTTAATCAACATATTAAATTAGGTACAGGAATTGATTTTATAAAAAAATATTATAAATCTGCTGAAAAAATAAGAAATAAAATAGATTATGATATAGATGGTGTTGTTTTTAAGGTTAATTCTTATGTATTACAAAAAGAAATTGGAATAAGAAGTAAATCTCCGCGATGGGCCATTGCAGGTAAATTTAAGGCAGAACAAGCAATAACAAAAATTTTAGATATACAAATTAGTGTAGGTAGAACTGGAGCACTAACTCCTGTTGCTAAATTAGATCCTATTAAAGTCGGAGGCGTTGTCATATCAAATGCGACGCTACATAATCAAGATGAAATTAATAAAAAAGATGTTAGAATTAATGATTATGTTTTAATACAAAGAGCTGGTGATGTAATCCCAGAAATATTAAAAGTAATTAAAGAAAAAAGAAAAAAAAATACAATCAAATTTATAATTCCAAATGAATGTCCTATATGTAATTCAAAAGCAATAAAAAATATTAATGAAGCAGTATTGCGATGCATGAATGACAATTGTGAAGCAATCATAAAAGGTAAAATTGAACACTATGTTTCAAAGAATTGCTTAGATATAAGTGGGTTAGGTACGCAAATAATAAACTTACTAATTAAGAATAACCTAATTAATAAAATATCAGATATATACAAATTAAAAGTTGATGATTTAGCAAATCTTGAACGAATGGGACAAAAATCTGCTGAAAATATTATTAATTCAATTAATAAATCAAAAACAACAACCTTCTCAAAATTTATTAATGGTTTAGGAATACGAAATGTTGGTTTAAATGCATCAAAATTATTAGAAAAAAAATTTAATAACAATATTGAAAAGTTAATTAATTGTAATTATGAAGAATTAATTAATATCGATGAAATCGGAGACATAATGGCAAATTCAATTATTGAATATTTTAATAATTCAAATAATATCAACATTATTAATCAATGCTTATCATCTAATTTAAAATTTGAATCCTTGGAAAATATTAAAACTACAATTTTAACAGATAAATTATTTGTTTTTACAGGAACCTTAAAAAAATATTCAAGATCAGAAGCTATTAAAATCATTGAATCATTTGGTGCTTCTGCTGCTGGTTCAATTAATAAAAAAACAAACTACTTAATAGCTGGTGAGAAAAGTGGTAGTAAATTAAATAAAGCAAAATCATTAAATATAAAAATTTTAAATGAAGAAGATTTTTTAAATCTTATCAATAATATTTAAGCCCTAACAAAGTGCTGAATATCACAATATTATTAATAATAAAATTGTAAAATCGTTCATTGATTATTCTACTTATGAATAATTAATGGAGGAGAAATAAGCTGTTTTATCATAATAAAGTCCCAAATAATTGGGACTTTATTATTTATAATGGAACAAATCAATAGTTCTATCGTATATATAGTAAAGGTAATGTCAAAAATTACAACTCCTCCTAAGTTGTTGACTTAATAAATAAGAAGCTAGTTTACTCTAGCTTCTTATTTCCCTTTTATAAATTTTCAAACTCATCGACTGTAAATGTTTTTAATATAACTGCATGGATTTCTTTTTGAATGAAGTCATTAATAATAGAATAAATCATTTGATGTCTTTGTACTAATGATTTATCTATAAAATCATTAGAAACTATTTTCATTCTAAGGTGGGATCCTCCTTTGTGATTAGCATGATTAATATGCTGAGATGTAGTATCCTTAATTTCCATATGAACAATATCGAGTTTATTTTCAATTAAATTTTTGATTTTTTCTTTAATCATAAATAAATGCTATATGTTAATACTATTAAGTTTCTTTGATAGCTCTGATATATTAATGGCATAATTCAATGCCTCTTCTTTAGATATTAAGCCATCATTATATAATTTAATTATTGAATCATCCATTCGTATCATACCATCTTTTTGACCACTTAATATATAATTATCAATTTGATGAATATTGTTTTCACGAATCAATGATTTTATTGAAGAAGTATTTATAAGAACTTCTAAGGCTAATGATCTTCCTTGGTTTTTATTAGGAATTAATTGTTGAGAAATAATACCTAATAAATTTAAAGATAAAGTTGTTCTAATGATACCTTGTTTATCTGGAGAAAAAGCATTTACTAATCTATTAATAGTTCCTGACGCATTATTTGTATGTAGTGTTCCTAAAACTAAATGACCAGTCTCTGCAATTGTTAAGGCAGCATTCATAGAATCAACATCTCTCAACTCACCTATTGATACAACATCTGGATCTTGTCTTAATACACTCTTTAAGGAATCACTAAAACTTTTAGTATCTGAACCGACTTCACGTTGATTAATTAAAGAATTTGAATGTTCATATAGATATTCAATTGGATCTTCAATAGTTATAATATGAGAATTATTTTCATTTGAAATCTTTTTAATTAAGGCGGCCATTGTAGTAGATTTTCCACTGCCAGTTCCACCAGTTATTAATATTAATCCTTTTTTATTTAAAGTTAAATTAGCAATTGATTCTGGAAAACCAAGTGAATCCAAATTAGGGATAGAATATGGTAGCTTTCTGAAAGTAGCTGCTAAATTTCCTCTTTGTTTAAACAAGTTAACTCTAAATCTACTAACACCCTTAATACCAATTGAAAAATCAACATCATTTCCATTTGTTAACAATGATAATCTTTTATCATTTAAATAATCTTTTAAAATTTTATTTAGAGTATCAGGAATTAATTTTTCTTCATTTAAATTAAATAAATCTCCATTAATCCTTATTTTAGGTGGAGAACCAACAGTTAAATGCAAATCACTTGCATCACGGCTGACCATATCGCTTAACATTTTTTCTAAATTCATAATATTTAAACTAATGTGTGAAAGAATTTACTCAAACATATCATATCTAACTTCTTTTGTCCAATATGCTATATTTAATGAATCAGGTATATCAATTGATAAATTAAATTCGCCATTATCTCCTGGGTCAAGAGATGTATCCGAAATAACACCATTATTAAAAATAATAGTATTACCAGTAATAAATGTAGAGTCAGTTAACGCGGGGGCTGTATCTTTTTCCCATAAATAATAAATTACTCTAACAAAATCACCTCTTCTACTGCCATTATTAATTAATGAGCCTGAAAAAGTTAAATTATTTTTACTAATTTTTTCTTCTATTGACATTTCATTAAAAACAATATTAGCTTTTAATGGTTCCATTTCTTTAATAGAACTAACTTGAAGTTTATCAATTTTTAATTGACCTATCCTAGTTTCAACAATTAAGTTTTCAGCATTTTCTTGGATTATTTTACCTTGAATTATTGTACCATTATTAATCATAATTTCATGTTCAATTTTAGGAGTCTGAACTAATTTTAAAATTTCAGAATTAATTGAAGGTGCAATTAAGCTTGATTCATATTCTAATATTTGAGCATTTAATTCATTTATTTTAAACTCTAAATCTTCAATTTTATCCTTTAATGGATAGAAAGGATTATGATTTACGTGTTTAATTTCTTTTATAATTTTTTCTGGAATAATTTTAACCTCAGAATCTTCAACCTCAACCTCTTCTTTCCCTGCGCATCCATTAGATACTAATAATAGTAAGGATAGTAATAATATATTAAACAAATATTTCATTTAATTAGATTGCATTGCTTTTAAACTAGCTTCTCTCATTTTATTTTTATAAAAATCTCCTGCATTTAAGGAGTTTGCTAAATTATTTAATTCATAATAATAATCATAATTATAAGAATCTTCTAACATCGGAATCAATTCATCAAGTACACCGACATCACCAAATGTTGACAAAGATTGTATTGCTTTAATTCTTAACAATCTTGGGAATCCATCNGTTTTTGCNACTTCAATAAANACAGGTTTAATCTCAGGATTTGAATANTCTTCTAAACTACNCATAAGAGAGTGNAATACAGCNTAATATCGATTCTTTCCAATTTGATATGATTCTAATAAAGCCATTANGAGTCTATCTCGTTCAACAATACCCATTGAATTNTTTACAAAATTAAGCATTTGATCATTAGACCCNGGAGANCCTAGCATCTCAACAAAAAAATCNACTAATTCAGGNGCATTTTTNCTTGATAAAATTTCNACAGCTCTATTNCTTATATGCAAATCTATTTCGTCATTCCTTGCAATATCCATNAATAATGGAATTGCACGATCATCATTTAACTCNCCTAGNGAAAGAGTTAATANTTCATTCATTCTTTGATGATTTTTTAAACTNATTTCATATAATTCTAANAATGTTATTACTTTATCCTCACTATTATTTTCACCAATNGANTCAATAATTTCAGATCTTAAATCCATTATTTGCATNTCAGAATTTGATAANCCCTCAATTAAACCAGCTGNGCTTTCTGGAGAATCAAATCCAATTAAAATTTTAAGAGCTTTTTTCATTATTTCCATTTCTAAAAAATCTGAATCTGAAATAGTTTCTAATATAGCTGTCTTTAAAGTNGGATCTTCTGATNNAGATAAAATATTTAAAGCCTCTAATCTAACTTGTAATATTTGATTTTTATCTTTATAGATTTCAATTAGNANCTCTANAGAACCTGATTTTCCAGAATTNAAATTNGATTTTANTTTATTTANNTCATCTATTGTATAGGGNTCTTTTACAAGAANAATATCTTTTTTAGGTGNTTCTTTTTTAGTTGTTTCCTTTTTTGATTTTCTTCCAAATAAGCCACCTTTTTTTGNATTTTCANTAGATAANGAATCTTCTTCTTGAGTAAATAAAATTCCTACTACTAGGATTAAAGGTAAAAATATAGATATTATTTTTTTCATTTTTATATATTTGCTCACTGTGTAGATATCAAATATTATTCATATATGTTAGCTAAATCAAGATAAATTTAAAAATTCCTGCCAATCNCCTTGCCANGTTTTNCCATTATCAATATAAGTTACTGTATATTTNCTTAACCAATCACCTAAATANACTATTTTTTTATTATNTNTTTCAACAATACCNGTTTGNTGNTAATGNCCTATACATACTATNTCATAACCAGCTTTCCATTGTTTNNTTGCNTAATCTANAGTATCAGANAATATAATANTTTTATATTTATCATGATGATTATAATCAGAGCTAGATTTAGATATTTTTTTTGATAANGANCATGTAAAAGAAGCNGGCAATAGNTTATATAAAAAAATNAACAACTTAGATCTAATAATCTTTTTCATAAACCTATATCCAANATCAGATTTTAAAATTCCATCTCCATGTGTTATTAAAATCTTTTGGTTNNTAGANTTTAATTCTAAATCACCNTTATAAAATTCTAATCCTGTATAATTATTTAAATATCCAAAATCCCAAAANTCATGATTCCCTGCTATATAATAAATTTTAATATTATNATTATGTANATCTTTTAATGCATTTAAAATACTNTCATAACCNGATGGNATTTGNTTTTTATATTCAAACCAATANTCAAANAAATCNCCTCCAATAATCAGAGAACCTTCNCCTTTTATCTTNATTTTATCAAAAACTTTNAAAAGTTTTTTTCTTCTATCANNCTCTTTNNNATCATTNTTCATTGAAAAATGATTATCNGAAACNATGTAATATGGTCCATTCATAATATAGAATAATTGAATTAAATTATATACAAGTACAAATGTAAATTAATAAGAAAATGAACAAATATAAATATATATTATTGATAAATATATTAATTACAATTNTTCTTCCTCAATATGGAAAAAANATTGTNCAATATGAAAATTTNAATTGGCACTTTATNCAAACNAATAATTTTGATATATATTACTATGGAGAAGGTGAAAANCAANTAGATNTTNTTGCAAAATATTGTCAAGANGCAAATGATAAAATTTCTATATACATGGGNTGGNAANTAAAAGAACGTAGCTCTATTATAGTATATAATTCTCATAACGATTTTCAGCAAACTAANGTTGTTGATAGCTATTTACAAGAAGGTATTGGTGGAGTTACAGAACTTTTAAAAAATAGAGTNGTTATCCCTTATGATGGNTCNNTNAAAGANTTNAAACATGTTATTTATCATGAATTAGTTCATGTTTTNATTAATGATTATATNTACGGTGGTTCNTTNAAAAATTTAATAAATACAAATAGTGTNTTTATACCTNTATGGATGAATGANGGNCTNGCTGAATATTTATCAAGNAANTGGGATGCTAATTCTGATATGTGGNTAAGAGATTTAGCNATTAATTANGATCAANTNCCAACAATAAATGATTTGAATGGTTATTTAGCATACAGAGGGGGNCAATCTGTNTGGAGATTTATTACANCAAAGTGGGGAGAAGAATCAATAGCAGAAATTTTCTTTCATATNGANAATAAAAAAAATATNAANAAAGGCCTTGAAAANGCAATAGGNATTAANCTNGAAGAATTAAATAATCAATGGCAAAAATATTTAAANAAAGAATATTGGCCAGATGTTGAATATAGAGATGATGTCAGAGATATATCGAGACAACTTACTAACCATATTGATTTATATAATAACTACAATATAGCACCTGCTCCATCTCCAAATGGTTTTGAAGTTGCTATGTATTCAAATAAAAATGGTGAAATGGGTATATATATAATATCAATGATTGATGGCAAATTTATTAAAAGAATTATTAATGGAAATAAAACATCAGAATTTGAAGAATTACATATATTGAAACCCGGAATTTCATGGTCTCCTGATGGGAATAAAATTGTTTTTGCTGCTAAGTCAGGGAAAGCAGATGCATTATTTATATTTGATTTAAATAATTCAAAAAATAATTTAAAAAAAGTATTTGACCTAGAAGGGATTTTTAGACCAATCTGGAATCCTAAACAAAATAAAATTGCATTTGTTGGTAATAATGGAATGTCTAGTGATATTTATATTTATGATATAGATAATGATAAACTAAACAATATAACAAATGATTGGTTCAGTGATATTCAAGTCTCTTGGCATCCTGATGGTGATAAAATGCTAATTATTTCAGATAGAGGAAATCACTTAAAAACTGGATATATGAGTGATTCTTCAAATTTTTTAGAACATGATGTTGAAAATTTAGATATATATGAAATAAATCTTTCTACTGAAAATATAATGAGATTAACCAATACTAATGAGAATGAAACATATGCATGTTATTCGCCAGACAATAGTAAAATAGCATTTATTTCAGATAAATCAGGAATAAATAATATTTATATTTCAGATGATAAAGGAGAATCTTCAAGGCCTATAACAAACATCATGACAGGAGTTACACAATTAAATTGGATTTCTAATAACCAATTAATTTTTACAGGTTTTTATAAAGGTGGATATGATATATTTATTTTATCGAATATTGAGAGATTATTGAATGATAATTTAAATATCAATCTCTCTAATTGGAAATATGATGAAGATATTTCATTACTAAAAAAATCAAACATATCTAATAATAAAAATAATAATTATCAAAATTTTGTTTTTGATGGAAGAACAAAAAGAGATTATGCTACAAATAAATTTGATGAAAGCCTTCTTAAAGATAATAATAATAATTATATAAAAAATAAATATAATACGCGATTTACTTTAGATTATGCACAAGCATATTATAGCTACGATTCTTACTATGGTTCCCAAGCAATGGCAATGTTTTTATTTAGTGATATATTGGGTGATCATAGGATTGGGCTTAGTACTGAAATGCAAATTGATTTTAAAGAATCTGATTATTATTTATCATACAGATATTTAAAAAATAAAATTAATCATGATATAACACTTTATCATCAGGCATATAAAACAGATATTTATGCATCTTTTGATTATTCATCATATCAATATACTTTAAATCGAAATATTGGATTGAATTATTTGTTTTTCTTGCCTTTTTCAAGATTCGATAGATTAGAAGGTGGACTTAGCTATAATCATCTAATCAAAGAAGAATCTGAAATAAATACTTTTTCTGGCAATGAGTCTACACTAGAATATGAATCATATAATATTTTTAAACCGCATCTAAAATACGTGTGGGATAATACAAGGTGGTTTTATCTATATCCTGTAAGTGGAACAAGGTCTTATCTGAAATATGAATTAGTACCTAAATCTAGACTTAATGATTATATATTTGAAACTATAACATTTGATCATAGAACTTATTTTGAACTATCATTTAAAAATAAAATAAGCTTTGCAAGTAGATTATTTCTTGGCTCAAGTTGGGGAAAAGATCAAAGATTATTCGGAGTTGGTGGAGGACCATGGATTTTTTCTGATACAAATAATATGGTTAATTCAAATTATGAAGATGCTCTTCCATTCGATGATTTTTACTTTATGAATAATTTTGTTTTCCCTGTTAGAGGTTTTCCAATGGCTGAAAAATATGGAAGAAAAGCCTTATTAATGAATTATGAATTACGATTTCCATTCTTAATGTATTATTTTCCCTCCATTCAATTTTTAGGTCAATTATTTGGAGTGGCTTTTGTAGATATGGGGGCTGCCTGGAATGATAAATTCCCAAAATTTAGAGATCGAGAAAATTGGGAAACTAGTTCCAATTCTAATATTACTGATGATAATATAGGATGGATTATGTCATATGGATTTGGTCCAAGATTTATATTTCTTAATATGGCATGGAAGCTCGATTATGCAAGACAATATAATCCAATCAATGGAAATAGATCTAATAGATTTTGGTACCTCACAATAGGATATGATTTTTAAATTATAAATATGAGCAACAAGATATATATATATACTGATGGTGCATGCAAGGGAAATCCAGGTCCGGGAGGATGGGGAGCACTCTTACAATATAATGAACATAAAAAAGAAATAAATGGATTTTCGTTAGATACTACAAATAATATTATGGAATTAACTGCTGTTATTGAAGCTTTATCAATTATTAAATCAAAATCTGAAATTACAATTATAACTGATTCAAACTATGTAAAAGATGGTATAACAAAATGGATCGATAATTGGAAGAAAAAGGGTTGGAGAACAGCTAATAAAAAACCAGTTAAAAATAAACATCTTTGGGAGAAATTAGATAATCTTACAAATAATCACACTATTACATGGAAATGGGTTAGAGGTCATACTGGTAATCCTGGTAATGAGAAAGCTGATGAGCTAGCTAACCAAGCGATTATTGATAACTTATCCTAAAATTAAATTAATGAGCAAAATAATATCCTGAACATTTATCGTATTATCTTGATTTAAATCTGCAGCTTCACTTGATGAATTAGTAAGAATTATATTTACCAATTGAACAACATCTAATACATTTATTAATAAATCAGAATTTATATCACCTAACATTACTTGATTTTCTATTACTGACAATTCAATTTGGAATGACTGATTGTATGATATATAGCCACTTTGATTAGAAGTTATATTTAATGTAAAAACAATATCAGATTCCATAATACTAGGATTAAATAATATTTCAAAAGGTTCTTCAATATTAATTCCAACATCACCAGAATTTATATCTCCAATAAAGATATTTTGATTGGTAATTACAACATTAGCAGCTGATTCCAAAAATAATGAAACATTTGTAGCATTTCCCCAGTCTGTATTATTAAATAATATTACAGATAAATTAATTTGTTCACCTGGATTAATTGAACCATCATTATCATTAAGGATAACAATATCCTCTCCAGAATATTCAAGCTTAGGAAATAAAGGAGTAGTTATTGCATTTAAGGCATCTACCTTGCCTCTGCCTAGCATTCCTTGAAGATAAGTTTCAGTATTAGTATTATAAATCACTGGATTAGCTGTCTCTAATACCATAGTCTGAATCATTTCATTGTTCCAATCCATATTGTATGATTTTAATAATCCAAATACACTCGCAGCAACTGGTGAAGCCATTGATGAACCATCCCAACTTTGATAACTGCTATTCCCAGTACAACTTCTAATACTTTCTCCAGGTGATGCTAAGTCAACAGTTGGGCCATAAGTAGCCCAATGATTCCATGAATTGTTTGTACCAATTGGACAAACAGAAACTACATTATCATAACCTGAAGGATAATGAGATGCATTAGATTCACCTGAACTACTATTCCAATCACCACCATTTCCTCCAGCACAAACAATTATAGTATTATACTGATTAAAACATGTATTAATAACACTTTGCTCATATTGACTATACCCTAAACCTCCCCAACTATTATTTACTATTGAGAAACCTTTCGAAAAATATCCTGCTTTAGATGCATAAAGTATTCCATCAAATCCATCAGTTATATATATATCATTTTGTTGATTTTCAGTTGATACTTTAACAGACATAATACTACAATTAAATGCAGTAGATGAAATACCTGTTGAATTATCAGTTGTTCCTGATAAAAGTCCAGCAACATGTGTTCCATGTGACCACCCACCTGAATTTGGTGGATCAGGATCATTATCATCCATACCGCTAATTCCAGATGGATCCCATCCAATTAAATCATCTATATAAGTGCTAGAATTATTATCCCAATCATCATCGTCAATTCCATTTAAATCACCTGGGTCTAAGTACCAATTATTGCCAGATCCTTCAATTGTACGTCCATCACCATCAGCATCTTCACCTAAATTTTGCCATAAGTTATTACGTAAATCAGGATGGCTCCAATTAACACCAAGATCAACTGAGGCTAAAATAACATCTCTATCTCCAGGAATTAACCCATTATCAGTCCATAAATCCCAAACTAAATTGGAATTAATATCTGGTAAAAACCATTGATTATTATAATATTGGTCATTTGGTGTATATAATGGTTTTCTATAATACTCATATTCAACCGAATGAACAAAATCAAGAGACTCTAAAGTCTGTTTAATTTTATTTAAATAATCAATATTATTATCCAAAATAGTAATTCGATAAATTCTATTTAAATATATATCATTATCAAAATCATCTTCTGTTGCTCCATTAAGCCACTGCTCAATTAATAAATTATCAAAATCATTTAAAGTCTGATTTAATTCATCATTATTTATAATATTATTTTCTTTGATTATAAGAGGATCTGCTTGTTTTTTAATACAAAACAATAATTTATTTTCCCAAATATTATTAGAAAATAAAAAATTAAAAAAAACTGCAATAATCAAGAAATAATACATATTAATTTTGAAGTATTAAGTTAACTAAAATAACAATATCTGATACATTTACAGATCCATCAGAATTTAAATCTGCATAATAATTATATTCTGAAGTTAATACTAAATTAACAGCTACTACGATATCTGATACATTTATAATGCTATCATTATTTACATCACCTACTAATCCACCACCAATATTTAATAACTCAATAGGTAGAGATATAGATTCACTTGCATTAGAGCTAATATTTAAATATGCAGTATATATTTCATTTTGAAGTTGATTATTTTCTAATATAAGATTTAAAGATTCAGAATATCCCTCCATAATATCTCCTGAAACTGAAAGATTACCAATGTTGTTTAACCCAACCCACTGTGGACCTTTTGAAATTAATGTGGTTAAATTATTTTCAGCGTAACTAGAGTTATATGCCATCATTAACCCTGAATCTCCATTAGAATTTTGCATACCTATTGTTGCAGAAGTAAAATCACCTTCCATTAAATTATAGTTAAATTTTACATCTCCGCTTTTATACATAACAATTTGAAAATTATAAATACTATTATCAAAATATGTAGGCCAATGAGAAACATTACTAAACCAAACTACCATTCTATCTTGATTGGAATGATAATAAACTTCTCCAGAACAAGAATCACAAAAATCATTTATAGGATTTAAATCATCCCAAAAACCAAATATTGCTGGCCTTGGAGCTTGATTTGAAGGAATCGAGATATTATCCCAATTATTGTTATCATTTTCAAATCCAACCCAACCATTTGGATTAATAAACATTTCTGTATAAGTATTATTATAAAAAGGAAATTCAAACCCTATGTCTATCATTTCCCCTGCAATATCATTAGTTTGGAAATTATATATTGTTCCAATATTTGATATATCTATCCAATCAGAGTTAAGTGTTAATTCACTTTCTGAATCAGTCCAATAATTTTGTGCAATATCAGGACCACCTTGAGGATTCTCAAATTGATTAACACTTATAGAATATGTTAATACTGATTCTTCTTCTCCAACATTTGATATTGTAAATGATGAGAAATCTGTTTCTCCATCTGAAAGTTCAAATAATAAATCAATATTAGAATAACTTAATTGTGGTTCTGGTAAATCAATCGCATCAATACCATCAATATAACTCAGTCCTAAATTATTTGGATCTAAGTAATCACTAAGGCCTAATCCCCATGATACTGATGTTTTTCCATAGGTATCATAACCAAAATTTGTACATGATGCAACTCCGCCGTATAATTGTCCAATAATTCTATGAGATATACCATCAAATAGTGGTGATCCTGATGACCCAGGCTCTGTAGTTCCATCATCCCAACTATCTACATCCCAAAAATTTCCACTATTAGATGCATTATCATAATCAAAGGATATTTTTTTAATATCACCAGAGGGGTGATGAATACCTACAGGAATACTTGGAATATTACCAGATACATCCCAACCAGCATAATGCACATTGTAACTTTCAGGAGGTGTTTCATTTAACAGTAATAATGCGACATCTGATGATGAACTACTTACTAACAAACTGGAACCTGATACTGTCATATTTGTTGGGCCATTCTGATTATTACATGAAGGACTTTCATAATTAAACATAAAAATCCAAGAATTATTACCACCGAGACAATGATTGGCTGTTAAAAAATATGGAGCTAAATCTTGAGAACCATTATTTACTAATGATCCCGTACAAATTCTTGAACCTCCTGATGTTAAAATCATTGCGACAGATCTAACTTCATCTTGCCAATCATTAGCTTCATTACAAGCAACATTATTATTNCAACTTCCTGAATCTCCATAACCTCTTANTTCATTAAAAAAAATATTTCTATAATCATGTGCAACAGTTGNAATACTTATATCACCTCTAAATTGTACGTTTTCTGGTTCATTNTACTCTAAAATAATTTTATCNCCAATAACAGGNGCAGTAGAAAANCCTCCATGAGGCTTATGATTTAAATCAGTAAATGCTCCTAAAACCATTTCTCTATTTTCTGAATAAACAAAAAATTCTGCTCCTTCAGGTATATTAAAAATGTCATAGATAATATTTAATGAATATGCTCCAGGAGAATNAATTTGAAGTATCCAGATAGATGATCCATCNTCNTGTATAAACCANTCTCCTGAATTATCCATATTAAAATTAACTTCAATAGGATTAGCAAATCTATATGGTTTNATATCTAATGATTGCTTATCATTTTCATCTTCTATGAGAAAATTTTCTATATTGAANGAAGGAAGNTCCTCAGATNNAATAGATAANNTCTGTGTTAANTCAAAACTTTTGGGAATTGATTCTATAGCTATTTGACNAAAACAAATTGAACTTAACAANATTAATTGNATAAAANTTTTTATATACATTTTAATTATTCCNCTAAATTATAAAAAATTATTGTATAANTAATTACAATAATAATAATTAATGTTTACAGAATGTAACATTAATAAAAATAAACTAAGCTTCGTATATTAATATATAAATATTAAAGGAAACTTTATTAATTATAAAATGTAAGAAATTATAACTATAATTTTATTAATGAATTACAAGCTAAATCTTTATCTCATTCTATTCTGTTCAATGATTTTTTCAAATAANAATNTGAAATTTTCTGCAGATTATTTAGAAAATATTATTGANAATGATATTGAAAAAAGNATTTTNAATGANAATGTNNTNATTAATAATAANACTATGGTNCTNTATACATCTAAAGCAATNTATGANCCTANTTTANAAAAAGTNACATTAATAGGTNANGTTAAAATGTATGATNAAGGTGACTCCTTATCTTGTAATAAATTAATTNTNTATGATAANCAATATAAAAATTTTGAATCNATTGGTAATGTNAATTTTTATAAGGGNANNCAANATATTAAATGTGAGCATTTATTATATAATGANATNNCAATTAATAATGATGTTCAAATNAAATTATTTAATTCAGCTGAAATTATTGANTCAACNAGAAAAGTATTAGGNGATACTCTNATTATTAATTATCAAGATTCTTTAATNAAANATATTAAAATAAATTCTAATGCNCAATTNTATAATTATAGAANTGCNAAATTTAAAAAAACACAAAANTATCAAAGNATTGAAGATAANATGTCTAGTAANAAAATGTTTGTTAATTTTAATAANGGTGAAGTANATAANATGTATTTATCNGGAATGGCATCAACAACCTTTAATGTNGTNGAAGACACNCTAGTATCTGGNGTGAGCTTTTCATCNGGAGATTCNATATCAATTGAACTNAAAAATAATAATATAGATAGAATGANAATGTTTGGAGGNGTCNAAGGTAAATTTGAACCAGAATTAGATAATTCTAGAGTAGATTCAACNGTAATATATCANGCNGANTTTATTGATTATCANTTAAGTAATGANGTNAGCTATCTATATGATAATTCNCTTGTTAATTATGATAATAATGNNTTNAAAGCTGGNGAAATATTTATTGATTGGAATGAAAATAAATTAGAAGCANGANTTAAAGANTCAATCTATCCATCTATNAATGGATTTGGTGAAAGTCCTATTTTTGGAGAAAAAATGGAATTTGATTTAATAAGTAAAANNGGTAAAATAATTCAAGGNAAAACAAACTTTAATCAAAGCTTTTATAAAGGAGANACNTTAACNAAAGATAAAAATGAACTTTTTTATATTAATAATAGTCTTTTCACNACTTGTGAACTNGACCATCCNCATTATTATTTTTATAGTGATGCNATGAAAATGATTCCAAATGATCGTATTATTGCCAANCCAATGACTTTATATATTAGNGAATTACCAATTTTTTATCTTCCNTTTGCTGTTTTCCCTAATAAAAATGGAAATAGAATTAGTGGTTGGATTATGCCAACNTTTGGACACAGGTCATCAACNGGNACATATTTAGATAATNTAGGATATTATTATGTAATNAATAACTATTCNGATTATACGTTTTTATTCGATATNCAAGATAAAAANGGNATTATTTCTAATCACGAATATAGATATAAAATTAGATCAGGTGAATCNTGGTATAATTATATATTAGAAGGATATATGAANTATGAAACAAAAAATTATTTAGCAGAGGGAGATGAAGATATTTCAAATTTATTTTCTGANAATTCTCAAAANATTAAAAANATTACATTCTATCATAAACAATCNTTTGATCCAACTCAGAATATAATTNTTAACTATAAATATAAATCATCACTAGACCCAGAAGAAATAAATTTAAATTCAAGATTAGANCANAATANATTNTCTTCATTATCATATCAAAAAAGATGGGAAAAAAATTCATTATCAATAGGTTTTGAAGAATANGAAGATTTATACATATCTCCNCCTACNCANAATAATCAAATTAATTCTTACAGATGGCTTACAGGNCCTAAAATNTCATTTTCATTTCCTCAAAGGAAGCTACTTGGTAATGGAGATAANTGGTTTAATGATATTTATTTATCATACAATTTNTCCTATGATCATGGNAAAGAAACNTATNTAAAAAATTCATGTATTGATAATAACCAAGATGAAGAATGTGATATAATAAGNANTGATTATGAATTGCAAGAATCAGATGAAATTATTTGGAGAAATAGTGATGAGATAGATTTAATTAAAGGTGGAGCAAAAAATATTATACAATTATCTATGAATTCAAATATTAATTGGCTATCNATTACTCCANGATTCACTATTACNGAAGATTGGCTNTGGCAATCTAGANANTATACTCAANNTAATGATGANNATNTATATAGTTATGANTATACNANTAGTACAGATTTTNATAGAAGNTTAACNTGGAATGCATCTGTTAANTTAAATACAAAAATTTATGGNATATTACCAATNAATATAGGNAATTTAATTTCNCTTNGACATAAAATAAGTCCACANATTATATTTAANTATACTCCAAANTTAAANAATNCATATANNANNCANTTTCAAGAATTTNANGAATNANAGGGNNNANTCATNNNAAAAGATATATTAGNNGGTACNTATGCTAANTCTATATATGAAGAAAGTCAAAAAATTAGATTTTCTTTATCCAATGCTTTNCAAATAAAAACAAAAAANAATGAGGGCATATCAAACAAAAGAGATTTTTTAAATATCGACATGACAGCTGATTATGATAATAATNTAGAAAATAAATTNTCATTAATTGATTCAAGATGGAGTTTTAAAAANGATAATGGTGGAGAATTATTTTTTATTCATATGCAACATAATATATATGATGAAATATTAAATGATGATGGNACTACATCATATAATAATTTNTTATCTAAAGGACGTGGNCCTAAACTNGAATTTTTAAAAGCTCAAATGTCAACTAGATTCTCTNTNAGNGGAACNTCAGATAATATATATGATGAAATTCCTATAAGCTCTACTANACGTGANACCACTAANTTCAATTCTATTTTNGCTATGGATCAATTNAAACCCAAAATAAATAATGATGAAGTNTGGCGCTCTGATATTAATCTATCAATTCAAGGAGAATATGATATAGATGAANNTAAATGGAATTTTAATTATTTTAATTTNGATTCTTATAATACAATTCATTTAACAAAAAATTGGCTNTTTACATATATATCAGGTGTTAATTTAATTGATATGAAAATTAACTCTCAAAGTCTTAAATTTTATAGAGANTTACATTGCTGGGAATTTATGTTTACTTGGTGGCCAAATGGTTTTAGTAAAGGATTTCANCTAAGTATTAATGTAAAACATCCAGATTTACAAGATGTAAGAGTGCGATCTTCATCTTCAAATAGACAATTTAATATAAATTAAGTATTTATGAATTTAATAGATAAGCTAGATAAAAATACAATTATATTCCCTCTGACTAGTAATAATAAATCAGATACTGTCCAAATACTTTTAAATCAATTATTAAATCAAAAGATATTAACTGCAACAGTTAAACTATTTTCATTTATTAATGANCATGAAAAAATTATGAATCCTGCAATTGGNAGAGGTGTAGCNTTTCATTATTCAAGCTCAGTAGAAGTTAAAGAATTAACAGCAATATTAGGAATATCAATTGATGGAATTGATTATAAATCTCCTGATCAACAAAAAGTACATTTTATTTTATTAATTTTAGATACAATAGATAATCCCGTATTACATCGAAAATTAATAAATAGATTTCAAAAGTTTATTAATACAGTTAATATAAAAAGTGAATTATTAGATTGTAAGTCAAATACTGAAGTTTTCAATTTAATTAAAAATTGGGAAAATCAATATTTATCAAAAGAGAGCATATAATTATGTCCGAATCACTAAAAAATATTAAAGGGACTCAAGATATTTTATTTGATGATAATAATATTTGGCAATATTTAGAATCTAATATACATCAATTTTTAAATAAATATGGATTTTCACAAATTCGTACTCCTCTATTTGAAAATACAAATTTATTTTCTAGATCTATTGGATCACAAACTGATATTGTGTCAAAAGAAATGTATAGTTGGANAGATCAAGGAGGAAATAATCTAACATTAAAACCAGAAGTTACNGCTTCAGTTGTAAGAGCATATATACAACATAATCTAGGTAAGAAGTATCCAATCAATAAACTCTATTATATNGATACATTATTTAGAAGAGAAAGGCCACAAAAAGGTAGGTATAGACAATTCAATCAGTTTGGAGTAGAAGCAATCGGATCTGCACATCCAGAGCAAGATGCTGAAATTATAGCTTTGGCCTATAATTTTTATAAATCANTAAATATTGAAAATTTAACTTTAAAGATTAATAGTATAGGTTCTGAAGAAGTACGAAATAAATATAAATTAGAATTAAAAAAATATTTAATNCCGTATAAANANAAACTAAGTACTCTGAGTCANAAAAGGTTAGATACAAATCCTCTGAGAATATTAGATACNAAAATTGATTTTGAAATTGAAATAATCAATAATGCTCCTCATATAATTGATTTCTTAAACAAAGAAGATAAGGATCATTTTTCAAAAGTGTTAAGTCTTTTAGACTCTCTATCTATTAAGTATNATATTGATCATAAATTAGTAAGAGGATTAGATTATTATTGCCGTACTGTATTTGAAATNCAAAGCAGTAAATTAGGTTCACAAGATGCGCTTTGTGGNGGCGGTCGATATGATTACTTNGTCGAAGAATTAGGAGGTAAGCCAACACCAGCTATAGGCTTTGCAGCTGGAATTGAAAGGCTTATATTATCACTAAATAAAGAAGAATTATCAATTTTTAAACGACCTGATATTTATATTATAAATACAGAAGAAAAATATTTAGAAACTAGTTTCAAAATCACTGAATCACTAAGAAATAATAATTTAACAGTTATTAACGACACCCTAAGAAGAAGTCTTAAATCCCAGATGAAAGACGCAAATAGATTAAAGGCATTATACACTATTATTATTGGAGAAGATGAAATCAAAAATAATAAAGTAACAATTAAGAATATGGATAAAGGGACTCAAGATTATGTGTCATTTGATAAAATAAACTCATATTTTTTAAAAAAATAATGACCTCTCATTTTAGTTATTCTGTTTTAATCCATTATAGTGAAATAGCTTTAAAAAAAAATAATCGACGTTTTTTTGAAAACATTTTTTTACACAATATAAAAATACATCTCAAAAATATATCTTATAAATCTATAAAATTAATTAATGCTAGGATTCTAGTTCAGAATATTCAATTATCAGATTGGAATAATATTAAAATCAAGCTATCTCAAGTTATGGGATTGAAAAATTATATGTTAGTTATTAAAACAAATTGTGATATCGATTCTATTAATATTGCAGCAAAAAATGTAATTAAAAATAAAAATTTTAAAAGCTATAGTGTCCATACAAAAAGAAGCAATAAAGAGTTTAGCTTAAATTCACAAGAAGTAAATGCATTAATTGGTCAAAATATAAAAGATATTACTAATAAAAAAGTTGACTTAACTAATCCTGATATTACAGTATACATTGAAATTCTATTGAATTGTTCTTTTGTTGGTACAGAAAAAACAAATGGATTCTCAGGATTACCAGCAAATTGTCAAGAAAAAGCTCTTAGCCTTATTTCATCAGGGATTGACTCTCCAGTTTCTTCATTTGAAGTCATTAAAAGGGGCGTTAACTTAGATTACATACATTTTCATAGCTATCCAGCAACAAATAAACAATCAATTAATAATGTTAAAAAAATTATTAATCAATTAACAAAATATCAATTAAGTACAACATTATACCTTGTCCCTTTATTAAAAATTCAAGAAAAAATTATGGAACAAGTTCCAGAGAAATTTTGGGTTGTTTTTTTTAGAAGATACATGGTGATGATTGCAAATAATGTAGCAAAAAAAATAAATGCTCTAGCATTAATAACTGGTGATAGTATAGGACAAGTATCATCACAAACANTATCAAATATACATGTAGTNTCTGATGCAAGTGANCTTCCAATTATTAGACCATTAGCTGGTATGAATAAAGAAGAAATTATAAATAAAGCTAAAAAAATTAATACATATGATTTATCTATTGAACCATATGAAGATTGTTGTTCATTTTTTGTACCCGCTCATCCTNCAACTAAATCAAAATTATTNGATATAGANCGTATAAATAAAAANTTANATTTAAATNNATTATATATTGAAACTATAAANAATATTGAAATAATTAAATTAAATATAGGAGATAGTTAAATTGAAATTTATATCATGGAANGTTAATGGAATTAGNGCNGTAATNAAAAAAGGATTTTATGATTTTATANATGAATATAATCCTGATATTATTTGTATTCAAGAAACNAANGCTCATAAAGAACAAGTAGATTTAATGCTTACCNGANTATCCTTATCAATANTGGAATTCNGCAGTAAAAAANGGCTATTCAAGNACAGCTATTTTTTCTAAAAANGAACCANTAAATATAATNAATGATATGGGTATTGAAGAACATGACCAAGAAGGAAGAATAATTNCTTTAGAATTTAAAGAATANTATNTAGTTACNGTATATACNCCAAACTCCAAACGAGANCTATTANGACTTGATTATAGAAAAATATGGGATAAAGACTTTTTAACATACATGAAAAAACTTGAAAAAGTAAAGCCTGTTATATTTTGCGGTGACTTAAATGTTGCACATACAGAAATTGACTTAAAAAATCCAAAAACAAATCATTCCAATCCTGGATTTACAGATGAAGAAAGAGGCGGTTTTACAAATATTGTAAACAATGGTTTTCTTGATACATTTAGAGAATTCAATAAAGAAGGTGGCCATTATACATGGTGGAGCTATATGTTTCAAGCTAGAACGAAGGATATTGGCTGGAGAATTGATTATTTTTGTATTTCACAATCCTTAAGATCCAAATTAAAAGACTCTTATATTTTAAAAGATGTAATGGGATCAGATCATGCTCCTATAGTTATGGAGTTTAAGTGATAGGTCAAAATACCATAAAATTTATTAAATCTTTAAACTTAAAAAAAAATAGACAATTAAATAAAAAAGTTATCCTTGAAGGATATAGATTAATTGTTGAATCTATTAATGCAGGGACTAAAATAGATTATATAATAATAAATGAAACCTTTCAAAAAGAATTATTAAATCTAAAAGAATTTAAAAATCAAATTATTAAATCTTCTAGTACAAGTAATTTTAATAAAATATCAAATACTAAAAACTCACAAGGTATTATAGCCATCGCAGATATTCAAGAATATTTCAATCAATCATTACAGAATATCAATAATGAAAATATAATTATATTAGATGGAATTCAAGATCCTGGAAATCTAGGTACAATTTTAAGAACATGTATTTGGTATGGAATTCAATCAATTATATTAACTGAAAATACAATAGACCCCTTTAACTTAAAATGTATACGTTCTGGTATGGGTGCACACTTTTATTTAAATAATATTATACAAGATAACCATATCAATGTTTTGAAATATTTAAAAAATAATTATAAAACAATCTATGTTGCTGATATGAAAGGAAATGATTTAGAAAAGATAAAACCCAGTAATAATTGGGCATTAATATTAGGGTCTGAAGCTCATGGTGTTAACAATGATTTTAAAAAGTTTAATCAAATTACTATTAACAAAATTGGAAAAGTTGAAAGTCTTAATGTTTCTGTAGCTGCAGGAATTATAATAAATAAATTAATAAATGATTAGTGATGATTAAGCACTTAAAAAATTAATTTCATTATTATCTAACACTTGGAATCTAACATGCCCATCATAATGTAATTCTAAAATATCAGCCTCAACAATATTAAGCTGAATATGCATAAAATTTTTATATCCTTGCTCACTATCTTCTTTAGTTGGATCTTTATCAATATATTGCAAAGGAACATTTGGATGCCATTTATTTAATTTAGAACTCGGATTATATGGACCCATATAACATTTTCGACTTTGCAATGCAGTATTATTCCATACTCTTTGAGTCACATCATTATTATAATGAATATCAATTGAACATTTCATTCTCATTTGTATTCTTCTGCTTTGATCATAAAAAAGAGTACTGCAAAACTTATTATTTTTCAATTGGTTTGATTTGGGACTCCTCGCATCTAAATTAAAAAACAATCGAAAAGGAGATTCATTTACTTTTCGTAATACAACCATTCTTGATTCAGGTTGTTGATTATTAATAGTAGATAATGAAAAAATATGATAAGCAGAATTGCCTTCTTTTACAGCACTTATTAAGTGTTTTTTCTCCCTTTGATATATTGCCAATAAATCTGATTTTTGAATTTTTTTAATGGTCATATGCAATAACATTTCCTCTGTTTAATAAAAAATTAGGATCTAATTTTGATTTTAAGTTTGAAATCATTTGAACAGCTTCTTCTCCATAACATTTTTTAAAATCTAGTCTTTTTCGTTTCCCAGTACCATGCTCAGCAGAATAAACTCCGCCTAATTCTGATGCATAATCAATTAAAAGATTGTATATAGTAATAGCTTTTTGCTCTTGATTTTTTTCTGGAATTAGATGAAAATGTAAATGGCAATCTCCTAAATGTCCAAAAAGCAAATATTCAATTTCTTCACTTTCTAATAAATGATGAACTTTAGATAAATATTTTTTATAATTTCCAGGTGGTACAATGGTGTCTGTAATAATACTAATACCACCTAATTCCTTAGTTTTTATAAGTGCATTATCAGGAATAGAATGTCNTGCTTCAAAAAATAATTCCATATTTTTTTTATCATTTAAAACTATAACATCTTCTGNNTTGATNTTTTTATNAAAGGATTTTAAAATTTNAAACCANTCAAAACTTTTATNATTAANAGTACTATTATAAATTGGAACTTTTATATATANACCTACTTGNTTGTTAGAATTAAATAAAAAATCTTTATGNNTCATATATTTTTGACAATTATATCCAAAATANTCTAAAGCAAATACTNTNCTCATATCTTTNTNAAATTTATTATATAAATAATGATATAAATCAATAGCCTGATTTTCAGATTCTAATTTAANAAATAAATCTAAATATTTTTTTGGTCTAGCNAATANATTTAATTTACANGATACAATTANGCCAAATATTCCTTCACTGCCAATAATTAAATCAATNAAATCAATTTCTCCTTNATCNCTAGAAAATGGACCACTTGCATTTTTTATTTTAGGTCGCCTATAATTNGGNATTGGTANTTCTATTATATCATTATNATCTTCTAAAAAAAATTTAGAATCAATTGAAATANATTGACCTNTNCTAATCAATAANTAATTTCCATTAGGCAAAAGNANNTCAATTTCTTTAACCCAATATCTNGTAGCACCTTTATCTCCAGGAATAAAACCAGATGCNTTACANCTTAANGTACCACCAACAAATGCATCATTTCTACTNGTAGGATTAACAGGGTAAAATAAATTTTGATTTGATAGTTCTAAAATTTTATTTCNCAANACTTCCANNGGTATTCCNATNGAAGANAAAACATNCTTATTATTTATATCTAATTCTATTTCTGGTTCTGTTAATAATACTGTGGATAANATTAATCCTTCNTCAGGTGTAGCGCTACCTGTTAAATTTGTTCTTCCNGCTGAAACTGTAATTGGAATATTACATTTATAACAAGTTTTTAATATNATAGAGCACTCTTTAATGCTTTTAGGTCTTGTCAAAATTGAAGCATTCGCTGGCAAATTAGACCAATCAAATTTATATGAATCAATAATATCNTNATCTACAGTACTGCTAATATTAAANGNNTTATTAAAAAAATNAGATAAACTNATATAATTATTATCCCAATTTTTGANAAAATCAGAAATTANATCTAAAGAATCANNAACAATATTTTTTGATTTTATATGGTTTTTCATTGTATTTATAATTTAATTAATATTANCCATACTTTATTTATTTATTGTTAATCATATATTAAGCTATTTAAATTTTGATATAATTTATGGCCCGTTCGTCTAGTGGTTAGGACTCATGGTTTTCATCCATGCAACAGGAGTTCGATTCTCCTACGGGCTACAAACCTTNTCTATAATGATTAATATTATAAAATCATATTACAAATCAACTAAATANATATTAAATCTNNTNNANTTTAATGAGAATAAAATTGAATCTATNAATTATAATGANGAANATTATTTAGGNCTTNATNCANAAAAAATACCNGTNAGAATNTTTTATGCAAAAAANAAAAAAGCTCAATCTGTATTTATATTTCCAGGTGCATCTCCATACGCAGAAAAACACCCNGGAATGATTATGCTTGCAAATGCACTAAGGAATGTTGGNTATAATGTTTTTTTNCCNAGAATNCCTAATTTAAAAAATNTATTAATNGTAAAAGAAAATGTTGAATGGTTTTCTCATTGNTATAAAGAACTATTAAAACATCCAANTGTGANCNATAAAGTCATGGTAGTTGGAATGAGTTATGGTGGTGCAAATTTACTNAAAGCTAGTTTTGAAAAACGNTTTACTGATAATCCTCCAAAGTCTATTCTATCATATGGTACTTATTATTCAATTGAAACNGCTTTAAACTTTTTTTTAACAGGTGAAATCAANTATAAAAATAAAATATCTAAAATTACTCCACATGAATGGGGAACAATTGTTATTTTTTATAACTTCTTTAAAACTATANAAACAAATCTNGATANAGAAAAAATAACATTATTATTGAAATGTAGAATAGAAGATAAAGATGNNGAAGTTGAAANAATTAAAAANAATTTAAATGATGATGAAAAAGATTTAGTTGATAAAATTCTTACTGGTAATATTGATAAAAAAATTAAANNTATGATTTTGGAAATGATAGAAAAAAATAAAANTTTATTAGATTATCTNTCTCCAAAAAATTGGGCTGAGAATATTAATGTTAAAACTTTTATTATGCATGGTGCTAATGATTCAATGGTNCCNTTTACTGAATCTACNATGCTATCTTCTAAAATAAANAATAGTAAAACGCTTATTTCTTTTTTATATGANCANAGAGAAATGTCAAATGATAGAGGAATATTTTTTAAANTNAAAGAAATTTTAAAAATGATTNATTTCTTCGCANTATATTTCAAATTTAATAAATGAAAATTAAATCATTNNAAGGNGGATATGATAAAAACTTATCATATTTAATNTGGTGTCAAACNACAANNANNGCTTCAATTATAGACCCCTCAGTTAAAATTGATAANATACTNATNAANATAAAGCAAAATAATCTAAAATTAACTAGTATTTTTATTACACATTCACANCATGATCATATTTNTTNTTTAAATGATTTTATAAAAAAATATCCAAANCTTATTNTATATATAAATATTAATTCTGANTTTGATCATCCAAATATAAAAAAAACNAAACATAATCAAANAATTGAAATAGGNNNNTCTACTATACAGATGNNTNNANACACCNGGNCATTTTTATGATTCNATGTGTTTCTGGAATCCANAAGATAAAATNCTATTTACNGGNGATACCATTTTTGTTGGAAGAACNGGAAGAGTAGTNAGTCATNGAAGTAATATTAAAGATTTATACAATAGCGTATATAATGTCATTTTAAAACTTCCACTTGAGACTATTATATATCCAGGACATAACTATGGATTAAAGAAACTNATATCAATTNATGATAATATTNCTATTTCAAATTTCTTTCAAGCAAAAAACTTAAAAGAATTCACTAATACAATGAAAAAATTTGAAAAAAACCGCATAAAACAATAAAAAATGACTNTTTTTTTAGGTTTTTTTAAAAAAATAATAAAAATCATTTGNTTTTTNGAAGAGAAATACATATTTTTTGAAGCGAATTTTTTATTAATTAAAATATAATTTAACGAAGGAGATNAAATCATGGCTGAAAAAGTAGCTAAATGTGGAGTACAAAAAGAAAAAGGTCACTTATACTATCTAGGTAAAGATGGTAACGTTTGGGCATCTAAAATGGCTAGAGGTAGCGATAAAGGTGGAAACGCAAAAAAAGTTGCTGATACAAATGTAACAAGAGAAAAAGGTTGGTTATACTTTGTAGATAAAGATGGAGATGTTTCTAAAGCTCCTATGGCAAGAGGTAGAAAATAAGTCTTTTTCAACTCTTATAATTAAAAAGCCTTCTTTTTAGAAGGCTTTTTTTTTATGTATTATTTTTTAAACCACATTATTTTTTTAAATTGATTTTCTTCACCTCTAAGCATTCTATATATGTTAGAGCGATGAGTAAAAATCACAAATAATGCCATAAAAATAGAAAAATATCCAAACGGTGTATTAATTAATCCCTGTTGAATAGCAACCAATACAACAACTAATCCTGAAACCATAGTTCCTAAGCCTACAAATCCAGTAAATACTAAAACTAAAAACCAACTTAATAATGCAAAGGGGACACAAAATGGAAATAAGATCCCTAATACACCTATTAAAGTCCCTGCACCTTTACCACCTTTGAAATTATAATATAAAGGGTAAACATGGCCCATAACAGCTGCCCCTCCACATATTACAGGCATATAACTCAAAATATTTTCATCTATCATTCCATAAAATGATAAATTGCTTATCAATACAACTGATATTATGCCTTTAGAAATATCAATTAAAACAACACCCAAAGCAAACAAAGAACCTACGGTTCTAAAGGCATTTGTTCCTCCTGCATTACCACTACCCATGGTTCTTATATCTATACCACGTATTTTTCCTAAGACCATGCTACCAGATATTGAACCAATTAAATAACTTAGAAGTATATTAATAATAAATTGCATTTTACTCTCTTTCTTGAATTCCTATTGCAAGTCCACCAGGGCCTGCATGTGCACCGAGTCCACCACCTAATTCAACTAAGTAATGCTTCGTGATATTTCTATGTTTTTTTAATAAAAGATTTAAAAATTTTTCTCCATTTTGAAGATCATTAGCATGAGCTATCATTACATGATATTTTTTATCTTCCTTAATTTTAGATCCTAAAAATTTAACATATTTCTGTATACGATTTTTATTACCAAAAAAGACTCCTCTTGGAGCTATTTTACCATTTTTATTTCCTAATATTGGAGTTATTCTAAATAAATTTGCTATTGTTTTAACTTTTCCTGGCAAACGTCCTCCTTTTACCATATATGTTAAATCTTTGACAAGTAAAAATAACTGAATTTTATTTTTTGTTTCCTCAACAGATTTAATAATTTTATTATATGACACCCCATTTTGCTTAAGATCTACTGCATGAATTGCTAATAATCCTAATCCAACTGATGCACTATATGAATCAAGAACTTTAATATTTTTAACTTTAATGTTTTTTGCTGCATTTATACCTGATTGATATGTTCCACTAACTTTTTTTGATAAATGTATGGAAATAATAGAATCATAATGCGATGAAATAAAATTATATATTTTTTTAAAATCACCTGGTGTTGGTTGAGATGTTTTAGGATGATTTGAGTCAATTTTCATCTGTTGATAAAATTCTTTAGTAGTTTGAGTCACTTTATCAATATGTTGCTGATTACCAAAACTATATCTTACTGGCACAACTTGAATCTCATTTTCATATTCCTCAGGTATATCTGCACCAGAGTCTACAACAATTGCAATCCCGCTTGATCCTGTGTGATGGATGGTATGTTCCTGTTTAGTCATATCATCAACTTTACGGTCAACAACTTTACCATATGCACCACATATTTTAAAAAACTTTGTGGGAGTATTTGTATGTATATGAATTTTTACACGTTTTTGAGTACCTGCCATAACCATACTATCACCTAGTGATTTAATGGTTTCTTTTAATTCTGCTTTATCTATACTGTTGCTTTCTATAGCACACTCTGTACAAAATTTATTTTTAATAGTAAAATCAATATCTTTTTTTAAGGACTCTATTTTTTCATGATCATAAGAAATATTTAAATGTTGAGATTGAATCTTTGTATTTTTTTGTACACTATTAAGCCACCCTTGCATTAACAACACAAACCCCAAGGCTCCAGCATCTACAACATCAGATTTTCTTAAAATTTTTAAAATATTTTTTGTTTTTTCTAAAGAAACAACAGATTCATGATAACATTTATCTAAGAATGTCTCAAATGAAATTTCTTCATTTACACATAATTCTTTTGACTTTTCTGAAACATCTCTCATTACTGTAATAATTGTTCCCTCTTCAGGTTTCATTAATGATTCTATTGCGCTATCATATCCTGAAGTCAATGCTTTAGAAAAATCATTCACATCAATTGTATCTTTATTTCTACAAGCTCTTCTTAGTCCATGTAAAAACTGAGCAATAATTGTTCCAGAATTACCTCGAGCAGATTCCAATGCTAAATCTGCAATAATATCTAATGATTCACCTACATTATTAGTAATTTGATCATTACATTCTTCAATAATCGGCAATAATGTAAAACACATATTAGTTCCAGTATCACCATCTGGGACTGGAAAAACATTAATTTCATCTAATTTATTTTTATAGTTTAATAAATTATTAATTCCAGCCGATAAACCTCTATAAAATTCTATTCCATTCATATTAAACAATATTTTTATTTAAAAATTTTAACAATTGCATAATTTTCAAAGCATCAAACCATTGATGAAAAAAAATCATGAATTGTTTTTTTGTTTTTGCATTCTTATTAATTCTATTCCATATCTTTTTAATATCATGATTATTAAGAAAATTACAAATTTTATCATCAAAATTCTTATTTAATTCTTTTAAAAATATATTATAAGATATTTTATAATTCTTTTCAACAAATGATATGATTTTTTTAACTGTCATAAAACAATTCTTCGAAAAATCTAAATCTAAAAACTTTTTATTTTCATTGTATTGTAATAATCGAAAACCAGTACCCAAATATACTCGCATTTCTAATCTTGATGAAGGATAAACCAAACAATCATCGATAAAATGAATCAAATGATATTTTGCTAAAGATTGCATAAAATAAAAATCTTCTGCTGCAGATTTTTTTGGCATTCCACCTACGGCAATATAAGCTTTCACTTTACAAACAATCGTTGATCCCATACTTACATATCCATATGGTGATTTACATTTTTTAATTTGATTCGCAATGCTATATAATTTCTGCTCATATAATCGAATTGCTTTTTCAATTTTTTGATCAGGTGATTTTTGATGTGAAAACTTAACAACGCATGTTTTAAAATCTGTTTTATAATTAAATTTAATTATTTTACTTAAATATTCTTTTGAAATTAGTGTATCTGCATCTAAACAAAACAGCAAACTATTTTGATTTGAATATTGCAAGCAATAATCCATTCCAATTTTTCTCGCTACACCCACACCTCCTTTTTTATTTGGAAGCTCATTCCCTTTTGAATAATAATCTAAAATCATATATTCAAAATTCAATTCATGAGAGTTAATCAAAAATTTTGTAGCCTTATTATTCTTTTTGATTGATTGAATTGCATCAACAGTATTATTTATTACAAGAACAACAAGAGTATTACTTAAATAAATATTTTTTTGCTTGGTAATACTTTTTAATGTACCTAATAAATAATCATACTCATTAAAAACTGGAATAATAATAAAATAATCATAATAACTTTTGCTTGGAGCAGAGTGGCGATCCAGACCAGGATAAATTGTTTTTTTTATATATTTATTAAATGTATTATTAAAATTCATTTTATAAATAATCTTGAATATATTGCTTTGCTATAGACAAATCATTATTCTTAATCCAGTGAATTTTTATTCCTCTTTTTTCCATTCTTCTAAAAAATGTCATCTGCCTTTTTGAAAAACGATTAATTGCTATATTTAATTTACTAACCATATCTTCAAATGAAATATTACCAAATAAATATTCTCCTAAAAATTTATACTCTAATCCAAAATATTTTAACCGATTAAGTGTCATTCCTTTTTTAATTAACTGCTCAACCTCCTCTATCATTCCATCGTTTAATCTATCGTTTAATCGTTTTTTTATCCTTTCTAATAATATGTCTCTATCTGTTTGAATACCAAACACACAATAATCATTAATAGGAGCATATAAGTTAATATCATGATTAATATTATTTTGATTAAATACTTCAATAGTTCTTATAATTCTACGCTTTGTAATATGATGCTTAGAATCATAAAGACTATTATCTATTTTTTTTAACTTATTTTGTAATTTTTCTAAACTTAGCTTTTGAAGCTCTAATCTCAAATTATTATCAGGAGGAACATTGGGAATTTGATAATTTAGTAAAATTGATTCTAAATATAAACCAGAGCCACCACATAAAATTGGAAATTTGTTTTTATTTATTATTGTATTATATACATTATAAAAATCTTCTCTAAACTGATGGATACTATAATTTTGTTCTGGATTTAAAATATCAATCAAATGATAAGGAATGCTTGTATTATTTATCTTATATTCATATAAATCTTTACCTGTTCCAATATCCATCCCTTTATAAATCTGCCTTGAATCGCCAGATATAATTTCCGTATCAAATGAATCTGCTAATTTTACAGCAAGGCTAGTTTTCCCAGATGCAGTGGGACCTAAAATAACAACAAGGTTTAACATTCTAATTTAATTAATTTGAATTTTTGGATCTAAAATTGTTTCTATCAATTTAGAGCAATATTCTTGATGAGATTTTGTATAATAATCAACATTATTATTCGCCATAGATAAATAAATATTTTTTAAGATTTCACTTAAACTACTTCTTGCAAATGCAACAGCATCGGCAGGCATTGAGTCAGTATTATATAAAATATTAGATAGCATTGAAATATGCATTATCTGTAATTCTCTTTTATAACTATTAATATTTTCTTTCAATTCTAATTCTTGCCAAATCACATCATTAACTTTTGTAAATAATTCTTCCATTCTAAAAACATCAGTTGTATTATTTTTTATTTCATTATCTTTTACTCTAGCCAACCTTCTAGGGTGATACAAAGAATAAAGAGGATACATTTGCATTCTTTTAACTACTGAATGAATAGGATAATCAGGTCTATCTAAGTTCCATACATAATCTCTGAAATCTTCATTACGTTCTGGTGCTAATTTATTAAGCAATTCTGGGTTAAAATCAAATGCATCTTTATCAAAATAATTAACCAAAATAAAGTCTAGAGCTTCTCTTTGTTTCTTAGCTTCAATAACAGTAAAAGGACTTTGCTGAGAAAAATCTCCTACATGATTTCTACTAAAATTGATTCCTCCAATAAATTTAGTAGCAGATCTTCCGGCATACATATACTCACCAATTCCTTGTGAAAAAACACTTCTTATTTTTTGATATGTACCACCAGGAACTTCAAATTTATCAAGTAAATTATCCCATAAATAATTAACACTGTTTAATTCATCTTTATAAAACTCAATTGGATTACTGCTCATATCCCAAGTATTACATAAAGGGTCAATACCTCTAGATGAAGTCCCAAATGAGTCTTCATCAGTACCATAAACCAAAAGAGGATGATTAGATTGAGAAGCAATATTTTCTAAATTTTCTAATAAATTATCATCATTGAATTGTTCATATCCATATTGTATTGCCCACATATCATAGGGCCCAGGTTTTGTTTGAAAGAGCGTATTTCCACCATCTAACAAGCATACCGGATGATAATCCATCACCGAACCACTAATTCCATATCTTTCTGTAAAATTTTTATTACTTAACTGTTCAACTGAATAAATTGAACTTGCTTTAAAATTATGTCTTAATCCAAGTGTATGTCCAACTTCATGCAATACTAAATCTACTAAACCTTGATGTACATAGCGCTTCAAATCCTCTTCAGTACCTTTTAATCCACCATTAATCAATAATTGATTCCAGCCATATGCCATCTCTCTTTTTAAATGATCTGAATAATTGCATGCACCATGTGCATCATGATTCTGTTCATCATGATTATGCCATAATTGTGTTATCTCATCTTCTGTTACAGGGACGACATATTCATCAAATTCTTTATAAAAACTTGTTACAAAATCTGCTGCTATTCTTATATCAGCATCATATAACTCTCCATTATAAGGATTGGCTCTGCTTGGACCAACTGCATAACCAGATCCAGGTTGAATAAACCATCGTATTGTATTGTACCTAATATCTGCGGGATTCCATGTTGCATCATCAGGCATTTGTTTAGCAACAATAGCATTTTTAAATCCTATAGCTTCAAATGCAATATTCCATGATTCTATGCCTTCTTTAATTGCATCTCGAAATTCTTCAGGAACAGTATTTTCAATCCAATATATAATAGGTTCAACTGGTTCTGATAATTTGCTATAAGGATCTTTTTTAACTAAATTCCATTTTTGAATATATCTAACGTATTGAGATTCTTGAAGGGTATTAGAATAATCTTGATATATTGTAGAAAAATATCCAATTCTATCATCTACAGGCCTTGGGATAAAATTATTTACTAATAATTCCATAATACTCATATGATACTTCATTTCCATACTTCGAGAATTTGGTAAAGTATAAGAGTCTGTATATTTATTACTTATATAATGTGCTGAAATTTCAAGCTCAATATTTTTTTCAAAAGATTCAACATCAATAAATGAGCTGTTTTTTAAATCAAATTTATATTTTCCTTTAGCTCTTTGAGAAATATAAGATATATCTCTAATAAACAATTTATTGGCATCAACTAAAATAGCTTTTGTAGAATCATGCATCTGAGAAATTATTTTTGTTGTAGCTATAATTGAGTTTGAAAAATCATTTTCTACAGCCTTAGCAATTGATTTTTCCTTGTCTGCTCTAAATAAAAGATTGACATGAATCATTTGAATGTTTTCACCTACCTGTTTAAATATAAATGGGAATTCATTGAGCATTGCTGAACTGCCATAATAATAAGCATCTCCAGATTGCCTAGTAATGTTCATCATATACTCTGATTCAAAATGCTTAGGCTCTAATGAAAGTAATAATTTATTTTTATTTTCATCATAATAAAAATTCCATAATCCAGAAATTTTATTATAATCTTTAATAACATCAACATACGCAGGTAATGAACTTTTAGATTTCTTATTAACAGGTTTATTTTTCTTAATATTCTTTTTATTGGAGTTTTTTAAAAAATCAATATTTAGTTGTTCATAGGGGTCACAAATAAGAGAGTTTGAAATTAGAAATATTAAACAAAATGTTTTTAAATATATAGCCATAGTTTAAATTAATACAACACAGTTGATTTTCATAATTATTGTAAATTTAATATCTGGTGCCTTTTAGGTCCTATAGAAATAATTTCAATAGGAACACCAATTTTAACTGATAAAAATTCAATATACACTTTTGCTTCTTTTGGCAAATCATCAAAAGAACTCGCTTCTTCTATCGAGCAATTCCAACCTTTAAATTGTTTATAAACAGGAATGACTTCATCTAAATAATTTAGAACACTACTCAACTCCGTAATTTTTTTATTTCTAAATTCATAATGAGTACAAACATAAATTGTTTCAAAATTATCTAAAATATCTAATTTAGTCAATGCAATGCCTGTTAATCCATTAATAGATGCGCTATATTTTGCAGCAACGATATCAAACCAGCCACAACGCCTCACTCGTCCTGTAGTAGCTCCTAATTCTTTACCAATAGATTGTAATTTTTTACCATTATCATCAAATAGCTCTGTTGGAAAAGGTCCACCCCCAACACGCGTAACATATGCCTTAAATATTCCAATAATATTATCCAATTTATTTCCCGGTATTCCAAGACCGGTACTAATGCCTCCTGAAGAACAATTAGAAGATGTAACATAAGGGAATGTTCCATGATCAATATCTAGTAATGTACCTTGCGCTCCTTCAATCAATATATTTCCAACATTTTTGTTAAATAAAATTGGAAATGAATCTTGAATAAAACTATTAATTATTGTACATGAATTATAATAATCAGTTAAATTTACATTTAATAAATCATCAGATGAAATTTCATTTCTATCTAATGCTATTTTAATACGTTTTTCTAATTTATCTTTTAATAATGATAAATCTAACAAGTCGATTGCACGAATACCAATTCTTTGATATTTATCTTGATATGTTGGTCCTATTCCTTTGCAGGTAGTCCCAATCTTTGCTCCTGATTTTTCTTCATTTATTTGATCTATTAATTTATGTAATGGGGTGACGATATGTGCATAATAATCAATAATAATTCTATTAGAATAATCAATTTTATTATTATTTAAGCATTCAATTTCTTCAACTATTCCATCTGGGTCAACAACCATACCTTTACCTAATATGCATGTACTATTCTGTCTTAATATGCCAGTTGGTATCTGATGTAAAACAATTTTTTTATCATTATGATAAACTGTATGTCCAGCATTACTACCACCTTGATATCTTGCAACTACGCTTGCTTCCTTGCTTAGTAAATCAACAATTTTACCTTTTCCTTCATCTCCCCACTGTCCCCCTACAATCACATTTATAGACATAATATTAATCTTCCTCCGTTTCTATATTATACTTCTCTTCTAAGAATAATGTTACTGGGCTTGCGATAAATATAGATGAATATGTACCTAGCATTACTCCAATAATCAATGCAATTGAAAATGGTTGTAATACATTTCCTCCATAAAAATACAATACAATAACAACTATTAATGTTGTCAATGATGTCACCAATGTTCTATTTAAAGTTTGATTTAAAGATTTATTAAAAATCTTTTTCTTGTCACGATATGGATTTGCAGACATGTTTTCTCTAATTCTATCATAAATTACAATTGTATCGTTAAGAGAATACCCTACAATGGTTAATAACGCAGCTATAATAGATATACTAATCTCCATATTCATAAAAATTAAAATTCCTAAGGTAATAAAGACATCATGTAAAAGAGCAAATAAACTTCCAATTGCATAATATCCATCAAACCTTATGCTTATATATAATGCAATCAATAGTAAGGATGCAATAATTGCATTGCGCGCATTAATCTTTAATTCATCACCTAGTTTGGGACCAATTGATTCTATTTGATTAATAACATAGCTACTTCCATAAACAGTTTCTAATAAGTCATTGATAATTTTTTCATCAGATAAATAGCTCATTTTTAATAAAACATATGACTCTTCATTAGATTTAACTTCTACAACATTAATTGATTGATTTAAATTTTCTTCTAATACTCTTCTTAAATTTCCTAAATCCATTGTACCATCAACTGAAACATTAATAATAGTTCCTCCTGTAAAATCAATCGAACTTTTAACTCCAAAAATAAATAATGATAATACACTTATCATAAATACTATAGCAGAAACTATAAACATGGTCTTGAAGTGCTTTACAAAGTCAAATTGATATTTTCGGATCATATGCTTAAATTTTTAATTTTATTAATCTTAAATAATGTTAAAAAAATTGTTTTAGTAAAAAAAATTGCAGTAAACATTGAACATAAAATACCTACGCTTAATGTAGTAGCAAATCCCACAATTGGACCAGAACCAAGGAAGGATAAAATAAAAGCTGTTAAAAGTGTCGTAATATTTGCATCGAGAATAGTAATAAATGCCTTGTTGTATCCATTTTTTATAGCAGCATAATTGGGCGTTTTTGAATTAATTTCCTCTTTAATACGTTCAAAAATAATAACATTAGCATCTACTGACATTCCTATTGTTAATAATAATCCCGCAATGCCAGGCAATGTTAAAACAGCATTCATCGTATATAAAACTCCAAACACAATAATAATATTACAAACAACTGCCATATTTGCAATTAAACCAGAGCCTTTATAATATAATAACATAAATATAAGCACTAAAATCAAGCCAATAATCATGGATTTTCCACCATCATTGATTGAGTCTTTTCCTAATGATGGGCCAACATAATTAGTTTGCACAATAGATATAGGTGCAGGTAACTCCCCAGCTTTTAATACACTGGCAATATCCTTAGCTTCTTCCATGCTTTCAAATCCACTAATCTGCGTACTACCAGAAGATATTTTATCTCTAATGAATGGAGCCATAAAAACTAAATCATCTAATATAATAGCAACCTGTCTATTAATATTAGCTCCAGTAAATTTACTCCATTTTTTTCTTCCTTCTTTATTCATATCTAAATTAACAACCCATTGTCCCGCATTATTATTACCCATATCAGCAACAACAGCTTTAGGCGTCTGTATCATACCCCCAGAAATTGCAGGATTTGAAGAAACTAAATATAATTTTTGATATTCAACATATTGATTATCCTGATTATAATATGCTAAAGATTTATTATCCCAAACAATTTTACTATTAGATTTTATAAGATCATTTATTGCATCTAATTTAAGTAAATTTTTTATTACTTGGACATTTTCTGAATTAACTAAGTATCCCTCAGAACCACCATCAGGAATCATAAGGCTATCAATCAATATACTACTATCCATGTTAGAATCAATATAGCTTTGTATTTTCATAATAATATCTGTTAATTGATTTTGACTTTTAACTAGAGATAATTCAAAATCTGCTGTACGTTGAATATATTTTTTTGCTTTTGATATATCTGAAACACCAGCTAATTCTACTACCAGGCGATTGTCACCCAATTTCTGAATACTTGGTTCTCCTAGTCCATATTGATCATGATCTTCAATTCTATTTCTCATAACATCCAAAATACTTTGCATAGCATAGTCATGCTGACTATTTATCTCTTGAATCACTTGATAATTATCAGATGATTTAGATAAATTGGAAAAATATTTATTTAATTTTATATTGTTAGATTTGCTATAAATCTCAAGTTCTTTAATTAATTGAGTATTATTATTATTTGCATTTTCTTGAGCATTTTTCAATATCTCATTAAATTTATTTTTTGATTGTTTTGATAAGTTTTTTTTAGAAAGTCGTTTTAAAAATAAATAATCATCAAGTTCTAGAATGATATTTAAACCACCTTTTAAATCTAAACCCAAATTTAAACTTTCTTTCTGTTTAGATAAATTATTAAATACATAATAATCAACAGATGGATAAATATAGTATAGTGAGCCCGCTAAAGTGCAAACAATAACCAGCCATCTTAATTTTAAATTATCTAACATTTAGGGAATTATATGTATATTAATATTCAATTACAGTTTTTAGTTACTTAAATTTAAGAGTAATTTTTTACATAGATAAAACATTTTCTTTTAAAATTGGGAATATTGTATAAAAATATATCAAATTATAAATTTTAAAATATTATTTTATTAAAATGAAATCATTTAAAACAAAAACTATTGCAGTATTAAATCAAAAAGGTGGTGTGGGAAAAACAACCTCCGCTGTAAATATTGCATCATTTTTAGCAATTACAGAAACACCCGTTTTATTAATTGATATGGATCCACAAGCAAACGCATCAACTGGAATAGGAATTTCTAATAAAAAGCTTTCGATTTATGATTTATTAATAAATAATAAAAACATTAATAATGCAATATATAAAACTGATATCGATTTTCTTGATATTATTCCATCAGAATCAAAGTTAGCTGGGGCAGAAATAGAATTAGTTAGTATGTTTACTAGAGAAACTATATTAAAACAAATTATACAAAACATAACAGGTAAATATAAATATGTTATTATTGACTGCCCACCATCTCTTGGGCTACTCACTATTAATGCATTAACAGCTAGCGATTCTATTATAATTCCAATACAATGTGAATATTATGCATTAGATGGGTTATCGCAACTATTAAATACTATAAGATTAGTACAAAAAAACCTTAACTCTAATTTGAAAATTGAAGGGATATTGATTACCATGTTTGATTCAAGATTAAATCTATCTCAACAAGTACTCAAAGAAGTTCAAGATTATTTTGGAGATAAAGTTTATAAAACTTTAATAAATAGAAATGTAAAACTAGGTGAGGCTCCTAGTCATGGTAAGCCTATTATATTATATGATGCTTCATCCACTGGGTCACAAAACTACATGAATTTAGTTTCAGAAATATTACAAAATAATGACTAAAGTATTAGGCAAAGGATTAGGCGCATTAATTAAAAATTACAATTCCAATGTTGAATCAGAAGAATTTAACCCGGAGCTACCCATAAACAACATTGTTCCAAATAAAAATCAACCTAGAAAAAATTTTGATGAACAACAACTAAATAGTTTGATTGAATCAATAAAAGAAAAAGGGATTATTCAGCCTATTTCTGTTAGAAAAAATGATAATGGTAGCTTTGAAATAATCGCAGGAGAAAGGCGGTTTAGAGCTGCAAAAACAATTAAGCTAACCACTATACCAGCATACATTTTAAAAATTAATGACAATTTTGAAATGATGGAATTAGCACTCATAGAAAATATTCAAAGAGCCAATTTAAACTCAATGGAAGAGGCAGAAGGATATTTATTATTAAAAAATAAATACAATTTTAACCAATCAGAAATTGCTAAAAAAATATCTAAAAGCAGATCAGAGATTGCAAATAAAATGAGACTCTTAAAACTACCTGATAATATTCAGGAAAGTTTAAAGAATCGAGAAATTGAATATGGACATGCGAGGACATTGTTAAGTCTAAAAAATAAATCATCAATTAATGCTGTGCATAAAAAGATTATTGATAAAAATCTAAGTGTAAGAGATACTGAATTATTAATAAAAAAAATAAATAATCCACAAAACAAACAAAAGATTATAAATACAAAAATTAATCCGAAAGAAAAAAAATTAACTGCTTATTTTGATACTAATGTAAAAATTAAATTCAAATCAAAGAATTCGGGAAAAATTGAAATCAATTTTAACTCAAAAAAAAATCTTAATAAAATAATAGAACAAATTACGAATGAAAAAAAACTTTAATATTATTATCTTAAATAATAGTACACAAAAAAATTATTCATTATCAATAAATAAAATCACACTATATACTTTATCATTTTTTCTAATAAGTATATTATTGTTTTCTATGTTTGGACTATTTCGATTTATATCGCCTCACGTTAAACAAAATGATTATAACAAGATGTATAATTATAAAAATGAAGTAGATGATTTATTTCAACTAATTAATTTGGATTCGTTAATTGTTAATAATCAAGCAATCAAACAACATCTTGATTTAATTCCTAATAATAAACCAGTAGATGGGATAGTTACAAAAGGTCTTCATGAACACAGTAAAGATCATAATGGAATTGATATAGCAGCTAAAAAAAATAGCCCTGTTATGCCCGCTCAAGAAGGAATGGTTGTATTTTCAAACACTTTAAATGATTATGGTAATACCATTATTATCTCTCATCCCAATAATTACTATTCAGTTTATTCACACTTAGAAAAATCTGCAGTAAATGAACGAGATTATGTATTAACTAATCAAATAATTGGCTATGTAGGACAAACAGGAAATAGTAACGGTCCACATTTACATTTTGAAATATGGAAAAATAATCATATACTTGACCCGCGTGATTTTATTAAAGATTATAAATTAAATGATGTCTCTATTGAAGAACATGAACAATAATATTAGCTCTATTATAGGTCCAGAAATGGAAATTGATGGAAATGTTTCTGTTAATGGAGATTTATTAATTTATGGAACAATCAATGGTGATGTTAAATCTGATGGTGATATTATTTCCGCAAACAACTCTAAAGTCAATGGCAATATTGTATCTAAAAATGCATCAATCAGCGGTGTCGTTCAAGGAAATCTCATTATTGAATCTAAAGTTACTCTAAAAAAAGATGCACATCTAAAGGGTGATTTAAAAGCAGCGATTATTACACTAGAAGAAGGCGCAAGATTTGATGGGATGTGTAGTATGGTTCAGCAAGAAAAATATAAAAGTACAACTTCAAACCCTAGCAGTTTCAACACTGCCAATGAACAAGTTTAATAAAAATCTACAAAAAGCGATTAGTGTCTCATCAACAATCCTAGGATCAATTCTATTGTTTGGAATAATTGGATTTTTTTTAAAAAACAAATTTGATAATCCAGTTTGGTTAATCGTTTTCTTAATTTTAGGTTCGATTATTGGTCTTTACGAGATGTATAAACAAATTAACAAATGATAATAATTTTTAATTTTCTGATATCCTTGTTTTGTATAATAAATATAATATTTTTTTATTATTTAAAAATAAAATTATCTAAAAATTATTTTTCTAATCATGCATTAATATTTATTTTAAAATTATCATTTATTTCGATGTTTATTTACTTTTTTATTTTTAATTTAAGTATCTCGAATTATAAACAATTTATTATTTCAGGGTATTTGAATTTTACAATTTTTCATATTATTGAAGGTATAATAAGTCAAAAAAAATATTTAACTAATGACAAAAATAAATAAAATTTCTATTTTTATCATAACACTAATGTCAGCATTATTAGGTGCTTCTGGAGAATTCACTGGTTGGGGCGATGCTATTTTACATCACGTTGCTGATTCAAAATCAGTGGATATGTATGGACTCCAAATCTCTAAACATATAATTATGTTGCTAATATCAGCTTTAGTCACAATATTATTATCATTATTAGCAACTAATAAGTATAGAAAAAACATTAATGCAAAACCTTCAGGTTTATCTCAAATTTTTGAAATATTGCTAGACTTTATAAATAAAGAAATAGTTATTCCTAATCTTGGAAAAAAATATACAAAAACTTGGACGCCAGTTGCGATGACTTTTTTTGTATTTATTTTAACATGCAATTTATTAGGATTAATTCCATTTTTTGAATTTATTAAAATTGGTGGTGGTGGTGGTTCTACTGCAACAGGTAATTTTGGTGTTACCTTGGGTCTGGCAACTATTACATTTTTTGCTATTATAGTTGCTGGTGTAAAAAAACATGGATTTATTGGTCATTGGAAAAATATGGTTCCTAGTGGCGTCCCTGCACCTGTACTAATTATTTTAATTCCAATTGAAATTATTGGAATGTTTGTTAAACCCTTTGCTTTAATTATGAGACTTGGTGCCAACATGACTGCTGGACATATTGGAATGGTGGCTATTTTTGCATTACCAATAATATTGGGTAATGGTATTATAGGACAAGCGGATCCAAACGCTTTTAATTATCCAATTGGATTTTTTGCAGGTTTTATTGCTATTTTATTAAATACAGCAATTTATGGCTTAGAAATTATTGTAAGCTTAGTACAAGCTTATGTATTTACACTTTTGTCATGTGTTTTTATTGGCATGGCAATTCACGCAGATCATTAAATAACAAAAGGAGAATAAAAATGTCGATATTAAGAAAAACAACACTAGGTATGATTGGAATATCTTCAGTATTTGCAGCTAATCCAGGCGCAGCATTCGCACCATTAGGTGCTGGGATGATTGTTATTGGAGCAGCAGTTGGGATAGGGATGTTTGCATCAGCCGCAGCAAATGCGATTGCAAGACAACCAGAAGCAGCTAAAGATATTAGTGGTGCAGTAAACTTGCCATTATTTCTACTTGAAGGTGTTGCTATTATCGCTCTAGTTGTTTGCATTCTTGCAGTAGTAGGATAAAGCTTATATGAATAAATTNAAATATTTTATTTATATCACCATATTNAATAATCTTTTTGCTGGTGAAGGAGGAGGAAGNTGGATTAATGANTGGCTNATGCCTAATACAGGCTTAACNTTATGGACAATTGCAACNTTTTTAGTATTGCTTTTTGTTCTAAAATGGAAAGCTTGGGGTCCGCTTATGGACGCATTAGATGCACGAGCAAAACAAATTGAAGAGTCTTTATCAAAAGCTGAAAAAGTAACAGCTGAAGCTGAAGTCCAAGCTGAAAAAAATGAAAAAGTATTACAAGAGGCAAGGAATGAAGCTCAAGATATAGTAAGCAAAGCAAGNGAAGCTGGAGATAAATTAAAACAAAAACTTGAANCAGATGGAAAAGANCAATATGATAACATGCTTAATAAAGCAAAGGAACAAATTGATGCNGAAAAGCAAAAAGCTTTAAATGAAATTAAAAGNACNGTTGTTGATATTGCNCTAGANGCCTCTGAAAAAGTTATAAANCGTAATTTAAATAATGATGATAATAAAAAAATGATTGAAGAAACAGTTGATGAATTTAAGCGAGCTAATTAATAATGTATAATAGTTACAAATATGCAAAATCAATTCTTGATGTTTCTGTGAAAGCAAATACNGTTTTAACAGTTAAAAAAGAATTGCAATTGGTTGCCTATTTATTTAAAAAGACATCTACTTTTAGATTAATATTTATTACAAAAAAAATTGATTTAAATAAAAAAGCTGTCATNATAAATAATGCATTAAGCTCNCTAAGNTCATTAACCTTAGAATTTTTAAATATTATTATAAATAATAATCACTCAAATGATTTATTAAATATTATATCAAAATTTAATCATTTAAGTGAATCTCACTTAGGTATTAATAAAGTAGATATTATTACAGCAACCAAATTAAGTGAAGAAGAATTAAATTCTCTTTCACAAAAAATAGATGGAATATTAAATAATTCTCCTTCTGTAAATAATATTGCTGATCCTAATATCATTGGTGGAATGAAATTNCGAGTTGGTAACAACATATTTGATAATTCTATAAGTTATCAAATAAATAAATTAAAAAAAACTTTACATAATATGTAATCAGGAGTAATAATGGATTTTAAAACAGATGAAATAGTATCTTTATTAAAAGAACAATTACAAAACCACAATGTTGANATTGATGTTTCTGAAGTTGGTGAAATAACATATGTTGGTGATGGAGTTGCAAGAGTTAGTGGATTAGAAANCATAATGAGCTCNGANTTNGTTGAGTTACCAAANAATGTTTTTGGTATGGCTCTTAATCTTGAAACAGATAATGTGGGAATTGTATTATTTGGAAACTCTAGCTTAGTAAAAGAAGGTGATACTGCTAAAAGAACNGGAAAAATTGTTGAAGTTCCAGTTGGAGAAGAATTATTAGGAAGAGTTGTAAATCCATTAGGNCAACCNCTAGATGGTAAGGGTGCTATTANTGCTAAAAATTCTTACCAAATTGAACGTAAAGCATTNGGTGTAATGCAACGTCANCCNGTTGTTGAACCATTACAAACTGGATTAAAAAGTATTGATAGNATGATNCCAATTGGCAGNGGTCAAAGAGAACTTATTATTGGTGATAGACAAACTGGAAAAACNGCNATTGCTATCGATACAATTATAAATCAAANAGATGCTTTTAAANNAGGAAATCCTGTGTATTGTATTTATGTTGCTATAGGTCAAAAAGCATCAACAGTTGCAAGAGTTGTNAATGAACTNGAAAAAGCTGGTGCTATGGAATATACAATTGTAGTTGCAGCNAATGCNTCTGATCCAGCTCCAATGCAATATATTGCNCCTTATGCTGGTGCATCAATGGGNGAATATTTTAGGGACAANAGTAAGCATGCTTTAATTGTATATGATGATTTGACAAAACAAGCAAGTGCATACAGACAAATGTCTCTTTTATTAAGAAGACCNCCAGGAAGAGAAGCATATCCTGGAGATGTNTTCTATNTACATAGCAGACTACTAGAAAGAGCTAGCAAGCTTAGTGACGATTTAGGTGGTGGNTCTTTAACTGCTTTACCTGTTATAGAGACACAAGAAGGTGATGTTTCTGCTTATATACCAACAAATGTAATTTCTATTACAGATGGGCAAATATTCTTAGACTCTGATATATTTAATGCTGGAGTTCGNCCTGCTGTTGATGTTGGAATNTCTGTGTCTAGNGTTGGTGGTGCTGCACAAACTAAAGCAATGAAATCTATTGCAGGNACTCTAAGGCTTGACTTAGCTCAATTTAGAGAACTTGAAGCTTTTGCTAAGTTTGGTTCTGATTTAGATGANTCAACATTACAACAATTGAACCGTGGTAAAATTATGGTTGAAATTTTAAAACAGAATCAATACGTTCCTATGTCTGTTGCTAACCAAATTTCTATTCTATATGCGGGAGTTAAAGGTTATCTTGATAATGTTGAAATTGAAAATATTAGTAACTATGAAAAAGAATTAGTTGAATATTTATCCGCAAATAATCAAGGGATGCTTGATAATATTGCATCATCAGGTAAACTAGATGATGCCAATGAAAAGGAACTACAAGGTGCATTAGATTCATTTACAAAAACATTTAATAGCTAATGGCAAATTTAAAAAACATAAGATCACAAATTAAATCTGTAACAAGTATTCAAAAGGTTACAAAAGCTATGAAGATGGTAGCCGCTGCTAAGCTTAGAAAATCTCAGGAAAATATGGAAAAAGGACGACCATATTCTAATAGAATTAAAGACTTAATCAGTAATCTTATGAATGATGTAGACAACGCGTTATTACCCTTGCTAAATAAACCAACGACAACGACTAAATATGGTTTTGTTGTTATTACGGCTGATAGAGGATTAGCTGGATCTTTTAATTCTAATATAATTAAAAACACTGAAAATGCAGTTAATGCTGTAGGAAAAGAAAATGCTTTGCTTTTTTGTATTGGTAAAAAAGGATTTGAATATTTTTCAAAGCGTAATTTTAATGTTGAAAAATATTATGAAGATTTATGGATAGATTTAAACTATAACAAAGCAATTAATATTGGACAAAATATTATTGAATATTTTTTAAACAATAAAGTAGACCAAGTAAATGTTGTTTACAACTATTTTAAAAATGCAGGCTCACAAGAAGTATTGACTAATCAAATTTTACCTATTGAATTTGAAAAAAATGACGAACATTCAGATATAACAGATATGATTTATGAACCATCAAAAATTGAAATTATTAAATCACTTGTACCAAAATATTTTAATACTCAAATATGGCAATTTTTATTAGAATCATTTGCAAGTGAGCAAGCTGCGAGAATGCTTGCAATGGAAAATGCAACCGAAAATGCAAAAGAAATGATTAGTGAATTAAATTTAGAATTTAACAAAGCTAGACAAACTGCTATTACTACAGAAATGCTTGAAATTGTAGGTGGTGCAGAAGCTTTATCAAATTAAAGAAAGGAACTATACTATTATGCAGGGTAAAATATCACAAATTATGGGAGCTGTTGTTGATGTGGAGTTTCCAGATGGAAATCTTCCAGAAATTTTAAATGCTCTTGAAATTGAAAGAAATGATACTGACAATCTCATCTTGGAAGTTGCTCAACATTTNGGAGANTCTANNGTNAGAACAGTAGCTATGGATACAACAGATGGCTTGGTGCGAGGACATGCTGTAAAAGATTTNGGAGAACCAATTTCTGTTCCTGTTGGTGAAANTGTNCTTGGTAGACTATTTGATGTGATAGGTAATACTATTGATGGNAAAGATAAAATCTCTAGTGATAAAAAATACCCTATCCATAGNCCTGCTCCTAAACATGAAGATCTTACAACTGAAGCTGAAGTTTTAGTGACNGGTATTAAGGTTGTTGATTTAATGGAACCTTACACTAAAGGAGGAAAAACTGGACTTTTTGGTGGTGCAGGTGTTGGAAAAACAGTTTTAATTCAAGAATTAATAAGAAATATTGCNACTGAGCATGGTGGTTATTCTGTATTTGCAGGNGTTGGAGAAAGAACTNGAGAAGGAAATGATTTATATAGNGAAATGACTGAATCTGGAGTTATTGATAAAACAGCGATGGTTTTTGGTCANATGAGCGAACCCCCNGGTGCAAGNCTTAGNGTTGCATTAAGTGCATTATCAATGGCAGAATACTTNAGAGATGAAGAAGGAAAAGATGTTCTTCTGTTTGTTGATAATATCTTCAGATTTACTCAAGCAGGNTCTGAAGTTTCAGCACTNTTAGGTCGTATGCCTTCTGCGGTTGGATACCAACCAACTCTTGGTACAGAAATGGGTGATTTACAAGAACGTATTACATCAACAAAAAATGGTTCAGTNACATCAGTNCAAGCTGTATATGTGCCTGCNGATGATTTAACTGATCCTGCNCCTGCTACNGCATTTGCTCACTTAGATGCAACATCTGTACTTGAAAGAAAAATTGCTGAACTTGGTATNTATCCAGCAGTTGATCCATTAGCATCATCNTCAAGAATTCTAGATCCTAGAGTAATTGGTGATAGACATTATAATACAGCNAGATCNGTACAAAAAATTCTACAAAANTATAATGAGCTNAAAGATATTATTGCAATTTTNGGTATGGATGAATTNTCTGATGAAGATAAACAAACCGTTCATAGAGCAAGAAGAATGCAAAAATTCTTATCACAGCCATTTTTTGTTGCAGAACAATTTACAGGAACACCTGGAAGATATGTTTCATTNGAAGATACAATTGCAGGATTTGAAGCAATTCTAAAAGGTGATTGCGATGAATTACCAGAAAATGCATTTATGTATGTTGGTACAATTGATGAAGTNTTTGATAAAGCTAAATCTATGAAAAAATAATGAANACATTTCATCTAGATATTATTACACCAACAAGTACGCATACATTTGAAAATATTTCATATTTAAGAATCCCNGGTTTAGATGGGTTGATTGGGATAGAAGCAAATCATGCCAATGCAATTATTGCCNTAGATATTGGTGAGNTAAAAATTAATATTGAGGGGAANGAATTATATTTTTCAACGAGTGGTGGTTTCACTGATATACAATCTAANGGTGTCCAATTACTATTAGAAACATTTGAAGAGTCAAAAAACATTGATAATAAACGTGCTGAAGAATCTTACAAAAAAGCTAAAGAACGATTGGGTGATAAAACACAAGACTTTGAACGAGCAAATCAATCACTTCAAAGAGCAAAAAATAGAATGTCTGTATTTAATAAAAAATAATTATTAATACATTAATTCACTTTATATAGAACCTTATNTANTCAAAAAATAACANATGATAACAACTAATAATATTTCAAAACAATTNGGCTCATCACCTTTGTTTGAAGGTATTAATATTACTTTTTCAAAAGGNAATAAGTATGGTCTTATTGGTGCAAATGGTTCAGGTAAATCAACTTTTATGAAAATATTATCNGGTGATATAGAGTCATCATCAGGAAGTATAAAAATCGACTCTAACAAGCGGGTTGCNACATTAAAACAAAATCAATATGCNTATGAAAAAATACAAATTATAGACTGTGTTATAATGGGACATAAAAAATTATGGGATATTAANCAAGAACGTGAAAGAATTTATAATTTGAGTGAAATGAGCGAAGAAGAAAGTATTAAGGTTGCAGATTTAGAAATTCAATTTTCTGANTTAGGAGGTTATACCGCAGAAGTTGATGCAAATAAATTATTAATAGGACTAGGTATTCCATTANAATTTCATGAAAAAACAATGAGCTCACTTGCNCCTGGATTAAAACTCAGGGTNTTGCTTGCACAAGCATTGTTTGGAAACCCNGATATATTGTTACTTGATGAGCCAACAAATAATTTAGATTTAGGAACTATTAGTTGGTTAGAAAATATTCTTAAGAAAAGTAACAGTACCATGATTATNATATCACACGATAGAAAATTTCTTAATAATATTTGTTCTCATATAGCAGATTTNGATTATGGAGAGATTCGTTTGTATCCTGGAAATTATGATGAATTTATGATTGCTGCAACCCAGGCTAGACAAAAATTATTAGATGAAAATAAAAAGAAAAAAGCTCAAATTGATGAGCTTAAATCATTTGTAAGNCGATTTTCTGCTAATGCCTCAAAGGCTAAACAAGCAACATCACGTGCTAATCTTATTGATAAAATAAAATTAGAAGACATCGCAAAATCAAGCCGTGTTTATCCTTTTATTCGTTTTGAACAAAAGAAAAAAATATACAGTGATGTTCTAGATGTAAAAAATTTGTCAAAAAAATACGATGATTTAACAGTTTTAAATAAAATTAATTTTTCTGTTGAAGTTGGAGAACGCATAGCAGTTTTAGGTTCGAATGGAATAGGNAAATCGACTTTATTAAATTGCATTGTAGATAAACAAAAAAAAGATTCTGGGAAAATCACTTGGTCATTAAATGCTAANATTGGNTTTTTTGCACAAGACGAAGATGAAAANATTGATTCGGAATCAACCCTNATTGACTGGATGAGTCAATGGACAGATACTATTGAGAGNGAACAAAAAATAAGATCCATANTNGGGAGATTATTATTTTCTAAAGANGATATTAATAAATCTATAAAAATATTATCTGGNGGTGAAAAAAGACGCATGCTATTTGGTAANTTNATTTTACAAAATCCCAATATTATTATTATGGATGAGCCAACNAATCACTTAGATATNGAATCAATAGAGTCTCTTAATTCTGCATTAAGTCAATATGAAGGCACGCTTATCTTTTCTAGTCANGATAGAGAATTTATATCATCACTTGCTACTAGAGTTTTTGAATTNAAAGAAGGNAAAATGCTAGACCATACAAATATTAATGATAATTTTTTAGATACTTTAAATATTAATAATTAATAATTATTAATNTTATTCATTATTTCATCTGTCATTATTTCAGAATAATTAATCGATTTTAAATTTTCTTTTAATTGAGATAGCTTAGATGCACCAATNATAACTGTAGAAACATTCTTATTTTTTAAGCACCATAGAATTGCTAGCTGCGAAGGTTTAATATTTAATTTTTTAGAAAGATTCACTATTTTTTTAATCTTTGTAAAATCTACTTCTTTCATTGACTCTGAAAGCCATTCNTATCCCTTTACTTTAAATCTGGATTTATTAGGTATNCCTTCATTGTATTTGCCGGTAAGCAANCCNGATGCTAGTGGTGACCATATAGTAGANCCAATTTGATATTTTTTAAAAATATTTTTATATTCTTTTTCAAATCTTTCTCTGTATAATATATTATATTGAGGCTGTTCCATTGATGGTCCTCGTAAATTATATTTTTCAGCACATAAAAAGGCTTCTTTGATTTCTTTAGCACTCCATTCTGATGTTCCCCAATACATTATNTTACCNTGGTGCAATAAATCATTCATAGCATATACGGTTTCAATAATTGGTGTATCTGGATCAGGTCTATGNCAGAAAAAAAGATCTAAATAATCAACTTTTAGTCTTGTAAGAGCAGCGTTACATGCATCATGAATATGTTTTTTAGAAAGNCCTCGTTGTGTAGGCATTTCTCCACCCCAAAAAGCCTTNCTAGAAACTATATATGTATCTCGATTCCAATTCAATTTTTTTAATATATTGCCCATTAAAACTTCTGATTCTCCTGAAGCATATGCCTCAGCATTATCAAAGAAATTAACACCTTGATCATAAGCATAGGACATACATTCCATAGCACTTTTTTGATTGAGTTGATTTACAAAAGTAACCCAAGATCCAAAGGACAATTCGCTTACTTTTAATCCTGAATTACCAAGTTTTCTATAATCCATATTTCCCTTTAAATATTNTTAATTNGTTAAGTTTTCACCACCATCAACTTTAATTGTATTTCCAGTAATCCAACTCGAATTATGCAAACATAGCATAACAACAGCATTGGCAATATCTTNAGGTGTGGTTAATCTTTTATGTGGATTTAATTTNAATGTTCTATCAATCATAGATTGAAATCCTGGNATTTTTTCTAATGCAGCNGTTATTGTNACGCCAGCTTCAAGAGAATTNCAGGCAATTTTGAATGGTGCAAGTTCAAGAGCTAATTGTCTTGTTGCTGATTCTAAAGAAGACTTTGCTAATGAAACAGCACCATAATTGNTCCATTGTTTATTGCCACCAGCACTAGTCATAGATATAATCTGAGAATTTTCATTGAGCAGTTTATTATTAAATAAATCTTGAGNCCAATAAATTAATGAATGAGACATAACATCNGTTGTCATTTCAATTTGTTTTTGTTTTAATTGATTTGTTGGATCTTTATCAATCATTGGTTTCAAGGTTCCAAATGCNAATGAATGAATAAAAGCTTTAACATTAATATTTTTAATTGATTGGAGNTCTTTCATTGCATCTCAATCTATTAGATTCATTAGCAGCATTNATTTTTTTATAAATAACGTTTACNCCATATGATTTAATCTCNTCCTCTAATTCTTGAATATAATCNTTTGGTTTTCTTAAATAAACACCAAAGATATTAATTTTATTNTTTGCTANTTCTATNGCACATTCTCGTCCTATGCCACTTGATGCACCTAAAATTACTGCCCAATTATTCATCTGATATTCCTCATATATTATATTATTAAATTAAACATTATATACTAACTATAAAATAGTAGACTGTTTTAAATTAAAGAAACAAAATTGGACAAATTTATGAAAGTTGGCATAATAGGATTACCGAATGTTGGAAAATCAACAATTTTTAATGCATTAACTAATGCTAAAATTCCCGCTAATAATTATCCGTTTTGTACTATTGATCCGAATGTTGGCTCTGTTCTTGTTAAAGATAAGCGATTAAATATTATCAATAAGTATATTCCAACAGATAAAATTATTCCCACATCAATTGAATTTGTTGATATTGCAGGGTTAGTGAAGGGAGCAAGCCAAGGAGAGGGTTTAGGCAATCAATTTTTATCACACATTAGAAATGTTGATATTGTTGTACACGTTGTTAGGTGTTTTGAAAATGATGATATCACGCATGTTGAGGGAGATATTAATCCTATTAGAGATATCGGAATTATTGAAACGGAGTTAATTATTAAAGATTTAGATTCTGTTGAAAAACAAATAAGCAAGAAGCAAAAAATTGTTAAATCCGGAGATAAACAAGCAAAATTTGAACTGGATGTATTAAATAAAACATACACTCACCTGAATGATGGTATGATGGTTAAAAATATTTCATTTAATGAACCTGAAAATGAATTTATTTCATCTTTATTTTTATTGACAAAAAAACCTGTTATTTATTTATCTAATGTAGATGAAGATAATATTGGGAAATCAGAAGATGATTTTTCTAATAAAGTTAAAATTTTCTCAAAAGAAAACAATTCTGAATCTTTGAGATTGTGTGGAAATATAGAAATGGAAATATCCAATTTACAATTAGATGAGCAGAAAGACTTTCTTGCTATTTATAATTTAAAATCTTCAGGTCTTGATCAATTAATTTTATCTTGCTATAGTCTATTGGGGTTAGAAACATTTTTCACAGCTGGACAACAAGAAATTAAAGCATGGACAATTAATAAGGGGTCTACAGCACCTGAGGCAGCGGGTGTAATCCATACAGATTTCCAAAGAGGTTTTATTAAAGCAGAAATTTATACTGTGGAAGATTTAGAGCAGTATCAATCTGAACAAGATATCAAAAGTGCNGGAAAAATTCGTCAAGAAGGNAAAGANTATATTATTCAAGATGGNGATATAATATTTTTTAAATTTAATGTTTANTTATAAAATTTAAAATTTTNTTAAATATTTTTTGCTGGTCCTNATTTTCATCAAACAAATTATGATGTGCATTTTTAACAAAGAACTTTTCTTTACTGNTTGACTTTGTTCGATTATAAACTAAATCAACATTTTCAATTAANGATANTCTNTCTGCATAAGANTGNATAATCAGCAGAGGAACTCTGACTTTCGGTAATTTTTTTCTAATNATATTAGTCAATTTTCGCATTTCATTTAGTGCAATTAATGGATANGATGTATATCCATAATATTTTNTAGTNGTNTTATTTTTAATTTCTTTTTTTGAAAATTTTANAANTTTACATAATAATGGNATAAGTAAATGTATNGTAANNGGATTNTTAAATTTTAANACGGTNCCNCCNACAACACAACCATTNATTGGAAANATCGATGATAAATAAAGAGCTAAATCTGCNCCCATACTACACCCTATAACATATGTTTTTTTTGATACAGAAATTAAATTTGCAAGATCTTGCGTAACATNCTCAAGCCACATCTGATATCTGACACGATTACATTCTTNTGGTGTTGTTCCGTGACCAGGCAAATTATTTGCGATAGTATGNAANCCTTGATTACCGAGAAATTCAGCTAACTCTTTTACTTCATANGTTGTATTAGAAAAACCATGAATAATATATANTCCAATATCACTTGACTTATTAAATTCATAATTATTGGTATCAAACCTAATCATATTTTTTGNTTATAATTCATGTACGCTTTACTTTTTTTCATATTTGGAATATGATGTAATATATAATGAAAAAAATATTTATTGATATTCTTTAATGCATTTTCATCTAATTTNAAGAGNCTATCAATTTTATCTATATGCGTATTNAACAATTGATCAATCAATTGAATCGAATCGTAATTTATTTTTGTTTTACTATTAGTNCACTTTNAACACTCTAGCTGTCCGGATGCATGATTGAAAAAACCAGTTTTTAAAATTTGATTACAATTGTAGCATTTTTTAATTAATGGTTTATATCCNAGATATATTAATAACTGAATATTAAAAAAAATAAAATAATAAACTATATTAGCTGAATTAGAGGAATTTATTTTTTCTAAACTTTTATTAATTAAACGAAAGATAATATCACACGGATTATCTTCTATNCTAGAGTAATTAATTATATCNAGCATTACGGAGCTTAATATAATTTTATCATAGTTGTTTGCAATATTATCATATTTTTGAACAATAGAGGCTTCTTTATAAGTTTGGATATTTCTCTTNGATTTATAATAGTAGATTAAATGAATNTGATTCAATGGTTGTAGTATTGCACCATTTAAATTTTTTAATTTTCTAACTCCTTTTGCAATAATGCTTAATTTTCCATAGTCTTTTGAGTATAGATTACAAATTAGGCTAGAGTCACTAAANTTTGTATTATTTAAAACAATTGCATTTGTAGAACANATCACATTTAATAAGCTTTTGCAAACACAACACTATATTTTGCAGGTTTTTGAGTATAAATACATTTTAAATTATTTTTTTGTTCAAATGGAATACATCGTATTGTGGCATTTGTATCTTGTTTTATTTTTNANTCTGTATCNTTTTTACCATCCCATCCACACTCAACAAATCCACCTGTTTCAATAATCTGTTTAAACTCAGTATAATTATCTGNTTNATAAGTATTTTTATTTTTNAAATCTAAAGCTTCTTGATATAAAGATAGCTGTATCTCTTCTAATTTTTTAATTAGAAATGGGTTAGCTTCATTTATTTTTATTGTTGATTTTTCATTATTATCACGCTGAGCAATTGTTAATACTTTATCATTTAAATCACGCATACCTATTTCAATTCTTAATGGGACACCCTTCATTTCCCATTCATTAAACTTAAACCCGGGAGATAGTTTATCTCTTGTATCAAAATAACATGATACTTGATTTTTTTCCATATAATCTAAAATTGATTGAACATATGCTTTAATNTGATTCAAATCATCATCTGATTTATAAATAGGGACAATAACAATTTGAATTGGAGCAATTTTTGGAGGAAGTCGTAATCCCTTATCATCTCCATGTACCATAATGAGTGCACCAATTAAACGTGTNCTGACTCCCCAGCTTGTTGCATAGACATNCTTTTCTTTATTATCTGTATCTTGAAATTTTACATTAAATGCTTTNGAAAAATTTTGTCCTAGATAATGTGATGTGCCAGCTTGTAATGCTTTTTTATCACCCATCATAGCTTCGATAGAAAATGTTTCAACAGCNCCTGCAAATTTTTCACTTTCAGATTTTTTACCTATAGTTAAGGGAATTCCCATATAATTTTCCACTACATCTTGATAAATATTTAAAATTTTATGCGTTTCATCAATTGCTTCTTTTTCTGTCGCATGTGCTGTATGACCTTCTTGCCACAAGAATTCACTAGTTCTCAAAAATAATCGCGTTCTCATTTCCCACCTTACAACATTTGCCCATTGATTAATTAATATCGGTAAATCTCNATAAGATTTTATCCATTTTTGATACATTGACCATATAATTGTTTCACTCGTTGGCCTTACAATTACTTCTTCATCTAATTTAGAATTAGGGTCAGGACTTAAAGAGCCTTCATCATCAACTTTCAATCTAGAGTGAGTTACAATTGCACATTCTTTTGCAAATCCTTCAACGTGCTCTGCCTCTTTATTTAAAAATGATTTAGGAATAAATAACGGGAAATATGCATTTGTATGGTCTGTTTTTTTAAACTCATTATCAAAAATACTTTTAATATTTTCCCAAATCTTAAACCCATAGGGTCTAATAATCATTGTTCCTTTTACTGGGCCATAATCAGCAAGNTCTGCTTTAGTAATAACATCAGTATACCATTTAGAATAATCTTTACTTTTNGGGGTAACACTTTTTGACATTAATTAATCCTTTAATATTTCTTTAAAAACNTTTACTACTGNATTGATATCACGTTTTTTAAATCCAGAATGTGTAACAAGTCTAAATTTACTATTTCCTTTGTAATCAATTTTTATATTATTTTTTTCTAATTCATTTAATAATTGCTTATTTGAAATTTNAGTATTTTTATTATAAATAAAAANAATGTTGGTATACACTTGTTCTGGGTTAATNGAAATTGTCTTTATTTTATGTAATTCATATGCTAATTCTTTTGCATTTACATGATCATCTGCAATTCTATCTATCATATTCTCTAGGCTAAATATTNCTCCTGCTGCGATTAANCCAGCCTGTCTCATTCCACCACCAAGAGCTTTTCTCATATGCTTTGCTTTTAATATAAAAGNTTTANTGCCCAAAANTACTGAACCAACTGGAGCAGANAATCCTTTAGATAAACAACATGATATAGTATCGCAATCTTTTGTTAATTCATCGACTGNTTTATTAAGAGCAATAGCTGCATTAAATATTCGTGCTCCATCTAAATGGATNGATAAATCATGNTTATTAGCAACTTTTTTNACATCATGAAAATANTCAGNATTTAATGGTGATCCATAACANGCNTTGTGTGTNTTTTCTAAACAAATTAATTTAGTTTTTGGAAAGTGATCATTNCCAAGTGCACGAATACTTGTTTTAATATCATTGATATTAATTGTGCCATNATCATTGTTTTTTAATTGGTGNGAGTGAATTCCACCAAAAGCAGAAATTCCTCCAGCCTCATAATAAAAAATATGTGATTTATCTCCCANTATAACCTCATCCCCTCGATTACAGTGTGTAAGAACTGCAATTAAATTTGCCATNGTTCCAGAAGGCACAAATAATGCAGCCTCTTTATTGAATATTNTAGCAATTTTNTTTTGCAANANATTTACTGATGGGTCTTCACCATACACATCATCTCCCAANGGAGAATCAATGATAAATTTTTTCATATCATTTGATGGNAATGTNACGGTGTCGCTTCTTAAATCAATCATATTTAAAATATTAATTAGTAGAATAAATTAATTAATATTAATTGATAAAACATTAAATTTATGCTATGAATTCAATTAATCTTATTAATGGTAACATAATTACATTAAATGATAAATATCCAAGGATAAAATCATTGTCAATNAATAATGGNAAAATATCATTAATTAANGATNTTAATAAAAATTTTAATACAATTGATTTAAAAGGAGCAACAGTAATTCCAGGTTTTATNGATTCTCATTTTCATNTAAAAAATTTTGGNAAAAGACTTAATCTATTAGATTTGAAAAATGTTAAATCANTTGATGAAATNATCANNTNANTNCAAANATATGCACGCANCNCNAATCCNAATGANTGGATACTNGGATTTGGTTGGGACCAAAATTTATGGNCNNATAAAACNTTTCCAAAAACAAGTTNTTTAGATTCTTTAGATATTCANCAGCCNATTTATTTAACAAGAATTGATGGTCANGCNGCCNGGGTAAATTCTATCGCTATTAAAAAAACTGGTNAAACAATATCTNAATTAAATNAAATTGNTGGTGGANAAATTATTAATGATTGCATATTAATTGATAATNCTATGAATCCATTTAAATCTTTTCTACCAAAAGAAAGTAAAAAAAATGTTAAAGATTGGATTTTATTAGCAGCAAAAAAAGCAATACAAATGGGCATTACAACGGTTCATGATGCATGGCAAGATCGCACTATTGTTGAGGCTATCCAAGAATTAATACAAGAAAATAAATTACCACTTCGTTGTTATGGAATGCTTGCTGGGAATGATCAAAATTTATTAAATGATTTTTTTCAAAATGGTCATTATAAAAATGAATATTTAACTATCAGGTCCGTCAAAGCATTTATAGATGGCGCTCTTGGAAGTCGAGGCGCAGCATTGCATGAACCATATTCTGATGATGCGCACAATTGTGGTTTAATATTAATTAGTAAAGAAGAATTTAAAAATCTTGCACAGTTATGTTATAAAAATAATTATCAGTTAAATACACATGCAATTGGTGATAGAGGAAATACTTATGTATTAGATCATTATGCTTCAATATTAGGTGAAAATAATGATCAAAGATGGAGGATTGAACATGCCCAAATGGTTTCAGATGAAGATATGATTAAATTTAAAAAATATAATATAGTCCCTTCAATGCAACCCTCTCATTGTACAAGCGATATGCATTGGTTGCCTGAAAGAATTGGCAATCATCGTTTGAAATTAATCTCAAGATGGCAATCTTTTATTAATTTAGGATTGAAAATTCCAGGAGGATCTGACTGCCCTATAGAAACTGGCAACCCATTGTTTGAATTTTATGCAGCTGTTACAAGACAAAATCATAGTTTATTACCTGAAGGAGGTTTCCAGCCTCAAGAAAAAGTTCACTCTAATGATGCTCTAAACATGCTTACTAAATGGGGAGCATATGGAAGTTTTAATGAAAAATATCAAGGACAAATTGCTAGCGGTTATAATGGAGATCTGACAATTATTTCTGATGATATCCTATCTATAGATTCTAAAAATATTTTAGATATTGAAATTTTATATACTATTGTAAATGGTAAAATCGTTTATCAAAAATAATAATTATTTTATTTCTTTTTGAATCAAACCTATAATTTCACGATACTCTTTATTGGGAATTAGATTAAACGCATAATTTGCATCTGACAATGCTTTTTCAAACATTCCTAATTTTGAATATGTAATAGCAAGGTTGTAGTGAGTTTGAGCTAACAGTTTAATATCTTCATATGATTTATTACTTTTAGACATATAATGGAATTTTGATTTATTAAATTCTAAAATTGCTTCATTATACATTTTCCAATCATAATAATGGATACCTCTTTCCATTGATAATTCTCCATCACTTTTACAGGAAAATAAAAATAATACTAAAATAATATATAGATATCGAAACATTATTATAAATTAAACAATTTCTATGATTAAAATCTATTATAATTCTTTCACAACAGTTCTTACACCATCAAGTAAATTATTCACTTGTGATTCATCGATTGTCAAAGCTGGAGCTAACCTAATTGTTGTGTGATGTGTTTCTTTAGCATATATGCCCTGATTTAATAACGCAACTGAAATATGATGACCATCTAAATTTGGTTCATCAAACATTTCAAATGCTGTTAATAATCCTTTGCCCCGAACTTCTTTAATTTTATCAGGAAAATCATTTTTAATAATATTTAATCCATCCATTAACTGCTGACCTCTCACCAAAGCATTATCAGCTAAATTTTGTTCAACCAATGCTTTGATTGCATAAATACCTACAACAGAAGCAAGTGGATATCCTCCAAATGTTGAACCTTCAGAACCTGGTGTCAGGGTACCTATAACATCATCTCTGCCAGCTACAAAAGATATAGGTAGAATGCCTCCTCCAGTTGCTTTTCCACACCCCATTAAGTCCGGCTTTACATTATATAGTTGATGAGCAAAGTTTTTACCTGTTCTTCCATATCCAGTTTGAACCTCATCAAATGCCAATAAAATATTATGCTTCTTACATAGTTTAGATACTTCAGGCCAATAATTATCATCTGGAACAATTACGCCAGCCTCACCCTGTATAGGTTCAACAGAATATGCGGCAATATACTCTCCTTTTTTATCAAACAATTCTTCCAATGCTTCTAAATTATTAAATGGAACCAATTCAATCCCTGGAACAAAAGGTCCAAATGATTTTTTTGCATCTGGATCATCAGACATGGAAACAGCAGCTACAGATCTTCCATGAAAGTTTCCTGTTGCACCAACAATAATAGCCTTATCTTGTGGTATTTTTTTAACATCATAACCCCATCTTCTACATAATTTAAATGTTAACTCCCAGGATTCAACGCCTGCAACTTTTGGTACAACTCTATCCATGTTTGTAAAGGATGAAACGGCTAATAAAAAAGCACTCATATATTTATGACGAATAGATCTTGGCACAGTTGGTAATTTTTCTTCTGATAAATGGTGTATCACAGCATCAACAATCGTTTGATTTAACTGACCTTGATTCACAGCAGAATAACAACACAAGCCATCTAAAAGTTCTGATTCTACGTACTTTTCAATCTCTGTTTCTCCTGGTTTTCTACAAATTAATGTGGAGGAATCTTTAACATGAGATACAACAACATCTTCTAGNGGGCTATAATTGTTACCCCCATGTTTTTTTTCAATTTGCTCATGATCATTCGGAGACAAATCTCCTACTCTAACATTATTAATTGTTAAATCATCACCATAACCTTTAATATGAATTTTTTTATTCCCCATTATTTTTCCTTTGTTTAATTAATTTTGATATTAAAAATGCTATTTCTAAACTTTGTTCATTATTTAATCTTGGATCACACGCAGTTTCATAACGCAGATCTAAATCTTTATCCTGTATATCATTAATGCCACCCAAGCATTCCGTAACATTTTCTCCGGTTAGCTCAATATGGACGCCGCCAGGAATTGTTTTCTCGCTATTGTGGATATTAAAAAATGATTCTAATTCATTAATAATTGTTTTAAAATCTCTTGTCTTATACCCATTCTGAGATTTTACTGTATTTCCATGCATCGGATCACAAAACCAAACAATTTCATCCCCATAATATTTTACTTTTTTAATAATTTTTGGAAGAATTTTTTCAATATTTTTTTCACCTAATCTAACAATAAAAATTAATTTACCTTTTTCATTCTTAGAATTGACNATTGAACATATTTTATTTATATCATCTATTTTAATACTTGGNCCAATTTTAATTCCAANAGGATTATCTAATTTAGAAGCAAANTTTAAATGCTNACCATTAATTANTCTTGTNCNATCTCCNATCCANACCATNTGACTTGANCAACAAAANTGATAATCNTTANANTNTTTTATAAATATTTTTTCATAATCCAAAAGAAGAGATTCATGAGANGTNTATAAATTATTTAAATAATNATCTTTATTTTTTACATTAGANGATGCCATNACAAAATCTAAAGCTCCTTCAATTTCTTTAACAATTTTATTATATTTAATTCCAAGCTTAGATTNATTAATTAAATCACGATTCCATANNGATATATTTTCAATCTTNGTAAATCCNGTCATAATNAATGTNCGAATAAGATTCATTGTTGCNGCAGAATGATGATACGCTTTNATTAAATTATCTGGATTAGGTGTTCTTTTAGAGTCACTAAAATCAATTGAATTAATTCCGTCTCCTTGATATGCTGGCAAAACAATCTTTCCTCTTTTTTCAGATAGGTTAGATCTTGGCTTAAAGTATTGACCAGCAATTCGACCTATATTAATAACCTTTATATTAGATGTAAACTCAATAATTGCGGACATTTGAAGTAAAATTTTTAATTTATTTTTAATAAGGTTCGTATTAAAATCATTAAATGTTTCTGCACAATCTCCGCCTTGAATTACAAACTGATTTCCTTTTGCAACTTGCTTTAGGTTATTTTTCAATCTAATAATTTCATCAGGATAAACTAATGATGGATATTGATTAATTTTTTTTATTACTTGGTTATAAGCATTTAAATCGGGCCAATCCGGAGAGTATATTCGTTTATCAATCATTAGAAATTATTTTTTAAAAATTTACCTGTATAAGAATTNGGGCTTTTAATTAATTGTTCAGGTTTTCCCTCAGCAATAATCTGGCCTCCCTTTGCACCGCCCTCAGGTCCTAAATCAATAATCCAATCTGCAGTTTTAATTACATCTAAATTATGCTCAATAACAATTACCGTATTACCCTTGTCTGTTAAGTCATGTAATACTGTTAATAAAAGTTGAATATCTTGAAAATGAAGNCCTGTCGTTGGTTCATCTAAAATGTATATTGTTTTACCAGTATTAACTTTAGATAATTCTTTCGCTAATTTTATCCGCTGTGATTCTCCTCCAGATAAACTAGTTGCCTGTTGACCAAGTTTTATATAACCAAGGCCTACATCAAATAATGCATTTAATTTTCTTGATATTGTTTTGTGATTTTTATAAAAAATAATNGCCTTTTCAACAGACATCTCTAAAATTTCATTAACATTTTTTCCATTATATTTAATTTGTAATGTTTCTCGATTAAATCGCTTACCATTACATTGATCACATTTAATATACATATCAGGTAAAAAATGCATTTCAACTTTTACTAAGCCCATACCTTGACAAGCTTCACATCTTCCTCCCTTTACATTAAATGAAAAACGCCCAGCTTTATAGCCTCTAATTTTAGATTCTGATACATTAGATAGTAATTCTCTAATTTCACCAAATACACCAGTATATGTTGCAGGGTTAGATCTGGGTGTTTTGCCAATTGGCATCTGATTAATATCAATTACTTTATCTAGGTATGATAAACCTTCAATACTATTATATTTTAGAGGCTTAATATTGCTTGAAAAATACTGCTTTGATAAACATGGATATAATGTTTGATTGATTAACGATGATTTCCCTGAACCAGAAACTCCCGTAATACAAATAAAATTATTTAATGGTAATTTTACATTTACTTTTTTAAGGTTATTGCCTTGAGCTCCTTTTAACAATATAAATTTATTATTACCTCTTTTATGTTTTTTTATAATATTAATTTGTTTTGAATTTGATAGATATTGTCCTGTAATAGATTTTTTATCCTTAATGATACGACTATAAGTTCCCTCATAAACAATATTACCGCCATGTACACCAGCACCTGGACCCAAATCAATAATCCAGTCGGCTGATTTCATTGTTTCTGCATCATGCTCCACTACTATGACTGTATTACCTAAATTTTTTAAGTGAATTAATGTCTTAATTAATTTATCATTATCTTTTGGGTGTAAACCAATTGAAGGTTCATCTAATATATACATCACACCCATCAATTTTGAGCCTATTTGTGTTGCCAAACGAATTCTTTGAGACTCTCCTCCAGACAATGTTGCGGCACTACGTTGTAAAGTTAAATATCCCAAGCCAACATCATTTAAAAATTCTAACCTAGATGTAATTTCAGATATAATGCTTTTTGAAATTTCTTGATGTTTGCTTTTAAGTTTTAATTTTTTTAAAAATTGGATTGTATCTTCTATCGATAATTCACAAATAGATGATATGTTATATTTGCTAATTAAAACAGACAAATTATTCTGTTTTAATCTTTGCCCATGACATTGTTGACAATTCTGCTTAGTCATAAATTTTTCAATCCAATCTCTTATATATCCAGATTGAGTTTGCAAGTATCGCCGATGCAAATGAGGAATAACGCCTTCAAAAGAAACATCTACTTCTCCTTTAAATTTTGTTTTTCTACGCTTAGATTGNGATCCAGTACCAAATAAAATAATTTTTTTCGCTTCTGCTGGAATTATTTTCCAGGGATCATTAATATTAAATTGATACTGTTTACATAAATCATAAATTGAATGATTAAACCATGTATTCCATGGTGGCTCTCCAAGAGGTACAATACATCCTTTATTAATACTAATATTCATATTGGAAACAATACGATCTGGATCTATTAATAAATTTGTCCCTAATCCATCGCAATTATCACAGGCACCCTCTGGAGAATTAAATGAAAAATGCCTAGGCTCTAGTTCATCAAAATTTAGATTACAATTAATGCATGCTAAATTAGCATTATAGTAAAACTCATTATTGTCTAAAGTTAAAATTTTTACCGAACCATTACTTATTTTCAATGCTAATTCAACAGCACTTGTTAATCGCTCAATAATATCTGATGAGTTGGCTAATCTATCAATCATTAAATCAATAGTATGTTTTTTATTTTTATTTAATTGAGGAATTTGTTTTAAATCAACATTCTCATTGTTAATCCTACATCTCATAAATCCTTCTTTTAAAAAATTGTTTAACAATTCTTTATGTGTTCCTTTTTGTAGTTTTACTACAGGAGCTAAAACAAAAAACTTACTATCTTTTGGTAATAGAAGAATATTATCTACAATCTGCTGAACTGTTTGTTTAGAAATTTTATTTTTACATTTAGGGCAATGCTGTATTCCAATTCTGGCATACAATAATCGTAAATAATCATAAATTTCAGTTACTGTACCAACCGTTGATCTGGGATTACGACTTTTAGATTTTTGTTCGATTGAAATAGCGGGAGATAATCCTTCAATTTGGTCTACATCAGGTTTACCCATAATGCCTAAAAACTGTCGAGCATATGAAGATAGCGACTCCACATATCTCCTTTGACCTTCAGCATATAGCGTATCAAATGCTAATGATGATTTCCCTGATCCAGATAAGCCAGTAATAACAATAAATTGATTTCTTGGAATCTTGAGACTAATATTATTTAAATTATTAGCTCTTGCACCCTTAATACTGATAATGTTTTTCATAAAATTTTTATCTCCCCGAACCTCAAAAATACAATAAAAATTTTCAAATACAAACTCTTCTGAAATAAAAAAATATCATGTAATTTTAGTATATGAAAAACTATAAAAAAATAATCATAATATTTATTACAATTGCAACATGTCTTATTTTTCTTTCATTTAGCAATAGTAATACACTAGCAAAATTAAAAAGTTTATCATATATCATAAAATTGGTTGAAAACTATTATGTAGATGAAGTCGATCTTAGCAACATCCTAGATGGCGCAATACATGGATTTTTAGATGAATTAGATCCACATTCTTCATATATCAATAGCGAAGATTTTAAATATATGCAAGAAAGCCTTCAGGGTGAGTTTGAAGGTATTGGGATTGAATTTGCAATTCTAGATGGATATATTACTGTAATATCTCCAATCCCTGGTACACCTTCAGATAAGGCTGGACTTGTAGGGGGAGATAAAATTGTAAAAATTAATGGCGAATCTGCCTATAAAATAACTCAAGATGAAGTTTTTAAAAAACTAAGAGGTGAACGAGGGTCTGCTGTTGATATAACAATTCAACGAATTGGACTAGATGANACAATTTTAGTAACATTAATAAGAGATAAAATTCCTATTTATAGTGTTATAGCATCATTTTTATATAATGATAATACGGGCTATATAAAAGTTAATCGATTTGCACAACAAACCTTTACNGAGGTCAATGATGCATATACTAAGCTTGAGAAATCAGGAATGGATAATTTAATATTAGATTTGCGTAATAATGGTGGTGGTCTTATGGATCAAGCAATTTCTATATTAGATATGTTTGTTAATTCCAATGATACAATACTATATACTAAAGGACGAATCAACAATGCTAACGAAGTATTTTATGCGAATAAAAGTTTTGCAGATAAAAAAATACCTGTCATTGTTTTAATAAATCGTTCATCAGCAAGTGCAAGTGAAATTGTNTCGGGTGCNTTTCAAGATTTAGACAGNGGTNTTGTNGTNGGTGAAACTAGTTTTGGGAAAGGTCTTGTACAAAAACAATTTATGCTTGATGATGGTTCAGCAGTGCGAATTACCGTTGCAAAATATTATACTCCATCAGGTCGATTAATACAGCGTGAATTTGAAAATGGTGTTGATGAATACTATAATAATTTACTAACTGATAATAGAGAAGCCTCAGATTCATTGCTAGCAGAAAAACCAGTTTATAAAACAAAAAAGGGCAGAAAGGTATATGGTGGTGGTGGAATTACTCCTGATATTTATAGCATTCAACAGTTAGATTTTACCGCTTCAACTCAAAAATTACTAACTCATCCTAATAGATTAACTTTTAAATATGCAAAAATGATTGATTCTAACTATAAAAATTTCAAAGAACAATCATTTAAAAAATTCAATCAGTACATAGTAAAAAATCAAGGAGAAATCATAGATTTGGATACATTTATTAATTGGGTCATAAGTGAAGATGACACATTAGATTTAAGCACAAATGAAATTAAAGAAGATTGGCTATATATTGAAAATCGCATTTTAGCAGAAATTGCAAGTTCATTATGGGATAAAAACAATTACTATCATGTTCTGTTAAATCAAGATAACCAATTTTTAACAGGGCTTGAAAATATTAAAANAGCAAAATCGCTCTTAGATTAATTTCATTTTGTGTTTTGATAAAAAATCCATAAGATTTGACTTGAAGTTTTAGGGAAAAATAAATAAGAAAGGATTAATATGGTTCAATTATTTGTTGATGGGGGTGGTTTTATGTGGCCAATCCTNTTTATATTCATAATNGGCTTTGTTTTTGTTGGTGAAAGATTATATCATTTGGTTAAAGGTTTAGCATCAGATGAAGAGTTTGCAGTNAATGTTTCAAATGCTTTATCAACATCAGGTGTAGATGCTGCAAAAAACCTATGTTCTGAAAGCGTTGGTCCTGTTGCAAATTTATGTGGAGCTGCCTTAGAAAAAGCAAATGATGGTGAAGAGGCAATGGAAAAAGCTCTTGATCAATCTGGTGCAATTGAAATGGCTTCTATGGAAAAAAACATGACATGGATTTCTTTGTGTATTGCAACAGCTCCTATGCTTGGTTTCTTGGGAACTGTTTGGGGTATGATTCAAGCATTTAATGATATTAAAATGGCTAATGATATTTCTCCAGCTGTAGTTGCAGGCGGTATATCGGTTGCATTATTAACAACAGCCTTTGGATTAGTTGTTGCGGTTGTATTACAAATTTTACAAAATGCTGTAATGTATATTATAGATAATCAAATTGTTGTTTTGCAAAAAAGCACAACAATGCTTTTAAATTCTGCTCCCAAGAAAAAATAAATTATGCTTAATAAACCTAGAAGACAAGAAATGCAGGAAATTAATTCGTCATCTATGTCTGACATAGCATTTCTTTTGTTGGTGTTCTTTTTAGTAACAACCACTATTTCTATGGATAAAGGAATAAGCTTAATTTTGCCTGCAGAGGGTAATGAATTAGAGGTAAATAGAAAAAATATTATTAGTATTTTGGTTAATGATAAAGGCAAAGTACTAATGGATGATAACCCAACTAAAATAAGCCAAATTAAAGCTAAAGCTTCAAAACGCATATCATCAAATCCTAATATAATTTTTTCTATTACTACACATAAAAACACTAATTATGATGATTATATCTTAGTATTAGATCAATTAAAACAAGCTAATGCAAGTAAAATATCTATTGCAAACCCACCAAGTTTTTAAATATGAAATTAAACAGAAAAAATAAACAAAAAAGCGAAATATCTACTTCCTCTCTTCCTGATATTATTTTTATGTTATTAATATTTTTTATGGTTACCACTGTCATGAGAGAATTTGAGGGACTAGATATTGTCTTGCCTAGAGCAGAGAAAATAGAAAAATTAGAAAGTAAAAGGCATACTGTACACATGTGGATTACCAAGGATGGATTAATATCGGTAAATGATAGAATTGTTGATATTAAAAATCTTGGGAATGTCATGGCAAATAAAATTGCACAAGATCCAAAAATCACAGTATCATTAAAGTCAGATGACAAAAGCAGAATGCAGCTCATTACAGAGGTTCATACGCAGCTTAGAAATGCGCAAGCACTAAAATTAAATTACTCAACTCTTACTAAGGGNAATAATTAATTATGAGAGNTGATCCTTTATTAAAAAATTATCCAGTAAGAATTCGAGAAGTAACGGTTGGTGTTATTTTNTCAATTTCATTTTTATTTTATTTNTTCCCNCGATTTTTAGGTGAGGCAGAAAAAATCACTACCACNTTTCAAGANGAAATTGAAACATTTGATATTCCNCAAACAGAACAAATGAAAATACCNGAGCCNCCAGCTNGACCNTCAGTNCCCATTGCNTCNGAGGATGAATTTTTTGATGAAGANATTACAATTGAAGATACNGATTTNGAAGATTTTGAAGANTGGGTTGCNCCTGATGATGATGGNCCAGAAGATAAATTTATTCCATATGATCANCCCCCAAGNCCNAAAATTCCTCTTGGAGAATTAATAATATATCCTGAANTAGCAAGAGAAGCNGGCATTGANGGCAAGGTNTTTGTTCGNGCTTTTATAAATACNAANGGNATGGTTACTGCAGCAAAAATAGTTAAGGGNNTACCTAATACTGGNTTAGANGAAGCNGCAATCCAAGCNATTAAAAAATCAAGATGGTACCCTGCTAGACAAAGAGATAAAAAGGTTGGTATATGGTTAACAATACCTATCGATTTTTCTTTAACTAATTAATTTTTTTAAAATAATTTTGCTTATATAAATAATATATAGGCAATGCNCCCAGGCTATTAATAACTAAAATTAAAATGAAATAATTTTTATGTGCTTTGTTTGCTGCAATCCACAAGGCCTGTGCTTTCCAATAAATTTCCCAAACTATTAAAAAAATAATTATTAGAACCATTTAAGAAAGCAGGTTTTTAAGAAAAGATTTGTTTAATTTAATAATATTATTAATTGAAATTTCTTTTGGACAATCTACTTCGCATGCTCCTGTGTTTGTACATGAACCAAATCCTTCATCATCCATTTGAGTAATCATATGATTAACTCGACTATCATGTTCAACTTGACCTTGAGGCAGTTTAGAATATTGATTAATTTTTGCACTGACAAAAAGCATAGCTGATGCATTTTTACATGTTGCAACACANGCCCCGCAACCAATGCATGTAGCAGAATCAAAAGCCTCATCTGCATCCTGTTTAAAAATTGGCATTGCATTCGCATCTGGAGCTCCTCCAGTTTTAACTGANACATATCCTCCAGATTCCATAATACGATCAAAAGACATTCTATTAACTACCAAATCTTTAACAATAGGAAAACTTTTTGATCGCCAAGGCTCAATAACAATTGTATCACCATCCTTAAATGAACGCATATGAAGCTGGCAGGATGTAACTCCTTTTAATGGCCCATGTGCACGACCATTAATCATTACTCCGCAAGTACCACATATTCCTTCTCTGCAATCATGGTCAAAGGCAATTGGAATTTGATTGTTTTTAATTAAATCATTATTTAACATATCTAACATCTCAAAAAATGACATNTCTTCTAANACATTATCAACCTCNTGGATTTCAAACTTTCCAGANTCTTGATCACTTTTTTGCCTCCAAACTTTTAGAGTTAACTTCATTATTTATAACTCCTTGTTGTAAGCTTAACATTCTCAAAATTCAATTTNTCTTTATGTAATTGATGTTTTTTATCAGTTTTTTCCCAGGCTGCTACATATGCAAAATCTTCATCATTTCGTTTTGCTTCATTTTCTTTAGTTTGATGCTCTTCTCTAAAATGTCCACCGCAAGATTCTTCTCTATTTANAGCATCCAAAGCCATTAATTCACCCAAATCAATAAAATCAGCCAATCTTCCTGCTTTCTCAAGTTCAGGATTAAACTCTGTGTTTGAACCTGGAATGTTAACATTANTATAAAAATCATTTCTGATTTTTGGAATTAATTCTAAGGCTTTTTTNAANCCTTCNTTACTTCGCGACATTCCNACATAATCCCACATCACCTTNCCCAATTCTTTNTGTATATCATCAACTGTTTTTGTTCCTTTAATTGANAATAGATTTTTAATATTATTTTTTACATTTTGAACAGTGGTTTCAAATGCTTTATTTTTAATATCATTAAATGGTTTTTGTGTAGCCAAATAATTTCCAACAGTATAAGGGATAACAAAATAGCCGTCCGCTAATCCTTGCATTAAAGCACTTGCTCCAAGTCTATTGGCNCCATGATCTGAAAAATTTGCCTCACCCAAGACATGCAATCCTGGAATTGAGCTCATAAGATTATAATCTACCCATAATCCGCCCATTGTATAATGAACAGCTGGGTATATCATCATTGGTGTTTCATATGGATTTTCTCCTGTAATCTGTTGATACATATCAAANAAATTTCCATATTTTTCAGACACCCATTTTTGTCCCTCTCNTTCAATAACATCTTTAAANTCAAGGTATACGGCTAAGCCNGTTTTCCCAACCCCACGACCATCATCACACATTTCTTTTGCTCTTCTTGATGCCACATCCCTTGGCACCAAATTNCCAAANGANGGATAAATTCTTTCTAAATAATAATCTCTTTCATCCTCAGGAATTTTTATTGGTTCTCTATTATCATTTTTTTCTTTTGGTACCCATACTCTGCCATCATTTCGTAAGCTTTCACTCATTAACGTTAACTTAGATTGATGCCCACTGCTAACNGGAATACATGTTGGATGTATTTGTGTAAAACATGGATTAGCAAAATATGCGCCTTGTTTATGAGCCCTCCATGAAGCAGTGACATTGCTTGCCATTGCATTTGTTGATAAATAAAACACATTCCCATATCCGCCTGTTGCTAAAATTACTGTGTCAGCTGCAAATGATTCAATTTTACCAGTTGTTAACTCTCTTGTAACAATTCCTTTTGCATGTCCATCAACCTTAACAATATCAAGCATTTCATGTCTTGGAAAAAATTTTACTTTTTTTAAATGCATTTGTCTAATTAATGCAGAATATGCACCTAACAATAATTGTTGTCCCGTTTGTCCTCGTGCATAAAAAGTACGAGACACCTGCGCTCCGCCAAATGATCTATTATCTAAATGTCCTCCATATTCACGAGCAAATGGCACTCCTTGAGCAACACATTGATCAATAATGTTTCCACTTAATTCGGCAAGACGATATACATTAGCTTCACGTGAACGATAATCTCCACCTTTAATCGTATCATAAAATAAACGATATACACTATCTCCATCATTTTGATAATTTTTAGCCGCATTAATACCGCCTTGCGCAGCAATACTATGTGCCCTTCTTGGAGACTCGTGATAAGAAAATGCTAAAACATTATAACCAAGCTCCGCCATCGTTGCTGCTGCAGATGCTCCAGCCAAACCAGTTCCTACAACAATCACAGTATATTTACGCTTATTAGNGGGATTAACTAGTTTCATATTAAATTTATGAGACGTCCACTTGCTATGTAAATCTCCTGGTGGTATGCGAGAATCAAACTCGCTTTGACTTTGGGGTAAATATTTAGATTTTAATTTTTTTAAAGCTAATGAAAAGCTCGATATTTTATTATCACTAATATACGCTTTTGTTAAATATTTTACGCGGCTTGTTGTGTTGACGCTTAATGTATAATACCAATAGTAACTGACTCCTCTTTTTTTTACTTGAAAAGTGCCTTTGGGAATATGAGGATATTTTTCAGAAAATTTAACAAATTCTAAATCATTAAAACCAAATTCTTCNTTGTTGATTACTTCACTCATGCCAATAAAATATTTTAATCTTCTATTAANAATACATATAAATTTACACAATAATATCTATATGTAGACAAAGTATTTTNCANTGTATACAAAANAATGTCTTANCTAATTATGCCAATTTGAATTGCNGCAACAATCATAATAAACGCAAAGGGTATCAAGCCCCAAAATAAAACAGAGCCAACATAAAGTATCTTCCACTTAGAATCTTCAGTAAAACCAAATGTTTTTAATGCTGATTGAATTCCATGTTTTAAATGAGAAGCAATAAAAAGAATAGCAATAATATAAAAAATTGCTGTAGGCGTATGTCCAAGATAGCCCATTTCATNTCTTAATAAAACATCATAGTATGTTTCATTATCAGCAAATAAATGTGCCTGATATGTATACCATATATATCTAAGGTGAATAATAAAAAATAACAATATTATTGTTCCTGATATAATCATTGTNCGTGAGTTTAATGAACTTGTTTCTTGTGATCCGGTATATCTATTNGTAGCTGCTTTTTTGTTAGATACAGTTAAATAAATAGCATTAATTACATGTGTTAAAATAATAACTAATAATCCAANCTCCATAATCCGAATAATTGGCTTTATACTTTCTAGAAATGAAACCATTTGATTAAAATTGTCTGCACCTGTAAACAAAACNAAATTATTAATTAAGTGGAAAACTAGAAATGTAGATAATAAAATTCCAGTTATTGCAACTTGAATTTTTTTACCTAATGAAGAAAATAAAAACTTCATACAATATTAAAATGGGATTTCATCTTCTGTGGTTGCCGGACTTGNATCTGTAGTATCTGANGCTGNTTCGGAAACACTTGNGTTAGAGGGGGCATCTGATTGCTCAGNTGAAGCAGATAATGGATTATTAAAATCTCCCCCATAAGCATCAATAGCAAGCTGATTTAACTGGTCGCGCAATTCTTTTTCTACCCACACAGTATCAAAATACTCATCTTCTCCTTGCTGATTTTTACCCTTTTGGCTTGGCATNCTAACAAACAACCCATTAATACCTTCTATAATTTTAAAGCCCTTAACTACAAGTCCTTCCTGAGTTCTAATGTCAAAAAAGGCTCTTACCTTACCCCAAGAACCTTTGTTCATTCTTTCTATTTTCATAATCTTTTTCTCTTGTTTAATATTAAATATTTCAACTAAAATTAATGCTATTAAAACACATTTACAATAAGCTAATAAATTTTATTTAATCATTCTTTGAAAATTATTAATTTGGGGAGCTTTTATGAACAAACATGTTTATTTATTTGGACAGGGGATAAATGAGGGCAGTGCATCACAGGTTGATATCTTGGGAGGCAAGGGAGCAAATCTAGCTGAAATGTCTAGCCTCAACATTCCTGTTCCTCCAGGATTTACTATTACTACCCCTGTTTGTATTTCTTTTTTAAAACAAAAATCGCTTAAGAAAAAAATCAAAGAAAGCATTGATAAGTCATTGAAAATAGTAGAAAACATTATGTCAAAAGGATTTGGTGATATAAAAAACCCGCTATTATTATCAGTAAGATCGGGGGCTAAAATATCAATGCCTGGAATGATGGAAACCGTATTAAATATTGGTTTAACAAGTAAAACTATCCCTGCGCTAATTGAACAAACTCAAAATTCACGCTTTGTTTACGATTCTTATAGAAGGCTAATAATGATGTATTCAGATGTGGTTATGGAAAAAGCAGAACAAAAAAATCATATTCAAATTAGAGAAAAACTGGAAAATATTTTAGATAAATATAAACGCAAAAATAATATCACAAATGATTATGAATTAACTACTCAGGATTTACAATACTTAATTAAAAAATTTAAGATTGAAATAAAGAAATATTTTAAAATTGAATTTCCAGATTCATGTAAAGAACAATTGTGGGGAGCAATCGAAGCAGTGTTTAAATCATGGAATGGAAAGCGAGCAATTCAATATCGAAATATTGAAAACATACCCCATGATTGGGGAACAGCAGTAAATGTACAAACCATGGTCTTTGGCAATTTAGGAGAAACGTCAGCCACAGGGGTTGCTTTTACAAGGAACCCTTCCAATGGCAATAATAAGATTTACGGTGAGTGGTTAAAAAATGCTCAAGGAGAAGATGTCGTAGCTGGTATTAGAACGCCAAATCCAATTAATGAATCAAGCAAAACAAATAGATCAAAAAACAGCGAAACCCTGCAAAAAAAGTGGCCTGATATTTACAAAAAATTATTTGCAATTAAAAATAAACTAGAAAAACATTACAAAGATATGCAAGATATTGAGTTTACTATTGAATCTGGAAATCTTTGGATGCTACAAACAAGAAAAGGAAAAAGAACGGGTGAGGCAGCAATTAAAATTGGCGTTGAGATGAATAATGAAAAACTTATTACGCAAAAAGAATTAATAGATAGAATTATATCAAAAAACATAGATGAAATAATGCATCCGAAAGTAGACCCGGAATTAGAAAAGATTAATAAACCCATAGAATCTGGATTACCAGCAAGTCCTGGCGGTGCATGTGGTCAAATTGTATTTACAGCCTCACGTGCTGAAGAATGGCATAAAAAAAATAAAAAAGTTTTATTAGTGAGACATGAAACCTCACCAGAAGATGTACAGGGGATGCATGTATCACAGGGCATTATAACAGCTAAAGGCGGGATGACCTCACATGCTGCTTTAGTAGCAAGGGGATGGGGCAAGGCGTGCATTGTAGGCTGTTCTAATTTGAATATTGATTTAAAACGCAAAACAGTAACTATTAATAAAACAACCTACAAAGAAGGTGATTGGTTTACAATTAATAGCACAGAGGGTTTGGTTTATGATCAAAAGCTAAACTTAGTTACATCAAATTTTTTCAAAAATAAAAAATTTTTAAATCTAATGTCTTTAACAAATAAATTTAAAAAATTAAAAATTCGAGCTAATGCTGATAATCCCAAAGATGCTATTTTATCAAAAAAATTAGGTGCTCAGGGAATTGGGCTATGTCGAACTGAACATATGTTTTTTGATAAAAAAAGAATAAGAAGTGTACAAAAAATGATTCTATCTAGCTCAAACATTGATAGAAAGAATGCTATTATGGAATTATTGCCATATCAAAAAAATGATTTTTATAAAATGCTAAAAGCAATATCTCCAAATCCAGTTACTATTAGATTACTTGACCCGCCTTTACATGAATTTTTACCTTCACAAAAAAATATTAAACTCATTAATTCTCTAGCAAAGAACATGAGTATTTCATCTAAAGAAATTACAAATCGAATTATTGATTTATTTGAAATTAATCCTATGCTAGGTCATCGTGGATGTAGACTAGCTGTATCTTTCCCTGAAATTACAGAAATGCAGGTAGAGGCAATTTTTACAGCTTGTGCAAAATTAATCAAAGAGGGTGTTAATCCAAAACCAGAAATTATGATTCCCTTGGTAAGTACGGTGGGAGAATTTGAAAATCAAAAGCTCGCTGTAGAAACAATTGCTAAAAAATTAAATGAAAAATTTAAAATAAAGCTTAAATACAAGCTTGGAACAATGATAGAATTACCTCGGGCATGTTTAATTGCAAATAAAATTGCAGCAAAGGCAGATTTTCTTTCATTTGGAACTAATGATTTAACTCAAACAACCTTTGGTTTTTCAAGAGATGATATTGGTAGTTTTATTCAAAATTATTTTGATAATAACATATTAAAAGAAGACCCATTCAAAACAATTGATCAGCAAGGTGTAGGCGAGCTAGTGAAAATAGCTGTGGAGAAAGCAAGAAAATCTAAACCTAAAATTAAAATTGGAATTTGTGGAGAGCATGGCGGTGATCCAAAATCAATTTATTTTTTTAATAAAATAAACTTGGATTATGTGAGCTGTTCTCCATATAGAATTCCAATTGCATATCTTGCTGCAGCCAAAGCATCTTTTCGCATGTAACATTTTATTACATGGATAAATTGTTCAAACCGTTTTATATTATCTTCATTAATTATTAAAGGAATATATATGAAAAATTTTGTTTTAATTATGATGTTAAGTATTGTGCTTGCTAATAATCAATATCCAAGCGAAAGTCAGATTAACGCAATGATTAAAGAATCAATGCAATTAGTTTGGGAAACAGCCATGGAAAGCAAGGAAACAATTAATCAAATGACACCACATATTAGAGAAGAACTATTGTCTAATTTATGTGCTTCTGCACCCAATCCATCATTTCACACTCATTGTGATTTGTCCGATAGTTTATCAGCGGTAAGTGGCGATGCTACTGCTAGCGTTTTTGTATCAGATAATGATCAGAATTCTTGGACTGAAAATACATCTGTAGATATTATTGGAACACCTGGTTATGAAAATACTTGGGGAGCTATAACAAGCATGCCTAATATTAATAATAGTGTTTGGTGGTATTTGTCTGGGTCTGTGGCTTCTGAAGCTCTGGGGTTAGAGCTTGGGCAAGCAACAGTTTCACAATCTCCATATAACATGAATAATTCTTGGCCAACCCCTAATAATTTATTAGCTACACTAGCAAATGATAATACCGGCGAAACGGGTGCGGACCAAGATATTGTAACACTCAAAGCATCATATAGTGATGACAGGTTATATACTTCTCTAAATCTTGCTGGAAGCTGTTGTAATGAGGGGGGCTTTTTTGGTCCTTGGAATTTATATGTAATCGCAATTGTCAATCCAGATAATATTGACAACCCCGTTGCTTATGCATATGCGTATGGCAATGGTGGTTTTGGACAATTATATCCAGGTATATATAAAATAGAAGGTGATTTTCTAAGCGGAGAAGTTGGTGATTTTGGTGTTCTTAGTACAGATTTTGATTATGACTTATCTGGTAATTCTTTACATGCACGATCACTATTAAGTACTATTACTGAAGACTCAGATTGGGGACCATGGCCAAATTCATATAATGGTGTTGGTCTTGTGGGTGTAACAATTTCTGCAGGCCTAAGTGGCTTAAGTATTTCAACTGAAATTTTAGATACATCAGATGTAGGAGTTTTAGTTATGACAACACAAAATCAAACATCAAATACTGCACCAATTTTATCTGATGAAGCATATGAAGATGGAACATTGTGCGTAACATATACTGATGCAGAAAATAATTTAGCTACAATGAGTGATGTTGCTGTTGATGATATGGTCTTTATAATGACGCCCGATAGTCATCTTTATTCTGAAGGAGTAAGTTTTTGCGCTGAAATTGGCTCTGGATATAATCTCGCAACATTGTGGTTTAGTGATGGTTCAGAGAATATTTCTCTTGAGTTGGAGTTAGGGGAGGGATGTCAGTCTGGAGATGCTAATGGAGATGGGCTCGTCAATGTTCTAGACATTGTTTCAACTACTAATTTAATTTTAAGTGAATTTGGTGAATACAACCCATGTTCAGATGTAAATGCTGATGGGGATATCAACGTATTAGATATTGTTGCTTTGGTAAATTTAATTTTAGGTAATAGAAACTAAAATAATTATTCTACTAAATCGGTTGCTTCTAAAATATCAGCCAAATTAATTTCTTGTGCATCATTCATTTTGCGCGCTAAATCAACAAACGAAAGTTGGCATGCATCAATGTCTCTTTTAGAGAGTGGCTCTGTATATACAGCAAACTTTCTTTGATTCCTCTTAGAAAGATATGCAGAGATATTATCGACAATCGATTGATCCAAGCCCTTTAAGGCTTTGCTTAGTTCATCTACATCAATCTCTGGATTGCGCCAATATATTTTCATGATATGTTCAGGCATATCCAATAAATCTTCAAAGGATAAAAAATGTTTCCTTACCTCTGCATATAATTCAGGGTCATCAGTGGACAATTGTTCAAGATATTGTTCAGCATCATCAATTGTCATTTGATTTAATATATTTGCAATGCTTTTTGGTCCACCTCTAGAAAATTCTTTTGGACTGGGTAAAAATGAAATTTTATTTTTCAATTCTTTAGCAACACTAACAACACCCTCTAGTGGAATTTCATTTAATTTGCCCAGTTCCATAATAATGCTGTGCTTTAATTGTGAAGAAAAGCGATTCATAATTTTCATTTTTCTTGCGGGATCTAACTGGTCTAATGTCAGGGCAATTACTTTGGGTGGTTCAGTATTAATTAAATAAAAGACCTGTTCATCATTAAGTTCAATTAAAAATGAAAATAATTTATTTTCATTTTTATCAAAATTATGATATTTAGTACTCATCATTTTAAAATAATATTCTTCTAAAACACTTTCTTTTAAAGATAATGGAATGTTTCTAAGTTCTCGTGATCGCACTCGAATACGCAATGTGTCTGCTTCAGAAATACCTTGAAACATGCTTAATGCTAACGACTCTCCTAATATTTGAAATAGAACAGCGGCTTTGTCTAAACCATTTATATTGTCAATATCCATAATTATTCTTCTTCTTTTTGATTATCTTGATTATCGTCCGATTCTTCAGACTCCGTATCACCCAGCCAATCTTGAACGATTTGATTGGCTCCAGCTTTTTCGCTCACACTCATTGATACTGCTTTTTGCCTTAATGATTGTAATTCAGTTTTTTTTACATCATCATTTTCATTGGCTTGTGTGGCCACAAATTCAACTGGATTTGAGCTGTCTGTTTTTAATGATTGAGCATCTAAGTTATTTTCATTATTATTTTTTGGTTTTAAATATACTGTTTGTTTTCCTTTTAAAATCACTACTAGTAAAATTGCCAACAATAATATTAATATTAAAATCATTAACCACATTTGTGACGACATACCACTTTTCCCAGATGATGGGGTTTTGGTAAATAAATCTGACTGCGTATTATCTGATACGCCACCCTCCATTTCTTCCCCTTGAATTTGCATCTTTATAACATTTAATAATTCTTTTTTAGTTGTCTCTTCAGATTGAATACGTCCTCTAACTGCTTCATCTAGCTTAATCGATGTGAGAACATATAAAGAGTCTTGTTTGGCACGATAGTTTCTCTCATTTTCTTCAAGACGAGCCATACGCAGCTCTTCCGCCTCTTGCCTAATTCTATCTTGCTCCTTCAAATGATCTTGAAAACCTTGAATTTCATCTAGGTATTTAGCGTTAATGTCTTCCAATTCATTAATTTGACTATCCTTAATCTCCAACTGACTATTTCTCATGGTTTCTTTTAAAGAATCAATTTCATCCAACAATGATTGTAAGTTGGCGTCGTTTGCAACACTGCCACCCTCTTGCCCTGGTAACTCAAGCGTTTCAAATCGGATACAATTTTCACAATCAACTTCTTTTAAATTTTGCATTACAACCGTAGATAGGTTTGTTTGTAAACTTCCTGTTGAAACAGACTCATCTAAATAGATAATAATTTCTAATTGATACAAAATATATTTTTCACCAGAAAAGCTTAAGTCTTGTGATTGATTGGATTGTTTATAAAGAGACTGCTCTGTTGGAATGCTTGGCATTAAACCGGGAATAACCGAATACTGTGAACTTGACTGAGTACCCTGAGATTGTTGTTGGTCAACCGATTTCAATGACAATGGTTTGAAATCTAATCGGGCATTCACAATTGTTAAATATTCGCTAGGTTTTAAAAATTTATTAATTACAGCATCAACCTTATTTTTAATAGCGTTTTCAATAGTAATTTGTTGGCTAATTAGTTCAGCGTTTTGACTTTGGCTTAAATTCATAACCATTAAAATCATTAAAAATATTTTAGTAAAATTTTTCATATTTGCTCCCAATACATTTAATTATTAGTAAACACAATTTTTATGCGTCTATTTTTTTGTTTTTGCTGTTCGCTCACATTATATTCTGCAATTGTTTGATCTGTTATTTTCCCACTTCTTACATCAAACCATGAGGCTTCAGCAGGCCACCTATCAGCATAGCCCGATGCCTGCAATCTTCCAGAATTAACACCTTGCCTTATTAAGTAATTTACAACATTTGAAGCTCTTGCCGCAGATAATTCCCAGTTTGTTGGATAAAATTTTTGTAATTTTTTTGGTATTTTATCAGAATCCGTATGACCCTCTATAATAACCATTCTATAATCTTTCTCATTTATTAATAGTTTATTTGCTGCTTCATTCAATACTTTTTGTAGCGTTCCTTTAATATTTGTACTACCTGATCCAAAACAAATATCTCCATCCATTTCTATGGCAACTCCTCTTGGGTCGCTAATAATATTTGTAGACTTTTCTATGCCCATTTCTTCAATAATTTCTTCAAAATCCTGTTTAATTTCACTTTGTGATTTGAGAGAACTTTCTTCATCCATTGCATCTTGAACTTGAGACATTTTAACGGGATCAGGTGAAGACATTGAATATAATAATACAAAAAAGGCAAACAAGAGCGTCATCATGTCTGCGTATGTCATTAACCAACCACCGCCCGATTCTTTCTTTTCAACACTATCGTCATTTAACTGTAAATCACTACTCATTAATCTTGCTCATTAAAATATTTAAATCTATCCTTTGGTTCAATATACGATGTCAACATATCAGAAACATCTAAAGGGTGTTTCTTCTGCCAAATTAACAATAGCCCTGTAATCATTAATTCACTGGCCTGCCTGTTTTCACGATTTCGCAATTGTAGTTTTTCAGCAAATGGATTAAATATTAAGCTCGAAAAAAGAGAGCCATAAAAAGTTGTTACCAATGCAACCCCCATTGACGGACCAATTTTAGAGGCGCTATCTGCTCCGCCATCCATGCTGTTTAACATAAAAACTAAACCAATTAAAGTTCCAATCATTCCAAAGGCTGGAGAAAAAGTTCCCAGTGTTAACATAAGGTCTGACTCATGGTTTTCTCTATTAAACCTAAACTTCTCCCTTTGTTGTAAAATTGCCTTCAAATCATCATATTTAATTCCGTTTACAATAAACGTTAATCCATCTACAATAAATGGATTTTTAACATTTTCAGTAAATTTTTCTAATTCAGAAGGCCCTTTACGGTAGGCCTCTGCTGCATCGATAAGATCTTGGACAAGTTCATGTAAAACAAACTTTGGTTTTGTAACNACAAATTTAACCAATGTAAATACTCGTAAAATTTCATTTACTCNAAANCCAATCGCTGTGGCTGCAATTGTGCCACCNAACACAATCATNAGACTNCCATAACTCACAAANGCNGCTANGCTTGCAACATCNCCCGCCTGNTGAATCATAGCACCAACAACTAANACAATACCNAATACTANACCAATTAGNGATGCAATATCCATAAATCTCCTNNTTAATTNTTCNNTTCTATTTCTCTTTTAATATTTAATAACATNTTTTGTACTTCTACATACTCTGGNTCATGTTTCAATGCAAGATTCCAGTTNANTGTTGCNTTTTGAAAATCTCCCATTTGATAATAAATTGTTCCTTTTCTTGCATATGCAATTGCCANCATTGGAAATCGCANNATNACNTCTTCNACCTCNTNTAANGCTAAAAAATAATCTTCTAAATAAAAATATTGCAANGATTTTGANAAATGCTTCATCGCAACATTCAACTCTGACTNAGAAATGCGATGTTTAAGATATTGCATATTGATAGAATCTTGCAACATATTTATTTGGTAATTATTTTCTAAAAACTGTGTTTTATGTACTTCGATTTCTTGTTCTATCACCTTAATAGAATCATTTAGCGCTGTAAAATGATTATTAATGTCCTTCACAAACTGCTTTAATGTTTTNTCTTTACATTGTGCATCTAAAGATAGNGGGGNGCTGCTCATTTCTTTTGTTTGTGTTATAACACACTCCTCATCANCTGTTTCAAATTCTANNTCAACTGCATTTANCTTAGCNTGAGTATCTGTTTTAGATGGAATGAGATAGTTTAAGCCTAACGCAATTCCCGGGNTATCTGAAAAAATTGATTCTNTAGCAGGATCATTATATTTGTTAAAATCNCTCATGTTTTGAAAGTTTGTTAGAGCAAATTTTATATCTAGCTTTTTATTAACAGGAATTTTTGTNCCCAGGTGTGTGCCCTGNCCATCAAAATCTAGCATAAAATCAACNCCCCCCCTATCNCTTAAAAGGGGTGTTTTAAAATTTAAACCAACAAAAAATCGTGCTTTGTGCGATATTTCATCGTTATAATTNTGGGAGTCATTATTAATTTTGCCTGATCCAAAGCCCATNCCGCTTTCNAAAAAATAAAGTTTTTTTAAACCTAGNGGGATCCCCTTNTTAATCAAACTAACAAACAAAGATAGTTCATGTTCTGATGCTGATGTAAATAAAATATCATTAATACCCGCCTCGATATACATGTTTTCTGTTTCATAAAATCTATTATTGANATGAAATGAAATTTCTGANGGAGGAGAGTTGTCAAGGCTGTTAATTTTTGCATGCGTGGTATATACAACCCCATATTGCATNCCNGAAGAAGACNTCCCGTGAACATATATAGACTGCGATCGGTTATATGTGTTGNTGTTAATAATTTCATTTGATAGGCCGATGGAATATTCATTAATAGTCTTATCACTATAATAAGAAGGCATTCTAATTAAAGTTCCGGGNCTTGAAAAAGCAACCCGAGTATTAGTTAANGCTGAAGATGTAAAAGAAAAAATAAAAAGAGCATATAAAAAATATTTGAATNTTTTATTAGTCATTGAAATATTTTTTAATCAAATTGATTATTCATATTCTTCATAGTCAATATTATAGGTCCAACTCATTACTGTTCCAAAGTTTTGTGGAACATGCAGCTCAAATGAGGCTTGTGATTTTGGACTTAAACTATTTAGCGAAACCATNGTGCTGTCTTGTGGGTTTAGATAATGTGTTTCGCCATTAACAAAAACTGAGAATGTTTTTGGGTCTAGTTTTTTAGACCAGTCCCTATATAAAGTAATGTTTAGTTTGACAAAATCAGCTCTCTTGCCACCAATGTTTTTNACATTACCTGATAATTTAGTATCGCCATTTTCATCGTTATATGATGTAATGTTTCCCAGTAAAATAACTTCNGCTGGCTTANTATATAATAATGNGCCNTCTTCAACGCTCATTGCNCTTTGATTCATTNCAATATCTGGAAAACCAACAGATTCTTCTTCNTCGGAAATTTGGTGTGATATAACTCTAACAATTTGGCCTCTATCAATGTTTAATTTTCCAATTAATGTTTCAAGCGTTACAAAATCCTGATCTTGATAAATAATATTACCATAATAAATNGTTCCGCTTTGCATGATTACCTCTTGGTTATAAATACCAATCGAAGAATTCCAAAGCTCCGCGCCNGTCATTGCTTGTTGATTTTCAAGCTGTTTAGTTAATGATTTAATAACTGATCTCAGATTTTGAATTTCTGATTTNTTGGTATGTAATTCAGATTGAATCTCTGTAATAAAAATATTTTCTTTATTTAAATCTAAATCAACTGATTCCTGTATATAGTTATTGCCCCCNGTNAGGTCTTCNAGGTATTCTGTTTTGCCCTTGTTTTGNAATGANTTTTTTGGTTTTTCTGAAGAANCAGATGGTGATGCACANTGATATGCAAAAAATAAAATAAATAAATATAAGAAGCTTTTGTTCATAGTTTCTTTGAAATTAGGTGCTCCTAAGTTCACAAAAAATTAATTAAAAATATCCAAATTTAATAACTATTTTTTCAATATAATTTTATTTTTGTAGTAAATTATAAATATATAATATTTCAATTTATCAAAATTATGCAAATCAAATTATTAAAATCAAAAATTCACCGTGCAAAGGTTACAGATGCAAACCTNGACTACGAGGGNTCTATTGCAATAGATTCNGATTTAATGAAAGCCGCNAATATTAAAGACTATGAAAAGGTGCANGTNTTAGATATAACAAATGGGGCGCGATTAGAAACATATGTGATTCCAGACTCTCCTGGNTCTAAAAGNATTTGNATTAATGGTGCTGCCGCTCATCTTNTTAATANGGGAGANAGGGTTATTATTTTATCTTATTGTTCTATTGATTNTGATGATTTAAATAATCATAAACCAAAAATTATTAGACTAAATGAACAAAACAATATTATAGATTGATTAAATTTACTATCCAGCANATTAAAGATTTAAAGTTTTCTAAAAAACCTTTTCCTGCTATAACGGCCTATGATTACACTTCTGCGNAAATTGTTGATGANGCACAAATTCCACTNATTCTTGTTGGNGATAGCGCCTCTATGATGGTTTATGGGTATGANACCACTATTCCTGTTTCAATGGAAGAAATGCTTTTAATTGTTCGCTCTGTTACTAGNGGCNCAAAANATTCTCTNGTTGTTGCAGACATGCCTTTTTTGTCTTATCAGCCCTCTATAGAAGAAATGCTAAAAAATGCCGGTTTGTTTATTAAAAAAGGAAGAGCTTCAGCAGTTAAAATTGAAGGGGGTACACATGTTGCTAAGCATGTGGGNGCACTAGTTGACAATGGCATTCCTGTGTTGGGGCATGTTGGCCTAACACCCCAATCATATCACCAACTTTCTGGNTATAAAATACAGGGNAAAACTCAAAAAGATGCACAAAAAATTATCAAAGATTCTGTGGCCCTGCAAAAGGCTGGNGCTTTTGGCGTTGTTTTAGAGTGTATTCCTGATGCTTTGGCTGAAAAAATTACTCAAGAAATCGACATTCCAACAATTGGTATTGGTTCTGGAAAAAACTGTGATGGTCAAATACAAGTCTTTCATGATGTTTTGGGATATAGCGCTTCAAAGCCCCCAAAGCATGCAATGCAATATGACAATATGTATACCAATGTATTAAGCCTTATTAAAAAATATAAAGCAGACATAGAAACTAAATAGCATGAAAATATTATATTCTATTGAAGAATGTATAAGCTGGAGAAAATCTGCTCTCGGCTCTGTTGGTTTTGTTCCTACCATGGGTGCGCTACACCAAGGACATCTTTCTCTTGTAAAAATAGCAAAAAAAAATTGTGATTATACTATTGTTTCAATTTTTATAAATCCAACTCAGTTCTCTGAGAGTGAAGACTTCAGCTCATACCCATCTATGCTTGACAAGGATATTAAGATCTTAAAAGAGGAGTTGATTGATGCGGTTTTCATACCATCTGAAAATGAAATTTATAATAAAAAAAGCGATGATTACTTTTATGAAACCCCCCTGTCAAATAAACTAGAAGGAATTACTCGTCCACATTTTTTTAAAGGTGTTACAATGGTTGTTTATAAACTATTTAATATTGTAAATCCAACGCATGTTGTTTTTGGCGAAAAAGATGCTCAGCAACTTATTATTATAAAACAAATGATTAAGCACAATAAAAGTTCTATTACCTTGATATCTGGAAAAACAATACGCAACAAGCATGGTCTTGCACACAGCTCTCGCAATGCATACTTGTCAGTTAAAGAACAAAAGGAGGCTAGTAAAATTTTTCAAAGCCTTATGTTAATTAAAAGACTATTAGATGGTGGTGAACAAAACAGCCAACTATTAAAAAATGAATTTGTTAAGTCTATAGAATCTATTGCTGCGTTTAAATTAGACTATATTTCTATTGCAGACATTGAAACGTTAGATGAAATAAGTAAAATTCATAAGAAAAAAACCCTGGTAAGCACAGCTGTATTTTTTAAAGAAGTACGATTAATTGATAATTTTATTTACTGATTATCTGATACATAGTGAGTGCCTTTGCTTTCTCTAGCCTCTAAGCTAGAGGCAATGATAGCCAGCGCTGTTTGTGCTCCGTTTCTAAGAGAAATAATATTTTTTTCCAGCTGACTTGTTTGATAAAATTTTTCTACGTCCGATTGCAAGTTGCGTAAAATATGCATAGCAGAGTGTAGTTTTTCCTGAGATCTAATTAATCCCCCCAAGTTCCACATGGTGCTTTTAATTGTTTGCCACTCTTGAGCAATACGAGACGGGTCAACCTGTCCTTTTCCTTGTTTCCACTCATCCATTGGTGGAAAATAATCTCCATCATCTTTGTTTTCTATAGCATCTTTTCCAGCATAATGTCCCCAGACTATACACTCTAAAAGGGATGTGCTGGCTAAGCGATTAGCTCCATGAAGACCGCTACAAGCTATTTCTCCAACTGCGTATAATCGCTTTAGTGATGTTTTTCCTACTAAATTTACACCTACTCCTCCACAGCTGTAATGAGCTGCAGGAACAACTGGAATGGGCTGTTTCGTTATATCTACCCCTTTTAACAAACAATGTTCATAAATTGTTGGAAATCTGTTTTGAATCCAGTCACTCTTTCTATGTGATATATCCAAAAACATACAATCATTTTCATTTTTAATCATTTCGGTATGAATTGCACGAGAAACAACGTCACGAGGTGCTAAGTCTCCAAGTTTATGATAGTTTTGCATAAACTCTTCGCTGTTTGCATTAACTAACTTGCCACCCTCGCCCCTCAGGGCTTCTGATATTAAAAATCTACCGCTTGGATGGTAAAGCGCGGTTGGGTGAAACTGAATATAGTGTAAGTTAAAACAGCGAGCACCAGCACGCCATGCCATTGCAATACCATCTCCCGTAGCCTCCTTTGGGTTTGTGGTATGCATAAACAATTGACCAAGGCCACCAGTAGCTAAAATTGTTTTTGAAGATAAAATAGGCATTACATTGTTCCTGTTATTTAAAACCATTGCTCCAAAACATGCTGGTTTTTTATAAATATCAGTTGAGGCAGTTGAGTGATGAGAAAATGTTAATAAGTCAATAGCCGTATGATTTGTTAAAATTTCTACATTATCTAGCTTTTGTAAGTATTTCAAAGCTGACCGGTGTATGCTTAGCCCGGTTTTATCTTGATTATAAATAACCCGTGAATCGCTGTGTGCACCTTCTGCAACGCGCTTCAGCTTATTATTAAATCTATCAAACTTCGTATTTAGACTGTCTATTAATATTTTTTTTACAAGATTTGGGCCCTGCTCACATAAATGGTCCACCGCGTCTTCCCAACAATGCCCAGATCCAGCATTTAAAATATCTTGTTTTAATTTTTGAGGGGAATCATTAAGCCCTTTATATACAATTCCTCCCTGTGCCCACGGCGTATTACCAGACTGCAATGAATTTGTTTTAGTTATCAGTGTAATTTGTTTTCCACTTTTTGCTGCAGTAATTGCAGCTGTCATACCAGCCAAACCAATGCCAATAATTAAAATATCTGTTTTTTTCTGTTTCATTTTATATCAAGGCTGATATCTTTGCTTTTAATATTATGTGTAAGAGCGCCCATTGATATTCCACTAACTCCTTTGATACAAAAATCTTGAAGTGTATCAGCTGTAATACCACCAGATAACTCAATATACATATTGGCTCCCTTGGGGTGGTTTCTAATTTTTTCTAATACACCTGGTAGCACCTCTGGTTTAAAGTTGTCTAATAAAAGGGAGGTTGCTTCTGATGTAAGCGCAATATCTAGTTGATCGCTTGTATCAACCTCAATCTGAACATCCTTGTTGGGATTTAAGGCTTTGGCTCTTTTGGTCACTGTTAAAATATTGGGGTGACCAATTAGATGATTGTCCTTAATCATCACCGCATCTTTAAGACTAAACCGGTGATTAACCCCCCCTCCTGTTGCAACCGCAAATTTTTCAAACATCCGTAAGCCTGGTGTTGTTTTTCTCGTATCCAATAATTCAATATTATATTTTTTAGTAATTTGTGATAATTTAAACGTGGTGCTTGCTATACCACTTAAACGTTGAATTATATTTAAAACAACTCGTTCTTTTTTTAATATTATATCAATATTACCGCTGATTATTGAAATTACATCCCCTTTGTTCAAGCTTTCTCCATCATTTACAATTTTATGAACCGTGCAGTCTGAAAACCCTTGATTAATAATCTCTTTACCAGCAAACACAAGTGATTCTTTTGCTACAAAAACAGCCTTAACAACATGGCCTTTTTTTTGAGTTGAACTGGTAGTAATGTCGCTTTCAATACAATCTTCAGCAAAAAACTCATTTAGTTTTTTTTTAACAATTTCAGGCGGCAAATCTGTGTGTTGCTTAAATCGTGTCATACAATTTCCAACATTCTATTTAGGGGTTTCAGTGCTTTAATTCTTATGTCTTCATCAAGCGTAATTTCATGTTTTAGGTGCTCTAAAGAATCTATAATTTTTTCTATTGTATTTAGCCTCATGTGAGGACACTCATTGCATGCGCACCCCGTGTTGCTTGGAAGGGGAATAAATGTTTTTTCTGGATTGTTTTTTTGCATTTGATGAATAACTCCCGGCTCTGTAACAATAATATGCACTTGTTCATCAGCATTTTGTACATACTTTATAATAGCACTTGTAGAACCAATAAAATCTGCATGCATTAAAATGTTTTCATCGCATTCAGGATGAGCCAAAACAGACGCGTGTGGGTTTTTTGCTTTTAGAGTTACCAGCGCCTTTTCAGAAAAAATTTCGTGTACTTGACAGGTGCCGTTCCATAAGACCATCTCCCTGCCCGTTTCTTTTACCATGTATTGACCCAATAATCGGTCGGGTGCAAAAACAATTTTTTTATCCTTTGGTACTGATTCAATGACTTTTTTTGCATTCGCTGATGTACATATAATATCAGACATGGCCTTAACGTCTGCAGAACAATTAATATATGATATCACAACATGATTGGGAAATTGTTTTAACCACTCTCTAAATTGATCTGGTGGTGCACTATCTGACAATGAGCAGCCTGCGTCCATATCGGGTAAAATAACCTTTTTTGAAGGATTAATAATTTTTGCGGTTTCAGCCATAAAATGTACGCCACAAAACAAAATCACATCAGCGCTCGTTCCAGCAGCCTTGCGTGATAATTCTAGGCTGTCTCCCACAAAATCTGCCATGTCCTGTATTTCTGGTTCTTGATAATAGTGGGCCAAAATCACAGCGTTATGCTTTTCTTTTAATTCTTGAATATGTTCAAACATTTGTTGGTCGCTATTCATTGTCAATAATAATAATTTACTCTATTTTAAGTATTCAATGTTATCACTAAATATACCATCAAGCTTTAATGTTTTAATGTTTTGATAAACAGCCTTATCATTAACTGTATAAGAACTTATTTTTAAGTTTTGTTTTTGCGCCCACCTCACTGGCAAGCTGTCAATAAGGCTATAATGAATATGCAGACTATCTGGCTGGACCCTCCTCATCCAAAATATATTATGCCAGACATGAAAAGGTACGTTTTTATTATATAAATATCCTATTATAACCCTCGGATTTTTTATTTTAAGTTTTATTAAAATAAGAGGATTAAAACACGAAACAACACATTTTTTATACAGGTTGTTTTTCTTTATAAATTCAATTACTGGTTTGACTGTTGAATATCCACTAAAAAGCGAGTCGGATTTAATCTCTATATTTAAGGATTTAATCTGATGAACAATGCCTGCAATATCATCTAGCAGGGGAATGGTCGTGTTGTCATGAAAAGCAATTGTTTTTAGCTCTTCATAGTTCATTTCTTTAATTTTTTCCTTTTTTCCAGCCAAGCGATACAGGTCTTGATCATGAAAAACCACCGCGCGCCTATCTTTTGTACAGCGGACATCAAGCTCTATGCCGTCCACCCCTTGTTTTATTGCTTTTTGAAACGATGGAAGCGTGTTTTCTGTTTTCTTTAAGGGAGAGCCTCTATGCCCCCATACAAACAGCTTGTTTTTTCTATAAAAATCTTGTGGCTTTTTTTTCCACCCACGTATAAAAAGAAAGTATATACACCCCGTTGTTAAAATAAAAAACAGCTTCATTGGTCTATTTTTCTAAGGTCTTTATAATTAACGATAGTAATACAGCAACAAAAACATCCCACATAGGCTTTGCTTCAGGAAAACCAAAGTTCCACAAAAAGACCAAAACAATCCACATTAAATATAATTTGTTTGTTTTCATAAATTATTAACTAGAAATTTCTATTTAAATTATTTTAAATTAACTTAGTTTACAACTAATGTTTATAACTTGTGAATAACCTATGAAAATAACTGGCGACAATAATAAACTCTGGAACCAATGCTTGAACCACATTGGTAGTACTATATCAGAACAAGCGTTTGAAACGTGGTTTAATTCTGTGAGCATGGTAGGGTGTACTGGAGATGAAATAACGCTTCAAGTTCCTAATCGTTTTCACTATGAGTGGCTAGAGTCTAAATACAGCGAAACTATCGATAGCGCAATTCAGAAGTTTTTTGGCTCATCTTTAAAAATTAATTATAGTGTTTTAATACAGCCAGAAGAAGATAATCAAGAAAAAATCAACAAAGTTGATTCTCTTATTCCTAAAAAGTTTCATCGTGCCTCACAATTAAACAGCAGATATACTTTTTCTAACTTTATTGAGGGCAAGGGAAATCAATTTGCAAAGGCTGCGGCAAGTTCTGTTGCTGATGGGCCGGGACAAACCCCTTTTAATCCTTTGGTTATTTATAGTAATCCAGGTCTTGGAAAAACACATTTAATTCAGGCAATTGGTAATCATATTTTAAAAACTCAACCTAAAATGAGAGTTATTTATGTGACAAGCGAAAAGTTTATGTTAGACTTTATTAAATCTATTCAAAACAATAGCTCAACAAAGTTTACGCAATATTATAGAAATGTAGATATTTTAATTTTAGATGATGTGCAGTTTTTCCAAAGCAAAGAGCAAACACAAGAACAATTTTTTCATTTATTTAATGATTTGTTTCAACAAGGCAAGCAAATTGTATTGACAACGGACAGGCATCCAAATGAATTGACAAACCTAAAAGATCGTCTTGTTTCTCGTTTTCAATCGGGCCTTATTGTTGACATCCAGCCTCCTGATCTAGAAACAAGAATTGCAATCTTAATGAAAAAAGCTGAAAATGAAAAACTAGAAATACCGTACGATGTAACAGAGTTTCTTGCTGCATCCTTTACAGATGATATTCGAATGATGGAGGGTGCAATGGTAAAAATATTAGCTCTTTCGTCATTAACAAATACAGACATTACAAAAAACCTGTCTAAAACTGTTATTCAAGATATTTTGGGGGATAAGGCTTTTAAAAAAATATCAATGAAAGAAATATGTAAAAAGGTTTCGTTGGCAACAGAGGTAAGCGAGGCAAAGCTTTATAGCAAAAGTCGACAAGTAGACCTTGTCTTTGCTCGACACATTGCAATGTTTTTATGCAGAGAGCTTACAAACAATTCTCTTGTACACATTGGAAATCATTTTGGAAAAAGAGACCATGCAACAATTATACATGCATGTAAAACCATAGAAGAAAAAATAAACAATGACAAGCAAACATCTGACTTGGTAAACAAAATAAAATCTGAACTTCAGTAATAAGGAGCTTTAAACAATGACAACAATATTAATTATTGATGATGATAAAGAGCTAACAGAACTATTAGATGAGTTTTTATCTGAACACAAATATAAAACCTTAATATTTCACAATCCCCTTAAGGCGATTGATGCGCTAAGCAAACAAACCCCCGATATGGTTTTGCTTGATATTATGATGCCTGAGATGGATGGTTTCCAGGTTTTAAGAAAAATAAGAGAAACTATGGATTTGCCTGTTATTATGTTAACAGCAAAGGGAGAGGTTTCGGATAAGGTTGTTGGTTTAGAACTTGGCGCAGATGATTATCTTGCCAAGCCTTTTGAGCCCAGGGAACTTCTTGCAAGAATCCAATCTATTTTAAGGCGAGTATATTCACAAAACGAACTGGTAGATATTTTATCTTTTGATAATCTAGAAATTAACAAGCTAAAAGAAGAAGTTGTTTTGGATGGTCATACGGTGACCTTATCTACTTCTGAGTTTGAAGCTCTTTTATTGTTTGCAAACAACAGCAACAAGGTGCTAGACAGAGAGTTTTTAGTAGAAAATCTTCGTGGTATTACGTGGCAAACATATGATAGATCTGTTGATGTTCTTGTGAGCAGATTAAGAAACAAGTTGGGAGAAACCCCTGCAAGAACTAGATTTATTAAAACTATCCATGGGGTTGGATATAAATTTATTGCAATACAAAAAGAGAAGTGAAAAAAATACTTCTTCCATTTAAGGCTTGGTTTCAACAGACAGCCCTGTGGTGGTTTACAACTCTATATGGCAGAATTGGTATTGTATTTATCTTTGCTGCTTTTACTTTGGTTCTAGTCACATATTTTTTTACAGATTGGCGATATACGGGAAGAGATGATATTTTAGATGCTCATGACGCCTATTTATATAATAAAATGGTTGATTCCTGGGGATCGCCTCCAAACCTTAAGTATGCTAAAAGCGAACTTGAAAACCTACAGTTGCGTTGTACGATTTTTAGTGCAGACGATGATATGGATTGCTCTAATGATACTCTTGTGTTTTGGAGTAATCACGCTGTTCCAGTTGAGCTGTGTAACTATATAAGCTATAGTTCTACAGAAGACTACTCTGAATATCATAAAATAAAATATGCTCACTATGTTTCGTTTGGCGAGGTTGAATTTAATCAAGACATTGTACAGGCAACTTTTGTTGAAAAAGATGGTTTGAAATATTTAATAACGCTAGATGTTCCGCCAACCACCCCTCCCACCTTTGTCCCCTTTGTTGTTGTCGCGTTTATTTCTTTATATGTTTTATATCAACTAATAAGGCGCTTTTTAAGGCCCATTAGTTTGCTTCGACAAAGGATTGTTGATTTAGAAAAAGGAGATTTGGACTCAAAGATCAAAGTTGTAGGAAACGATGAACTTGCCGTCCTTACAAAAAACTTTAATGAAATGGTTGGTGAAATTAAAGATTTGTTGCAGCAAAAAGAGCGCTTGCTTTCTGATGTTAGTCACGAGCTCCGAACACCGCTATCTAAAATAAGGCTTCTTATTGACCTTTTAAAACCAAAAGAAAAGTCGACTCTTCTTGCTGACGATATGCAGAAAGTTGGTGTTGATGAACAAACCATTTCTAAAACAAAAAAAATTTTTTACGAAACGAATGAAAAACTAAACAAAATTGATAAAAATATTTTGTATTTAGATTCTATTATTACCAATATTCTTTTATCTGACCAAATGTCCTCGCCATACACAAACCTAAAAATTGAATCGTCAACTATTTCAATGCTAATTAAGCAGGCTTCAGAGCTTACTTTTGTAAGGGATGTTGAAGTTGTTGACACTGAGGGGCTTCTTGAAACCCTTGTAAAGGTTGATAGGGTAAAAATGGCCATTGCAATTAAAAATTTACTAGAAAACGCCTATAAATATGCAGAAAAAATAGAAAAAATTAAAATTTTTATCAGCCGAGAGGAACATCATATTAACCTTGCGGTTAAAGACAGGGGCCCTGGTCTACCTGAGGAGCTTCTTAAAACAATAACCAAAAGGTATGTTCGCGGTGACCACAAGAAAAAAGAGGGTGTTGGCCTTGGTCTTTCCATTTGCTACAAAGTCATGAGCTCCCACGGCGGGAGGCTTAAGATAATTAATAACCCAAATGGGGGAGCATCTTTTATTTTAAAAATTCCACACAAATAGCTTGATTCTTTTGGTTAAGAATGCCAAATTATTCCATGCAAAAAAATAGTTTAAACAAGGTCTTATTAATTGGGCGGCTTGGCGCAAACCCTGAGGCTAGATATACTGCTGCCGGTGTTCCCGTTGTCTCTTTTTCTTTAGCAACCAACGAATTTTGGAAACAAAAAGATGGAGAGAGTGTGGATAAGGTTGAGTGGCACAATATTGTAATTTGGGATAAGCTCGCTGAAATTGCTCAAAACAATCTTAGCAAAGGGCAGCTTGTATCAATAGAGGGTAAGCTACAAACACGCAATTGGGAAAACAAGGATGGACAAAAAATGAAAACCACCGAAATTGTTTGCTCTAATTTTATTTTACTTGATAGAAAATAAAAAAATTTTTTCTTTTTTTTATATTCTAGTGTTTATATATTAGTATTGTAGATGTAAAAAAATAATACCAGGGGGTATGTAAATTATGAAAAACGTTTTAATTATTTGTTGTTTTTCGCTTGTTTTGGGAAGATCCGCTTCTTATAATGTTGTGGTTGTTTCGCCCGTTGAGTCTTATTTACAAAAAAAACAATTAGAAATTAGCAAAGTTGATGCTAGCTCTGAAAACTCTCTACAGTGGAAAAGAAGGCATAAAAGAAGAAAAAAAGTAAGAAGGCCTCAACGCGGAAGGTAGGCTTTTTGTTTTTTCGCTTTCATTTATTTTTTATTGTAAATAATTATGTCTGACACCCCAAACTACAAAGACTTAGAAACCGTAGAAAATATTAATTCTAAAGAAGACTATTCTATTTTGGTTTCTATTCCTGAGTTTAATTGTGTTTGTCCTCGCACAGGGCTCCCTGATTTTGGTTGCATTCATATAAAATATACGCCAAACAAACTAATTGTAGAGCTAAAATCTTTAAAACTATATATTGTAAAATTTCGCAACCTGGGGATTTTTCATGAAGAGGCTACTAATAAAATTTTAAAAGACTTTAAGGCTGCGTGTAAACCAAAAAAAATCAAAGTACACGGAGATTTTAGTCCTAGGGGTGGAATTAAAACGGAGGTTTTTTGTAAAAACTAAATACTACTATTGTAGTGTCGGTCTTTTTGACTAAATTATAGACAACGAATATGGATTTAATAAAATGAAAACAACAATAAGACTTAGCAACAGGAAAAGAAAAAACACACACGGATTTAAAAAGCGCATGTCTTCAAAAGCGGGCCAGGCTGTTTTGGCAAAAAGAAGAAAAAAGGGAAGAAAACGCTTAACGGTTAGCGATTGAAAAGCTCTTTAAGCTCTTTTGATATATCTGCCGCCATTAAAAGTCCAAACTCCTTTGCAACAAACAAAATCTCTTTTAAATATATTGACGCTGAAAAAACAGGAGTTGTTTTTAGTCTTAGTACGCGCCTTGGGTCTGCGGTTGAGCGGAATCTTTTTAAGAGAAGGGCAAGACAGTTTATATTAAAGCAGCTTAATAATAAAGTCGCTGTTTTTATTAGACCAAAAAAACAATTAAAAACAATTAAAAATCCAATAAAACATTTTAAATTATTTCAAGAATTTTTAATCAAAAAACAAAAATAAAATGAACGATACAAAAAGAACAATTTTAACAGGGCTTGCTATAGGGTTGTTAACGCTGGCAATTCCATTTTATTTACAATTGATTGGTGTCGTTCCTGAAAAACAAGAGGATGTTTCTCAGGCTCCCGCTGTTGAAGTCGAGCCGCTAAGCATAAAACAAAAACCCTTATATCCTGGTTTACAGCCTGAAACAAAAAAACCTCAACTCCTGGCGGCAGCTGAAACTCAAAATTTTTTCGTTGTTACAGACAAGTATAACGCCACAATATCGAATCTAAGCGGCGGGTCTATTCTTAATTTTATAATGCATTCTTTTGAAGACGATCAATATAAATATCTTGGTGGTTATGACGTTAATGGAAATTATTCAAAAGACATTAATCTTAGCCTTTCAATTCCAACAGATACACCCTGTAGCCCTTGCTTACAAACCTCAGAAGAAAAGTTTTTTTATGTTCCCTTTAAAATAGTAAGCCCAAGAATTAATGAGGGACAAACCATTTCTTTGCAAGAAGGGGATTCTCTTGTAGTTATAATGGAACACGCGATAAATAGCCAGTCTGTAAGAAAAAAAATGATTTTTTATGGAAATCAATATATTATAAAACATGATTTTCTTTTAACGGGCGCCCCTGAAGACGTTTCTCTTGTTTGGGCTGACGGAATAAAAACGACAGAAAAAAATCTTTTTGAAGAACTTACCTTCTCAAGTGGCTATGTTGCACAGGAAAAAGAAATAAACTCTCTTTCTTTTTCCCCACAAAGCGCTGACGAAAAAGAAAAGCCAGCTTTTTATAGTGGAAAAACCGATTGGGTTGCTATACGAAATAAATATTTTATCAATGCTCTAATATCAGATCAGGCTTTGGGCGGAACACTGTCTGCTTCAGCTGCTAATCTTAATGAAGAAAGCGTTATTCCTGTTTATTCAATGGGGCTAGATTTTTCTTCTTCTAAAATTTCTGTGTCTCAGTTTTTTGGTCCGCTCGATGTTGATATTATTGAATCTTCAAAAACATATTTAGACAGGGTAATGAACTTTGGCTGGCTGCCTATTCAGCCATTTAGCAGGTCTGTGTTGTGGCTATTAAAAAAACTACATCTTCTTGGTATAAACTATGGAATTATTTTAATTTTATTTGCCTTTTTAATTCGGGTTGTAACCGGTCCCCTGACCAAAAAAAGCTTTGAATCAACGCAAAAAATGCAAAAAATTCAACCTCGAATGAAAAAAATTCAAGAAAAATATAAAAAAGACTCTCAAAAACTAAACCAAGAAATGGTAAAGCTTTACAAGGAGACGGGGGTTAATCCTTTGGGTGGTTGTCTTCCCATGATTATACAGATGCCTCTGCTTTTTTCTTTGTTTATTGTTTTTAGATCTACAATTGAATTTAGGGGCGCCCCCTTCTTTGGTTGGATTAACAATCTTTCTCAGCCGGACACTATTTTTGATCTTTCTTTTTCTGTGCCTCTTTATGGGAACCAGGTGGCTTTTTTGCCTTTTCTTTTAGGAATATCAATGTTTATGACCCAGCGTCTATCCATGGCTACAATGGACAAAAACACAAAACCAATGATGTATATGATGACCGGCTTTTTCTTTGTTCTTTTTAATTCCTTTCCCTCTGGTCTCAACCTATATTATACAGTCTATAATTTTTTAAATTATTTTCAACAAAGGTCAATTAAGGGAAAATAGTTTGTGTATAACACCAGCGACAACATTGTTGCTCTAGCAACAATCCCAGGTAAATCAGCCTTAAATGTTGTTCGTTGTTCGGGTTTAAGCTCCTTGTTGTTATATAAAAAAATGTTTAATCAAACAAAAACTCCTTCTCCTAATTTTCTTCATCGCAGGTCTGCCTATTTCAACAAACAGATTGTTGATGACTGTATGGTTGTTTTTTTTAAGGGCCCAAAAAGCTATACGGGTGAAGATATGCTTGAAATTTCTACCCATGGTGGCACAGTAATAGTAAAAAAAATAATAGAGTGTATTGAAAACCATTCATTTAGACAGGCTTTTCCTGGAGAATTTACATACAGGGCTTTTATAAACGGTAAAATAGACCTTATGCAGGCGGAGTCTATACAGTCTGCTGTTGATTCTGGAAATAATTTAGATGCACTATATTCTATCAACAATATTAAGGGAAGCTTGTCTCGAAAAACATCTGCAGCAACCCTAGAAATTCAGAACATTTTAACCCACATGGAGCACGAGTTGGATTTTAATGAAGGTGAAATTGATTTTAGATCGCAAAAAGAATATGTTGAGAATATAAAAAAAACAATTAGCTCAATAAAAAAAATTATCAGTTATTCGTATTTAGCAAGCGAGAAAAAAAGCAGTCTTGTGATTGTTTTGGCCGGTAAAACAAACGTTGGCAAGTCTAGTCTTTTTAATAGTCTTTTAGGTAGAGAGCGGTCTATTGTAACAAACAAAAGAGGAACAACAAGAGACACAATAGAAGTAGAAATTGTAATAAATAAAATCAATGTTGAGTTGGTTGATACCGCTGGAATAAGAAAAACCAAGGAAATTGTTGAAAGAAAGGGCGTGTCCAGAACATATCGAGCAATAAAAAAGGCAGACATTGTTCTTTTTGTTGATAGCCGCTCGCCGCAAAAGAGCTTTGGAAGCTTTAAAGATTTATTAAAAGACAAAAAAATAATTTTTATTAATAGTAAAAGCGATTTAAAAACACATTCTAAAGAAAAAGGATCATATTCCCTCTCGTCAAAAACAGGGGAGGGTTTTGATGCAGTATATAAAACAATAAAAGAAGAGGTGGATGTTTATTTAAAAAACTTTATTGATAATAATTTGTTTTTAATTAATAGTAGACAAAAGAAAATTCTTGAACAGGCGACCTCTTTACTTGAAAAAACAATTGTTTCATATGAAATCACGAAGGACCTTGCTGTTGCAGCCTCATTCTTAAGAGAGTCTTTTAATATGTTTAAGGAGCTTCAAGGATATAATAATAAAAACGAAATTATAAACAATATATTTAAGGGTTTTTGTGTTGGAAAATAATGTGTTAATTGTAGGTGGTGGGCACGCGGGGGTTGAAGCTGCCATGGCATTAAGCCGAATGAAAGTTTGTTGTTCCATAATAACTCTAGATAAAGAAGCTGTTGGTCGGCTTTCATGTAACCCCGCTATTGGAGGGCTTGCAAAAAGCCATTTAGTAAAAGAAATAGATGCTCTTGGTGGAATAATGGGCGTTGCCGCAGATTTTTGCGCCATACAATTTAAAACATTAAACAAAACAAAGGGTCGTGCAGTATGGGCAACAAGAGCACAGGTAGATAAAAAAAAATATCCTATTTACATAAACAACCTAATAAACAAAAGCAAGTATATTAAAATAATTGAAGATGAGGCCACTGAAATTATATGTAAAAACAATCAAATTAAAGGGCTAAAACTTAAAAAACATGGAAACGTTAGTTCTCGAGCCGTTATAATTACCTGTGGAACATTTTTAAACGGACTAATCCACATAGGTATAAACAACTATAAGGCAGGAAGAATGGGAGAAAAAGGATCATACGGCCTTACAGAGTCGCTTATTGATCATGGGTTTTTTTCTGGAAGACTAAAAACAGGAACACCTCCGCGCATAAGTAAAAAAAGCATAAACCTAGACTTGTGTGAGAAGGCGCCGGGTGATAAAAACCCTTCTTTTTTTTCTATCTTTTCTAAAAACCCCTCAAAAACCAACGAAACTTGTTTTTTAGTAAACACAAACGAAGATACTCACACACTTATTAACAAAAAAATTAAAGAGTCTGCTATGTTTTCAGGAAAAATAAAGGGTGTTGGCCCAAGGTATTGTCCTAGTATCGAAGACAAGGTTTTTCGCTTTAACGAAAGAGCCTCTCATCATCTTTTTTTAGAGCCAGAATGGCTTGGTGCTGATCAAATATATATCAATGGCTTTTCGACCTCTTTGCCAGAAAAAACACAAAAAGAAGCCCTTAGAACAATTCCAGCCCTCAAAAAGGCNCAGTTTGTTCGCCCGGGCTATGCNATTGAATATGACTATATTCCACCAAGACAACTAAAAGGNTCTCTNGAGTCAAAAAAAATAAANGGTCTTTTTCTTGCTGGTCAAATAAACGGAACNTCTGGATATGAGGAAGCCGCAGCACAGGGCCTTGTTGCNGGNATTAACGCGGCTCTNTTTATAAAAAAACAGCCCTCTTTTTTNTTTAAAAGAACAGANTCATATATAGGGGTTATGATTGACGACCTTGTAACNAGTCACCTTGATGAGCCATANAGNATGTTTACCTCNAGGTCTGAGCACCGGCTGTTTTTAAGGCAAGACAACGCNTTAACGAGGCTTGCTTCAGTGGCACAAANCCTTGGTCTTTATACAAAAAAACAAGATTTTNTATATAACAAATATAAAAAAACACTTAAAAAAATANTCCTAAATACAAANGAATCATTCGTGTTTAAAAACAAAAAAGAAAAAATAAAAAATCTTTTAAAACGCCCAGATTTTAATTTTAAAACAGCAAACATGTNTTCTTTAAAAAANGAACCTTTTTATAGTTTNTGNTCTTTTGAAATTGAAACAACAATTAAATATGCTGGCTATATAGAAAACGAAAGAGANAGAATAGAAAAAAANAAAAANCTAGAAAACTTTTTAATTCCTTTTGGTTTTTCATATAAAAACATAGCCGGTCTTTCTGCGGAATCTATAGAAAGGCTGTCNTCTGTTAATCCNGAAACGCTTGGNCAGGCCTCTAGAATTNACGGNATTAGGCCAACAGANATAACAATAATAGGCTCTAAAATTGCTCGNAAAAAACAAAGCGTTTCACGTGAAACAAAATAAAANAAAAAAACCNCTGACAAGCTTTGTTGCCGGAGTATTGAAAAACAAACAAACGNTGTGTACNCTGGATGATTGGNGNGCTCTTNCTCTTATAGTAAAAACCCTTAAGGAGCCGTGCTTTATAGAGTGCGAACANGGCTGTTTTGATGAGGTTGTTTCCTCNTTTGACTTTCTTTCAGATCAAAGTGTTTTTGTTCCGGATGTTTCAAAAGAAAANGCCTCTTTTTCTAAAACATATCACGAAGAAATGTTTGAAAGGGCNTCTGTTTTNATTTCATCTTCCTCTAAAACAATAAATCTTTTTATTGTTGATAGCGGNGCANTTGATACNCCTCTTTTTTATAANCAAAAAGATGGTTTTTTAGATGTTTTGGGTGGAGGAGAATCAAAAGAGCCTCTTTTNGATTTTTTACTACAAAACAATTACAGCAGGGTTGATNTTGTTGATGAGCCNGGTGAATACAGCCTTAGNGGTGGTGTTGTTGACGTTTTTTCTTTTGGNTCTTNNCTTCCTTTTCGCGTGGGNTTTTTAGGNGGNGGCGGNGGGGCNTTGTATTTTGANACGAACACCGGNAGTGTATTAANAGANTCTNAGGNTGGGCGGGTATATGCAAACCCAAAAAANCCGCTTTATACAATANNNGANATNTCTAANAAAATTAAAATTAGCATGAGGTGTTTTAAAAAAACCCTTGAAATAACAAACCTTTCTGTTTTAAAAGAAACAANAAANNNAGANAAAAAACANTTTAAATCAATTGATTATAATTCATATAAAAAAAAGNCAAACAAAAACATTTATTTTTCTTCTTCTTTATTGTCGCGTGGNTTNCAATATGAAAAAACTTTTTATTTGCCAAACTGGTTTNCTAATAAAAGTGAAAAAANCNTAGTTAAAAAAATTCCTCTTGTTGGAGTTTTAANTGTTGGTGATTTTTATGTTCACGAACAGTACGGCATTTGCCAATANACGGGAAGTGTTCCGGGTTCTTCTAATAACAAAAAAGGNTTTGTCTCTTTGAAATTTGAAGATGGNAAACTAAGCCTAGATTTAGATCTTTTGGGTCAAATTTATTTTTATGCTCCTCTTTCTGCTGNTTGCAAGCTTGGTTCNTTAANCAAAAAAAAATCATGGGATAAAAAAAGAAAAAAAGCCGTAGACAACGCCTCTGTTTTTATAAAAGAAATNCTTTCTTCTTATGCAAAAAGGGANTCTTCTCTTGTTTTCCCTTACAAAAAAAACCAAAGNCTGNTTAATCTTTTTTTNTCTGAATTTAATTTTTTAGATACNCCCGATCAGNCCTTGGCGTGGAAAGAAATTTTCAAAGACCTTTGTTCTGAGCGTCCAATGCACCGCCTGCTNTGTGGTGATGTTGGNTTTGGTAAAACTGAAATTGCAATAAGGGCTGTTTTCCACGCGTTTACAAACAANAAACAATCAATTGTTCTTNCNCCAACTACTCTTCTTTCNCANCANCTNTTTTCATGTTTTANTCAAAGNCTTTCGTCTTTTGGGTGTAAAATTAATCAAATTTCAAGACTAACACAGAAAAACAAANNCAGNATTTCTTCTTTTATAAATGAAAAAACAGACGTTTTGATTGGAACCCANTCTATTATAAAANGCCCAGNGGTTTTATCTAANGCTTCTTTATTAATTGTAGATGAAGANCACCGNTTTGGNGTAAAGGACAAAGAAAAAATNATGAGNTTTTCTCCNAACTGTAACTATTTAAGTATGTCCGCAACCCCTATTCCAAGAACGCTCCANCTCGCCCTTTCTGGCATAAGNAACATAAGCACTCTTCTTTCTCCTCCAGTTGAAAGANANCCTATNATTACAAATATTCACGGCTTTGATNCNTCTTTGGTTGAAAACTATTTTTTAAAAGAAATAAACAGGGGNGGNCAGGTGTANTTTGTTGATAACTCTGTTGATAGTNTAAAACAAAANTATTTGTTTTTTAAAAAAAGGCTTCCTAATATTTTTTGTGATTTTTTATATGGTGGAATGGANAAAAAGAGNATCAAGTCTGCAATGTTGGCNTTTAGAAANAAAAAAACAAANATTCTTTTTTCTACAACCATTATTGAAAGTGGAATTGATATTTCTTCTGCAAACACTATTGTAATTAATAACGCTCACATGTTTGGGCTTTCTCAGCTTCATCAGTTGCGCGGGAGAGTAGGGCGAAGCAACAAACAGTCATATGCTTGCCTTCTTATTCCTAAAAACAAAAAAATAACAGCAGATGGTGAAGCTCGATTACAGTCCATAAAAAAGTATTCTTCTCTTGGGTCTGGTTATAGTCTTGCTTTAGAGGATTTACAAATAAGGGGCTCTGGTTCTCTCTTTGGATATAGTCAAAGCGGAGAATCTGTCGTTGGCTTTGATTATTATTCAAAAATTTTATCAAAAACCATGAGCCTTGGCAGGGCTGCACTTGATAGGCCTGACCCTGTTGTAAGTTTTGACAACGCATACATTCCTCAAAGCTTGATGGAGGATGAATCTCAGCAAGTTTTTTATTATAAAAAAATATTTGATTGTATAAATAAAGACTCTTTATCTGTTTTGTTAAAAGAAACCTCAGATCTGTTTGGACCTCTCCCCTCTTCAATGTTGCTTGTTTTTAAATGTAAAGAACTTGCTTTTTTGGCTCAAAAAACGCCCGTTGTTGGAATAAAAAAAATAAAAGAAATTTTTATTATCACAATTAGCTCTTTTGGTTTAAAAGACATCTCTTTTTTTTTAAAAAAGGTATCTGTTTTTTTTAATTCAGAAGATTTATTATATGGGGTGTCTTCTGATTCAAATTTTTTAAAAATTAAATTCTCTTATGTTAAAGAAGATCCTTATATTTTATTAGAAAAATTTTTAATAAAAACACATGTTTAACAAAACCTTTTTAATTTTCTTTTTTGCTTTTTTATTTTCTCAGCAACCTCTTTTTAAGCTGGGAAATCAAAGTGTTTATGATTATAGTTTTTTTGAAATGGTTCCCCACAGCGAATGGTCTTTGTTGGACACAACAAAACAAAGACTAACAAAAAATTCTTTTTTAGAAAAGGAGCTTGTTTATTTTGAGGCAAACACGCGGGGACATCATTTTTTTGGGGAAAACTATATTAAGTTACAAGAAAGGGAGGAACAGCTTTTAATTAATTATACCTATGAAAGTCTTGTTGCATATCCTTTAATAAAAGAAAAAAATATCCTTTCTGCTAAAAAAAATATTTTAAAAAAATATTTCACTCATCATATTCTTTTGGGATATAAGGGCTGTAGCATGCCTGGTGAGTTTTTAAAAACAAAAGACGAAACCTTCTTTCTTGCCTCTGAAATAAAAGATAAAATAGTTTCTTCTTTAAGTGGGTCCCCAGACTCTTTAAAGGTTTCTATTTTTAAAGATTTTGCAAAAGCAGAATCTCAAGACCCCTCTGTTTCTCAAAATGGCGGAGCCTTGGGCTGGGTTTCATGGGGAAGAACCGTTGAATCTTTTCAAAAGGCAGTTTTTAATCTTGGGCCGGGAGTTGTTTCTGATCCAATTTTAACAGATTTTGGCTATCATTTGATTTTTGTTGAAAAAGAAGGCTTGTCTGATTTTAGTTATTATAATCCTGTTTTTTTAGATGATATAACAAAAAAAACATGTCTTCAGTCTCTTGATTTTGAAGATCTTCGTGCAGCAGCCCTTGATTTTGATTCTTCTTTGGTTTCTCAAAAAANACTAANCATAAATAGGCCNGTTTTAAATAATATTTTTAAACTTTTTGAAAAAAACATAAAAGAAAAAAAACTAAGGGGTAATAAAAACTCTTANATAAGTTGGATAGAAGAGGGNGGTTTTTCTGANGTTCTTTTTATTTATAACGAAGAAGNTTTTGGCGTTAATTGGCTTGTNTATTATTTAAANAAAATGCCNGCAACAAGGGTTCCTTCTATAAAAAAAGAAGANGACCTTGTTTCTCTTTTAAAGTCNTTTGTTTTACAANAGGCTGTTTTGGGNTTAGCAAAAGAACAAAANCTTNGNAGCTCTTTTTATTTTAAAAANGANGTTTTAAAACATAAAAAAAATATTTTACAAAAAGAGTTTTCTTCTTTTTTGGTTAANTCTATANAAAAACCAGANTCTTCTTCTGTTANANNTCTTTATGANAANGGTNTTTATAGAGGAGAATATATTAANCCTAAAAGNGTTGTTTANAGTGAAATAAANACAGCCTCTGAAAATGAAATAAACAAAGCTTATAANCATTTTTTAAGTCAAAAAGATTTTGATAAAACTCTAAANGTTTTTAATGGTGCCACAAAAAGCCCTGTTACACANGGCNCTGGNGGCCCCCTTTCTTTGGCTGCNTTTGATATGAAANTTGGAGAGGTTTCTTCTCCTATTGAAAATAGAAANAAAACGTTTTCTTTAATTCGNATAGAAAAATTTATTNAAGAAGAGCCTTTTTCTTTAAAAAAAGTATANAATCANATAGAAAGAAAAATAATAAAAGAAAAACAAGANTCTGTAAAACTTAANCTCTTAAANAACTTAAAAAAGAAACANCTTGTTGAGGGTTTTAATATTTGATGTTTTNTNTTTTGTTTTTATTTACCTTTCTTTTTTGTCAACAAGAGCTTGTTGATGGTGTTGTTGCAACCGTTGGAGATAAAACAATTTTATTTTCNGAGGTGCTAAGCGAAACAAGAATGTTGGCTGAACAAAAAAACATTTCACCTCAAGANTCNCCTTTNATGTTTCAGCGNTTGTTTGATTCTATTTTAAAAGACAAAATATATTTAAAGGTTGTTTTAATTGAAGCNGAAAAAGATTCTCTTTTTTCTGTTACATATGATGAAATTAATTCTAGTCTAAATGAAAGAATTGATGTTTTTACCAANCAGGTTGGTTCAAANGAAAANCTAGAAAAAGCTTTTGGAATGTCTTTGGGTGATATAAAAAANAATTATTGGGAAACTGTNCGGGAAGAGCTTTTAATTGAAAANTTTAAATATNTTTTATTGGGAGGNGTTTCTGTTTCAAGGCAAGANGTCTTGTCTTTTTATGAAGAGTATAAAGANTCTATTCCTTCTTTTTTAGAAAGATCTTCTTTTTCTTTNGTTCAAAAAAAAATAACGGCCTCAAAATCATCTGAAGAAGCTATAAAAACAAAGCTTTCTTCNCTAAAAGACTCTTTAAATAAAAACCTTTTGTCTTTTTCTGAAACAGCTTTAATGTATTCTNAAGACCCTTCTGTTTCTTTAAATAAAGGTATAATGGAAACAAANAGGGGTGATCTTCTCCCTGAGTATGAAAAAACAGCATATTCTTTNTCTGAAAATGAAATTGGAGGNCCTGTTAAAACACGTTTTGGCTATCATCTCATAAAACTTTTAGAAAAAAAAGGTGAAAAAATNAAATCACAACATATTTTACTAGCCTTNANCCCTTCTCAGCAAGACTCTTTNATAGCCTCTTCTTTTNTTGATTCTTTAAAAATTNAAACAAAAAATGATCCCGGACTTTTTGATTCTCTTGCCGTTTCTTTAAAAAGCGAAACAAACANTTTTTCTGGTTTTTTTGAAAATGTTGANATTNNAAACTTTCCTNCAGNTGTACAAAAATTTTTAAAAGAAAGTGATAATTACANTTTTTCTACCNCNCTATATGAAAATGGCTCTTTTTATTATATATATAAATANTCTTATGTTGATTCTGAANAAAGAACCCCTCAAAACAGTTGGGTTTTCCTGGAAAATCTCTCAACCAATAAAAAAATAGGAGATTTTTTTGAAAAATGGATTCAAGAAAAACTAGAAACAACNTATGTAAAAATAAATAATTCTTTTTAGTTATTCACANTTTATATNTACTTATAAACAATAAAGTTTTACTTTAAGTTTTCTTTTTTTTATTCTTTNTTTTAATGATTTTAACGTTTTGTTTTTTNNTCTTATTAAGATATTAACANNGTATTAAATAAAAATAAATNATTAAATATAATATATATATATATTTGTCTTGTATTTATAGTCAATAAAAAGGTAAAATAATAGTAGTAAAAAACAAGNAAATAAAACACTTAAAACTTTGAANTTTTCAATAGACAAAAACATACTACAAAATCTTTTAATTGAGCACCANAAGGTTATTCCAATTCGCACAACTCTTCCAATTNTAAGCACAGCTTTTTTGAAGATTGAAAAAAACACCCTAACAATAAAAACAACAGATTTAGANCAAACAATAACATCNGAAACAAAAATAGAAGATGAAAAAGAAGGNTCAGCTTGCATACCAATGGGAAAGCTNCATGAAATAGTNTCTGCAATGCCAGAAGACAAAATAAGNTTTTCGNTTAATGAAGATTTTTTNGTTGAGNTAAACAANAAACAAGGCTCTTATAAAATAACNGGNAGAAGTCCAAGCGAATTTCCTGAAGACTCTGCNGCTGAAACAGCGGATAAAATAAAACTTCAAGGNGAAGTTCTTTATAANATTATAGATGCAACAGCNTANGCAACAAGCAAGGACGANTTAAANCCAGCATTAAGNGGGGTGTATTTTAATTTTAAAAAAGANGGTATAACAGCNGTNGCAACAGATGGNCANAGNCTCGTAAAAAACANAGTAANAGAAAANACAAACACAGANCAATCTNTAATTATTCCTGTTAANTTTTTAAATATAATTAAAAANATTATAANTAAAAAAGAAACNATATCTATAGACATAAAAGAAAACTCTTTGTCAACAAAACAAAAAAACTTAACAATTGAGACAAGGGTAATAAAGGAAACATACCCAGATTTTAACAGCGTAATTCCAGAGAATAATAAAATGTGCGCAAACGTAAAAACACAAGACTTGATTTCTTGTTTAAAAAGAGTTTCAATTTTTTCAAACCGAACAACAAAACAAACAATTTTAGATTTTAGTGAAAAAGGAATTGTGGTTTCAGCTCAAGATCCAGAAACATCTACTTCTGGAAAAGAGCATGTTGATTGTGATTATAAAGGAGAAAATATAACAACAAGCTATAATGCTAAATATTTAATAGACGTGCTACAGCACATTAAAACAAGCAGCGCAAATATATATTTAAGCGCGCCCCTTTCTGCAGCAACTATTCAAGAAACCAAAACGAAAGAAAAAGAAAAAACAATAAATCTTCTTATGCCGCTGAGGTTAAACAATTAATACAGAAAATAAATATAGTTCAGAGAAAATAACGGTTTTAAAAGGTTTAGAGGCCGTTAGAAAGCGTCCCGCAATGTATATAGGGGATGTAGGGAAAAAAGGTTTGCATCACCTTGTTTGGGAGGTTGTTGACAACTCAATAGATGAGGCTATGGCAGGTTTTTGTGATAAAGTTATTATTACAATAGAAAAAGATGGAAGCATTTCGGTAGAAGATAACGGAAGAGGAATTCCNGTTGATATGCATAAAAAAGAAGGNAAGTCTGGACTTGAGCTTGTTATGACTGTTTTGCACGCAGGAGGAAAGTTTGATAAAGACACATATAAGGTTTCAGGCGGTTTGCACGGAGTTGGTGTTTCGGTTGTGAATGCTTTGTCTCAAAAATGTGAAGCAACAATATCTAGAGATGGGGGTGTTTTTTATCAACAATATCAAAAAGGTATAGCTGTAGAAGAAGTAAAAAAAATAGATAAAACAAAAGAAAACGGAACAAAAATTCAATTTTGGCCAGACTATTCTATTTTTGTTGGACAAACATATGAACATGCTATTGTTAGCGAAAGACTAAGAGAGCTCGCGTATTTAAATAGCGGTATAAAAATTGTTTTAATAGATAAAAACACAGATCAAAAAGAAGAACATTTTTATGAGGGTGGGCTTGCAGAGTTTGTTAATCACTTAAACAAAAAAAACAACCCCCTTTTTCCAGACCCCGTTCATATAAAAGGGGAAAAAGAAAACGTTCCTGTTGATTTAGCATTAAGTTATAACGAAACATATTCTTCAAATATATTAACCTTTGTTAATAATATAAACACCATTGAAGGCGGAACTCACCTGGCGGGCTTTAAAACAGCGCTAACAAGNTCTTTAAATAAATATGCAAACAAAAACAANTTAATAAAGACAAAAAAAAAATGAAAANGTATCTTTAAGTGGNGACGANGTAAGNGANGGAATAACAGCCGTTCTTTCTATNAANGTTCAAGAACCTCAGTTTGAAGGACAAACAAAAACAAAGCTTGGAAACGGAGAGGTTAAGGGTGTTTGTGACTCTATTATAATGGAGGGNTTGTTAGATTTTCTTGAAAGAAANCCAGATATTGCAAAAACAATTATANTAAAAGCAGAAAACGCAGCAAAAGCAAGGGAGGCTGCAAAAAGAGCAAGAGAACTTGTGAGAAGAAAAAGCGTTTTAGATATTTCTGCTTTGCCCGGAAANCTTGCAGACTGTTCAGAAAAAGANCCAACCNTAAGCGANCTTTATATTGTTGAGGGGGATTCAGCGGGAGGCTCAGCAAAACAAGGAAGAAACAGAAAATATCAAGCCATTTTNCCCNTAAGNGGAAAGGTTATAAANTCAGAAAAAGCNAGAATAGANAAGCTTTTAAATAATAACGAAATACAAACGCTAATTACAGCNTTTGGCGCNGGTTTTGGCGGAGANGGAGAAGAAGGAGAAACTTCGGCGGGAGACTTTAATGTTGAAAAGCTAAGATATCATAAAATAATTATAATGACAGATGCNGANGTAGANGGTTCACANATTAGAACCCTTTTATTAACCTTTTTATATAGNAAGATGCCTGAATTGATTATGGGAGGGTTTGTTTATATAGCTCTTCCNCCTCTTTATAAAATTGTAAAAGGAAAAACAGAAAGATGGGTTTATACCGACCAAGAAAAAGANAGGGTTTTGGAAGAATATAAAGACCAAAGCCAAAANGTTGATATACAAAGATATAAAGGTCTTGGAGAAATGAACGCTGATCAGCTTTGGGAAACNACGATGAANCCNGAAAACAGAACTCTTTATAGGGTTACACTAGANCANCTTAAAGATCCCAACAAGGTTTTTTCAGACCTTATGGGAGACGACGTTGAACCAAGGCGAGAGTTTATTTTAAAAAATGCAAAATATGCAACAAATATAGACGTATAAAAAATGGAAGAAGAATTTAAAAATCAAAGNATTTTAGGGAGAGACCTTGTAGATGAAATGGAAGAATCATACCTTTCATATGCTATGTCTGTTATTATAAGCAGAGCTTTGCCCGANGTTAGAGATGGTCTTAAGCCTGTCCATAGAAGAGTTTTATATGGAGCAACAGGAATTGGAGCACAGTGGAATAGAAAACATAAAAAAAGNGCAAGAATTGTTGGTGAAGTAATAGGTAAATACCACCCNCATGGAGATCAATCTATTTATGATTCTTTNGTAAGAATGGCTCAGCCTTGGTCTTTAAGATATTTGTTGATTGATGGTCAGGGAAANTTTGGTTCAGTTGATGGAGACGGAGCAGCTGCAATGAGATATACTGAGGCAAAAATGTCAAAAATAGCCTCAGAAATGCTTAAAGANATTGAAAAAGANACGGTTTCATATCAGCCCAATTTTGATGATAGTTTAAAAGAGCCGACAGTTCTTCCCTCTCAAATACCNAATCTTTTAATGAACGGATCAGAGGGNATTGCCGTTGGNATGGCAACAAAAATACCGCCTCACAACNTAANAGAGCTTGTTTCTGGGNTGGTTGCNCTTCTTGACAACTCAGANCTTACAAGNGAAGANNTTTTTNTAGAACACATTAAAGGACCAGANTTTCCTACTGCGGGATTTATTATGGGAACNGANGGTGTAAAAGAGGCCTATANAACAGGAAGGGGTCGCGTAATTATGCGTGGCCGAGCATCAATAGAAGAAAAAGAAAATGGAAAAGAAGTGATTATTATCAGTGAAATTCCATACCAGGTTAATAAATCAAACTTAATTGAAAAAATAGCAGACCTTGTAAGAGATAAAAAGCTTGAGGGAATTTCTGATTTAAGAGATGAATCAGATAAAGATGGAATGAGAATAGTTATAGAGTGCAAAAGAGACGCTATTGCAGAAATTATTTTAAACAATCTTTATAAATACACTCAACTTCAAGATACTTTTGGAATTATTATGCTCGCAATAGTAAANGGTGTTCCAAAAGTAATGGAGNTTAAGCAGGTTTTAGGAGAGTTTTTATCTTTTAGAAGAGAAATAATAATTAAAAGAACANCNTTTGATTTAAAAGAAGCAGAGGCCCGGGCACACATTTTAGAGGGTTTAAAAAAGGCTTTAGANTCAATTGATGAAATTATTGAATTAATAAAAAAATCAAAAAACCCAGAAGAGGCAAAAGAAAAACTAATAAATAACTTTAAGTTTTCTACNGCNCAATCAAAAGCCATTTTAGATATGAGGCTTCAAAAACTAACTTCTTTAGAAACAGGAAAANTATTAGAAGAGCTTGGAGAGCTAAATNCTCAAATTATATATTATAATAAAGTTTTAGAAAGCAGAGAAGAGCAAAGCTCTATTATAAAAAAAGAACTANAAGATGTTTCCGAAAAATATGGAGATGAAAGAAAAACAGAAATAATTCCAATAAGCGGAGACCTGTCCATTGAAGANATGATTGCTGATGAAGATATGGTNGTAACAATAAGNCATAACGGATATATAAAAAGATTGCCGGTTTCAACCTGGAAAACACAAAANAGAGGCGGNAAAGGAATGAANGGGGCAAATACAAAACAAGANGATTTTGTTGAGCATCTTTTTATTGCCTCAACACACAACACAATGTTGTTTTTTACAGACACGGGAAAATGTTATTGGCTAAAGGTTCATCAAATNCCACAAGCCTCAAGAACCTCACAAGGAAGAGCAATTATAAATTTGATTGGNTGCGGAACAGAAGACAAGGTTAAAGCTTTTGTGTCGGTAAAAGAATTTTCGGATGAACAACAACTAATAATGTGTACAAAAAAAGGGCTGATTAAGCGNAGNAAGCTTATGTTATATAGNAAGCCGCGTAAAGGAGGAATATACGCAGTAGATGTTAATGAGGGAGATGAGCTTATTCAAGCAAAGCTTAGTTCTGGAGANCAAGATNTTTTGCTTGCAACAAACAANGGAAAATCTATNAGGTTTAATGAACAACAAATAAGNTCNACNGGNAGAAAAACAAAAGGAGTAACAGGCATAAGAATGTCGTTTAAGGATGANTATGTAATTGGGATGCTTGTTGTTAAAAGAGAAGGGCANGTTCTTGTTGTTTCAAGCAAAGGCTTTGGAAAACGAAGCNTGTTAGANCAATACAGAGAACAAAAAAGAGGNGGAAAAGGAGTNTTTACCCTTAAGGCAAACNCAAAAACAGGAAAACTAATTTCAATATTAGAGGTTGTTGAAAATGATGATCTTATGATAATAACAGATAGNGGAATAATGATAAGACAATCAATAGACAANNTAAATATAATAGGAAGAAATACNCAGGGGGTTAANCTTTTAAGGNTAGANGACAANTCTCAAATTGCATCAGTAACAAAGGTTATTAAAGAGGAAGANTCTGAAAACGAAGAGGNTTTTGATGAAGNAAAAAACAANACAGAAATNTCTNCTNCAGANGAAGAAAAAAANAACACNNAAGAATAGTAAATGAANCTAGNGCAAAACGCCCTGTTTAATAAACAAAATCTTCTTGAAATTCAAAAAAAAATAAAAAAANACTCTCCCAACAAAGAGCCTGTAGAAATAATAGCTGTAACAAAAACCAAAACAATTGATGCGGTGAGGGCTGCAATTGAAAACAACCTAACGGTTGTAGGTGAAAACAAAGTTCAAGAAGCTGAAAAAAAATTTGAAAAACAAGAAGAGGTTAGAAAAAAAATAGAATTACACCTTATTGGGCACCTGCAAACAAACAAAGCAAACAAAGCTGTTAAAATTTTTGACGTAATTCAAACGGTTGATTCACAAAAAATATTAAAAAAAATTAATACAGCAGCTAAAAACCAGAATAAAAACCAAAGAGTTTTTTTTCAGGTAAACATAGGCCGTGACACTAAAAAAAGGGGGTTTGAGGTTTCTTCTTTATTAGAGGTGTGTAAAACAATAAGCGAATATCAAAACGTTATAGTTGAGGGGCTGATGTCAATTTTGCCTGCTGGAAAAACACAAAAACAAAACAAAGATTTTTTTATGAAAACAATATTACTACAAAAAAAAATACAAGAACAAAAAATTGAAACCTGCTTACAAACCTCTCTGGGGATGAGTGGCGACTACCTTGAGGCCGTTCAATCAGGAGCAACACATATTAGAATAGGAAGCGCGCTATTTGGAACAAGAAAATAATATAAAAATAATACACCAGGATCTTTTTGTTAAAAAAGAAGAAGAAACAATGGTTTTTGTTTTTAGCTGTGTGGACAAAAAAATGATAGAATTTTTATTAAACAAAGATAGAAATAAAACAATTAGCATTATTGACAAAACGTTTTACAAAAACAAAAAAATAGCAAAAACATATGTTAACAACCATGTTAATAAAACAGGCGAAAACCCAGTGCGCGCAAATCAGGCCATAAGCATCTCCCCTTTTTTTGATATTACAAGTCTTTATTTGCAGTCAAAGGCAGGAATAACAACAACGAGCCTTGGAAATAAATATTTTGAAATGAAAAACAAAACGCAGCACCCATCAACATACATGTCTAATGTTGCAATTTTATGTAGGGCTTTGGGTTTTAAAAAAATAAAAGGAATTTTGATTAATAATTAAAAAGCACTTCTCGGAGCTCCTCAACCGAATCAACAACAGGAAAAGATGTTTTTAAAAGCTTTGCTTTGGTACAATGACCATAGCTTACGAGGCAGCAATCAATACTTAACGCTCTAGCCACCTCTGCGTCATGTTCTGTGTCCCCTATTAATATAGTTTTGCGAGACTGTTTGAGTATTTCTTTAAAAACTTTTTTTGCTATATTTATTTTGCCCTCTGCTTGATAGTTGTTTGTTCCCTGAACACAACAAAAATATTTTTCAACATTATAGTGGTTAACAGCCTGTTTTAGTAAATTGTTTTCTTGTGCCGAAACAATGGTTTGTATTGTTTTTTTTTGATTTAATTCAGACAAAAGGCTTTTTATGTTTTTAACTAAAGGAGGAGAAAGCATGGCCTTTTTATATTTGTCTATAAATTCTATGCTAAGACTGTCAAAAGACTCTTTTGAAAAATCAAAGCCAAGGTTTTTATAATAGTTTTTAACAGGGAAAACAAAAGAACGGCGATAGTCTTCCAGCGTAATTAAGGGAAGGTTTCTTTGGGTTAAAAAAAAATTCATAATATTAATAAAGACAGGAGCGTCATCAACAATAGTTCCGTTCCAGTCCCAAATAATAGAAAAAGTACTATTGTTCATTTGCCAGTAAAGCTAAAAGATCATAAGTATATATTCCATCATGATGATTATCTTCCCAAAAAAAACGCAAACCATAGAGGCCTACCTTTTCATAGCGCAACAAACGAAAGGAGCTATCTGAAAGTTTTTGTGTTCCTTTATAAACATTTCCAAAAACGTCTTTTTCTCCTGAACAAAAGGCACAAGGACAAGCTCCTCGAAGTCGCTGTAAAGGAATATAGCCAGAGGTTTTGTCTTCCCAAACTATGGCGACATCATTTAAAAATATTGATATTGTATTAATCTTCATAGAAATAAAAAGCATTTATTGTTTTAATTGGCACAAAATACACCTAAATTTATAATAATTTTATTTAATAAATGAACTTCATAAAATTAATATTTATTATTTTTATAATAAACGGCCTAAACGGCCAAGCGATTTTGACCCCCAAAACAATAAAGCCTTTAGTGCAGGTAAAAAATGTTAATTCGGAGTCGCGCGCCTCTTTTATAGGAGTAGAGGGTGACCTCTTATATCAAACAGCAAAACTATACGACGTTAATAAAAACAATGTTTTAATGCCGCTTGAAAAAAGGTTTAACGTTAAGGCTTGCGTACAAGAGGGTTGTTCAAGTTATTTTTCAGGGGGGCATTATGGAGATATTACAGGAGAAGGAAGACCCGAGGTAATTTTATTAGTAACAAATCCTTCTTACGGAACGCAGGTTTTAATTTGGACAGAAGAGGAAAACGGAAACTACACAATGCTAGAACCCCCGTATTTAATTAATAGCAAACAAAGCTCATCAGAGGCTGTAAGCTCGTTTTTGGCAACGGTTTATCCAGATAAAGACAAGGAAATTGTGATTAGTATGGGGAGCCCTGATCGCAAAGTTGTTATTTTAGATTATGTTGGAAAAATTTCATCAAAAACTATTGGAGAAAAATTTTTAGAAAATACGGTTGGCCCCCTTGTTTTAAGGCTTGAAGATTTTAACAATGACAATCTAGAAGATATATATATATTAAACAATGGAAGGCAAAATCAGTCAAAGCTTTATTTGTCGCCAGAACATCAAGATATCGGAGAGGAGACGCAGCAACAGGAAGAGCCCTTGAGGGATGTTGCTTTTTATAAAAATAACGATAAAATAAACAGGGTTGATTTATTAAAAAACAATCAGATTTTTATTAAAGACTGGAATAAAAGCTTCAATGTTGGCATACAAAACCCCTATAAAATTTTATTAGCAAACAATAAAGAAGTTTTTATTATAAACAAGAAGGGTAATATTGTAAGGCTCCTTGTTAATAACGAAAAGCAAACGCTAGTTGAGGCAAGTATAATAAAAAATAAATTTAAAGAAACAAACTATGATCAAATAGAATTTCTTGTTTTAAACAATTTAGACTTTATTTTAAGTCACAACAATCAATCAGAGATTTTTTTAGGCTCCCTTGTTGACAAGCAAAACGAAGAAAAAAATCCAGAAGAAAGAGAAAGCGCTGCTATTGATCAACGGCCCACAAAGACAAAAACCAAAACAACGGAAACTGAAATAGAAAAAACTTTTACCTCAACAGAAGAAAAAATATCCGTGGTGCAGCTAGACCAAGACACTATATTTGTGAATGTTGGAGAGCCTGCAAAAATTAAAATAGTTTTTAACACAGAATTTGAATTTTTAGACCTAGAGGAAAAAATTAAACCAGATGCAATGACACTAGATGTTCCCTCTTTGTCTTTTTTGTGGACACCCCAAAAGAATGATGCTGGATATAATAGTTTAAGCTATTTAATGTCATACAATAAAAACAGCAGTTTTACCAAAACTCAAGAAAATGGAAAGTTTAAATTAAAAAAGTCGCTAGAAAAAACACAAACAGAACACAATTATGTTATTTTTGTTAATTCTCCACCGGAAATTAGGATTGATAAAAAAAACCATACTGTACAAGAGGGGCAAGAGCTAATTGTGCCTATTTATATAAATGATATTAACAAAGATCAAAGTCTTTCTCTAGACTTTAAGCCAGGCTCACTACAAAATGCGCGTATATCAGATAGAAAGTTTTATTGGACACCAAACAAAACAGATTATGGAAAAAACAATATTGAGTTTATGGTTAGCGATGGACGAACACAAAGCGATGAAAGCATAAGCGTTCTTGTAGATACAACAAAAATAATTGTTGAAAATGAAGAAAGTTTTATTGCAACACTAAACAAAGAGTTTATACATCGAATTCCAATAATTTCAGGAACAAAAATAGAAGTTTTAGAAGGGCCTGAAAACCTCAGGGTTTCGCACGATGGAACAGTTCACTGGATACCAACAAGCCCGGAAATTGGCAACCACATTGTTAAATTTGAAATAAGAGAAAAAGAAAAAACATCCCTTTACCAAATGAAAATTTTCGTAAACGCAGAGCCAATCATTTCATATAGGCCAGACTTAATAGAGAGTGTTGATTTAAATGAGGAGTTTAGCTTTGTTTGCAGAAGTTTTGACCAAAACATAGATCAAAAACTGTATTGGAATTTTGTGGGACCAAAAGACATGAAACAGGAAGGAAGCACAATTAGCTGGACAGCCAATATCCCAGACTATGTTTTTTATACCGTATCTTTAACGGATCAGATTGATACCGCTAAATTTAATGGGGCGTTATATGTTAATGATAAACCTACAATAATAAGCATGCCACCACAATATATTAAACTAGGAGATACCCTGAATTATAAAATTATTATTGAGGATAAGAACAAAAAAAGTCCCTTTAATATGCAGGATATAAACAATCATATTTACTATTTAGAAACAGCACCAACAGATATGATTTTGAAAAACAACAACTTAACATGGGCGCCAGGCGCTGAAGATATTGGCCCTCATCAAATTAAAATAACCACAACAGACGGTCTTGATTCTGC
>PAJD01000023.1 GCA_002705605.1 Fidelibacterota bacterium | reverse complement strand
TTCAATGTAGAAGGTGCTACAATTTCTGGTGCTGCAGGTGGTGCTGCAGGAGATGCAGGATTTACAGTTTCAGCTGGTGGTACAACTGTATTAGGTTTCTCATTTACAGGAGCAACTGTTTCAGCTGGATCTGGTACACTGACTACTTTAACTTTATCTGGTACTCCAACAGGTTTGTCAGGTGTAGTTATGTCTGATTCATTAGCTGGTAATATTACAGCAGAAGAAACTTCAGATATATGTGATTAATAGTTAATAATATTATTGATTAAAAAAAGCCCCTTGATTTTATTCTAGGGGCTTTTTTTTTTATATAAATATTAATGATTCTTTGTAATTTATGACTCTATGAATAAATCCTTTTTATATATATATTGTTTATTATTTAATTTTATTTTTTCAGAAATTGGAGCAATTAAAATAGCAACAGGTTTTAATAAACCTGTTTATATTTGTTCCTTTCCAAATCATGATAACCATCATATTGTTCTTGAACAAAAAGGAACTATTAAAATCATTAAGGATAATCAAATATTAAGGACTTATTTTTTAGATATTAGAGATAGAGTTCATAGACCTTTATATCCAGGTGATGAAATGGGTTTATTAGGTTTTGCTTTTGATCCTGATTATATTGAAAATAATTATATTTATGTTCATTATAATGACAAAGATGATAATACAATTGTATCTAGATTTGAAGTTGAAAATGGTATTGCAAATAAATTATCAGAAAAAAATATACTAAAATTACAACAACCTTATATGAATCATAATGGAGGAACTATAGCTTTTGGTAAAGATGGATATTTGTATATAGGATTGGGAGATGGAGGCTCTGCTGGTGATCCAGAAAATAGAGCTCAAGATTTAACAAATTTATTTGGTTCTATTTTAAGGTTAGATGTTAATACAGATAGTAATTATTTAATTCCAAAGAATAATCCTTTTGTTAGTATTGATAATGTAAAATCTGAAATTTGGTCTTACGGTTTAAGAAATCCCTGGAGATTTTCATTTGATAAATTATCAGGTGACATGATTATTGGAGATGTTGGGCAATATTTGTGGGAAGAAATTAATTTTGAATTATTTCCGAATAAAGGTGGAAAAAATTATGGATGGAATATTATGGAGGGTAATCATTGTTATCCTGAAGAAACTAAATGTAGCTCAGATAATTTAACTATGCCAATATTTGAGTATCCTAATAACGCAAATTATGCAAAAACATTGTTTGGAATTAAACAACCTAATATGGATGGTTGTTCTATAACAGGTGGCTATGTATATAGGGGTGATGTTTTGAAAAACATGTATGGTAAATATATTTTTGGTGATTATTGTACTGGGAAAATATGGAGTATCGTAATTGATGAAAATGGATTTAATAATTTAATTAATCATACAGATAGCATTATGAAAAGTATAGGTAAAAAGGAATTTTATCTTTCTTCATTTGGAGAAAATAATAAAGGAGAAATATTTATTGTTGATTATAATGGAACAATCTATCAACTTGTAAATATATAGTTTAATGATTCTCTCATTTTTTATATTATTTTCTTTTATAATAGCAGAACCAAATTTTGAAAAACCTGTTGAATTAACTGGTCCAGATCATATTAGTTTAATTGTACATCAAGATTTAATTAATGATTTTTTTGTTAATTTAGGCAAAATACAAGGTAGTAAGAATGCATTTGAATGGAACCTTAAAAACCCAAGAGTTAATATTAGAAATGAAAAAGCTGTTTTTAATGCAGAAATTCAAATATATAATAGTCTTATAAGTGTTACTCAAGATGTTGTAGGGAAAGTAGATGTTTCCTATAATAAAGATGATAATTTAATTATTATTCAAATTGTTGATGCCGATGTTATTATAGATATTGCAGGTTATGATGTTGGTAAAATTGATATTGGAAAATATTTTTCAAAACCGCTTAAATTAAATGGTCCACAATCTGTATCTGACCATATTGAGTTTATGATGCCATCTGGAGAAAATAAAACAATTGATGTGGTCGTTAATTCACATTCATTAGAGCTTATTGAAGGTGGTATAAAACTCTCTACTAGCCTTGGATTTAAAAGTATCGTTGAATAATTAGTTGATTTTTAGTATGTGCTTCTTAATGTAGTCTGATTTTTTGAAAAATCAAAAAAACCAAAATCTAAAGCACTTCCACCTTGTCCAGCTAAAACCATATTTGATATTTTTGCTTCTTTAGGTTCATTTTCATATTCAACATTTAAAGAGCATAGTAAGTGCTCACCTTTTGGAATGTGTTTGCCTTCAAATGAAAAAGCTAGAATCATTTTATCATTATGAGATGTATTGAATCCATGGAGTTCAAGATACCCTCCATCAATATTAATTAACTTAACTCCATCAAACTCAAATTGAATACCATAAATATCATTTGTAGATTCAATCCATATATCAAGTAGATTATTATTTGTGTCTAACCAAATAATATTATTTTCAAGTGTATTTGGTCTTTGGAATTCAGGTTTTTCATGATTTAATATTCCACCTATTGTAATAATCCCTAATATTAAAATTGAAACAATTGATATAAGATTTGTATTATTATTTTTATTCATGCTTGTAATATAAAAATTAAATTAAATATAATTTTAACATTATGTAAAATTATTATGTATAATATTTTTTATTTTTTAATTTTAAGAGTAATTAAATCTAATAGAAAGGAAATATTATGTTTGTTGCTAGATTTTTATTATTTACATGTTTTTTTAGTTTTACTTTTTGTGGCAATATTACTGAATCATATAAAGTAGAGGGTATGCATTGTCAGTATGGTTGTGCTAATAAAGTTAAATCTTTAATGAGTGAGTTAGAAGGGATGAAGAATTGTGAAGTNGATTTTGAATCTTCAATAATGACNGTTGAATATGATGATTCNAAGGTAAATTCTGAATTAATTTTATCTACTATGTCNGATAAAACAACTTTTAAATCAGCTAANATTGAAGATAAAGAAACAAAAAAATCGATTTGGAATAAAATCAAGAAATTGTTTGGATAGTTATGTTTAAAATTGCTNTAATATCAGGCTCATTATTTGCTATGCTATCTGTTGTTTTAGGAGCATTTGGTGCTCATTATTTAAAGAATAATTTAAGTGAATACTCTCTTTCTATTTTTCAAACTGGAGTTTTTTATCAATTTATTCATTCTCTGGGTATACTTTTTATTGCTCTTTTATCNCATAATGTTGNAANGATTGATTTTAATTTATCTATTTGGTTTTTTATTATTGGAATTATCCTTTTTTCAGGAAGCTTATATGTTCTTGCAGTNACTGATATAAAATGGTTAGGGGCNATTACCCCTATAGGTGGTTTGTTTTATATATTAGGTTGGTTGGTTTTGGCCTTAAAATCGTTCAAAATATGAGGTAACTATTATGTATTATTTTCTTTTAGTCTTATTATCATTTTGTATTAGTTCAACATATAGTGTTGGAGATAANATAAATATGGGNCATCAAAATATGGAGTTTGATATATGCTATGGNTCTAATTTAGANCCTAATGGTGATGGNGTTTTTCAATTAGTTGAGCTTAATGGTGATTTAAATGGCGGTGACTATTATGTAACTGTTATAGAAATGTCAGCATCATGGTGACCTTCATGCTATACAAGTTTATCAAGTTTTGATAATTTTTATTCTCTTTATGATGACAATGATAATGTATTTGTTTTTACAACTCTAGCAGATATAGGTCAACCTTATTCATGNTATCAGTGGGGTAATGGTGGNACTTCAGGTATCCCTATGGTTACAGATGATAGCGGNAGCCCAATTTGGAATTTATTTAATACAGGCAATTATTTTCCAAGTACAGTATTTATAGATCATACTATGACAGTTTACTATCAAGATTCTGGATGGTCTTCAACTTATGCAANTACTAAAGTANATGAGATGCTNNATANTTTAGAAAATTCATTGATNCTTGCNGTTGCNGATAATATAAGTATAGTAAATGGAGATGATGATAATATTTTAAATCCAGGTGAAGAATTTGAATTGATTTTTACAGTTTCTAATAATTCATTTTATATNGATGCAAATAATGTTCAAGCAAGTGTTTCAAATTCTAGTAATATTATATTTGATGTTGATAATTTTAATTTTGGAAATATAAGTGTTGATGAATCTTCANCGTTTGTTNTAAATGGAATNGTATCAAATAATTCTATTTTAGGTAATAACTCTTTTAATATGAATATAACATCAACCTNCATTGATAATTNAGGTAATGAACAGACTGAGNANATANCTTATAATTTTGAAATTAATGTATCTTTAAATCAACAAGGTTTCCCTTTTGATGCTAATAGTGAAATTAAGCCAAGTCCATTGGTAATTGATTTTTTAAATAATAACCAAAATCAAATTTTGTTTGGTGATAATAATGGATTAATTCATNTCGTTGATTCTAATGGAGAAGAAGTAATTAATAATATATTTCCATTTGATACTGGAAATCAAATTTGGGGTTCATTTGCNTCTGGTTACATAAATGATGATGATGATATTGATATAGCTGTTGTTTCAAAAAGTAAGCATNTATATGTCNTGGATAGTGATAATTTNATTCTAGACTATGATGCNAATAAATTTTTAATAGGAACTCCNGCTCTAGGTAATATGGATTCTGATGAAGATTTAGAAATTGTATTTGGTTCTTTTTCATCATCACCAAAATTATTTGCTGTAAATATTGATGGTACTGATGTAGAGGGCTTTCCATTAGATTTGTCTAAATCACAAAAAGGCCCAGCTTTAGCAGACTTTAATAATAATAATAAAGATGATATTGTAATTGGNACTGAAGATGATGAGGTATTCCTTATNTATGATGATGCNAGTATAGCNCCTGGNTTTCCATTTATAGCTACTAATAAAATTAGAAGNGCTCCATCAATTGTTAATTATAATGNTTCANTNATNATTATTGCATNCTCTGTTGATGGGGTTGTCTATGGCATAGAAGATGATGGNACATTAAGATTNTCTTTTATTGCTGATGATGATATTTATACTTCTCCTTCATTTTTAGAATCTAATGATGGGCTAATGATATTTTTTGGTACAGAAAATGGAACTCTNTATGCTATAAATATAAANGGGCAATTATATGAAGGTTATCCAATNGGATCTAATGATGGGTATCAATTTGGNCCAATAGTTGGTTCTATTGTTTTTGATGATTTAGATAATGATGGTCTTTCTGAGATTGTATTTGGCTCAGAATCTGGAAAAATGAATGTATTAAAGAGTTTNAATAGTATATATTCAGAATTAGTTTTTTATGATAGTTTTCCATCTTCAAATACATTTGGATATGCTTCTTCACCTATAATTAGCAATGTAGATCAGGATGATGATTTAGAAATTATAGCAGGAACAACAGGAGATGTNATTGTATATGATATTAAAGAATCTTCTANTGGNTCTGATTATTGGAATATTTATAGAGGAAATAATCANAGGNCNGGGTTTTATGAATACNCTATGCAGTGTGTACCTGGTGATATCAATTTTGATACTGTTATTAATATTTTAGATATAGTAANGTTAGTTAATGTTGTTGTTAATTTATCTGANATATCAGGAGATGAANTTTGTGCAGCTGATTTGAATTTAGATAGTACTATAAATATNTTAGATATTGTAACTTTNGTAAATATTATAATATCNTCTGATGTCTAAAATAAAAGTAGATTATTTAGGTGAATTAAGAACATCTTCTTGCCATATTGATTCTAAATCATTNATTGAAACTGATGCACCAAAAGATAANAATGGTTTAGGTANAAANTTNTCTCCNACTGATTTAGTTGCATCTTCNTTAGGAAGTTGTTTNTTAACAATTATGGGTATTGTNGCAAAAAGNCATGATTTAGATTTAGGTNAAACTTATGCAAATATAGANAAATATATGTCNGAAAGACCTAGGAGNATTTCTAGAATTGATATAGATATTTTTTTTGATAAAAGNATAGAANGTAAANNTAANAANNTATTGATAAGGGCNAGTAAACATTGTCCNGTTCATAATAGNTTAGATAAAGAAATTGANATAAACATTAATTTTAATTAAAGGAGTATTNTTTGAAGCAAAAACATTTTATAGATATACATAAGGGNCTTAACTCTATTGCAATTTTATTATTAATGTACTATTTTAATTCTTGGAATAATTTNATTGCATGGATTTATTTAGCTCTTCATGGAACATATGGNTATTTGTGGATATTNAAAAGTAGAATATTNCCTGANAANCAATGGGAAAATAAAACGAATNTATCATANGGATTATTTATATGGCTAGGTCTTAGTTTATACTGGATTTCTCCATATATAATTATNTCAGGGAATAGTATTTTNCCATTNTCTATNCCAATCTATCCANTTTATATNTTCTTTTGTNTGACTATTTATATTNTAGGTGTTTTCCTTCATTTNACNTCAGATATGCAAAAATTTATCCAGCTTAAACTAAAAAGAGGTAATTTGATTAATGATGGAATGTTTAAATCATTAAGAAATACTAATTATTTAGGAGAGCTTTTTATTTATTTAGGTTTTTCATTATTGGCTCTAGACTGGGCTCCATTAATAGCATTATTATTATTTGTTGCTTTTATATGGATACCTAATATGTATAAAAAAGATATATCTCTATCTAAATATTCTGATTTTAAACAATATAAATCTAAGACTAAGAAGTTCATACCCTTTATATGGTAAAAGTTGATATAGAACACATTTTTTAAAAATATGTTTTATATCACAATTTATTAATTGTTTGCATTATAACTTCTNAAAAAGGGAGTTATTATGAAATCTCTAAATGTAAATAATAAAATAGTCTCAAGTAAAAAATCTTTAAAAGAGATATGCGTAGAACAACCTTTTTTAATAATCAATACTTCTTGTGGAATAGGAAAATATAAATTTAATAAGATTGGATATGATCAAAATAATAAATTGATATTTGAATATTCACTTATTAAAGATACTGATTATAAAGATACTACTAGTATATTATTTAAAATAGGAAAGTATTATTATCTAACTGCTGAGCAATTGTTATATGCTTTTAAGTTTTTAGCAAATTCTTAATTTTTTTTATTAGTATTTGTTTTTTAAAGATATAAAAAAATACTAAATTATCTCTTCAATTATAAGCATATATGTCAAAGAAGAAATTTAATAATGTAACAAGTAAAATCAATTTTATTGATTTAGAACATAAGGTCCTAGATAAATGGAATAAAGATGATACTTTTAATAAATTAAGGCAAAAAAACAAGGATAAGAAGCCTTGGTCATTCCTTGATGGTCCAATAACTGCAAATAATCCAATGGGAGTTCATCATGCATGGGGTAGAACTTTGAAAGATGTTTTTCAAAGATATCATGCTATGCAAGGATATGATTTGAGATATCAAAATGGATTTGATTGTCAAGGATTATGGGTTGAGGTAGAAGTTGAAAAAGAGCTAGGATTTAAATCTAAAAAAGATATTATTGACTTTGGTATTGAAAAATTTGTGAATTTATGTAAAGAAAGAGTAGAAAAATATTCATCTATTCAAACTGAGCAATCAAAAAGANTAGGATATTGGATGGATTGGGANAATTCATATTANACAATGTCTGATGAAAANAATTATACTATTTGGTCTTTTTTAAAAAAATTATTTAATAATAANAAAATATATAGNGGTACTGANGTTGTTCCTTGGTCAGGACGNTCAGGTACNTCNTATTCACAGATGGAAATTATTGANGGNAGNAAATTGGTTGCNCATAAATCAGTTTTTGTNAAATTNCCTCTTTTAGAAAAAGANAATGAANATTTATTAGTATGGACAACAACTCCNTGGACATTNACTTCAAATATTTCAGCAGCTGTAAATATCGATTTAGAATATTTAAAATTAAANACAGAAGATGGNTCTATATTTTATTTTGCAAAAGAAAATTTCAAATTTCAAAGATTNGATAAGCANTTTAAGGATAANAANCAATGGCTNTCTGGTATNCCTAAATTAAAAACACTTGAGCAAATTTTTAAAGAAAGAGGNTCNTATGAAATANTTGATACAGTTAAAGGAAAGGATATGTTAGGATGGAAATATATAGGNCCTTTTGATGAATTAGATGCNCAAGGTTATCCNGGAGGACATCCTTTTATAAAAGATGATTTAAAATCTAAAGGTTTGACAGCNAAAGATTGTCATATGNTTATTGATGGNGGAAAAGATANTAAGGGAAATGATGTNGTAGTNTCAGGNGAAGGNACTGGTATTGTNCATATTGCNACAGGATGTGGTTCAATAGATAATAAAATTGGTAAAAAAAATAATTTNGTTGAAATTGCNCCNTTAAATAATGANTCTAAATATATTGATGGNTTTGGTTTTTTAGAAGGAATGTTAGCNACAAANTCTGAAACNACTGAACTTATATTAAGTAATTTAAAAGAAAAAGATATATTGTTATATGTTGAAAAATATCCNCATATATATCCNCATTGTTGGAGATCTGGAGATGAGTTAGTATATAGATCTGTTGATGAGTGGTATATTAATATGGATTGGAGAGATGATATAAAAAATATTGTTNGTGATATTAATTGGATNCCNGATTGGGGNCATGATAGAGAAATTGAATGGTTANCAAANATGGGTGATTGGATGATTTCNAAAAAAAGATTTTGGGGATTNGCTTTACCTATTTGGAGATTTGAGGACGGTACTTTTTTTGTTGTTGGTTCTAANGAAGAATTAAAAGAATTATGTGTNGAAGGNTGGGANGAATTTGAAGGTCATAGTCCACATAGGCCTTGGATTGATAAAGTTAAAATAAAACATCCAGAAACAGGTTTAATTGGTACTAGGATAGAAGATGTTGGAAATCCTTGGCTCGATGCAGGTATTGTCCCTTATTCAACGCTAGATTATTCAAATAATAAAGAATATTGGAGTAAATGGTTCCCAGCAGATTTTGTGGTTGAATGCTTTCCAGGACAATTTAGGAATTGGTTTTATTCATTGTTAGCTATGTCAGCTACTATGGAGTCTAAAGCACCGTTTAAAACCTTATTGGGTCATGCACTTGTTAAAGATTCAACTGGAAGAGATATGCATAAGTCATGGGGTAATGCAATTTGGTTTGATGATGCAGCAGAAAAAATGGGTGTAGATACTATGAGGTGGTTGTATGCTAGTCAAAACCCTGAAAGAAATTTATTATTTGGATATGAGATTGCTGATGAAGTTAGAAAGAATTTAATTACTTTATGGAATACTTATTCATTTTTTGTGACTTATGCAAATTTGGATGGCTTTGATCCAAAGGAGTATAATTTTGATGATGTTGAGCTTTCTATATTAGATAGATGGGTTCTAGCTAAGATGAATAACTTTATTGATGTATCTAAAAAATATTATGAGAATTATGAGTTATTTAAATTAATGAATGAAGCTTCTTTAATTTTAGATGATATATCAAATTGGTATGTTAGAAGAAATAGGAGAAGATTTTGGAAATCTGAGAATGATATAGATAAACATGGTGCATATTTAACATTATATAATGTTTTAATTATTTATATAAAAGCTTTAGCACCTGTTATTCCATTTTTAACTGATGAAATATATAACAACTTAGTTATAGAGNGTGATCAAGATTTTGAGTCAAGTATTCATTTATGTGATTTTCCAAAAGTTAATAAAAATTTTATTAATGAAAAATTAGTAAAAGATGTAGATGCTATTAAAGAAATAGTATCATTAGGAAGATCAGCAAGGAATAAATGTAATTTAAAAATAAGGCAGCCATTATCAGATATTAAAGTTTATATAAATAATGATAATATTGATTTTATTGAAAAAAACAAATATCAGATTCAAGAAGAGCTTAATGTTAAGGATGTTTTCTTTGTAAAAAATAAAAAAGATATTGTTAAATATCAAATTAAACCAAATTTTAATTTACTTGGAAAGAAATTTGGTAGTGATATGAAGAAAGTAGTTGAGTTGATTTCTAAGATTGATTTTGATGAGTTTACTGCAAAATTAGATAATAATAATGATTTTTATTTTGATGGAACTGATTTTGTTATTAATAAGGATGAGGTAGAAATTACGTCCTTATCTATTGGTGATTATTCTTTATCTGAAAATAATGACATTGTTGTTTCTGTAAACATATCATTAACAAATAAACTTATTAATGAAGGTTTAGTTAGAGATTTGATTAGAACAGTTCAGAATTTAAGAAAAGAATTGAATTTTGAAGTTGAAAATAGAATTAATATAGATATTAAATGTTCATTAGATTTATTCTCAGCTATTGAAGAAAATATGGATTATTTTAAAAATGAAACATTATGTGTTATATTAAATAAAATGGATACTATAAAAAGTAGTAATTCTGAAAAAATTACTATAAATTCCGAAAAAATTGATTTATTAATTAATAAAGTTATAGGGTGAATTATGTCTGAANTNAAAATGAAAAAAGAAGATTTAAAATATTTTAAAAATTTAATTAATGAAAAAAGAAAAGTATTGCTTGGTGAAATAAATGATTCCAAAGAAAAGGCTGATGAGATATTAAAAGAATCTTCTTCTAATGCGATATATTCATCTCATATGGCTGATGCAAGTTCNGATCATGTTGAATTAGAAAAAGCTTATTATATGATTGCTAGAAATAAAAAATTCTTAGGTTATTTAGATAAAGCNTTAGTGATGATTAAAGATGNAACATTTGGAATTTGTCAGCAATGTAATAAAATTATTTCAAAAGAAAGATTAGAGGAAGTTCCACATACTAAGAAATGTTTTGATTGTAAGAGTAATAGATAATTGAAAATTATTTTCATTCCTATTATAGTAGTTTTTTTTGATCAACTTTCTAAAATCCTTGTAAAAAAATATTTTATCCATCAAGAATTATTTTATACTAATATTAATATTTTAGGTGATTTTTTAAGATTTACTTTTATTGAAAATCCTGGAATAGCTTTTGGAATAGATACAAGTAGTTATCATTTCTATATTACAATAGCAACTATCTTAGCAATTTTTTTCATTTTCTATCAATTAATTATATCAATAAATAATAATACTTTAGATATATATCCNCTAGCATTTATTCTAGGTGGAGCTATTGGTAATTGTATAGATAGAATTTTAGTTTTTATACCATATTTTAATTATAATGGAGTTGTTGATTTCATTGATATAGGTATCAATAATTATAGATGGTATATTTTTAATATTGCTGATGTATCTATATCAATTGGTTTATTTATATTTATATATAATTTTTTTATGAATAAAACAAATAAGTCAATTGAAAAAAACGTTTAAATATAATTTAGATAATCCATTAAGATTAGATAAGTATTTAAAAGGTAAGTTGCCAAATTTATCTAGAACAAATATTCAAAGAATGATAGATAATAGTTTAGTCTTAGTTGATGATTTCTCTGTTAAGTCTTCATTTCAATTAAAATCAAATCAAATCATACAGATTGATACGAAAGATTTTAGGAATAAATCAAATTCATTAAAACCTCAAAAAATGAATTTGAAAATTATATATGAAGATAATCATATATTAGTAATAAATAAAAATTCTGGTACTGTCGTACATCCTGGGATAGGGAATAAAGAGTTTACTTTATTAAATGGAGTTTTGGATTATTGTAAAGATTTATCAATGATGGGTAATGATAGGCCTGGTGTTATTCATAGATTAGATAAAGATACATCAGGAGTAATTATATTTGCTAAAAATAATGAGTCTCATTACTATATAAGTGAACAATTTGCTAACAGGGAAATAAATAAAGAATATAAAGCAATTACATGGGGAAATTTAAATAAAAGAAAAGAGATTCGAGGTTTTATAAGAAGAGACCCAAAAAATAGACTTAAATTTAAATTATTTGATAATAAGGGAAAGAATTCTATATCAACTGTGAAACCTAGTATAGTGTATTCAATACCTCTGAGCTTTGTAACAATACTCCCATTAACAGGTAGAACTCATCAAATTAGAGTTCATTTGTCTTCTATTGGACATCCTATAATAAAGGATGATTTGTATAATGGTGGTGATAGTATTATTGGAGGNTATCATGAAAAAGATAGAAAGAATATTTTAAATGTATTAGCAAGAATTAATAGGTTTGCTTTACATGCAAGGAAAATAGAAATAAGACATCCAAAAACTAAAAAAAATATGATCTTTGAAGCACCTTATCCAAATGATTTTATTAATGCATTAAATAAATTAAATGAATATAAATAAAAAAATACTATCTGAATTTTTAGATTATTTATTAAATCAAAGACAATTTTCAAAACATACTATAAGGGCATATAAAAAAGATTTATTTGACTNCTCTGATTATATATNNCAATATGATAATTTATTAAATATAAAAAATATTAATTTGGAACTNTTGCAANACTATATTCAAAANTTATTTAANTCTAAAATTGATGAAAAAACTATTCAAAGGAAGATTTCATCAATTAAATCATTNTACAANTATTTATCATTTAATAAATTAATTAAAGTNAATATTTCTGATTTTATTCANTTGCCAAAAACATCAAAAAAACTACCATATTTGTTATCATTGGATGAGNTANATAAGTTNATGGAGCTGCCTGATTTNAATAAAAGNAATGGAGTNAGAGATAAATCAATTTTGGAAATTTTATATTCAACAGGAATTAGNATTTCAGAATTNGCNCAAATAAAATTAGAAAATATNAATTTTTCTAAACGTATCATTAANGTAATAGGNAAAGGTTCAAAAGAAAGATATGTTATTTTGGGTGANAATGCATTNAAGNCATTNAATNNNTATATATATNTNAGAANTAAATCAAAATTTTCANATAGCTTNTATTTATATCCTNCNATTAAGAAAAGCAGTGTTAATTANATTAGTGATAAAACACTTTTTAATATAGTTAAAAAATATTTAAAATTAATATCNGATAATGAAAAATTAAGTCCACATTCAATTAGGCATTCTTTTGCTACACATTTATTGGAAAATGGAGCTGATTTAATTTCAGTTAAAGATATGTTAGGACATGAAGATTTAATTTCAACGCAAATTTATACTCATGTAGGAATTGATAAATTAAAAAAAGTTTATAAAAAGTCACATCCAGATGGCTAGGAGATATTATGAATGATATNTTAATTAAAGAAATTNNTAAAGTTTTAACAAACCCACCTATTCAGGTAATTTATGANCATATTCTTNAATCAGGTGAAGGNCAAATAGGTAANTCTGGAGCTATGATGATTGATACAGGTGAATTTACAGGTAGATCNCCTGATGATAAATATTTTGTTGAGGAANATTATTCAAAAAATGATTTATGGTGGGGNCCAGTAAATAAAAAAATAGATGCTAAGATTTTTAATAAACTGTATAATAAAATATTGGATTATTATAAAAATGATAAAAAGGATGTATATATATTTGAAGGTTATGCTGGTTCAGATGATATATATAAATTGCCAATTAGGGTTATAGCTAAAAAGGCTTGGCAGCATTTATTTTGTAGGAATATGTTTATAAATTTAGATAGAAATTCTAAGAAATTTAAACCAGAGTTTACAATTATTAATGCTTCTGATATTATTAATGATGATTTTATAAAAGATGGAATGAATTCTGAGGTTTTTATTATTTTTAATTTAAAAGAGAAAATTGCGATTATTGGTGGAACTGAATATGGAGGAGAAATGAAAAAAGGTATTTTCTCAGTACTTCATTATCTTTTGCCATTACAGGGTGTCTTATCTATGCATTGTTCAGCAAATGTTGATAAGAATTTTAATAATACTGCATTGTTTTTTGGTTTAAGCGGTACAGGTAAAACAACATTATCAACTGATCCTTATAGACCTTTAATAGGAGATGATGAGCATGGTTGGTCTAAAAGTGGTGTTTTTAATTTTGAAGGAGGTTGTTATGCTAAAACAATTAAGCTTGATAAAAAGGCTGAACCTGACATCTATGATGCAATAAAATTTGGTGCTTTATTAGAAAATGTAGTCTATGATTCGAGTAGTAGAATAATTGATTTTAATGATAATTCTAAAACTGAGAATACTAGAGTTTCATATCCTTTAAATCATATTAAAAATTCATTAAAATCATTTAATAAAGATAGCAAAGCTGGTCATCCTAATAAAATTATTTTTTTAACCTGCGATGCTTATGGTGTTTTACCTCCAATATCAAAATTAGATAATAATCAAACTATGTATCATTTTATTAGTGGTTATACTGCAAAAGTTGCAGGTACAGAAAGAGGTGTTTCAGAACCAGTTGCAACATTCTCTCCATGTTATGGAGGTCCTTTTTTAACTCTACATCCCCTTGTTTATGCTGAGTTGTTAAATGAAAAAATAAAAAAACATAATGTTGAAGTTTTTCTTGTAAATACTGGATGGATTGGTGGAAAACCATCATCTGGTGCAAAAAGAATTTCTATTAAAAATACAAGATTAATGATTAATGCTATATTAGGAGGTTTATTGGATAATACATATTATACAAAAGAGAAGTTTTTTGGATTATCAATTCCTGATTATGTAAAAGGTGTTAATAAAAAAATATTAAATCCAATAAATGCTTGGAAAGATAAAGAATCATATAGTAAAGAAGCAGTAAATTTATCTGCTCAATTTAAAGAAAACTTTAAAATATATGGTAAGAAGGTAGAATATTTAATAAATTCGGGACCATTAGTTTAAAAGGAAAATTGTCTTATGTTAAAAAAATATTTATTTACATCAGAATCGGTTACTGAAGGACATCCTGATAAAGTTTGTGATTTAGTTTCTGATTCCATATTAGATGCTATTTTATCAAAAGATAAAAATGCTAGAGTTGCTTGTGAAACAATGGTTACTATGGGTAAAGTTATTGTTTCTGGAGAAATCACTACTTCTAATCCGATTAATTATAAAGAAATTGCTATTAATACTATTGAATCAATTGGATATAGTGAGTTTGATCTTAATAAAGATAATGAAACTTATGATGTCAGTATCATTATTAAAGAGCAAAGTCCACATATTGCTCAAGGAGTAAATGAAAACAAAGATAAAGACCAGGGTGCAGGTGATCAAGGATTGATGTTTGGATATGCTTGTAATGAAACTTCTGAATTAATGCCTTTACCTATTATGATTTCACATTCCTTAACAAAAAAACTAACTGAAGTTAGAAAAAATGGAAAATTAGATTGGTTGAAACCTGATGGAAAAAGTCAAGTTACTATTGAGTATTCTTCAGGAAATATTCCTGAAAAAGTTAAAAAAGTTGTTATTGCAACTCAACACAAAGATATGTTAGATAAATTTAATAATATAAATGAAGAGCATGAGTTCATTGAAAAAAATGTTATTGAAAATGTTATTTTACCTGTTCTAAAAGATTATAATATTAGTTATGATAATGAATTTATTGTAAATGGTACTGGTAGGTTTGTTGAGGGAGGGCCAATAGCAGATGTAGGATTAACTGGTAGAAAAATTATAGTAGATACATATGGTGGATATTCTAGGCATGGAGGTGGAGCTTTTTCAGGTAAAGACCCATCAAAAGTTGATAGGTCTGCAGCTTATATGGCACGATATATTGCTAAAAACATCGTTGCTTCAAAAATAGCAGATAGATGTGAAGTTCAATTATCTTATTGTATTGGAGTAGCAAATCCAACGTCTGTAAATGTTGATACTTTTAGTACTAGCAATTATTCTAATGAAAGTATTGAATTAATGGTAAAAGAAATATTTAATTTGAAACCCAGTGAAATTATATCGAAACTTGGCTTGAAAAATTCAATTTATAAAAGATTTGCTTCTTATGGTCATTTTGGTAGGGAAAATAATTGTTCATGGGAAAAAACTGATATGATAAATGAAATAAAGGAGTTTATGAAAAATCATGATTGATTCTAAAAAAATATTAAATAAAGATTTCAAAGTAGCAAATATTGAATTAGCAGATTTTGGAAGAAAAGAAATTTTATTGGCTGAAAAGGAAATGCCAGGGCTAATTTCTTTGCGTTCAAAATATAAAGATAAAAAACCTCTTTCAGGAGCAAGGATTGCTGGTTGTATACATATGACAATTCAAACAGCCGTATTAGTGGAAACATTAATTGATTTAGGTGCAGAAGTTAGGTGGTCTTCTTGCAATATATATTCAACGCAAGATCATGCAGCTGCAGCTATTGCAAAAGAGGGCGTTCCAGTTTTTGCATGGAAAAATGAAACAGAGGATGACTATTGGTGGTGTATTAAACAAACATTAAAATTTTCTAATGGTAAAGGGCCAAATTTGTTACTAGATGATGGTGGTGATTTGACTGGATATATACTGGATAATGAAGTTGAATTTTTATCTGATATTAGAGGAGTTTCAGAAGAAACAACAACAGGTGTATTAAGATTATATGAATTATTTAAAGAAAGCAGATTGCCTTTTCCTGCAATAAATGTTAATGATTCAGTAACTAAATCAAAATTTGATAATAAATATGGTTGTAGAGAATCATTGGCAGATGGATTAAAAAGAGCCACAGATATTATGCTTGCAGGTAAGAAAATTGTTGTTTGTGGTTATGGAGACGTTGGTAAAGGTTGCGCGCAATCAATGCAAGGTTATGGAGCAGTAGTTTATGTAACCGAAGTTGATCCTATTTGTGCATTGCAAGCTGCAATGGAAGGTTTCACAGTAACTACTATGGATGATGCTGCAAAGTTTGGTGATATTTTTATTACTTCCACTGGTAATTGCGATGTTATAAGTGGTAAGCATATGGAGAAAATGAAAAATAATGCTATTGTTTGTAATATTGGTCATTTTGATGATGAAATTGAAGTTTCATATTTAGAAAATAATAATTCAATTAAAGAATTTAATATAAAACCACAGGTTGATAGATTTGAATTTAAAGATGGTCATTCAATTATTTTATTATCAAGAGGAAGGCTTGTTAATCTAGGTAATGCCACTGGACATTCATCTTTTGTGATGTCAACATCTTTTACTAATCAAGTTCTAGCTCAATTAGCATTATGGAATAAGGAATTTGATTTAGGTGTTCATGTTTTACCTAAGCATTTAGACGAAGAAGTTGCATTTTTACATTTAGATCACTTAGATGCAAAATTAACCATGCTTAGTGATAAACAAGCAAAGTACATTGGCGTAGATAAGAAGGGTCCTTTTAAAAATAAGGATTATAGATATTAGTTATTCTGAATAGTAATTTACTGTGGGTTGAAAAAAAGGATTATTAGAATCATCTTCAAATTCAATGTTAATAAATTCGCTTGGCTCTGTATCTAAGGCTAGATTTGTTAAGATTCCACACCCTGCTGGTATTGAAGATCCTGAAAAAGAAAAACCTATAACTGTATTAGTGCTTGTTTGTACAAAAAATCCAGCTGAAGCAGCATCACCTCCAGAGGCACCGCTAGCATTTGCTCCTTGAATATTCCATTGAAATCCTGAAATATTAAAATCTATGTTATAATAAACAGAGCCATTTAAAAAATAAATATAATTTGTAGGTAAATTACATCCATCAAATTCGCTAGAGCACGTGCTATTATCTCCTCCGCAAACTCCACATTCATCATATCCNCTTTCATCTANNTTATTTCCTGAAGCTATACATGTCCCATTACAATCAAAATTATCTTCAGCTCCATTACCACCACAGACTCCGCATTCATCTATTACTGAAAGGCCACCGCATTCATTGTTGCAGTCTAGGGTAGCGGTTCCACCACATTCATTATTGCAGTCTAATTCATTTCCTGCGCAATCACATTTACCAATTTCTATTCCTGAGCAACCGCAAAAATAAACTTCTCCAGGTCCATTACATACATCACATTCATCGATTATTGCATTACCATTACAAATCCCTAAACAATCAATGTTATTACCAATATAGTTTCCGTTTTCATCTGGNTTGATGCACTCGTTTTCACAATTTAATTTTCCATTCCCACCGCAAATTCCNCATTCATCATATAAGGTATTGCCTCCCCAAATATTATTACAGTCAAGAATACAGTCATTTGTTGGATCATTATCACAAACACCGCAATTATCTTCAATAGATAACCCATTTGTTTCTCCTGCACAATCAGTATATATTGTGGGGTTGTTCTCACAACTAATAATTAAAAAAATGGTTAGTGTAAAAAAATAATTTATAATTTTCATATTATAGTATGCTTATGTCCTTGTTTTTGAAAGCATGAACGTTCCAAAGATAATGAATAATATATTTACAAACCAAACTGATAAAAAAGGTGATAAAACACCATTATATCCTAANCTNTGTCCTAGTTTAATAAATAAATAATAAAGAAATATAACTACTATGCTTAATCCAATNCCTGTAGTGTAATTACTTCTAGGTCTAGTTATTGATAAAGTAATCCCAAATAATATCATAATTAATGAACTACAGCAAAAGGCTGTTTTGAAATATTTATTAACTGACCATCTAGTGTAGCTTAATCCTTTATTTTTNAATTTACTTATAAAAGAAGATANCTCCCAGTAGTTCATTTCTTCTGGATTTATGTTATCTTTTTTTATAATTGATGGATTTAAATCCTTAATATTAATTATTGAATCTTGTTTGNTNGCAAAGTATACTTTNCCATTTATCCATTCTCTTTTATTNATTTTTTTNAATTTCCANTTTTCTGATTCTTTATTCCATATCATTTTTTCAGCATCAATTCTAGAAATTAAATCNGCCCCATTGTAAAATTGAATTGATATATTANTNCCTGTNTCATTATTNTAGTTGTAGTTTTTAATTGCTAAAAAAGCATTNTCTAAATGATAATATATATCATTTTTCTTAGTNGTAAATGTTTTTTTATTTTTNAGTTTTTTTTCNATTGGAATNTTCTTATTAAAAGTATTCATAACAATAATATTTTCAAAATANAATGATATNAANCAAAAAATCACCCCAATTATTATTAGAGATGNGCTTATTCTATAAATNCTNATTCCAGATGCTTTTAAAGCTGTGATTTCNTTNTTTTTTTGAAGNGTTACAAANGTAATAATTGTTGCTATNAANAGGGTCATTGGNAAAGCAATNCTTACATACCATGGAATTGATAGTAANTAGTAGTCAAACATNTCTTTATTNGANAGNCCTCTTGAAATAAACTTATCAATATTATCAATAATATCAACTATAATAAAAATAATTGTAAATGATAAAATTATATATACAAAATTAATAAAAAATTTTTTGATTATNTATTGATCGAGTATTTTTTTCATTATTTNTTTTTGACNTATCAATAAAGTTAAAAAACTTCATTTGTAAATAAAATCTATTTATATTATAANTATAAATTACTTTAAAACTATACGAGATATAGAAAGTNATTAACCTTAATTTCTATATTCTCCTTTGGTNNTATTNATGAAAAAAAATCTATTNTTAGACGCNNATAAGATAGAAAATATTNTAAAAAGNTTATCTTGTGAGATAATTGAAAAAAATAATAATCTTAAAAATATATGTNTTATTGGNATTAAATCAAGAGGCGATATTATTGCTAATAGNATTNTTNANAAAATTNTTGAAATNAAAGGNNAAAAANTTGANTCAGGTTATATNGATGTAACTTTTTATAGAGATGATTTTTTAAGTAATTTNGGTTCTCANAAAATTGGNCCTTCTANGGTNAATATTGANATGANNAAATATCATATTATTCTTAGTTGATGATGTNNTGTATACNGGAAGAACAATAAAAGCTGCTATGGATGAGATNTTTTCATATGGNAGGCCTCTNTCAATNCAANTGGCNGTTTTNATTGANAGAGGAAATCGACANCTTCCAATTAAAGCAAATTATATAGGNAAAAATATNCCTTCTTCTAATNNTGANCANGTTCATGTTTATGTTNAAGNNTTTGATAAAAAAGATGAAGTNTTTTTAGTGGAANATANANAATGAAATCTAAGCATCTAATTGGTCTTGAAAATATTTCTAGTAAAGATATAAATGAAATCATTGATACAGGTTTTTTATTTAAAGAGGTTTTAGATAGACCAATTAAGAGAGTTCCNTCTTTGANNGGTAAGAATATNGTNAATTTATTTTTNGAAAATTCCACAAGAACAAAAATTTCATTTGANTTAGCTGAAAAAAGGTTNTCTGCTGANATTNTAAATTTTGCATCTAGTTCTTCAAGTGTTAAAAANGGAGAAAGTTTAAAGGATACAATCCAAAANATTCANGCAATGAAAATTGATTGTGTNGTTATGAGACATCCNGTNCCAGGTTCATGTATNCAATTNACAAATTATGTTGATTCTGTTATAGTAAATGCTGGAGATGGNACTCATGAACATCCTACNCAAGCTCTNNTNGATATNATGTCAATTAAAGANCATTTTGGTNAGATNAAAAATTTAAAAATTGGAATTGTAGGTGATATACTTCANAGCAGNGTAGCCTTATCTAATATATTTGGCCTTNTAAAATTAGGNGCAAAGGTAAAAGTATGCGGNCCTCCNCATTTAATTCAAAAAGATATTGAAGATTTGAATGTTGNGGTAGAGTATNATATTGANAATTTAATTGAGTGGGCNGATGCTATAAATGTTCTTAGAATNCAAAGAGAAAGNATGGGTGTTGGNATTATTCCTTCTATTAGAGAATACAGGAGATTNTTTGGTATAACATCANATAGAATNAANAATCATAAAAAAGAAATTNTTATTATGCATCCAGGNCCNATTAATAGAGGAGTTGAGATAGATAGTAGTGTNGCAGATAGTGANCAATCTATNATTTTAAACCAAGTTTTAAATGGAGTTGCAGTNAGAATGAGTGTTTTATATTTATTATTAGGTAANAATGANCTTAAATCATAAAATAAAAAAANTANAAGGTTTTATATTAATAAAAAATGGAAAAATTTATGATCCATTTATAAAATTAAATAAAACAGCAGATATTCTTATTAAGAATAATAAGATAATTGAAATTAGTAAAAAAATAAAGTCTAATTCTAATTATACAATAATTGATGCTTCAAATAAGATAGTCACTAATGGTTTTATAGATTTACATGCACATTTTAGAGAACCGGGTTATGAATATAAAGAAAATTTAAAATCAGGGTCTCGGTCAGCTTTTTATGGAGGCTTTACAAGAGTTTGTTGTATGCCAAATACAAGCCCTGTAATAGATTCTCCTGAATTAGTTGATTTTATAAATAAAAAATCAGAAGAATTACCTATACATGTTTATCCAATTGGGTCAATTACTAAGAATCAAGATGGCAAGGAAATGTCTGAAATTGGAGAAATGGTAAATGCAGGTGCTGTTGCTATATCGGATGATGGTATCCCTGTTAAAAATTCTCAGATTTTAAGAATGGCTCTTGAATATTCTAAGTTATTTAATATTCCTGTTATTAATCATGCTGAAGATAGTTTCTTGGTTAATGAAGGAATAATGAATGAAGGAAAAAGCTCATTGAAATTAGGTTTGCCTGGGAATCCATATATATCGGAATCAACAATGGTTTTCCGTGATTTATCTATTGCTGAATATGTTTCAGGTAAAATTCATGTTCCGCATATATCAACAGCAAATTCGATAGAAGTTGTAAAGTTGTTTAAAGAAAAAGGTGTTGATATAACTTGTGAAATTACTCCTCATCATCTTTGTTTAAATGACGAAGTTTTATTGGACTATAATACAAACTCTAAAGTTGCTCCTCCCATTAGGTCTAAAGAAGATCAAAGGATTTTATTAAATGCAGTAAAATCTGGATTGATAGATTGTATTGCAACTGATCATGCTCCTCATGCAATTGAGGATAAAGAAAAAGATATATGTAATGCAGCGTGTGGTATGATAGGTTTTGAAACTGCATTTTCTATTGTTTGTTCAACCTTATTAAAAGAAAGTATGTCATACAATTCCATTATAGATTTATTTTCATTTAATCCTAGTAAAATTATTGGTATAAAACCAAATCCTATTAAAGAAGAATCTGAACCTGAAATTAATATTATTGATTTAAAGAAAAATTGGATTTTTTCTGAAAAACATATTCAGTCTAAATCAAAAAACACTCCATTTTTAGGTAAAAAGCTTACTGGTAAAATTGAGTATACAATTAACAAAGGATTTATTTCAAATCATTTAGATTAAAATAATATTTTTTTTTATTATTTAAATTACTTGACTTATTAACCTATCTCCATATAAATTTATCGGCTGTATATAAAGGTAAAAAATATTATTATGAAAACTGAATCTATAAAGAAAAAAGATATATGTAGGGATTGGTACTTAGTAGATGCTAAGGATAAAACTTTAGGTAGATTATCTTCTAAAGTTGCAACAATATTAAGGGGAAAAAATAAAGTTAATTACACTCCAAATATTGATGCAAGTGATTTTGTTGTTATTATTAATGCTGATCAAATTAAAGTAACAGGTAATAAAGAAGATAAGAAAGCTTATTGGAGACATAGTGGATTTCCTGGTGGAACAAAAACTAAACTTTATAAAACTTTAGACTCAACATTTGTTATTACTAAAGCAATAAAAGGTATGTTACCACATAATAGATTAGGAAGAAAATTAATTAATCATTTAAAAGTCTATAATGGAGATTCTCATCCTCATCAATCTCAAAATCCTAAATTAATGGAGATATAAATTGAAAAATGATAGAATAAATGTTGGTAGAAGAAAATCTTCTATTGCACGAATAAATTTAAAAAAAGGTAATGGTAAAATTATTATCAATAATAGTCCTGCAAAGGACTATTTTAAAAGAGATTCTTTGGTAATGATGCTTAGCCAGCCTCTTGAAATTGTCAGTTTTACTGGTAAATTTGATTTTATTGTTAATGTTAGAGGTGGCGGTTTATCGGGTCAAGCTGGTGCGGTAAGATTAGGATTGTCAAAAAAACTAGAACAGATTGATCCCTCTTACAGATCTGCGTTGAAAAAAGCAGGTATGTTAACTAGAGATGCTCGTGTTGTTGAAAGAAAAAAACCTGGTCAGCCTGGAGCAAGAAAAAAATTCCAATTCTCAAAAAGATAAAAATAGGAGTATTAATATATTGAATTCAGAAAATTTAATTAAGTCAGGAGCACATTTTGGTCATCCTGTAAGTAAGTGGAATCCCCAGTTTAAAAAATTCATTTTATCTATTAAAAATGGTGTTCATATAATAAATATGGATATGACAATTGAATATTTAGATAAAGCATTACGTGAATTGAATAAAATAGTAGAAGGTGGTGGGAATATTTTATTTGTTGGTACTAAATCTCAAGCTAAAGATGCTATACAATCCTCAGCTGATCATTGTGGTATGTTTTACATTACTGAAAGATGGCTAGGTGGAACACTTACAAATTATTCAACTATTAAGAAAAGTATTAGAAGATTAAAGCTTTTAGAAAAGGATTCTTCATCAATATATCAGAATTTGACTAAAAAAGAAAGAGGTATGCTTGATAGAGAAAAATTAAAATTAGCCGATTTACATAGAGGAATTAAGGATATGAGACATTTACCTTCAGCTTTATTTGTTGTAGATGCAAAGCATGAAAAAATAGCTATTTCAGAATCTAAGTGTTTAGGTATACCAACATTTGGAATTGTTGATACTAATACTGATCCAAATGTAATTGATTTCCCAATTCCTGCTAATGATGATTCAATTAAGACAATTAAGTTAATTTTAGATTACATTGCTGATTCATTATATAATTTATCTAATGCAGGTAAGGTGGATGAAAATAATGCAGCCTTAGACGCTAATGAAGGTTCTTCTGAGGAAGTTGCAAAAAATGAAACTAAAGATGATACTACAGAAAAAAGTAGTGATTCAAAATAATTTTAGGGGTTAATTAAATGGAGATAAAAGCTGCTTTAGTAAAAGAATTAAGAGATCGTTCTGGCGTTGGGATGATGGAATGCAAAAAAGCCTTAGTCGAAACTGGAGGCAATATTGATAAAGCCTTTGATTATTTAAGAAAAGCAGGTGCTGCTAAAGCTTTGAAGAAAGAAGGTAGAGAAGCAAAAGAAGGTGTTGTTATTTCTTATATTCATCCTGGTGCAAAATTAGGTGTTTTATTAGAGTTGAATTGTGAAACTGATTTTGTAGCTAAAACAGAAGATTTTGTAAATCTTGGAAATGATATTGCAATGCATATAGCTGCCACAGACCCTTTAGCTGTATCATCTGAGGATATCTCTGATGAAGTAATTGCAAAAGAGAAAGAAATTTATTCTGATCAAGCAAAAAAAACAAATAAACCATCTGAGATAATTGAGAAAATGGTTGAGGGAAGATTGAAAAAGTTTTTTAAAGAAAATGTTTTGATTGAGCAAGATTTTGTTAAAGATCCAAATAAAACAATTAAAGATATCATAACAGATACTGTTGGTAAATTAGGTGAAAATATAGTTGTTTCAAGATTTGGAAGATTTCAACTCGGAGAAAAGAATTAGATCTTTTTTTTAATATTTATATGCCATATAAAAGAATTTTATTAAAATTAAGTGGTGAAGTTTTAGCAGGTTCTAGAAAATATGGTATTGATCCTATCGTAGCTTGTAAAATAGCTGAAAAAATCAAAAAAGTAAAAGATGAAAATATTGAACTCTCAATAGTTATTGGAGGTGGAAATATTTTTAGAGGAATTTCAGTTTCAGCCAAAGGTATGGATAGAGTTGCTGCAGATTATTTAGGTATGCTAGCTACAGTCATGAACTCTGTTGCATTACAATCAGAATTAGAAAAATTAGATTGTGATACTAGGGTAATGTCAGCTTTAAGTATAACTCAACTTGCTGAACCATATATTAGGCGTAAAGCTACAAGACATTTAGAAAAAGGCAGAATTGTTATTTTTGCAGGTGGTACAGGAAATCCTTATTTTACAACTGATACAGCTGCAGCTTTAAGAGCAGTTGAGATCAATGCTGATATTATTATTAAAGGGACTAAAGTTGATGGTGTCTATTCAGATGACCCTGTTAAAAATAAAAATGCAATAAAATATAATTTAATATCATTTAAAGAGGTTATGGATAAGGAATTGAAAGTTATGGATATGACAGCTATTACTTTATGTAAAGAAAATAAATTGCCTATTGGTGTATTAAGTATTAAAGATGAAAATTCATTATTGGAATTCATTAATGGTAAAAGTACTGGAACAATAATTTCTTAGGAGAGTTTTATGGAAAAATTTTATAATGAAACAACTGATAATATGAATAAGGTGATAGAGCATTATCAAAGAGAAATTTCTATTATAAGAACAGGAAGAGCTTCAAAAGATATATTAGATATCGTTAAAGTTAATTATTATGGAAGCATGGTACCATTAAATACTATTGCTAATATAACTGCTCCTGATTCTAGTATGATTCTTGTTCAGCCTTTTGATATTTCTAGTATTGAGGTAATTGAAAAAGCTATTCATGAAGCGCAGTTGGGTCTTAATCCCAATAATGATGGTAAAGTTATACGTTTATCTGTTCCTCCTCTAACTGAAGAAAGAAGGAATGAGTTAATTAAATTTGTACATAAGCTGATTGAAGAGGGTAAAGTGTCTATAAGAAATGTTAGAAGAGATAGTAATGATAAAATTAAATTATCTCAAAAAAATAATGAGATTTCAGAAGATGATTTAAAGAGAGGTTTAGATAAAATCCAAACGATAACAAATGAGTTTATTGATAAGCTTGTAAAAATTCAAACTGTTAAAGAAGAAGAAATAAGGGTTTAAAGCTAATCCAAATAACTACTTATTTCTTTTTTTGCATTAATTAGATCTTCACTATCTATATTTAGAGTATAAGCAATCTTTTTTATAAAATGATTTTCTAAATAATGTAGATTTTTATCTGATATCGCAACTTCAAAACAACAGCATATAAAATCAATTTTATCTTGGTATGAAAATACTTTATTCAGGGTTTTACTGTCATCATATATATCTGAGTATTTATTAAACTCAATAAGAGCATTGGTGGTTATTTTATTGGCATTATCAATGCTAATTTCAAAAAAATCATGAAGAATAACATTAATAATATTTCTTTCATTTTTATCAATATTTCCATCAACGTTAGAAATTGATAATAAAATTTTTGTAGCTGCTATAATTTCTGAATTATTATTTGATTTCATTGGTGTATATTAACAATATATTTTTAAGGTAAAAATGAAAAAAAATACTATCGTTATAATAGGAAAGCCTAATGTAGGAAAATCAACATTGTTTAATCGTTTGATTGGTCAGTTTAAATCTATTGTATCATCAGAAGAGGGTGTAACACGTGATAGGATTTATGGTACATTTGAATGGTTAACTCAATCATATGAGATCATAGATACTGGTGGGTACATTCCTAAAGATATAACAAAGCTAAATGACCAAGTTAAAGTCCAGGCTGAGATAGCTAAAAATCAATCAGATTTAATCCTATTTATGATAGATGCTAAAAAAGAAATATCATCCAATGATCAAATATTAGCTCAAAATATTATTAAATCAGGCAAACCTTATGTTTTAGTAGTGAATAAGCTTGATAATTTAAATGAAGAAAAAAACTTTTTTGATCATCATGAACTTGGTTTAGAGACTCCGGTTTTTATTTCTGCAGAATCAGGAAGAAATGTAGGTGATTTATTAGATAGAATATCTGATTTTTTTGAAGATAATAAGGATATTAATACTGTTGAAAATCATGATATGTCTTTAGCTGTTATAGGTATGCCAAATGTTGGGAAGTCTTCATTTGTTAATAAAATATTAAATGAAAATAAATCTATTGTTTCTGATATTGCTGGAACAACAAGAGATAGTATTGATTCATATATTAAATACTTTAAAAATAATATCCGCCTAATTGATACTGCTGGCCTTAGAAGAAAAACAAAAATTAATGATGCTATAGAGTTTTATAGTATTGTTAGAACAAATAGAACAATTGATGATTGTGATGTTGCTGCAATTTTAATAGATGCATCTAAAGGCTTTCATAACCAAGATAAAAATATTATAAAACAAGTAATTGATAGTGGCAAGGGTTTGATTGTTATTGTTAATAAATGGGATTTAATTGAAAAGAAAACTATTTCAAAAGATGATTTTAAAGAAGAGATGATATATAGGTTGCCAACACTTAGGCATTATCCTATTAGATTTATATCTATAAAAAATAATTATAAAGTTAGGTCTGTTTTAGAACAATCTATTGAAGTCTTTGAAAGACGAAATATTAAAATGAAAACAAAATTATTAAATAATGTGTTTTCAGAAATAATTAAGGAATATCCTCCTCCATCAACAAAAGGAAAAGAAGTAAGTATAAAATATATAACCCAAATAAGAAATTCTCCACCATTATTTGGAATCTATTCTAATCATCCTGAGCTTATTTCTAAGACTTACAAAAAATATCTTATAAACCAAATTAGAGATCGATTTAATTTTGAAGGTGTACCATTAAATATATCTTTTAGAAAAAAATAAAAACCAATGTTAATTAAATAGTTTGTTTAATATAGTAATTATGATATATATTACCCTCCCAATTTTATTTGGTTCAAGCGCGGGGTAGAGCAGTCTGGTAGCTCGTCGGGCTCATAACCCGGAGG
>PAJD01000022.1 GCA_002705605.1 Fidelibacterota bacterium | reverse complement strand
TCCTAGATCCGTTTGATGTTGCTTCAGCTGTATTTAATTCATGTGGAACTGTTGCAGCAAACGTTAATTTTTCAATTGATTTAAATGATACAGGCTATCCTAATTCTGATTATGACCAGTGTGGTGTTAATGGTTCTTGGTGTGCAACAGAAAGTGGAGATTGGCCAGGATGGTGTTTAACATTAGATGATAATAATTCTGATAATGTGTTTACAGGCACACTTGAAAATGTGTCTGCGGGTGATTATGAATTTATTGTTTTTTGTAGTGGCGCAGCAGACAATTACTCCGGGTGGGGTGTACAACTTGGCCCTGTAGTAAGTTCTGAATGTGATTTTGATTCTTCTGATGAATTTGGAAATTATGGATTTACTGTAATTGATTCAGATGTAGATGTGTCTTATTGTGCAGGTTCGTGTGATGAAACTTGCTCTGGAGGTGGTGATAGTGGTGGAAATAATTCAAACTATACAGTTACATTTGATTTAGATGGTCTTGATGATTGTGGTTTTGTAAGTGTTACAGGAACATTTGATAATTGGTCAGGTTGGGGAGCAAATGCTGATACTGATTTTGATGCAGAGATGCAAGATGGCGATTATGAATTTATTATTTTATGTGTTGATACAAATATAGATTCATGGTGGAATGATATTTGGGGTTCTTCAACAATTTATTATGCGCCAGAAGGGTCTGAGTGTGATTTTATTTCTGATGATGAAAATTATAACTATGGCTTTACTGTTTCTGGTGATGATATGCTGGTTCAATACTGTGCTGGTAGCTGTGACCAGACATGCGAGGAACAATGTGTTGCTGATGGAGATGCTACGCAAGATTTGAATGTAAATGTATCTGATATTATATTGGTTGTTAATCACATAATTGGGTCTTCAACATTATCAGATTCTGCTTTTTGTTCATCAGATATGAATGGTGATGGAACAATAAATATTACAGATATTATAGCTATAGTTAATCTTATCATTGGATTATAAAAGTAAAATTATTGTATGCATAAATATATAATAATTTTATTTTTTACTACTTTGTTTTCTCAAACAACAGGAAAATTATCAGGTTCAGTTTCTGATGAAGATAAAAATTCATTATATGGTGTTAATGTACTTATCCAAGACACTTATTATGGAGCAGCATCAGATGAAGATGGATTATTCTATATTATTAATGTTCCTCCTGGATCTTACACCGTTAGATTTGATATTATAGGTTATAAATCTATTGAAGTTCAAGANGTCTCTATTTCTGTAAATAAAACNACGCGTTTAGATGTAAATCTNGAGGAAACTACAGTAGAAGGTGAGGTCGTGTTTGTTAAGGCATCAAAATTATCTACAAAAAAAGATCAATCTGGAACAATAAAAAATATNTCTGAAAAGCAAATTGAAATTTTACCAATTAAGGATGTGTCATCGATTGTAAGCATGCAAGCTGGGGTCGTTGACGGGCATTTCAGGGGTGGAAGAGATACTGAAGTTACCTATTTAGTAGATGGAGTTAGGACTGATGATACATTTTCTCGGAATGCTCAAACAGTTTATTTAGAGCCATCTGTACTAAAGGATTTAGAGGTTATAACAGGAACATTTAATGCTGAGTATGGAAGAGCTATGAGTGGTGTTGTAAATCAGGTTACAAAAGATGGTGGGAGTGAATTTGAGAGCTCATTTTCTTCACGTTACGAAAATTATTTCACTGGTAATAGTCATATTTTTCCTGGGATTGATAATCTCGATATTAATTTAAATCAAGATTATAGCATGCANTTTAGTGGGCCTATAGTAGAGGATAAGCTNACATTTTTTTTAAATTATAGATACCAGAATAATCTTGGCCATTTAAATGGATATGATTATTTCAATTCAGGTGATTATAGCAATTTTAATGCTGATAGTACATTTAATTATTATTCAGAGCATAGCGGTTCTCACGTTATGAATGATTATTGTTCAAATTCTAATGGAGCTGAACTGCTAGATCCAGTAACGCGGGAGACAATAAATGATAATTTGCAATGNCAAGAGTATGGTGACTGTGAAGTTATTTATAGTGAAATAATTTATAATGGGACTTATTCTGAAATNATGCATTCAAACAGTTCTTATATGATTACAGCAGATATGTGTTCAAATGATATTTTTGAAAGTTCAAGCCAAAATAGTGGTTATTTTTTAACAACAAGATTTATTCCAGCTCAAATCAGATCTAAAGTTGATAATCAAATTGCTATGAACAATTTTATATCTTCATCCTATTTAAGTAAAATTTCATTTAGACCTATTGGGCCTTTGAAAATTTCATTAATGCATACTCAAAATAACTATGAAGGTCATTGGTATAATCATTTTTATAAATATTCTCCAGACTCAAGGTCNACGAATCATAACAATAATAATTTCACATCATTGTTTATTAACTATATGTTTACTCAATCTGCATTTTTTGATTTAAAGTTCTCAAATAATAAAAAATCTGATTATTCTTATGTTTATGAAAATCCGTTTGATTCAAGATATGTGTCGGATTTTTTTTCTAGGAGTGAATCTAGCTTTCTTCAAGGTGGACATGATAAGAATCATGATACAAAAATCTTAGAAGATTTTAGTGTTAAGTTTGATTTNAATTGGCAAGCAGACCCNATTAATAATATAAAGTTCGGTCTCGATTATGTTGCACATGATTTACTAATAAATAATTATACAATTAGAGATAGTTCTTTNACAGATAATGTNTATACACCATATATAGACAAAGGAGTAAGAAGTAGTTACTCTGAAGAATATGATATNATTTGCTATGAGTTTTCAGGATANTTTCAGGATAAAATGGAGTTTAGTGATATGGTTCTAAATTTTGGATTGCGATATGATATGTTTGATCCAAATACAATTTATCCATCTGATTATAGAAATCCAGCAAATGATATAATTGGAGTTGAGCAGTCAGATACATTAGCGGCTGAAATTAAGCATCAAATTAGTCCTAGATTTGCTCTTAGTTATCAAGTTGGCCAAGCTGCTTTACTTAGATTTAGTTATGGTCATTTTTTCCAAATGCCTCCTTTGTATGCAATGTATTCAAATTCTGATTGGTTGATTTCTCCTAATAATTATGCGACAATACTAGGNAATCCTAATCTAGAAGCTGAGAAAACAGTGAATTATGAATTAGGGTTTTGGCAAGAGATCAATAGAGATATGGGCGTAGAAGTTGTTTTGTTTTATAAAGATATTTATAATTTATTAAGTACAAAAACAATTACAACTTATAATACTGTTAAGTATGGTTTATATTCAAATAAGGATTATGGAAATGTAAGAGGCTTAGAATTGGTTTATGATTATAATGCTGGTCCAATTAGTATTGTTGCAAATTATACCTTTCAATATACAAGAGGTATTGCAGATTCTCCAACATCATCATTTAGTAGAGAAGGTGCAAATCAAGATCCTATTACTAAGCTCATTCCACTTAATTGGGATCAGCGTCATACTATGAATGTTACGGCTGGATATAACACGAAAAAATACGGTGCAACCTTAAGTGTTTTTTATAATTCTGGTTCAGCATATACCTTTGAGCCTATTTCTGAAAACCCTCTAGCTAATGTAAATTTATTGCCTAACAATTCATACAAACCGTCAAATTATACAATAAACCTTTCTAGCTATTATAATTTATTCAAAACAGGTTCTAGAATTACATTTGAAGTTTATAACTTGTTTGATACATTAAATGAGTATGGTGTTAATAGTCAAACAGGAAGAGCTTATAGTGCAATTTTAAATGAGGCAGATATTGCTTCATTTAGGAGTAATTATACAACGATTGAAGATACTTATCAAGATCCAAATTCTTACTCCGCTCCAAGATCGATTAAAATAGGAATTGAATGGTCATATTAAGTTTTATATTATTCTCATTATGTTTTAGTTATGATGGCCCAGATGATGGAGCTGGAGATCCTTCAGCAACTAAAGAATCAAGAATGGATGGTAATAGAGTATTATTATTTTTCAAAAATACTACGCAATTATCTGATTGGGAAGCACCAAGTGGGTTAACTGATGTTTCGATTTGGCCAAATGATGGAACTGGTTATAGGATGCTAGATGGTATAGGATTATTGGTTGGTGGTAAAACATATATTTTAGATGATCAAGATGAAACTACAATAGATACNGTTATAGTTGATAATAGTAATGAGATAGAATTAATACAAAATAATCCAAATCAAAATTTACATGAAGTTTACTTTCTTCAAACAAGCTATAGAGAAGAAATGGATGAGGATGAATTAGGTCTTGTTAAATGGGGATTTCATCCAGTTTTTGGATATGTGAATTCATACCAAGATAGCCCTGCCCTAAGTGATGATCCAAATACATGGCCTTCAGCCTGGCCTTCAACAGGGACAATGACAAAGTGGCCTGGAGAATGGGATGGTAGGTTTGGAAGAGGTGTGCAATATGCAGATTTAGAAACTTATTTTGTTGTAAATGATGCTCAAGATCAAGAATACTTACAAAATAAGTGGCAATGTGATGATATTATAAATCAAAATTATAGTTCAACTTATGATACAAAAGTTTTATGTATTGAATCGTGTTCCAATGATGAAGATTCTTGTATTCCAACACAGGATTTTGAATATTACCCAAGGCCTGGAGTAAAAATTCCGGAAACATCATCTGTACAGCCAGGGTTTGATTGGGGTGGTCTTGGAGTAAGAGTTGAAGCAAGAGGATTTCAATGGAATAATCCACTAGTTAGAGATGCCCTTTTCTGGGAGTATAATATTTCAAATATATCTGATTATAATATAACAGAAATGGCCTTTGGATATTGGGTTGATAATGCAATTGGTGGTGGAGATACTGATGATGAGGTTGGGTATTTTGATACGCAACTAAATCTTGCCTATTCATGGGATTATGATGCAACGGGTTTTGGAGGTGGAACACCAGGCATAATGGGTTTTGCTTTNTTAGAAAGNCCAGGAATTTCAGATGATTTTGTGGATAATGATAANGATGGTTTATTAGATGAATCTAGAACAAATGATGCTGGAAGTATTATTTGTGCAACATGTGGAATAGCTGATTTAAATCAATTTTTAGAAGAGTATAATTTAGAAGAGTCAGATTTAAAAGAACACTATGAAGGAGATGAAGATCAAGATTGGATTTTCCCTGTTTTAGATGAAAATAACAATTGTATTGTTACAAATGATGATGTGGGATTAGATGGTGTTGGGCCAAATGATATTAATTACAATGGTCCTGATGAAGGGGANTGCAATAATAGACCCGATTGTGTTGAGGGAATTGGATGTGAACCTAATTTTGGTGAAACAGATATTTCTGAATCTGATATGATTGGATTGACATCNTTTAAATTATTTCCAGTTGATTCACATGCAGAAGANCCAACAACNAAGTGGTTTAANAATGATCAAGTAATGTGGGATTCTNTAATGGTTATATCTGGGGAAGAAGCTTTTGATCAATTTACAGGAACACCATCGAACTTAATTGAAGTTTTTTCATCTTCTATATTTGGTTTGGAGAAAGGTAAGACAGAAAGAATTTCAATGGCTGAAATTCATTCAATGGATAATATTCAAGGCTCTCCTGGTGGTGATCAGCAAGATGTTCCTGCTTTGTTTGCTTTGAAAAAAACTATTCAATTAATTTACGAGACAGACTATAGGTTTGCTGTTCCACCTGATATACCAACACTCACAGCAGAGGCAGGAGATGGTCATGTTGTTTTAACTTGGAATGATGTCGCAGAAAGCTCTATAGATAGATTTTTGCCCGATAGTCTTCAAAATGATTTTGAAGGATATAAGCTTTATCGTGCAACTGATAAGTATTTTAAAGATGCTCAAACAATCACAGATGGTTATGGAAATCCAATGTTTTATGAACCTATCTTTCAATGTGATAAAATTGATTCAATAAGAGGATTTGCAGATTATGCTCCTGTATTTGGAGCAGCATACTATCTTGGAGATGATACAGGTTTGGAACATAAATATATAGATTATGATGTTGATAATGGAAGAACATATTATTATGCTGTTGTTGCTTATGATTATGGGTTGCCAGCAAATGAGGATATTGAAAGTGGTATTCCACCATCAGAAAATAAAGCATTAATAGAATTAGATGAAAATGAATACGTTGTTGGAACAGGACCCAATGTTGCGGTTGTTATTCCATCTGATTATTCGGCAGGTTTTGTTCATCCTTGGATTGATGTTGATAATGAAAAAATATCAGGCACTGGAACTTTAGATGTTGAAGTCTATTCACAGTCATTAATTGAAGACGATAAAAACTATATGTTAACGTTTGAAAATCAAACAGATAGTACAAACTACTTAGTTACAAGTGGCTTTAATGTTTACAAAGAAGAAGGTTTTTGTAATGGTGTTGAGTGCAGTTCAATAATAAATCAAAATGATTGTATAGGTCAATATGGTTGTTTTTGGGATAATGAAATTTGCGCTGAATATCCATGTTTAGATTACTCTCAAGAAGAGCAATGCAATGTATTATCTTCTTGTTTCTGGGATGATGGAATACGAAATGGTACATGGCTTCAAAGTCAAGATAGTCTTTACTTTGATATTGAAGATCTTTCTTCCTTTTATGGGTTTCAGAGTGATCAAGATTTGATTTTATATGGATCTTTAGGTGATGAAAATGATTGTTTTAAATTTGATTTTACATATTCAAGTGTTGACTCTGATACTTTGATGTATAATATTGATTCAATTTCAAGATATGGTAATAATGAGTGTAATGGTTCTCCTATTTATGGTAGTTGTGAAACAGATAATTTTGGAATATTTAATCAAGAATTATGTATAGAGAATGGAGGTATTTGGAGCCCCTACTTAGATGAATATGATATTAGTGAATTTAAGTTTTGGAATACTGAAAATGAAGTCGATATTGGAGGCTGTAGATTATCTTTTTCTGAAGAATGTACTTTAGAAGATTTTGGTAATAGTTATTGTGGTTCAATTAATGATAATAATGATTGTGTTGAAGAAGACGCTTGTGATTGGAATGACATTAGATTAGTTTATAGTGAATCAGGTGAATTTTCTCCGACTAGTTTTTATCAAAATCATTTTATTTATTATGAAAATAATTTCCCTCAGTATGATTATTGGTCTTTAGATCCTGATAAATTTGTTACTACAGATGCTATAGATGGATTGGTTTTTACTATTAAAAATATAGAAAGTGGTTCTTTTTTAAATAGCAGCTGGTTGAATACCGGTAGTGTTAGTAACGCTGATGAGCCTATAATATCAATTAATGACAGATTAGAACACATTAAACCATGGGATTGTAATATTGTTTTTACAAATAATAGTAAAGTTTATACTAATCCCTCAATTTTAGATAACTCAATTTTAGATGAATCTGATAATGATGTAGCTTCAAATTCAGGTGCACAAGTTATATCGTCACAAGGATTTTTAGATAATATTCATTTTGATTTCTATGTTTACAGTAATACTTTAAAAGATACGCTAGATTTGATTGTAGTTGATTTAGATAATAGTGGATCTTACGAGAAGTTTAATGACAAAATCTTAGTTGGGGAGTCTAAGCTGACTAGTTTTTATGGCCAAAATTATCTCACATGGGATGATACTAACTTTGCTATAGAATTTTCAGAAAATTATCCAGAGCCAGATGATATTTACGCATTATCATATAATATCCCGTTCTTAGAATCAGATACATTGTTTATCCATACAAATGCACCCGATTCTATCAGTATAGTTAATCATGATATTGAGATGGATGAAATAAAAGTAGTTCCTAATCCATATGTTGCAACAAATTTAATGGAAGAAGCCTTTTCAAATCCAAATCAAAATCAAGAAAGAAAAATTATGTTTACACACTTGCCAGCTATGTGTGAAATAAAAATATTTACAGTAAGTGGAGTGCTTGTAAATACGATTGATGTTAACAATAGTTATGATGATGGAAAAGCATATTGGGATTTATTGAGTAATGAAGGCTTAGAGGTCGCTGCAGGTATTTATATATATCATGTTCAATCTAAAATTAATGAAAAATATGCTCTTGGAAAGTTTGCAATAGTTAAATGAAAAAAAGAATTTCATATTATTTAGTTATATTGTTTTCAACTAGCTTAATGGCTATTGAGATTAATGGTAATGGTACGACAGGAGCAAATTTTTTAGAACTTGATATTGGCAGTGCTGCAACCTCTATGGGAGGAGCATATGTTAGTGTTGCAAATGATGTTTCTTCAGCTTATTGGAATCCTGCAGGATTAGCTTATATACAAAATAAGCAAACGATGTTTATGTATCAACCATGGATTGTAGGTATTAATAATATTTACGCTGGAGTTGCTATTAATTATCCATTATATGGAACCCTAGCTCTAACAATGAATTATATGGATTATGGAGATGAGGCAGTTACAACTGTTGCTTCTCCAGAAGGAACTGGGGAGTATTATTCTGCAAGCGAATTTGCAGCGAGTATATCATATGGGAGAAGAATAGTTAATTGGTTTTCTTTTGGAGCAAGTGCTAAGTATATATCATCTAATATTTGGCATATGAATGCTAACGCAATGGCCTTTGATTTAGGAGTATTAGTAACAACTGATTTTTTCTCAGTTACAGGTAAAAGAAATCAAGGAATGAAAATAGGTATGAGTATTTCAAATTATGGAACAAGATTAAGATATGATGGAATGGATTTGCTTGTTCCTATAGATCCTAATCCAGATGAATATGGTAATTTTGATGATGTTGAAGGTTTATACAATACATCAGAATGGGAATTACCATTAATTTTCAGATTGGGGTTTTCAGTACAACCTATTTATACTAATAATTTAAGATTGCTTGTAGCTGCAGATGCATTACATCCAAACAACAACAATGAATCAATAAATATAGGAACGCAGCTAACTTATATTCAGCCTGGAAAGTTAAATCTGTTTTTACGTGGTGGGTATAAGGGCTTATTTTTAAAAGATTCAGAATATGGATTAACATATGGTGGTGGATTAAGAATATATTTATCTGATTTTAACTTTTTTGATTTGGATTATACCTATAAAACAATGGGTATTTTAGGAGACGTTCATTTGTATACATTTAAATTTTCGTTTTAATTTATGAGTAAAATAATCAATTTTTATATTATTGTTTCATTTGCTTTTACAGCAACAGTTAATTTTTATATAGATATGAGTAATTCTAATTTTCCTAATACTGATTATCCTGCCGTAGTTATAAATGGAAGTTGGAATAATTGGGCTGGATGGGGAGTTTCATTGAATGATGATAATCAAGATGGAATATGGGAAGGTAGTTTAGACATTAGCAATGGAACATACGAGTATGTAGTGGCTGTTAGCGGTCCAGCTGATAATTGGTCAGGTTGGGGTAGCGTAGTTAATGCTCCAGCTCAATCAATATGTGATTATTATCCTTCAGATCAATGGGCAAATTATGGATTTGAGTTAAATCAAGATGTGCTAGATCAAATATATTGCGCTGGTACTTGTCTACATTCATGTGTAGACAATAATGATTCTTTATTAAGACCATCAAATTACAGTAGTTTGACAACAATTCATGTTCCTTTTGAATGGGCTCAGCAACCAAATAGTATGGGTTATAATTTGCAAATATCCTCAGATGATTCTTTTAATTCTATGGTTTTAGATACATTGATTAATGATTTAGTTTTCCTTGATAAGTCATCTATAGATTGGGATACAGATTATTGGTGGAGAGTAAGAACGCTAAATCAAGATAATAGTTATGATGATTGGATTGGAGTAAATATATTTGAGACTTTAAGTAGAAAGTTTCCTGAACGTGAATCGGATATATTTAACGAAAATTTAGTAGAAGATGGATATGTAATGTTTAGTGGTTTTGGAGGAACTGAGATGACATCTAATGCTACAGGTATTGTAGATATAGATGGTAAGGAAATATGGAATGATGGTTATTTAAACTTTATTATGAATCATGTCAATGAGAATGGTAATATTTATGGATCAAGTGGTTCAAACTGGCCGCGTAATACAGGAATTAAAATTGATTTTGACAGAAATATTATTTGGAAAAAACCCAATGATTTGAATGGTGATGATAATGTTGATTTTCAAGATGCCGTTGATATGCATGAAATTAAACAAATTCATAATGGGAATTATATGGGTTTTGTGCCAGATTATACGCAGTTAGGTCCAATTCATCAAGGGAGTTGGACATTTTTGTATCAAGCTTTGGGTTATGTAGCTGATGGTGTAACAAATGAATTTCCTTATATTGGTATACAAATTGTTGAATGGGATGAAGATGGAAATGAAGTTTGGAGATGGAGTCCATTTGATCATTTTAGTATGCTAGACACCGACTTATATGGAGGTTTTTGGCATCAAGCTTTTGAAAATGGAGTATATGATTGGATGCATACAAATGCTTTTCATTTTGATGAAGAAGAAAGCGTCATTTATGTCTCTCATAGGCATTTATCAAGAATTAGCAAGATTGCTTACCCATCAGGAAATGTTATTTGGAATATGGGTTTACCATCTGAATTTGGTGCTGGAGATAATAATATATGTACTGATTTAGGTTTTAGTTTTCAGCATAATATTCAATTACTTGATGATGGTACTTTATTGTTTTTTGATAATGGAAATATAAGTCAGCATGTTGTAGGTGATGAATTTCCAACAAGCAGAGTTAGAAATGTTAGAGTAATAGATAATGCATATTGTGAAACAATTTGGGAATATGAACTTCCATCAAATTTATTTGGAGGTGGAATGGGCAGTGTTCAATTACTTGAAAGTGGAAACTATTTGATTTATACTTTTGGAAATGGTTTAGGTCAAAATGAGCCAACACTTAGAGAGATTACTCCTGATTATGAAGTTATATGGAATTATCAAGGCACTGATCATGCCTTTTGGTATCGTACGTATAAAATTCCATCGATGTATCCAGAGCTTTTTAGCGTAGTAGTAGATAATTATAAAATTATTGATGATTCTAATATTATTGAAGTAAATAATGAATTAAAATTCACTATTACAAATAATAGTGGCTATAGAAATAAATATAAATATAATTTTTCTGATATATCAGCTAATCTTTCTGGATTATTATTTGATAATCAAGAATCAAGTGTTACAATAGAGCCGTATCAAACAGCAGAACTTATTTTTTATCCTAATGATATATCAAATAATGTTTCTACTATATCTTTATCTGTTTATCCTGAGCATCATGAGTATGCAAATAAAAATTTAATCTATAATGTAAATAAGATTGACATTTTATCTGGTGATATAAATAATGATGGATTAGTTAATGTTGTAGATGTAATTAGTTTAGTAAATATTGTTTTAAGTAATAGTGGAAATACAGGAACTACTGATCTTAATAGCGATAATCAAACAAATATTTTAGATATTGTATTTTTAGTATCTCTAATATTAGATAATTAAAAGGAATTACTTATTGAAAATTACATTGCTCATAGTCTTAATAATTAACTCATTAGTTTTTGCAATTGATAATAATATTTTAGTTGAGATTAATGATAGGGTTATAACCAAGAATGATTTTATAATTCGCTCAGAGTATACAATAAGACCATCTTATTGCAAGTCAAATAATCAAATTCATAAAAAAATTATATTAAACTCACTGATTGCTGAAAAATTGTTAGCAATTGAAATTGAAGATTACATTTCTGAAGATAATTTTTCAGATAATTTTCTAAATGGTATAAAAGAGCAATATATGAGAGATTATTTACTTAAAGATATGGTTTATAGTAAAATAGATATTAATCCAATGGTAATTGAAAAATATTTAGAAAATTCTCTTAAAGTTTATGATTTGTATTTTATTTCTATTCCTTCTGAGCCAGTTGCAAATTCTATTAATATGCTTTTAGCTCAGGGCATAGAATTTGAAGATATTTGTATGGATTATTTAAATCTTAAAGGAATTCCTGAAATTAAAATGGATTTCTTTTATGAAAAAGATCCCGCTATTCATGAATCAATATTTTTAAATTCCTTATCTAAGAATCAAGTGATTGGACCAATTTTAGCTAAAGATAATAAGCATTTATTTATTAAGGTTAAAGATTTTGTTTATAGTCCGCTGATAACATCTAATGAAATTTCTAATCATACAAATATGGTTAATCAAAAATTATATGAATTAACCCAAGTTAAAGAGTATGATATTTATATTAAAGAAATTATGAAAGATTATAGTGTTGTATTTAATAGCGATGTATTTGTGAAATTAGCAAACGAAGCTTACAATTATTATATTGATAGAAATAATTTAATTAATGATCAAGTTCTTTCCTCTTCTTTGGTCTTTTCAAAACGTGATTCAATAAATTATTATGACGAAATTTTCACTTTAAATGGTAATAGCTATAATGTGAGCTATTTAGATAATCTTATTTCAAAACATCCATTAGTATTTAGAAATCAAAATATATCTAGAAAAGAATTTGGTATGCAGTTTAAATATGCTCTGGTTGACTTAATTAGAGATGAGCGTTTAAATGAAATAGCATATAAAAATAATTATGATATTAATGATGAAGTTATGAAAGATTATAGAATTTTTAGTGATGCTACAAGTTCAAGGTTGCATTTAGAGGCTCTTTTAAAAAGTAATAATTTTCCTTTAGACCAATTTAATGAAAATCCAGAGTCTATTATTGATAATTATTTAAATCAATATATCGATTCATTACAGGTGTCTTATTCTGAAAAAATAAAAATTAATTTTAATTTGTTAAATGAAATAGAATTAACTGATATTGATTTGTATGCTTATAAAAAGGGTGTCCCATACCCTATGGTTGTACCAGTTTTTCCAGTCTTAACAAACAAAAGTGTTATAGATTATGGAAAAGAGGTTAATTTTTAAAACATTAGAGTAATTAAAATTTGATATAATATTTGTATATTACTGCCCGATATGAAAACTAGATTATATATTATATGTTTGCTGCTACTAAATATTGGTCTCTCTAATTATGTCTTTTGGGAGCCAGAAATTCCTGTCCCAGGTGGAGAAATAACAATTTATTATAATACCATTGAAGGCAGTTTGCCTAATGCAACCTTTCCTGTTTATGTTCATTTAGGTAATGATGGTTGGCAAGATGTAGATGATTATGCGATGTCTTATTCCCCTGTAAATGGAGTTGGTTGGTGGAAATACACACATCAAATACCTGATGATGCTGAAACAATTGACTTTGTATTTACTGATTTGAATGATAATTGGGATAACAATGGTGGGATAGGCATAGATTGGCACATAAGTTTAAATTATTACTGGTCTCCTTTTAATCCTACTCCAAATGAAAGCTTTGATATCGTTTTAAACAATATTGATCAAGGAGGCTCTTTAGTTTGGACAGTTGATTCAGGCAATGGGCATGAGCAACCAATATCAGATTATTGGCCAGAGGGTTCTTATGTTGAAAATGGTGTTGTTATAAGTCCCTTAAGCTCTGTTTCATCAAATACTTTATCATTAACTTTTGATCCTTTTCAAAGTGGTTCTCAAGTCGTTTCGTCTTTAAAATTTAAAATTTTATGGGATGATGGGACCTATGATTTAGGTGAAAATGGGCAAGTTATTTATTATGATATTTATTTAGATTACAATCCAACTGTATTAGATCCTGTTATATCTTTTTTATCACCAAACAATAATGAGATAATTACTGGTGATGTTAATATTTCATGTGATAGTGATGCTGATTTAATTGAATTATGGATAAATGGAAATCTCCTAAGTTCTTTAAATAACAGTTCTTTTGATTATTTATGGCAACCAGAAAGTGGAGTATTTGGTGATATTGAAATCATTGCAAAGGCTATTAAGAACAGTAGAGTTTCATTTTCATTTGTAGATTTTTATCTTCAGTATGAATTGAATGAATTAGCGGCACCAGATAATATTAAAGATGGTGTAAATATAAACGGAAATGATGTTATTATTGCTCTTTATGCACCTGGAAAAGAATACGTATCAATAAAAGGTTCATGGAATGAAGAATTTCCAAATGGTGAAATTATGAATTTATCCGGGGATACATTATGGTGGTATCAAACAAATTTAGATAACGGAGATTATTATTATCAGTATAATTTAGAGGGTATAAAATATATCGCAGATCCCTGGTCTGAGGATGTTGAGTGGAAAGATCCATTTAGTGGATATGAAAGTTCNAANTTTCAGCATGCTAAAACTAAATTTAATATTGGGGATAATCCTTATCAATGGAATGATGATGATTTTGTAAGACCTGAAACTAAAGATTTGGTTATTTATGAAATGCATNTTGGAGATTTTTCTGGTGATGAAACTGTNATTGGAGATTATTCAGATGTTATTGAAAAAATAAATTCAGGCTACTTCAATGATTTGGGAATTAATGCTATTGAATTTATGCCTATAAATGAATTTGAAGGTGGTTATTCATGGGGTTATAATCCTTCATTTGCTATGGCTCCAGAAACGACTTATGGAACTCCAGATGAATTTAAAAACCTTGTAGATATTGCTCATCAAAATGATATATCTATTTTACTGGATGTTGTTTTTAATCATCTATGGGGATCATCACCTTTATTCCAATTATATCAACCTTTAGATAATTATGAATGGGAAGATCATGATTTTAATTCATGTCCTTATTTTGGGNATGAAGAATCATTGTGGGGTTTTAAAATTGAACATTGGCATGAATTAAATGGTAGAGAGTATAGAGGATGGAAGTATGTTGAAGATGCTCTTATGCATTGGGTTGAGGAGTATCATATAGATGGATACAGATTTGACTATGTTGATGGNATAGGTTGGGATGGAGATTTTAATGGAGCTTCTTATTATGCAAATGTTTTAGATAGTTATGATCCATCGCTAATATTGATAGCTGAGGCTGATAATTCATATCAAATAAATACAACAGATTTTGATTCTGGATGGGATTATAGTTATCATCATAATATGTTTGATAATGTTTTAGATATTTATTTAGATTTAAATAATGTAGCAAATCATATCAATGCATACTCTCAAGGCTACTCATTTGTTACAGGACCAATTAACTATACAGAAAGCCATGATGAGACTAGNCTTATTTATCAGGCAACTGAATTTCAAAACCAGACGTTTGAAGAGGCTTATAATCGATCTAAGTTNTCAGCGACAATTTTACTTACAAGTCACGGNGTNCCTATGATTTATAGTGGTCAAGAGTTAGGTCANTCTGCTCCAACAAGAGATTCAGGTGGCTTCCCAATACAGCAGCCTATACAGTGGGATAATCTAGAGATTNATTTAGTACAGGATTTAAATAATCATTATAAAACAATGATTGATTTGAGAAAAAATAAATCGGTATTAAAAGAACCTCCACTTGAAATAAAATATTTGAATAATAATGATAAGTGTTTTGTTTATTGGAGAGCCGATCAAAATGAAAAAGTTGTAATAGCAGTAAATTTTGATACAACTGAAAAATTTTTAGATTTAGAATTTCCAAATTCTGGAGATTGGACAAATGTTCTTGATGATACCCANATTAGTATTGATTCAAATTGGTATGGAGGATTTAATTTAGATCCATTAACTTCATATGTTTTTGTACCATCGTCAATACAATGTAGCCAAGGTGATTTAAATAGCGATACAGCTATCAATATAGTTGATGTTATTTCTTTGGTGAATATTGTTTTAAGTGATACTTCTCCAGATGATTTTCAAGCATGTGCAGGGGATTTAAATAGNGATGGGATAATTAATATTATAGATATAATAGCATTGGTTAATATTATACTTTCTCAATAATAAACTTGAGCCCAATTAATAAAATGATAAAAAATATTTTTATATATTTAATTTTATTTTTTCCTTTAATCGCAGGGACTACTGGTAAAATCAGAGGTCAAATTATTGATTCAACAACCAAAGAACCATTAATTGGGTGTAATGTTTTTCTAAAAGATACAAGCTATGGAACNTCATCTGACATTGATGGATATTTTGTTTTAATCAATATCCCCTCAGGATTTTATGATTTTCAAGTTAATATGATTGGCTATGATAATTATTTATTAAAAGATTTAGAGGTAAATATTGATTTAACATCAACGGTTAATATTGCTTTAAATGAGTCTTCTCTTCAATTAGAAAGTGTTGTTGTAAATGCTTCTCCTAAATTAATTAATAAAAATTTAACATCAACAACTGCTATTGTAACTAATAAAACAATATCCAAATTACCTGTTAATGAAGTTTCAGATATTCTTAATCTACAGGCTGGCTTTGTTGATGGCCATTTAAGGGGTGGGCGTTCTAGTGAAGTTGCTTATTGGGTTGATGGGATGCCTATGACAGATGGATTCGATGGTTCTACTGTAATAGATATTAATAAAGACGTAATAAGAGAAATGCAATTAATATCAGGAGCTTTTAATGCTGAATATGGACAGGCAATGAGTGGTATTGTTAATATTACAACGAATGAAGGTTCAAACAAATTTGGAGGGAGTATCGATAGTTACTTTGGTGACTTTTTTTCAGGGCATTCTGATTTATTTTTAAATTTAGATCATGTTGATTTACTATCTACAAATAATGTTAATTTCAATATTCATGGTAGTCTTGTTAAGGATAAATTATTTTATTATTTAAGTGGTAGGAAAATTTATTATCAAGGTGTTAATGAAGGGCAAAGAATCTATAATCCTTATTCATATGGTTATGAGTTAGAAAATCAAGATACGGGTGATAAATACTGGCATGTGCTTGGTAGCAATTATGATGATGATGTTTATGCTAATGAAATTATTTGTAATGGTCCAGATAATTGTGGAGATAATTTAGAAGAATATTTAAATCTACTTCAAGATGCACATACTAATCCAGAATCAATGGGAGATCAGAATTTTGTTCCAATGGAATGGAATTTAAAAAATTATTATCAATTTAATTTTATTTGGAAGCCAACTCAGACATTAAAATTGAAATATTCTCATTTTACAGATGATGTTGAATATCAAGATTATGACAGGTATTATAAATTAAACCCAGATGGTAATTTGAATAGGTATCGTTTAGGATATACTGATATGTTCCAGATTAATAAAACATTAAACAAAAATTCTTATTTCACTTTAGGATTTATTAAATATAACAAAAATTATAATCATAAAACATTTGAAGATGCATCTATGCAGGTTCATGATGAACTTAATAATCAAAATACACCAGCGTATAGTTTTTCAGTTGGTGGCTCAAATCAAAATGTTTTTAAAAGGGAAACAAATTCAGAAACTATGAAGTTTGATTATGTTAACCAGATTAATAATTATCATCAAATTAAAACGGGATTAGAGTATAAAAACCACTCTATATATTATGAAAATATTAACCTTCAATATTATGTTCAAAATGGATTTAATCCTGTTTATGATAGCCCTTTTGTTAGTGCAACAATAGATGATATATCTTCAATCAATACAAGCATTTATGATTTTAATCCTGAAGAGATGAGCTACTATATCCAAGATAAAATTGAATTAGATGAAATGATAATCAATGTAGGATTAAGGTATGATTTTTTTGATCCTAAAGGTTTGACCTTGTCTGATCCTACGGATCCATTTATATATGATCCTATAAAACCTGAGCATATTTATGATTGTAGTAATTTTGATGGGTATTGTGGTGATAATGAATCTTTGCAATCATACGAAGATAGATTAGAGTATTGGTATTTACCAACGAAACAAAAGTCTATGGTTAGTCCAAGATTAGGGGCGTCGTTCCCTATATCTGACCAGGGTGTTTTTCATTTTTCTTATGGGCATTTTTTCCAAATTCCTAGATTTGAATTATTATATTATAATGCAGATATAGATCTTGACCGTGGTGGCACTGGTAATATTGGGGTTATTGGAAATGCTGATTTAGAACCTGAAAAAACAGTGAGTTATGAAATAGGAATACAATATAAAATAGATAGTTTTAGTGCGCTTGATATGACCATGTATTTTAGGGATATAAGAGATTTAACAGGAACAAGGAGTGATGTTATCTTTACTTATAATGGGGCAACATATAATAGATATGAAAATTCAGATTTTGCATTTATAAAAGGACTCGTATTATCCTATAAAAAACAATTTTTAAATGGATTTTCTACAACATTTGATTATACTTTTCAACAAGCAAAAGGTACAGCCTCAGATCCATTTGATGCATACAACTCATCTTTATCAAATCAATTTGCAGAAATATATATTATTCCTCTTAACTGGGATCAAAGACATACTATAAATGCTACCTTGTACTATGATTCTAAAAATTGGGGTCTTGGTTTAATAGGGAAAATAGGTTCAGGTCAACCTTATACACCTTTTATTAGCGATAATTTTTCTACATTAACTACAAACTCAAAAACAAAACCAATGACATCAAATGTAGATTTAAGAACGTACATGAGTTTCCCAAAATTAAATGGCACAAAAATTTATGTAAATATATTTAATTTGTTTGATCATCTAAATCATGTAAATGTGTATAATGATTCAGGTGTTGCAGATAGAACAATATATGAACAAGAGGCTTTAGATCAAAATACAGATGAGCTTATTAATACTATAGAAGATTATTTTAATAATGAAACATTTTACTCTTCACCTAGAAGAATAGAGGTAGGATTTAGAATTGAATTTTAGTAAAAAATATTTATCATTTTTATTAGTTGCTTTCATTTTTACTCAAAATGATTCAGGTGATATTTATAGAAGATATGGCATACACAATGGAAATTTAGTTCGTACAGTTTTTAGTAATTATGGTGTTGTAGGACAACCTGGAGATAAGGGGCCACGTGGAGCGTGGTTGAATGATAATAACGGATATATTGGTGATGTTAGTTTGCTTGTTGGAGCTGAGGTTACATCTGATAATCAATCAGGAAATCCAATTACTTTTCATTCGGTAGTAACATGTCCTGTTGATAGGCCTTCACAATCTGGTCCAGATCAATCAAATTCAGGATTACGCTGGGGATTTGAGCCAGTTTCCGGTTATTTAAATGCATCTCAATTATATGTAGCAATGAGTACCAATTCAAATACTTGGCCTAATACTTGGCCTAATGATGAGTGTGATTGGAGCGGTGAGTGGTGTGGGTATTTTGGAAAAGACACACAGTATATTCAGCAGGAAAGCTTCTATGTTATGGATGATAATAACGATCAAGAATTTAATTATGCAAGCAATAATGAATGGGGAGTAGACTTTAAACCCGATCCAGATAATATATCATTAAATGGATTGGGATTAGAAGTTAAAGTAAGAGGAATGCAGTGGCAGCAGATATTGGCNCAAGATTGCATTTTCTTTTTATATGAAATAACCAACAAAAGTCAAACTGAATATAAGAAGGTTGTTTTAGGAGAGCTTGTAGGTACGTATATAGGAAATGTTGAAAGTGAGGCTCAGGATGATTGGTCTTTCTTTGATGTTAATTCTGATTTGACATATACGGGAGATTTTGATAATACTATTACTAATAATCCTAACTGGGTAGGTGATGTTGGTATGGTTGGCTATGCATTTTTAGAAAGCCCAGGCAATCCTTATGATGGGATTGATAATGATGGTGATTTTGANGGNGTTGCTTCGTTATTTAGTGAAAGTGATTTTGAAGAGGAAGTTATTAATATAGGTGATTATGTTATAACAATAGATGATGATTATAGGAGAACGAAAGTTGAAATAACAGAGGAAACAACTGTCCTAACTTCACAAGGNAGAGAGATAACAATTATTGCAGGTGNATCATCTCTTGTAGAAGGGAATGAAATAGNTGGAGATGAAATTAATGAAAATNCATTTAATGGANTTGATGATGATTTAGATGGACTTATTGATGAAAACTATTATTTGCATTATAGACAAAAAAGAGTTTTCTATGATCAATCAACAGGNNTTGANCAAACATTATTTGATATCATAAATCCAAGAGCATTTATTAATTACTTTAGTTATGAAAATAACAATGGATATATTGATGAAGATTTATCTGATCTTATTGATGAAAGTAGAGCNGATGGAATTGATAATGATAATGATTGGATTGCAAATGTTCATGATGTTGGAAGTGATGGNCTTGCAGGAACCTTTGATGTTGATGGNACTGAAGGNAATGGAGTNCCTGATAGTGGNGAACCAAATTTTGATCAAACAGANCCAGATGANTCTGATCAAATTGGGCTAACTAGTTTTGATTATTTTGTTCCATCTGGGGATTANCCCATGAGTGATGATGAGGAGTTATGGAATAAATTATCTCCTGGTTTTTTTGATGTNCCAGAATCAATNGTTGATGGTGAACCAACCTCAGGTGAAGANGGAGATTTTATTTTTGGGTCNGGTTATTTTCCATTAAGACCAGGACAAACAGAGCGTTTTTCAATTGCNCTTGTATATGGTGAAGATAAAACNGATTTAGATCGTAATAAGGAAATTGTTCAAGAAATTTATGACAATGATTATCAGTTTCCACCGCCNCCATCAAAGCCAGAGTTGACTGTTGTAGCAGGAGATTCAAAGGTCAATCTATATTGGGATAGGGTTGCTGAAACGACNATGGACCCTGTTTTNCTAGAGTATGATTTTCAAGGTTATAAAATATACAAAGCCTCNGATCCNAATTTTAATGATGTTAGAAATATAACAAATGCTTATGGNATTATAGAAGATTATAGTCCNCTTATTCAATTTGATTTAGCAGATGATATTGATTCTCTNTTTTATCCAAATTATGAATTGTTCCAGCAATCTGGTGGACTCTCTTTTAACCTAGGAGATAGTACAGGNCTTGTTCATAGTTATACAGATACAGATGTCATAAATGGAAGAACATATTATTATGCAATAGCAGCCTATGATTCAGGTAATCCNGAATATTCTTATCCATCTGAAAACACAAAGTATATTACTGTATTGCCATCTGGTGAAATTATAACAGATAAAAATACAGGCTATNTTACNCCAACTGCATCNGCATTAGGTTTTGATGTAGGCGATATTGATGTTACTCATTCNTCTGGATTTGGNACAGGGTCCATAAGCTATACAATNATAGATGAAACTCAAGTAACTGGTCATGATTATTTAATNGAATTTTGGGATACGTCAAACGATGAGATTGATAATGATTTAGATCAATTNGTAGATGATAATGATCAAANTGAGTTGATTCCATCAACAACTTTTTANAGNGTATATGATAATGAATTAATTACACTNCAATTTGAACTTCAATCNTATGACACTACATTTTATAATCTGAATAAAGAAAATATTATATCAGATACATTTANTNTTAANAATGAATATGGNTTTGAAATTTCTAGNGATAACTATGATATAAATTTTGAAAAAGGNGANATNAAATTAGATGAAGATGTNTTGCCTGGAGTTTTTGAGGCAAGCTTTTATTATTACCCAATTTATAAAAGTCCNTATATACAAGGNGCGCAGTGGGATGCTACAGATTTAGATGAGTATGATGGAAACACTTTNTGGATTGAAGAGGTTCAAGATGCTGAGGTATTTGATGGNATTATGCTAAACTTNCAAAATGATTGGGATGTAGCCTACCAAAATTGTGATTGGGTTTTAGATGGAATGGAATCTTCTGATAATTTAAATACGNTAGATGTCGCAGTGGATACACTTAGTTTNCCTGGATANACAGCATACGCTTCACCTAATGATTACATGATTGTATTTAGCGATGATTCAAATTTTAATCAAGATTTAATAGGAACCTCAACAAATTTTAAAGTGTTTGATAGGACAAATGATCTAGAACTTGATTATCAGTTTTTAGGATCACAAACCAATAATGAAATAGACCATTTAGATAGAATCTACTTNTTTGAAGATTATCCTAATAATGATAATATGTATACATGGAATATTGAGTTTAGCTATTTCCCAAGTCAACAAGAATCGCAGCCAACCTTGGTTTTTGGNCAAGATGATACGCTGTTTATTAATATATCAAAACCATTTAGATATGGAGATGAGTTTACATTATCAACAACAACTCCTGATATAGATGAGAATGTTGGTTCATCAGAATTATCAAATATTAGAGTTGTTCCAAATCCATATATTGCAGCTACTGTAGCAGAGTCTTCGTTGCCACCTGGTGTGAGCAGTGGTAGAGGAGAGCGAAAAGTAGAATTTCAGAATGTTCCAAATGATGCTACCATAAAAATTTNTAATATTAGAGGTCAGCANATTGTTACCTTGAATCATGATGGAAATATCTTTGATGGTTCAGTATCATGGAACTTGCGTACTAAAGAAAATATGGATATTGCTTATGGTGTTTACTTGTATGTGGTTGAATCAAGTATTGGAATGAAAAAAGGGAAGATAGCAATTATAAAATAGATGATAAAAAAAATAGTATATATTATTCTAATTAGTTTATCGTTTGCTACTCAGTCTAAAGTAGGGACAACCGCTGCTCCATTTTTAGGAATTGGAGTTGGGTCTAGAGCAATGGCTATGGGGGGCGCATTTACTTCAATGTATAATGACCCAAGCTCTGCTTATTGGAATCCAGGCTCAATTGCTCATTCACAAAAAAATAAATTTCAAATCACCAATGCTAATTGGTTNCTTGATACTAACTGGTTATATGGATCTGGTGTTTATAAGNTAGANTATAGAACAACNGTTGCTGCAAATTTCTTTTATTTAGATTATGGCCAAGAAGAAATAACAACGCTTTATGATCAAGATGGAACAGGTAATTATTGGTCAGCATCTGATATGTCTGTTGGATTATATTATGCGATGAACCTTACTGATAAATTTTCTTTTGGCGGTGGTGGTAAATATATAAGGCAAACTATTTATAATGAAGGTGCTTCAACAATTGCATTTGATTTTGGTCTTTTATATAAAAATATTGATAATGATTTTAGATTAGGAGTTAGCATTTCAAATATTGGAATTGAAATGAATTTGGAAGGTAGTGATTTATATTTTAACTGTGATTTAGATGAAGATAGTGATGGTACGAATGATAACATCCCATGTATTTTATCTACAGGCGAGTATCCACTCCCATTGTTTTATAGAGTAGGGGTATCAAAAGATACAAAGTTATCTTCAAATTTAACTCTTATAAGCGCGCTTGATTGGGTTATTCCTAGCGATGATGTAGAACATTTTAATGTAGGGCTTGAACTTGGGTATTATGATAAATTATTTATGAGAGTTGGGCATCGCCATATCGGAAAAGATGATTCTGAAGAAGGTCTTACTTTTGGGCTTGGAAGTAATTTTTATATTATGGGTATGGATATTGATTTAAATTACACGTATCATGATGTAGGTATTTTTGGTTATATGCCTTATTTTGAGTTTATATTTAATTTTTAATGATGAAGAAAACTATATTTATTTTATTATTATCATTTGCATTGCCTTTATCTGTCACCTTTCAGGTAGATATGCAAGAGCAGTTTGTTTCTGATAGCGGGATACATTTGGCAGGTGCAGATACGTTAACACTTTCAACNTTTGGGACCTACCAAGATAGCGTTATANCTCCTTGGACACCAGAACAATTAACTATGGAAGATATTGATTTTGATGGTGTGTATTCTATTACCTTNGAGCTTGAAGAAAATACTATTTATGCTTATAAGTTTATTAATGGTTTTGAGTATGAGCTTGCTGACTTAATTGATAGATANTTACANACAGGTACTGANGATTTGGTTCTTGATGTTGCCTGCTTTGATAAATACAGTGANTCCTGTCANGATGTTGATAATAGNNTNGTGCAGGTTNTTTTTANTGTTGATATGCAGCAAGAGATAGTATTAGAAAATGGAGTAGGTCTTCTTGGTACCAATCCAGAATTTACAAATTTTGGATTTGATGTTGAGTCAGGCTTACCCAATGATCCCTATGATCCATCTACATTAAGCTTGGTTGAGATTGAAGAAGATGTTTATTCGATTACACTTTTATTAGAACCTGGAGTTTCATACTCTTATAAGTTTGTAAATGGAAATGATTGGGGTGGCGTTGAGGTGGCTGATCGTTCTGTTGCAGTATCTGAAGTTACAGGCTATATATTAAATGAAACATGCTTTGGAGCAAATGAAGATTGTCCTGAGTTTACTACATTAATTCAAAATTTAACATTTAAAACAGATGTATCAAATGCCATAACTAATAATGGATTTGAACTTGGTGATACGCTGATTGTTAGGTGGGGATATGGAGAGACTCAAGCTATTGAAAGGCAAGATACACTTAGCTTACTTCCATTCTCATATACCTATAAAATTGATATTGACAGTGTGAATGTTTCGCAGGAAGCTGGCCTTTATTATCAGTATTATAAGCTTCTTGAAAACAATGACCTTAGGGAAATATTTTTTAATTTTTCTTACTTAGGGGATGATGTTGTTTTAGCTGAAAGACGTTTTTTCCCTTTTAGTGAGCTCTCTGATTTTACAGATATAATGATTGATGATACACAAGACTCGAATGTTGATGACAGGCGAATGCCTATATTTTTAAATAATGACCCTATTGGCATAGAGACTCAGGTTACTTGGACTGTTGATTTAAGTCCAGCCTATTATCAAATCATGGCAGGTGATACACTTTATGATATACAGGGGACGGCTAATGTCTATGATGTTGATAGNCTNCTTACGTGGGGGGTTTGGATGAATGGNCCTGCCTCTACGCCAGCAAATGGTGTGACATGGTCACAGTGGGGTCTTACTCTTCAAGGAACAACCTCTAAGAAAATGTGGGATAATGGGACAAATGGTGATGTGGTTGCTAACGATAAAATTTACACTTTGCAATTAACCTACGATGAAATGGCTCAAGTNGGTCAAGAGTTTAAATTTGGAATTAAAGGTGGTGATAATGAATCATCATACGGTTTAAATCANTATGAAAATATTAATGTCCAAGATCCTAATATTCATGTTTACTTTGGATCTATTAATCCTATTTTTTATAATGCTTGGGACTTTGATTTAAATGAGCCAGTAGAAACTTCGCAGTGTGCTCCAATGGATTTAAATAGTGATGGAGCTATTAATGTAGTAGATGTTATTAGTGTTGTTAATATTATCATTGAAACTATTAATCCAACCGATGTGCAGCAATGCGCAGCAGATATCAATCAAGATGGTGATGTTAACGTTGTAGATGTTATCAGCATCGTCAATTATATCATAAATTCTTAATTTTTTTTTTAATTCTTACTTTTTTACCTTGATAAATATTTTAGGCTAGTTTATATTTTATGACCCACTTCGTGCGTAAAAAATATAGATTTAGTAATTAACTTTAAACAACTTCAAGGAGGAGTAAGATGTTTAGTCATTTTCGTATTGTATTAATTTCAACTTTAATTTCAACGTTTTCGTTTGCCGATGTATTTATGACAGAGCTTGCAGACCCACAAAATGAATCTGGTAGTAATCATGTTAGATTTGTTGAGCTTTATAATAATGGAACAGCTGCTGTAGATTTATCAGGATGGGCGCTTCAAAGATGGACTAATGGGGGTACTGACCCTCAGAGTCCAGTTTCTTTAACTGGAACAATTTCTGCTGAAGGTTTTTATGTTATTTGTAATGATGCTGATGATTTTGCAGCTACTTATACTGGCTCTGTATGTAATCAAGATATAGGAACGGGTGGTCCAGCAGATTCAAATGGCGATGATCAGATTGGACTTTTTAATGGCGATACATTGGTAGATTTCTTTGGAGATGTTGGTCAAGATGGAAATAGTCCACAAGGTGCAAATTGGCATGAGTTTGAAGATGGTAGGGCTGAAAGAGCTGCTAATGTAACAGCAGGCTGTGCAGATACCACAGGCGTTGCTTGTCAAGCTGGATGGATTGTTGACAATGATTCAGGTGGTGGTGATGGAAATCAATATGCTCCTGAAGGATTTGATCCTGGTTCTTGGATTGGTGAGCCTGCTCCTGACCCTGGTGATTTATGTGCAGATGTTACATGCCCAGCTGCATCAGGAGATTGTTATGTTGCTGGTACTTGTGATAGTTCAACAGGTACTTGCTCAGCTGAAACATTTGCTGATTCTGGCACATCATGTGATGATGGTGATGATGATTCAGTTGGCGATTCTTGCGATGGGTCAGGTATGTGTTCAGGTACTGCTCTTACAACATCGAGTTATGATTGGTCAAATAATGGAACAGTGCTAGGTACATATGGAAATGTTTCTTTGGCCGAAAATGTAAATGGAACATTATTTTTAACAGAGGACCCTTTAGCTGGGACGCCCTATGGTATTATTGCTACTGTTACTGGTTTAACTGGTGGAGAAGTAGTTACAGCTTGCGCTGATTTTTTAGCTGCTGAAGATTCAAATGATTCAGCTATTAATAATAAAGGTAAACTAGGCTTCCATTATTACCAACCAAGTTTAGGCTTAGACGATTATCAAGGCTCTGGTGGACAAAGTGCTTATGCAGAGACTCCTGGAACATGGGTTAATTTATGTCATTCTAGAACTGTTGATAGTTTTGTTGATGTAGAAGGTGATTGTGGAGGTGATACAGATGCAGATGGTTATGACGATTTTAATTGTCCTGATGGACAAAATGATAAAGGCGGATTGATTATAGAAGCAAGATTATATACTTATGGTGGTTCTATTGCGTTGGGAGTTGATAATCTAACTGTTTCAGTAACATCCGGTACAGTAACATTCCCAGAAGGAGAGGGTTGTTTAGATCCAGCAGCATCTAATTATGATCAAGATGCAACTATTCAAACGTACAATCAATATGGTACATCTACTTGTGAATATAGTGGATGTGATGCTATCCCTGATAATGATCTAAATAGTTCAGGTTCTCAAGGTTGTATATATGCCGATGGTACGTCAGCAAGTTGGGGAGATGGAGCTGACGATGGTTGGTGGAATTGTATTGAATGGGGAGGAAGTGTTTGTGGATTAGCTGAAGTTGTTTTTCAGTTAGATCTGCCTTCAGATCTTTCAGGTCTACCTCATGTTAACGGAACTATGTATGGTGATGATTGGTGCGGAGGAAATACTTGTTATAATAATATGAGTGATGGTGATAGTGATGGAATTTGGGAATTCGTTCAATATTATGCTCCTGGTACTTTTTATGAATATAAGTTTACTTTAAATCCAACAGATGGTAGTCCTACAATGTGGGAAGAACCTGGTGCAGATTGTTCAAATAATTATACTAATAGAGAATTTACAACAGGTGATATTAATACTTCACAAACACTAGCTTCATGCTGGGGCTCATGTGATGCAACGTGTCCTCTTTCTTGTACAGATCAAGGTCTTGTATCTTGTGATATAGATGGTAGCTGTGCTGCAACTGCAGATGCTTGTCCTCAGCCTGTTTCAGGTGTAATTTTTGATGGGACTTTTGGAGGAACATCTATGAATGTTATAACAGGAGAATATACAAATCCAGCTGGATCTGAACCTTGGGCAGGGTTTGCAAATCTAGATACATCTATTTATCCTTTATCATTTCCTTTAGGTGGTCAAATAACATTTAATGCTTCAGTATCATCTACAGATGTAAGCGTTTATTTTAGATTAGAAGATTATCCTTATCAAGAAGGTGTTGCTCAGGAGGCATATGATTTAAATCCTGTTACAATCAGTGGATCAGATGTAGCATCTTATTCAGTTGATGTTCCATCATATAATATTGGATTTAATTCATTTTTGCTTTATGTTCAAGCAGGTCAAACAGTAACCATAACAGATGTTGCTGTTTTAGCTACCGGTGATCCATGTGCAGGTGTTGTATGTGATTCTGGTTCTTCATGTGATTCAACAGGTCAATGTGTTGTTGATCCATTACCATGTGATAATGTTACATGCGATCCTGGTTCTTCATGTGATGCATCAACAGGTCAATGTGTTGTTGATCCTTTGCCTTCAACAGTGACATTTAATATTGATGGTTTAGGTGATTGTGATCAAGTTAATATTCACGGTTCTTGGGATTATTGGAGTGGATGGAGTGCGCATCCAGATGTAAATATGACAGTTGAAATTCCAGCAGGAGATCATGAATTTGTTATTTTATGTGTAGATACAGATTGGGTTGGAGTAGGCACTGATGAAAATGGAAATTCATATGATATCCCTTGGTACGATGATGTTGTTTCTGCATCAGTTCCATACAATGCTCCAATAGGAGGTGCTTGTTGGAATGGCAATAATGACTATGCTAATTATACGCTAAACGTTGATGGTTCGGGAAGTGCAATGACAGTATCGTATTGTGCTGGAACGTGTGATGCTACTTGTCCAATTTCATCATTGGTAACTTTTGACATTGATGGTGTTGGTGATTGTAGTTTTGTAAGTATTCATGCTTCTTTCCCTGATGCTAGTGGTGTTGTATGGTCTGGCTGGGGTGCTCATACAGACTCTGGTATGCAAGCAACTGTACCTGAAGGTGATTGGGAATATGTTATATTATGTGCTGATACAAGTATAGAGGGTTGGTATAATGATATTGTTGTAAATTCAACGTCTATTACTGCTCCGCTTGGATCATCATGTGATGCAGATCCAAATGATGAATGGGCAAATTATGGTTTTACGGTAGATAGCTCTGGTAGTCCTATGACTGTTTCTGTGTGTGCAGGAACATGTGATGATTCGTGTTCAGCTTCTAACTTATTTTTCTCTGAACATGCAGAGGGTTCTAGTAATAATAAATATTTCGAAGTATATAATGCTTCAAGTGAAACTGTTGACTTAAGTGATTATGCTTTTGTTAATTGTTCAAATGGCTGTGATGATTGGGAATACACAAATAGTTTTGCTGATGGTGCTTCTGTTGGAGCTGGAGATGTATATGTAGTATGTCATACTCAATCAGCTTCAGCAAGCTGTTCTGATCCTCTTTATACAAATCAAACTGCTTGTGAAGACAATGCTGGTACATGGGTGCTTTCGGATATTTTAGCAGAGTGTGATGAATCAAGAACACTTTATCACAATGGTAATGATGCTCAGGGATTAATCCATTCACCAACTGATTTTGAAACTACTGTTTTAGATGTTTTTGGTGCCGTAGGAGCTGATCCTGGTGAAAATGGTTGGGATGTAGGAGGTATTTTAGATGCAACAAAGGATAGAACTTTAGTTAGAAAAAATTCGGTAACATCTGGTAATCCTCTTTGGTTTGATAATGTTAATGCTGAAACTGGATCTGTAGAAGGTTATGGTTCTGCTGGAAGTGATTTTGCAAGTTCTGAATGGTATGTTTTCCCTCAAGATACATGGGATTATATAGGCTCTCACCCTCATTCAACATTAGTTTCTGGATGTACAGCTTCATATGCTAGTAACTATAATGCAAATGCTTCTGTAGATGATGGCTCTTGCCAATTTACTTATGTAGATGTAACGTTCGCTGTTGGTATGAATTTTGAGCCAGTAGCTGGAGATATGCAAGTTAGAGTACTAGGCGAGTATGATAGTTGGCAAGTAATGGATGATTCAGATGGAGATTTAACTTTTACTAAAACATTATCTCTACCCTTAGGTGGTTCTTTTGAGTATAATTTTAGAAACCATTATTCCTATGAATCTGGAGGTGCTTTTGATGGAGATTGTGGTTCAGGGAATTATGGAAATAATAGAACTGTAACTGTCGAAGATTCTGATGGTGATTCAGCTATGGATTTAGATGCAGTATGCTGGGAATCTTGCGATGTTTGTCCTTCTGTAGTTCCAGGTTGCACTGATTCAACGGCTGTTAATTATGACCCTTTAGCTAATAGTGATGATGGATCATGTTTAACAGAGTGGCCAACACCAGATAATATATTCTTCTCTGAATATGCTGAAGGTTCAAGCAATAATAAATACTTAGAAATTTATAATGCAACTGATGGAGCTGTTGATTTGTCTTGGTATTCATTATCTAGTTGTAGTAATGGATGTCAAGTATGCGTTGGTGCAGATGCGACAAATGAAAATGCTTGTACTTCTGGGGGTGGTGTTTGGACTGTTACAAATGATTGGGATTACCCAGATAATGTTAGTCTTGGATATTCAGATGGAACAACATCATTAGCAGTTGGAGATGTATTTGTTGTTTGTCATGGTTCAGCAGACCCTGTAATTCAAGCTGAGTGTGATAAAACTTTTACATATCTAAGTAATGGTGATGATGTGTTTGCATTAACTCAAATGGGAAGTGGTGCANTAGTTGATATTATAGGNACAATTGGTGATGATCCTGGAAGTGGTTGGGNAGTTGCTGGAGTAGCTAATGCAACTAAAGACCATACGCTAGTTAGAAAATCAACTACAACTATTGGAAATGGAGGCCAGTGGGAAGCTTCTGCTGGTGCTGATTCTTCAGATTCTGAATGGGTAGTATTAGATCAAAACGATTGGACATATGTTGGATCACATAATTCATGTGATGATAATTGTAGCTCATGGCAGTCATGCGGAGATTTGTCTGGTGCTTGTGAATGTACAGATAATGGTGGAAATGTTAATGGTTTAGGAGATATTAATGTTACTGATATTGTNGCGCTTGTTGGTTGGATTCTTGGATGTTCAGGTGATNNNACATGTTTTACNNCTGAGCAAGTATGTAATGGTGACTTAAATGNTGATGGNGNTGTTAATGTTATTGATGTTACTTCATTGGTTAATATTATCTTAGCTGATAGAATAAGCTATGATGATGCAACATCNGCNAATATTGTTTTAACTAACAATACTATCTCAGTTAACTCTAATGGTTATGTAGCAGGTATTCAGATGACATTGAGCCATGAATCTGATTTTAGTTTAGTTCTTCAAGATTCTTATGTTTCTGAATATAGCACTATTGGTAATAAAACAACATTGTTACTTGTTGCAACAGGTAATTCTCTAGAAGAAATTGCTACATATAAAGGTTTATTTGAAGTTGAGTCTATTGTATTGTGTAATTCTAATGATGAAATATTTGATGTTAATGTGATTAATGTTAATTCTGTTGAAGTTAAATTGGCAGGCCCAAATCCATTTAATCCATCTACTTCTTTAAATATAGTGGTAGCTCAAGATGGCTTTGTATCTGTTAATGTATATAACCTAGTTGGTCAGAAGGTTGCAACTTTATTAAATGGTTATATGGATGCCAATTTAAATGGTTATCCAGTAAACTTTAATGGTTCAAATTTAGCAAGTGGAGTATATCTTGTAAGAGCTGAAACAGCAGGTAATGTTTCAACTCAAAAATTAATGCTACTTAAGTAGTATAAATTGAAATAAAGAGTATAATAAAACGAGCTTTATAAGTAATTTATAGAGCTCGTTTTTTTTAATATAAAGGGTTCCCAATGTATAAATATGTATCATTATTAATTGTTTTTAATTTTTTATTCTCTCAGCTATTTTTTTCTGAGTACGCTGAAGGATCAAGTAATCATAAATATCTTGAAATTTACAATGCAAC
>PAJD01000021.1 GCA_002705605.1 Fidelibacterota bacterium | reverse complement strand
GCTATATAATAAATCATTAATAATAATTGAAACTAAAGATATAATGTCTGTTACATTAATGGTATAGTCATTATTTAAGTCTCCAAGAGGAAATTCAGGGTTACAGGTTAAATTGCAGGATTCATAATTATCAAAAAAAGATTCATCATCAACATTGGCGTTGCAACCGTAAACAGGGGTGCACAATTCGCCATCCCAAACATATCCTATGAAACTTTCACAATTCCCATAATTATTTGGATTTAAAATAGAACAATCTTGTGAATAGACATTATAACTAAAAAACATTAAAAAACATAATATATGTCTCTTTTGAATAAGCAAGTTATATTAAATTTAATCATAAATCTTATTATTAAAAATATATTATATATGGAGCATATATGAGCATTAAATGGAAAACAATTAAAAAATTTACAGACATAAAATATGAAAAAGGCCTTAATGATGCACAAAACATTAATAAAATAACAATTAATAGACCAGAAGTTAGAAATTCGTTTAGACCCCAAACAGTATTTGAGCTCAAGGAGGCCTTTACTCTTGCAAGAGAAGACCAGGAGTGTGGAGTGATTATCCTCACCGGAGAGGGAGAGCAAGCTTTTTGTGCTGGTGGAGATCAAAAAATACGAGGAGATGCGGGATATGTTGGCGCTGATGGTGTTCCAAGATTAAACATATTAGATGTACAAAAACAGATAAGATATATGCCTAAGCCGATCATAGCAATGGTTGCTGGATATGCTGTGGGTGGCGGACATGTTTTACATATGTTGTGTGACCTAACAATTGCAGCAGATAATGCTCAGTTTGGACAGACTGGCCCACAGGTTGGTTCTTTTGATGGAGGGTGGGGAGCGTCATATATGGCTAGAATTATTGGGCAAAAGCGCGCTCGAGAAGTATGGTTTTTATGTAAGTTTTATAATGCTAAAAAAGCATTAGACTGGGGCCTGGTTAATGAAGTGGTACCTTATCAAAATCTTGAAACCGTTACAATTGAATGGTCACAAAAAATACTTGAAAAATCTCCTCTTGCATTAAGAATGTTGAAGGGAGCTTTAAATGCTGATTGTGATGGGCAGGCTGGCTTGCAGCAGCTAGCGGGCGATTCAACAATGTTGTTTTATATGACGGAAGAAGCACAAGAAGGACGCGATGCCTTTAAAGAAAAAAGAAAGCCAAATTTTAAAAAATTCCCAAAACTTCCTTAAAAAGCAATGAATATTTTGCCATGGATTCAAGCTGCTCGTATCAATACACTGGTGGCATCGGTAGTTCCTGTTATTAGTTCCATTGTTATTTTACCACAATCTATTTCCGTTAATATTTGGTTATTATTATTAACTTTGATTGCTGCAATCACTATTCAAATTGTTACAAATTATATTAATGATTTATATGATTTTTTAAAAGGCGCAGATACTAATCGCGTAGGGCCAGTTCGAATGCTACAATCAGGCAAAATTTCTGAAGCACAGATGAAAAGAGCAATTTTTATATTGTTTATATTGGGAATTCTTTTTGGTATTCCGTTGGCAATCAAGGGAGGCTGGATTATTGTTATTATTGGGCTGTCTTCTTTTTTGTTTGCCTATTTATATACTGCGGGACCCTTTGCCCTTGCTTATAATGGCCTTGGTGATGTTTTCGTTTTTATTTATTTTGGCTTAGTTGCTGTTTCTGGATCTTATTATTTGCAAACAGAACAAGTTAGCGTGAGCTGTATTTATTTAGGAATTTCAATAGGATGTAAAAATGTTTTATTGTTGCTTATTAACAATATTAGGGATTATAAGTCAGATTTAAATTGTTCTAAAAACACTCTAATTGTAAAGCATGGACTGTTTTTTGGAAAAGCATATGCCATAACAGTGCTTGTAATATCATATATTTCTATGTTTTTTTTATCAAGTAGTATTTCTAATAATGCTATTTTTTATATTACCCTGGTCTCGGTTCCCCTGTCTGTTAACATTATAATTAATGTTTTGTATAGAGAGCCTAAACATTTAAACCCAGTACTTGGTAAGGTTGTGTGTTTGTTGATTTTAGACTGTATATTGCTATACGTTGGTCGGTTGTTATGAAGATTGTTCAAATATATTATGAGCAATATAAAATTCCTCTGATTGAGAATTTCAAAAACTCTCAAAACCAATATAATAGTCAAAAAGGTTTGGTTTTTCATATTAAAACAACAAAAAACACAGGGCTGGGGGAGGCTGTATTGTTAGAGGGGTTTACTAATAATACGTTTCAAGAAATGATATGGGCTGCAGAATCTTTTATTAGGGCAGTTGATTACAATGAAGAATATACATTTAATGAGTTACTTGTAATGGCAGAGATTCATTGCAGCGCAGTGCCCTCTGTTCATTTTGCCATTGATACAGCACTATATGATATTCAGGCACAACACGACAATATTTCTTTATCAAAGCTTTGCAATAAAGAAGCACTATCTAGAGTAGAATTTAGTCAAGCTCTTATAAGCAGGAAGAGCACTATCAATAACGATGTTGTTAAATTAAAAATTGGTGTTCATCGCATTGATGATGATATTAGTTTTTTAAATCAAATATCACGAAAACATCCCTCCCTTAAAATTAGGCTTGATGCGAACCAACAATTTTCTGTTAAAGAATTTGAGAGTTTATATAATAATATTTCTCATTTAAAAATCGACTTTTTTGAAGAACCAATAAAAAATCCGAATATAAAAACAATAGAATATATTAAAAACAAATATCCCGGCTTGAGATATGCTGTTGACGAAAGTCTTTATCAAAAAACCAACTATGATGATTGGATTCAAAGGGGTTTAATTGATACGGTGGTTGTAAGGCCAAGTGTTCTAGGGGGTTTTTGTAAGTTTTTAAAAATGATTAAACTTTATAATGAAAAAGTACAGTTTTTAATTTCTTCTTCACTTGAAAACAGCGTTGGAAACATGGCGGTCATTCACTTGGCATCCACAATAGAAAAACAAGAAAAACACGGTATTAATATATATAATTTTTTTAATGAATTTATTAAACCGCCGCTATACACAAAAAATCACATTGACTTACAAAGCTTAACAGGGCTGGGCTTCAAAAATGATTAAAGATATATTAGGCCAGCGTATTATCCATGATTCAGACAAGCCCTTTATAACACACGAGGATCAAAAAATTTCATATCTAAGGTTTCATCATATGGTTAATGGCCTATATCACACTTTAAATACAAAGGCAAATCAATATGTTGGCTTGCAAATTAATAATAAGCTAAAACTGTTAATAGCAATTATTGCTTTAAATCGAAAAAAATCAATTCCCGTGGTTTATCCTGACTACCCCAATATTGATGAACATATCAAGGCAATTAAAATTCCCATCTTAATTAAAGACTTTGCAATAACAGAAGATTGCAATGATATAAACACAGAATATAGTTATTGTGAAGATGATACGCAGATGGTTATGTTTACATCTGGTAGTTCTGGGTTGCCAAAACCATGTGAATTAACATATCAAAACTTTTATGAAAGCTCAAAAATGTGGAATCAAATTATTGAGTTTAAAAATAGCGATGTGTATTTAAATCATATGCCACTAGTTCATGTCAGCGGAATGTGCATTATATTTAGGGCTCTTTATTATAATTTTGAAGTAATTTTAGATAATTTTAGTGTTGACAATTATACGAAATATCATCATAAAGTAAACATAGTGTCCATGGTTCCCGCAATGTTAAATAAAATTTTGGATCAATCAAGAAATATCAGTTTTATGAGCAAGAAAGCAATTATTGTTGGGGGCAATAATATTGATAGGGGTTTATTAAAAACAGTAAAGGCTAAAAAAATACCAGCATATATTTCTTACGGCTTAACAGAATCATGCTCTGGTATCGCAGGGGCGTGGATTGATGAATACTGTGAAGACAGATTGTACAATGCGCATCCTCAAGTAAAATTCAATTTACTAGATGGAATGTTAAATATATCATCTCCTACAATAATAAAAAAATATTTAAATTCAATTAAATTGTTTCGCAATCAATTTACCACCTCTGATCAGGTGAAAATTTTTAATAAAAATAAATTTCTATTTATCGGCAGGTCTGATAATGTTATTATATCTGGAGGAGAGAATATAGCAATAAAATATGTAGAAAAAATTTTCATGCAATTTAAGAAAATTAGTTTTTGTTCGGTGGAAATTGTAGAGGACAAACACTGGGGCCAGGTAATGCATGCCACCATAGAGTCAAACAACGCTTTGGATTTGGCCAAGTTTAAGGAAGAGCTTAAAGACTACTTGCCAAATCACATGATTCCTAAAAAAATTAGTTTAAAATGATTTTATTGTTAGATAACTACGATTCGTTTACTTTTAATTTAAAACAGTATGTTGGGAAATTTAACAGAGATATTCGGGTCATTAAAAATAATGAGCTAACACTAGAGGAAATAAAAAAACTTAGCTTGTCTCATGTTATTGTTTCGCCTGGGCCTGGAAATCAATTTAATACTGGAGTAACCATTGAGTTAATAAATGAATTTCAGGGGAAAATACCGATACTGGGTATTTGTTTGGGGCATCAAACAATAGGACATTGTTTCGGTGCAAAAATAGTAAAAAGCAAAACAATTATGCATGGAAAAACTTCTTCTATAATCCATAATAAAAAATCAATTATTTTTAAAAACATACCAGAAAAATTTAGAGCAACAAGATATCATTCTTTGGTAATTGATAGTAACTATAAAAACACAGACATGACCATTACTTCGTGGAGCGATGATGGAGAAATTATGAGCATAGAACACAAAAAGTTGCCAATATATGGCATACAGTATCATCCTGAAGCAATTTTAACCGAATACGGAGAACAATTAATAGAAAACTTCTTAAAGATAGTTGTATAATACAATGATTTTAAAGGGAACAATTACAATAGATGGAGATAAGTCGATTTCACATAGAATATTGATTTTTGCTGCGCTGGCTAATTCAAAATCAACAATATATAATTTGTCTTTATGCGATGATGTTAAAAGGACTATAGGCATTTTAAGAAATTGTAATATTAAAATTAAAATAGGCCGGTCCAGCACAAATGTTTACCCTTCGATTATAAAGCAGAGGGTTAAAAAGTTTTATTGCGGTAATTCAGGTACAACTGCAAGGTTTATGCTTGGTTTTTTACCGAGCGTGGGTGTTGGGGGAACTGTTTATGGAGACAAGTCTTTATCAAAAAGACCAATGAAAAGGTTAATTGATCCATTGTTAAGCATGAACATTAAGTTTAAAAACATAAAAAACAATCTTCCAATTCAATTTGAAAAATCTAATGTTCAATCTATAAAATTTGTTTTAAATCATCCAAGTGCACAAATTAAGTCTGCATTAATTTTTGCTGCGCTTTCATCAGAGAACCAGTCTACTATTAGGGATCCTTTTAAAACAAGAAATCACACAGAAAATATCATTAAGTATTTGGGTGGAGAATCTGAAAAATATAAAAAGTTTATTATTGATGGATTTAACTATACTGTTCCAGGAGACATTTCAAGTGCTTCCTTTATTGTGGCTGCCGCTTTATTAATCCCCGGATCGAATATAAATATAAAGAATGTATTGTTTAATCAAAGAAGAGTAGGGCTTATAAGCATTCTAGGTAAAATGGGTGCTAAAATTAAAATTTCTAATATTAGAATGATTCAGTTTGAAAAGGTAGCAGATATTAATGTAAAATATTCAAAGCTATTGCGTAGTGTTATTTTAAGCAAGCAAGATGTAATTAATATGATTGATGAAATACCAGTTTTTGCATTAATTGCTTGTTATGCTAGTGGTTCAACATTATTGAATCACGCGCTAGAGCTAAGATATAAAGAAAGTGATAGAATTAAGGCAATTGTCTATAATTTAAAAAAATGTGGAGCTAAAATAAGCGAATTGCCAGATGGTTTTGTTGTTAAAAAATCAAAACTCTTGTATAGTACAAGAATAAAAAACTTCAACGATCATCGTATCGCTATGATGTGTGAGGTTTTATGTTTTATAAGTACTGGGCGCTTTAATAATGTTGAAAATAAAATTATTAATACTTCATTCCCTGATTTTTATAAACAAATAAGTAAATTATATGAAGAAATTTAAAGTTATAGGAAAACCAATATCACAGAGTAAAAGCCCAAAAATTTTTAATTTTATTTTTAAATATTTAAAGATAAAAGCTATATATAAATCGAAAGAAATCTCTAATATTAATGATTTCAAAAATTTTATAGGTAGATGCAAGCATGATGGTGTTGCTGGATGTAACATCACCATGCCCTACAAGCAGAAATTACATTCAATTATTGATGGCCAAGATAAAATTGCCAAATTAACAAAATCAATTAATTGTATTAAAATAGATAAAAAGAACATTATTGGATATAACAATGATTACTATGGATTTAAGCAATTAATTTCTATTAACAAGGTTGATATTAAAAAAACAAACAACATTGTTTTAGGTTCTGGTGGAAGTGCGCGTACTGTTATTTTATATCTAATTCAAAACAATGCAAAAAACATTATAATATTATCTAGAAATAAAGACACCGCTCTTGAGATTATCAAAGATTTTAAATCATTAGGAAAAAAAACAACTATTAGTCTATTTTGTGAGCACATAGGATATGAAAATTATAATTTGATTAATTGCACGCCAATTGGCTTAAAAAAAGATACAGAAAAAAACATTTTATCTCAAATAACACGCATTCATTTTAATGTTATTATTGATATAAATTACATATATGAAAGTGATTTTTCAGATTTGTCATATAAAAAAATTATTACAGGTGAAGATATGTTTATTTTTCAAGCACTTAAATCACTAGATATATGGTTTGAATCAAAAATTTCAGATAAATTAGACTATAAAAAAATAAAAGAATTAATATGTTAAGCAAAATAAATTTTTTAACAGCAGGAGAATCTCACGGAAAAGGCTTAATGGGTATAATTGATGGTATTCCCTCAGGATTAAGCCTTGAAACGAAATATATAAATTTTCATTTAATGCGTAGGCAAAAAGGTTTCGGAAGAGGCGGAAGAATGAAAATTGAAAAGGATCAAGTGGAAATTTATACAGGGATACGATATGGTGAAACTCTTGGTTCACCAATAGGATTTCTTATTAAAAATATTGATTATAAAAATTGGACCGAAATTATGTCTGTAGAAAAAAAGGCTATTCAGGCTGATAAAATAACATTGCCTCGTCCTGGTCATGCAGACCTTGCTGGTGTTATGAAGTATCAATTTAATGATATACGCAATGTGATTGAGAGATCCTCTGCCCGTGAAACTACAATGAGAGTGGCCCTAGGTTCAATATGCAGAAAGTTATTAGAAGAATTAAATATTCATATCGCAAGCTATGTAACTAAAATTCATAATATTGAAGATGATAAAAATTATAATATTCCAATTAATGAAATGAATAAGGTTGCAGATTTGTCACCGCTAAGAACGCTTAATAAGAACATTGAAAAAAAAATGGTTAATATAATCAAAAAAGCACAGGAAACTGGTGATACAGTTGGGGGAAAATTTATGATTGTTGTTTCAGGTGTTCCTTATGGACTCGGTAGCTATACATCATGGAATAAAAAATTAAATGCAAAATTATCTGAATCAATTTCTTCAATTAATGCCATTAAAAGCGTTGCGTTTGGAATAAATAATTCGAGCGCCTTATTTGGAAGTCAGTTACATGATGAAATAGAATATTATGATAATCATTTTCAAAGAACAAACAACAATTCTGGGGGAATAGAGGGTGGGATGAGCAATGGTCAAAATATTTTAATTAGTGCCGAGATGAAACCATTATCAACACTAACTAAGCCTTTGAAATCAATTGATATTCAAACAAAAGAAAAAAAATTAGCTCATAAAGAGCGAACAGACTCGTGCGCAGTGCCAGCCGCATCTATTGTTGCGGAAAGCATGACATGTATTACGATTTTAGATACGATTTTAGATAAGTTTGGAGGAGATAGCGTTAAGGATTTAAAAACACACTATAAGTCAGCTCAATTTTAAAATAAATGAATAGTCATATTTTTATTATAGGAATGATGGGGGCTGGAAAATCAACCATAGCCCCATTATTATCGAATAAATTAAAAACTCCATATATTGATATAGATAAAGATTTAGTGGAAATTTTAAATTGTGATATAGTAGATTTTTTGAAACAGTATCCAGAAAAAAAATTTCGAATTTTAGAATCTAGATATTTTTTAGAACATATTAAAAACTCCCCAGCTATTTATTCGACAGGTGGAGGAATTGTATTAGATAAAGAAAATAGAAACGCATTAAAAAAAACAGGAATTACTATTTTTTTAAAAGCTTCTATACAAACGCTATATGATAGGATTAAGAGAGATATTAATAATCGTCCATTATTTAAAAATAAAACGATGTTAGAACATCTATTAAATCAAAGGAATTCGTATTATGTAGATTGCGCAGATTTGGTTATTGATACAGATAATCAAACACCACAAAAAATTGTTAGTCAAATAATCAATCATTTAAATCATGATAATTAATCAAATTAATAACCAGATAAGATTCATAGATTATATTGAAACCTATAAGAAAAAATATGATAAAATTTTTTTATTAACACAAAAATCAATTATTCAGCATTATCCATTCATGGAAAGGCTCGATATTAATATTTTAATTTGTCGTGAAAAAGAAGCATGTAAATCAATAGAGGAATATGAAACGATTATTAAAAAATTAGCAACTAAGCATTGTAATAAAAAATCTTTAATAATGGGCATGGGCGGTGGTGCTATTACTGATTTATCTGGCTTTGTAGCTTCTTCATATATGAGAGGTATTAAACATGTATTAATACCCACAACATTACTAGGAATGGTTGATGCAAGCATTGGTGGAAAAACTGCGTTAAATGTTAATAATGTTCGGAATTTAATAGGCTGCTTTTATAACCCAACTGAAGTTCTGCTTTATTTTGATTTTTTACAAACCCTGAATCAAAAAGAAATGTGTAATGGATACGCAGAAATTATTAAATACGCATTAATTCTTGATTATAAACTATTTGAGTTATTAGAAACAAACATTGCACTATTAATAAAATCTGTCAATATTGAAACATTAAAACCAATTATTCAAATATGCATACAACATAAATTAAACGTAGTTAAGGACGATCAATTTGATGATAACTATCGGATGATTTTAAATTTTGGCCATACAGTAGGGCATGCTCTTGAGAGTTATTATAATTACAAGCTATCTCATGGCCAAGCTATAATCTATGGCATGGAAATTTCATCATATTTATCATTTAAAGAAGGTTTATTAAATAATAATCAATATAATCGAATTGAATCTCTAATAAGACAATTTAATTTGCCTAAATTAAAAAATATTAATATCAAAAAAATTAAAGATTTGATCAATAATGATAAAAAAAACATCCATAATAAATTAAATTATATTATGTTAACTAACATAGGAGAAGCAAAGATTGCTAAGAATTATTCTAAAGAAAAAATTCTAGATGCTTTACAAATATTATGAATATTTTAGTAATTAATGGACCTAATTTAAACTTACTTGGCATGAGAGAGATTCATATATATGGAAAGGAATCTTTAGATGAAATCATGGCATGGCTTGAAAGTTCTGTGGATGGACTTAATCACCATTTTAAGTTTTATCAATCCAACTCTGAGGGTGAGCTAATTAATATTATGCAAGATGAAAGACAATGGGCTAGTGGAATTTTACTGAATGCTGGAGCTCTATCACACTATTCTTATGCTATTGCCGACACTATTAAAGCAATTCAAATACCAACGATTGAGATTCATATGTCGGATATAAATAAAAGGGAAAGTTTTAGAAAAAAATCGGTAATCAAAAATGTTTGTAAAAAATCAATTATTGGATATGGTAAACATAGCTATTTAAAAGGATTGCAATATTTGAATCAAATAATTTAATTAATAATAGACAATTTATTTTTCAATATTTCAATTTTAACAGGCGTACCACCTTTTGCATCACCATCTACATTTAAAACTTCGTTATGATTCGGTATTAGACTAATAGTTTGCGCATTAATATAATCAACAAACGGAGACTGGATATGTTTTCCTGAAAAAATTTGTGCAAATAATTTGATTAATTGAAAAAAAGAGATTTGAGATTTTACGCTGACTATATCTATCAGTCCATCATTAAATTTTGCTTTTGGTGCCGCCTTCATACCTTTCCCTGTATGAATAGTATTACAAATTAAAATAAAAAGATAGTTATCATTATAGATTTTATTATCATTAACAATAAACTTAATGTTTTTCCCTCGTGCTGTTAAAATATAAAATAAACTAGCAACATTATAACGCACACTTTTTAAAAACCTCATTTTTTCTGCTAATATTAAAATATCGGTTACAAGACCCCAGCCTACAATATTAAATGAATAAAGAATTTTATTATTATAAGTTAATTTCATTATATCTAACGTATCTGAATTGTTTTNAATNATTTTATCTATTGCGTGGTTTTCATCCACCGCATTTAAATCATGCATAAATGAATTTCCNGTACCACCAGGTAAAAATCCTATTCGTGGTATAAATTTTTCTTGATTTTTTAATACCCCNTTAATGACNTCATTAAANGTACCATCTCCACCGCAAATAATNAGGTCTTTATATTCCNCTAAGGATTTGNTTTGACAAAATTGTTTNGCGTGATTTTTATATTCTGTTTTCAATAAAAAATAATCTACATTATTTAATTTATAATAATTCAATAATTTAGATATCATTGATTTTTTTGATTTAGTACCNCTGATTGGATTATATATAATTAAAACTTTTTTATTCATCTANCAAAAGTTCCATAACACCATTCTTTGTATTTAATTCAATTCGAGTTANCANTTGTTGGNTATTGATATTTTTNACAATGAGNAACATTTGNTTTTTATTTTCTTTTTGAGTTTTTACTGAAATGACAAAGNATGAACCANGNGACTCNCTATCATNCTCTTCTTGAATATTAACAATCACNGGTTTAATTTTTTCACGATCATAAATATTTATNAAATATTGATCATTTGATTTTAAGGTTTNATTTTTAAGAAAATAAATTAGACTTAGGATTGAATATATTTTTTGNCCATCAAATTTAATTNCTTCTTNATTATATGAAATGATTTTNTCATGATAATTAATNNNNGANTATGANTTTTCNGTTTTATTGCCCTCTTTCATATCTCTTGTTAAATCATATATAAAATATTCCTTAGAATCTACTATCATNGCTACCTTGGTTCTTAATTTATAAAAAATATCAACAATTTTATTCGATTTTACTGATAATGAAACTTCTTTAAAATCAGTAGAGTCNTTGCTTAATATTGATTCNTTAAACACTGCGCGNCCAGCAATAATNTTNTTGTATTTTAGCTTATAATTAAGNGTTTCATTGCATAGAACCATATTNGCCAATACNATGAATAAAAAATATTTCATAAATTTAATTCCTTGACAATTTTATTACTAGCCCCNGANTGTGATTTGATAAATGGGNGGATTTTTTTTATAATATTTTGGTATTTTTTTNCATTATCTAATAATTGTATGAATTTTATTAAACTAGATTGATTATTAATATTAATTGATAATTTGTTTTGACTCATATAGNTTGCNTCATCTAACATTTCATAATTNGGNCCAAAACTAACTAAACAATTATATACNGCTGGCTCAATAACAGAATGAACCCCNCTAGTAAAACCACCCCCNACATATGCTANGCTATTCANTTTATATAGGTCTGCTAAAATACCCACAACATCAACAAGAACCACGTTAAATTTTGGATTGATATTAGAATATAAACTAACATTAAAATTCATTTTTTGTAATTTNATTCTCAAGCTTTTAATNTNCCNATTATCAATTTCATGAGGGACTAAAAAAATTGATATTGATTTTTGTATTAAATCTTCATCGCCACGGGGGAATGATTTAGAAAGAGCTGATAAAATTATTTTCTGATCTATNTGGTCATAACTACCAAATATAATGTTTTTTGTTTTGNGATATTTANCAGGCAATAAGGGTTTGATATTTTNTNCTTTTCTTTCAAGAATTNGATCAAACCTAGAATCTCCAGTNATTATAATATTAGGNTTAAGCATTATGATATTTTGTTNAATTCTTNNAGAGGGTACAAAAAGATAGTCGATATAAGGNAAAATAAATTTTGACAATGATTTTANAANAGGTTTTAGCCAAATTGAGTTTTTATGAATATTTGCATTAATATAATAAATAGGAATTTTTAATAGTTTACAAACGAGAATATGATTGGGCCAGATATCATGTCTTGTAATAATATATTTATAGGGTTTTAATTNTTTAAAAAAATAATATGATTTCCAAATAAAATCATATGGATGATAGCANCTCTCATCAAACAATTCATTTTGTTTTTGTTTNTCGTAAATTGTTGGNGAAGTAAATGTTTGTAAAACATAATATTGATTNCGNTTTATTTTTTTTAAAATTGGTTTCAGCTGTTCAAACTCGCCAGCAGACGCAGCATGAAAAATTAATAGTTTTTTTTTGCGGTCAATCTTGTGTATTAAATTTTGNAATATATATTTTTCATTTTTTAAATGTTTGAATAATTTTTTATTAAAAAATTTATAAATATGTATGCATACAAATAATAATGGTGAAATTATTAGATATAAAAAATAAATTACCACTATATCATATTTTGGGCTTTTAAAATTATATCAGCCAATTCTCGAAAGGCTCCTTCACCGCCCCCTGTTTTAGTAACTATATCAGGAGTAAATGAATTTAATATTGGTGATTGAGATGGCATTGCAGATAAACCAACTTCTTTGAGAACTGCTAAATCATTTAAATCATCACCAATGTATGCAATATTTTCTATTTGAAGATTATATTTTGCTAATAAATATTTTATTCTCGATAATTTGTTTTTTTCATTATAATAGACTTCGTTAATTTTTAATTTTGCTGCTCGCGATTTTAAAATTTCAATATTTTCCCATTCACTGGTAATCATAACGACAATAAAATTGTTTTTTAATAATATAGATGTTGCCATTCCATCATAAGTGGAAAATGCTTTCATGAAAACCCCATCCGCATTATAATACATTTTTGCATCAGTCCAAACCCCATCAATATCTGTTGCAATTAGTTTAATTTTTTTTGCTTTATCTTGAATTTTTTTATTCATTNAATAGTCCTTCAATTAAATTTAAATCATCCAGTGTATCAATTTGGAAACTTCGTAAATATGGCATAACAACAACATTTTTTTTACCACTATACCTCAATTTTGAATTTAATAAATCAGCTTTTTTTGTAATATAAAATGCACCATTTTCTATATATTCTTCATTGACCTCTTGCCTCATNGGTCTATTATTTACATCCCAACTAATAGGCTTCATATCTAATGACCATCTTGGCAACCAATGTTGTTTATAAACACTAAAAACAGAATTGCAGNNGTTATCATTTAACAATAATTCAATTCCTTTGTTGATATCTTCTGCTTTTAATAGTGGTGATGTCGGTTGAATAAACACCAATATATCAAAATCAATTTGCTTTGCAAAATGCAATAAAGCTTCTTCACTTTTAGAAAAATCTCCAGAAATTNCCTTGGGTCGATCTATAACATTAGCATTCAGTTTTTCTGATATNTTTTTTATTTTTTGNCAGTCTGTTGAGACCCATGTTGAATGAACATTTGATTTTTGTGATGCCTGAATTGTATATGATATTAAGGGTTTNCCATTTAAATCTATAATATTTTTACTTGGAATGCCCTTACTTCCACCCCTAGCTAAAATCAAGGAAACAATTTTCATTTTCTTAGTTTTTTTCTTATTTCAATCTCATTTTCAGTTACTTTTTTCTTTCCATCACCTAAGGCTAAATTTAATTCCTTAATACCCCTTACCAATTTAATTAATCCTTGAGGTTCTACTGAGCACATTTGATCTGTACCCCACATAGTGCGATCTAACGTAATATGTCTTTCTATAATGGAAGCACCCATGCAAATCGAAGCAATAGTTGTTGTGAGTCCAAACTCATGTCCGCTATAACCAACTTTGCATTGATAGCGCTCTTGCAATGTATTAATACACTTTAAATTTAAATCTTCTATTGGTGCGGGATACGATGAATTACAATGTAATATGGAATATTGACAATTACTATTTGCATCTTTAATTGTTTGTACCGCTTGATCAACTTCTTCTAATGTACTCATGCCGGTTGATATGATTAATTCCTTATTACTTTTAGCAGACTCTTTGATTAATTCTAAATCTGTAAGAAGAGCAGAGGGAATTTTAATAAATGGAATATCATATTCATTTAAGAAATTTAAACTATCAATATCCCATGGTGAGGCAGACCAATCAATTCCTTTTGATTTGCAATATAAATTAATTTCATCATAGTCTGACTTATCAAATTCAACTTTATATTTATAATCTAAGTAAGACATACGGCCCCATGGTGTATCTCTCATAATTTGTTTCTGGTGTTCAGGTACACAAACATCAGGGTTTCTTTTTTGAAATTTGACCACATCACAACCAGCAACTTTAGCAATGTCAATTAATTGTTTTGCTATTTCTAAAGAACCATTATGATTAATACCAATTTCAGCGATAATGTAAATTTTATTATTTAAACTCATATTTCCCTCATTTATTGTATGCAATATTGATGATTAAGTTCCTACATATTGTATAATGTTATAAAATAAATCTATATTTAGTTATAATTTAAGTGATATGAAGCTAGATAAAAAATAATATGCGTATATTAAATAATATAAATATAATTTATTCTGATATTAAAAATACATACCAAAACCAATATCATCAATGTATTAAAATATTAAATGGATTTCTTATTATCCTAAGCATACGATTTCTAATTATTGGTCTTAATAATCTATTTGTAAATAGCCAAACATCATTACAATATATAATATTTTATTTAGCAACTTCATTNTTAATGATNGGGCTTGANGTTGGAATGATTAAACTGCTTTTTAATTTNATTGATCAAAAAATTAAATCAGCNTCTGAAATATTTAATTATTTTTATATGTTGAAAAAATATTTTTTAGGTCTANTGCTTTTTTATTGTATTATAGGNATTGCATTNTTACCAGGANTAGTTTATATAATTATAAAAAGTGATTATGAGATTTTNCAAATCATACAAAACAGCATAGATGATATATATTTTCAACAATTAATNTCATCTTACTTTAATCAATATGATTTTTTCATTATAGCTTTATTNTTATTTATTCCCACAATCTATNNCTTAATACGGCTNTGCTTTTGGAATTATTGTCTAATNGANTCTAATATATCAGGTTGGTATGCTATTTTGAAAAGNNTTCAAATTACTAAAAATAAAGAATTAGAAATNATTGTCTATTTTTTTATTTTTTTAATATTGAATTTAATTGGCATTTTAACAATTTTTGGAATGCTTTTTACAATTCCTACGACATATTTATTTTTTGCGAAATATTATAGATTGTTAAATCACGATTTTAAATAATCATTAAATATTTGATACGTTTCTTTTAATAATTCATCNACATTTTTTTTATTTGAAGAGATAGGCTTGCCAATGGTGATATCAATTTCACCTGGTTTAATATACCATCTATTTTTAGGTTTAATATTAAAGAGACCTCGAGTAATCACGGGAATAATTCGAGCTTTCGTGTTAATAGCNAGATGAAANCCNCCNTTTTTAAATGAATTTAATTCGCCTGTTANTGTTCGTGTNCCCTCTGGCAAGATAACAATATGATACCCAGATTTTAATACTTTCTCTGCTTGCTGTATTCCCTTAATAGAATTTTCTAAATTTGATCGATCAATACTGACAACTTTAAGTTTTTTTAAAAAGGTTCTATAGATTGGNATAGTAAAATTTTTTGCAGCNGCNACCGCACTAAATTTTCCTTTTAAAGCAATGGGAANAGCAAAAACATCTAAGAANCTTTGATGGTTAGCCATAATAACAAAGCTTTCNCCATCAGGNATTTCTCCTTTAANATTAACTTTGCANCCAAANACCCAAATCATGACNTTGCACCATGGTATGACTATCAAATAAATGAACTTGGTATATATNATAGATATTAATAATAAAATTGGTCCGATAATAAAAAATGTTAGCAGAGCCCTTAAATAGATAAATATACTTTGTANTNTAATCATTNTTGATAATATCAAATAATTTTAAAGTTGCTTTNGGAAANGCATANTTTTTAATTTCATTGAAATTTATCCATTTAATACTATCTGATGCTAGTGGTTTTGGTGTGCCTGATTTTATTTTACATTNAAAACCGCGCATATTAATTTTAAAATGCGAGTATTGATGTTTAATGGTACCAATGGTTTTAATNATTTTNATTNTTATNNCTAANTCTTCTTNAANNTCTCTGTTTAANCAGTCTATAAAATTTTCATTTTTNATTAGCTTNCCACCNGGTANNTCCCAGAGNCCNCCNAGTAATCCATTTTTTTTTCTTTTACTAATTAAAATATGATTGTTTTTTATAATGAGACCAACNGATACATCAAAGGCNGGTATTTTTTTTGTTTTAGTTTTAATAGANAATTTATCGATTAGCTGATTATTAAAAGCAATACAAAANTTCTTAANAGGACAATCAGTGCACTTTGGTTTTTTTGGTTTACATATTTCACGCCCAAGATCCATCAATGATTGNTTAATAATTGAGGGGCTTTGATTNGTCATTAAATCNGCAACANGTTCTTTAGATTTNTTGATAATNTTTTTTAAATCATTAACCCCATATAANCGTGCAATAACACGCTTTAAATTNCCATCAATTGCTGGATAGGGCTTNTTATATGCTATAGACATAATTGCTGATGCGGTATAATCACCAATACCTTTTAATTCAATTAATTCTTCGTATTNTTTTGGGAAAAAACCATTATGCTGATTCATGATTGATTGTGCACNAGNTAATATATTGTGGGCTCGTTGATAATATCCTAATCCCTCCCAAGATTTTAACAAATCATCAATGTCTGCAATAGCCACACTGTTTACCGTTGGAAATTTTTTCATCCATGCTAGAAAGTATGGAGTTGCGGTTAATACTTGAGTTTGTTGGAGCATAATTTCAGATATCCAAATACTATAAGGGGTATTATTTTTTCTCCAAGGAAAATTATAGTTTTGTGTTTTATACCACCTAGCAAGATCAATGCCAATTTTATCCATTATATTCTAAGTCAAATTGCCAGTTAATTTTCTTTAAAACATTAATTATGCTATGAATTTCTTTTAAATCTAAATGAGAATAAATTTTTTTAAAATTATTATTAATATCGCTGTTTAATTGTTTATATAAACTTTCCCCTTTTGGAGTAAGCTGTACAATGAAAATTCTGACATCTTCTTGTGATTTGTTTTTTAATATTAAACCATTTTTTAATAAATGATTTAGGTTTCTTGATAAGGTGCTCATATCTAGAGCTAGTTTTTTTGATAAATTGGTTTGACTGATACCATCAAATGGAATGGTTAATAAACATAATGCCTGTGATTGAGTGAGGTTGTAAGCAGATAGAGAGCTTTTAAAGCATCTTAAATAATTTTTAAAAAATTCATTTGATTGCTCCACCAAATTCATAGTTGTATAATACAACTAATATTCATAAAAAACACTTATTTTTTATGGAGCAGTTTAAATGGAAGATATAGTATTAATATATATAAAAAATAAACAAACTCTAATATAATTAAATATATCGGCCAATCACCAATCAGAAGTGGGTTGTTGACGTTTGGCGGTGAGCAAACAAACATATAATTTGCGCTTAAGAAGTAATTAATGATTCCAACAGGAATAATAGCAAGGTTCATAAATATAAAAGCATTCAATACGCCGCGTAAATTGAAACGCTTATTATAAGCAAAAATTAGCCATAAAACGTTTAATATTATTATTGAATGTTGCCAATTTAATGCAAACGAGCCGATCATATTATTGATTCCTGTTAAATCAACAGTGATCATAGCTTGTAATGCACCACCAAAACCTAAAACATATGCACAATCAAAAATAAATTGTTCAAATTTAATATTATATTTTTTTTCTGATACAGACATAATGATTCCAATGATTGAAAAGTAATACCCTATACTACAAAATTGTAGTGGAAGGTCTGTAGATAACGAAATCACATATAGCTCATCTAAAAAGATTCTGTTCGTATAATCCATAATTTCTTGAAGAATTGAAAAGCCAATTAATCCATATGAAATTTTTGTAATTGTTTTTTGATTTTTTAATTTATAGCCAATAAAAGAAAAAACAATCCACACGCCGATCATAATAAATGTTAGTAAATTATGGAAATAGTATAATAATTCAGTTGATAATGGTTTCATGAAATACGTTTAAAGTTTGAATTTCTAGCGTAATTATAAAATTAACATTTCTTTAGTTGATTGATTCATTGGCAAACATTTGTCTTGCTTAATTAAGCAATCATCTTCGATACGCACTCCACCCCAGTTTTCTAAATATATTCCGGGTTCAATGGTAACAACATAGTTTTCTAATAATGGATTTTTATTTAAGTGACTTAGACGAGGATAAGTGTGCACCTCTAACCCAATACCATGACCGGTGGAATGAATAAACTTATCTCCATAACCAGCTTTTTCAATGATATCTCTGCAGGCTTTATCTACAGCCTCTCCAGTAACACCTGCTTTTGCTGTTTTAATTCCTGATAATTGCGACTCAAGTACAATATCATAAATTTCTTTATGTTTTGATGATGCCTTGCCTATTACAACGGTTCTTGTCATATCTGCATGATACCCATTATACAGTGCACCAAAATCCATTACCACGAAATCACCTGTTTCAAACTTTTTGTCTGTGGGTCGGGCATGAGGAAGAGCACCAAGAAAACCGCTGCCAATAATTGATTCATAGCTATCTCCTTCAGCGCCATTCATTTTAAATAAATAAGATATTTTTGCTGCTATTTCTTTTTCGATAGCACCTTCTTTAAGATCAGGAATTATTTGCAAGAACACTTCATCGGTAATATCAATAGCAGTTTGCAAGGATTCAATTTCTAGGCTATCTTTAACAGCTGCAATTTTTTCTATAATACCACTAAATGGTTGCCAATTTATATAATGTAGTGTTTTGTTTAACTGATTAAATAAACCAACAGACATATAATCTGATTCAAAACCAATTTTACTATCATTATTGATTAGTTTTTTTGAATGAATTGCTTGATAATGTGTTGAACCAGTAATATGTATATCACAATTTTTGACTTGGTTTTTACTTTGCTCAATATATCTTCCATCAGTAAAAAAATAGTGTTTATTATCTAATATTAATAGTGAGCCTGCAGAGCCAGTAAAACCAGTTAGATATCTAATATTTGTAAGATTTGTAATGTATGCACCATCTAAATTGTGTTCAGAAATTTTTTGTTTGAACAAGTCTACTCTTTTATTAAAAGACATAATAATTAACTCCTTTTATTAATTTTGTTCAGTAAATCAGGTTTATTTTTTTTGATAAACTGCATATTTTTTTTATGTAAACTCATAATGTTTAACACCTCTAGAGCATGGTAATATTTTTTTTGTGTATATAATAAATTATACATGGTTTTAGTGGCTAATTTATCATCTATGTTAACAGAAGTTGATTTTTTTTCAATGTTAGCTATAGGCTTTGTTGCTTGATTATTTTTTTTAGGTAATAAATATTTTTTTTTATATTGTTTAACTTTTTTATGTTCTGGTAATAGGTTATTTAATTTTTCAACATATTGTTTAATTGTGCTCGTACTTCTATTTAATTTAATCGAAATATCAATTAATAAAAATAATCCTTCTACGTTAAGAGAATCTTTAGCAATTGCCTTTAGTTTTTTCTCTGCTTCTTTGAATTTATTTTCTTTAATTAAGACCTTACTTAAGATGAATTTTCCATGCATATTATTTACGCTATGTTTTAAACCTATTTCACATACTTTTAAAGCACGATCCAATTGATTATCTTGTAAATAATATTCTGCCAATATAGGGAAGACTGGACTACTAAAATCATTTGCAAATATTGTTTCTAATTCTTTCAGAAGCACAATTAATCTTTATTTTTATTAAACCATGAAACGATGTATTCCAATGAATCTTTAACAGGTGTCCCCGGACCAAAGAGCTGACCAACACCTATTTTTTTTAATTCATCCATATCATTTTGAGGAATAATGCCACCGCCTGTTAATAAAATATCATTAATTCCTTCTTTATTTAACAATTCTAATATTTTAGGAAAGATTGTCATGTGTGCACCACTCAAAACAGATATAGCAATAACATCAACATCTTCTTGTATGGCAGCACTGACAATCATAGAAGGGGTTTGTCTTAATCCTAAATAAATAACCTCCATTCCTGCATCACGATAAGCACGAGCTAAAATTTTAATACCCCGATCATGACCATCTAAGCCAGGTTTTGCCATTAAAATGCGAATAGGCCTATTCATTAGAATCAATCCATAGCGTTACCGGGCCATTATTAGTTAAATTAATTGTCATATTTGCTCCAAATTTACCTGTTGCTAAATTAATATTATATTTTTTTAATTCATCAATAAATAATTGATATAATATTTTTGCTTTTTTTGGTTTTTCAGCATTAATAAAGCTAGGGCGATTACCTTTTTTACAATTACCATAAAGCGTAAATTGGCTAACCAGCATAAGAGAGTATTTTTTATCTAGTATAGACAGGTTCATCAATCCCTTATTGTCATTAAAGATTCTTAGTTGAACAATTTTACGTGTAAGATATTGAATATCTTGCAATCCATCACCGGTTTGGATACCTAAAAAAACCAATAGTCCCTTATCAATAGAGCTGAAATGATTATTATTAATAAGAACAGATGCTTGACTAACTCTTTGTAATAAAATACGCATTAACTTGATAACCAAACATTATAGGGTCCGAAAATTGTTTTTAATTCTACTAATGATTCACTTGATATAGAAAATTTTATTTTATTGATTAAAACTTTTTGATGATTACCTTTTAGAGATTTGAGGTGTACTATTAAACTATAATCACCTAAATATTTTTTTGATAATTTTTCGATTTTATTAATAATTTGCTTATTATTATTATTATAATCAATCGCAATATTAATATTTTGAGTTAACAAACTTTTTAATTCTTTATTAATAATAAATAATTTATTTACAATAATTCTAGAAATTCTTTCATTTTCATTTTGATTAAAATTTTTACCAATTATATATAATAGTTGATCTTTTTTTATTATTTCATCATACTTTAAAAAGGTTTCATTAAAAGCATAGAGCTGTAATGTCTCAGTTAAGGTGTCTAATGATATAAGCGACCATTTATTACCATTTTTATCAAAACGATAAACAATATCGGAAACGATACCCGCTGTTGATATATAGGGCTGTTTTAAAAATTTTTTATTCATTATTTCTTCTAAATCATCAGAATATTTTAAAAGAGGATTATCAGATAAATAAAATCCTAATAATTCTTTTTCATACTTTAAACATTCATCCTTACTCCAGGGGTCTTTCTGAACTAAATCAGGTGTAGTGATAGCTAAGTCAGTTGATGAAAATAGGGTAGATTGATGTATGTTTTCTGTTTTATTATATTTATTAATAAAATCTACAATGATATCTAGGGAGTTAAACATTTCTGACCGATGTTCATACAATTGATCGCATGCACCAGATAGAATTAAACTTTCTAAAACTTTTTTGTTAATTGAGGGTTTAATTTTGGCTACATCAAAAATAGATTTAAATTGACCATTTTTTATTCTAAAATCAACTAGCACATCTGAAGCTTTTTTCCCAATATTTTTTATTGCAGACAATCCATATTGGATAGTATTATCATCAATAATACTAAAATCAGTATTTGATAGATTAACATTGGGGGTATTAATATTAATATTCATTCTTTTACATTCTAAAATTAATTTCACAACTCGATCTGTATCATTAATATCAGATGAAATATTAGCTGTTAAAAATTCAATGGGATAATAGGTTTTTAACCACGCTGTGTGGTATGCAATCATTGCATATGCTGCTGAATGACTTTTTACAAAGCCATATTCTGCGAATTTTTCTAATAATTCAAAAATTTCAACAGCTTGCTTTTTATTAATATTATTTTTTTCTGCACCCTCAACAAATTTCAATTTATATGATGCCATTAAATTTTTCTTTTTCTTACCCATTGCTCGCCTAACTATATCTGCTTCACCTAAACTAAAACCACCGACCTCAGAACAAATTTGCATCACTTGTTCTTGATAAACAATAATACCGTATGTTTCTTTTAATATGTGTTTTAAACTAGAATGGATATAGGTTGTTTCAGAATTGCCATGTTTTCTTGCAATATATTCAGGAATATTGGACATGGGCCCTGGACGATAGAGAGCATTCATTACAATTAAATCTTCAAAACACGTTGGCTTTAAATTTAATAAATTTTCTCTCATCCCATCAGATTCAAATTGAAAAATTCCAATGGTAACGCCTGGTTGAAAAATTGTTTCATATACAATGGGGTCATTGCAATCAATGGAGTTAATATCAATTGCTTTATTATGTCTAGTTTTAATTAAATCTGTAGTTTTTTTTATAACTGTTAAATTTCTTAGCCCTAAAAAATCCATTTTGAGTAAACCTAATTCTTCTAGAGCATTCATATCTGCTTGTGTTGTGATTTCTTGATTTGAAGGATTTTGAAATAAAGAGACATAATCTTGCAATGGACCTGGAGCTATGACAACACCAGCAGCATGTGTTGAAGCATGACGATGGCATCCCTCTAATATTTTTGAATATTCAATTAATTCTTCATAGACTTTGCTTTTCGAAGATACTTCTTTCAGTTCAGCATTTTGTTTTAATGCCTTTTCTAATGTTATTTTAGGTTCATTGGGAATTAATTTTGCAATTTTATCAACTTCAGCATAACTAATACCTAAAACTCTCCCTACATCTCTGACAACTGATTTTGCTTTCATTGTTCCAAAAGTAATTATTTGTGCAACCGAGTCATATCCATATTTTTCTTTAATATATTTAATAACACTTTCGCGACCCTCAATACAAAAATCAATATCAATATCAGGCATTGTTACTCTTTCTGGATTTAAAAATCTTTCAAATAGCAAATTATATTTTAAAGGGTCAATATTAGTAATGCCAGTGCAATATGCAACAATTGATCCTGCTGCAGAACCTCTGCCAGGACCAACTGGAATATTATTTTTAATCGCATAATTAACAAAGTCCTGAGTAATTAAAAAATAACCAGCATAACCCATTTTTTTAATTACAGATAATTCATATTGCAATCTTTCTTTTATAGTTTTTGATATATTTTTATATTTTTTCTTTAAACCCTCAATACATAGTTTCTCTAAATATTTATCTGGGTTTGTTTCTTCATCTGGCAGTGGATAAGCTGGTAAATGATAATTACCAAGAGGAATTTCAACATCGCATTGTTCAGCTACAGCCAAGGTGTTTTCTAAGGCTTCTGGTACATCTTTAAAAATTTCATACATTTCATCTGTTGATTTAATATAAAATTGATTGGGTTCATATTTTAATCTATTTATATCGTCTCTATCTTTGCCAGTTCCAAGGCAAAACAAAACATCATGTGCATTAGAATGTTCTTCAAGACAATAATGACAATCATTTGTTGCAATCAGAGGGATATTTAATTCTTTTGATAATTTTTTTAATATTTTATGAGATGCTTTTTCTTCTGCAAGATTATGATTTTGTAATTCTATATAAAATCTTTTATTAAAAATTTTTTGATATGATAAAGCAGCATTTTTTGCTTCTTCGTAATTTCCTGATGCTGCATATGAAGTAACTTCACCAGCTAGACAAGCCGAGGTAGCGATTAAGCCTTCATTAAATTCTTTTAATAAATCTTTGTCAATTCTTGGACGATAATAAAATCCATTTAAATAACCAATTGATGTTAAGGCTAATAAATTTTTATATCCCGTCTGGTTCATTGCTAATAAAACTAAATGATAATAATTTTTACGCTTCCCTGTATCGAGCGTTACCAATTGCCTATCGGTGTGTTTATTAACAGCCACATACATTTCACACCCAATTATAGGCTTAATGCCCGCCTTAATTGCTGACTTATAAAATGGTATCATAGAAAATAAATTACCATGCTCTGTAATCGCGATACTATCCATTTTAAGATCTGCAACACGATTACACATTGTTTCTACGGTTTGCGCAGCATCTAAGAGAGAATAATCAGAATGATTATGAAGATGTATAAAATCAGACATAAATATTTGAATCTTTAGTTAACACGATAATTAATAATCCTCCTAGACATAAATATTTTAATAAATCACTTAAATATTTATAGGTCGTTTTATTGGGAAATTTACTAAGTAAAAATACTGAATATAATAATGGAATCTCAATTATTATTATTAATAATAATAAAAAACTAATATTTACTTGAAATACAAAATAAGGTATCAAGCATATCAACATTAAACAGAAGCAATAAATAATAATAATTTTATTCATTATTGATTTGCCAAAATAAATGGGAGCAGTACAATAATTATTAGACAAATCACCTTCATAGTCATGCATATCCTTAATCATTTCACGTAAAAAATTAAATGCGGTGCATAATATAAAAGGCAAAACAAGGATATGATTAGTCTGATTCATAACTATTTCACTAAAAAAAAATATACTTCCCAGTAACATGGATGTTACAAAATTACCAATTAAGGGGATTTTTTTTAAATAAATATTATATATAATTGATAGTGGTAAAATTATGATTAATAAAAATTGCAATGCGTAGTAATTAATTTGAGTGATTAGCATGAATAGTAATGCTAATAACGCAGATATTATATAAAAAATATGTTTAGTTGATAAATCCTTTGTNACTAGCGGTCTATCTGGATGATTTATTTGATCTGATTTTATATCTAAAAAATCATTCATTATATATATTATAGCCATAACTATCATAACAATTAACATGCTATAAGCTGTTAATAGATTTATTGAATAATCTAATAGATATCCTGATATGATTACTGCCAATGATCCTAAAATTAAATTATGAATTCTTAATATTTGAAAAATACCTTTATACATCATGTTGTACTTCCAATATTCTATAGTTACCATTTAAGTCTTTATGCCAAGACAATTTAAAATTATTATTTTGAAAAATATTATTGATTGTTTCTTTTGTATTTTCTAAGCCAATTTCAATTAACAAAACACCCCCTATATTTAAAATANTATTTAATTGTGAAAATATTGCATTATAAAATTTAAATCCATCAGAAAAATCTGTTAATGCAATCGCTGGCTCATAGTTTTTTATTTCTTTTGGGAGATTATCAAAATCAACCTTATTTATATAAGGAGGATTAGATACGATTAAATCATATTTTTTTTTAAATTTATATTTTAAAAAATCTCTTTGGTAAAAATTGATATTTTTAATTTTATGTATTGATTTGTTTGTCTTGGCTACAGATAGTGCATTTTTTGATATATCAATAGCATCCACTTCATTTGCAATATTTTTGAGTAATAACGTGATCGATAAATTGCCAGAACCAGTGCCAATATCAAGACATTGATTAAAAATACGATCTTTTTTCAGTGCGACATCTATAATTAATTCAGTTTCTGGCCTAGGTATTAATGTATTTGAATCCACATAGAAGTCATATCCATAAAAATCACATTTATTTAAAATATATTGAAAAGGCTTTCCTGAACTGCGTTCATAAATAAAATTAATAAATTGTTCTTTTTCTATTTGTGTAAGATTGATTTCAGAATTTAATTTAATATCTGATATTTCAAATTGAAATTGGTCTAATAAAAACCACTCTATCTCTTTTTTTGCATTTATAATATTGTGATTTAATAAATATTTTTGAGCTAATACAATAATATCCTTTAATTTTAATGTATTAATTTCAAATAGTTTATTTTTCATTCACTATTTTCAGATAATTGAATTTTTTGATCTTCAATTTTTAATTTATTAATGATTTCTAATAAATTCCCATTTAATATTTCTTCAAGTTTATATAAGGTAAGATTAATTCGATGATCTGTGATTCGACCCTGTGGATAGTTGTAGGTCCTTATTTTCGCACTTCTGTCACCTGTAGAAACCATTTTTTTTCTTTCCTGTGAACGCTCTTTATTAAGCTTCTCAATTTCTAAATCAAGCAATCTTGATTTTAATACTTTTAATGCTTTGTCTTTATTTTTATGCTGTGAGGATTCATCTTGACAAGTCACAACTAAGCCAGTAGGTAGATGTGTAATTCTGATTGCAGATTCTGTTTTATTAACATGTTGTCCNCCAGACCCTGATGCACGATAGGTATCAATTTTTAAATCTTTATCAACAATATTAATATCAGCATCTTCTGCTTCAGGTAACACTGCAACAGTTGCAGCGCTTGTATGAATTCTGCCGCTAGATTCAGTATCAGGAATACGCTGAACTCTATGTACACCAGATTCATATTTTAAATCTGCATACACAGAAATTCCTTTAATAGATACAATTACCTCTTTTATACCACCACCTTCATTATCATTTAATGAAATAATTTCATGTTGCCATTTATTATTTTCACAAAATCTAAGATACATTCTAAATAAATTTTCTGCAAATAAAGCCGCTTCAGTTCCTCCAGTACCACTGCGAATTTCTAAAATAATATTTTTGTCATCATTTGGATCCTTAGGTAATAAAAATATTTTCAATTCTTTTTCTAAGACTAATAATTCTTCTTTTAAAGGCCCAATTTCATCCTTGATAAGTTCTTTTAATTCTTTATTATTCCCCTTTAGAATTTCTTCATCTTCTTGAAGGTGATTAAATTTTTTAATATAATCATTAACATTAGGAATAATTGGAGAAAGTCTTTTGTGTTCTTTGGCTAAGCTTGAGTATAATTTAATATCAGAAACAATATCTGGTTCACTCATTTTTTTAGATAAATCATTAAATTGTTTTATCAAACTTTGTAGTTTATCAATCATATCATTTACCCAATAGAATCTGCTGTATATTGTTTTCCTTTAAATTGATCTATTTTATCATCAAATGCAACTTTTAATGCATATATTGCAACTTCTAATTGTAAATCATCAGGATTTTTTGTTGTAATATTTTGCAATAATAACCCGGGTTTAGATAAAGATTTAAAAATAAATATATGTTGTTTATTTGATAGAAATTTTAAAACTTCATATCCAATGCCGGCTACTAAAGGCAGACATAATAGGTGCATTATCAATCTAATTGAAAAAGTTAAATTATTAATAAATAATAAAGCTATCGAATCTAATACTGTATATGAAAAAATGGTAACAATCATAATGATAAAAATAAAACTCGTTCCACACCTCGGGTGAAGCGTTGAAAAGGTTTTAGCATTTTCAATATTCAGTTCTTTGCCTGATTCAAAATTATAGACTGTTTTATGTTCAGCACCATGATATTGAAATAATCGCTTAACATCATTTAACTGTGATATTAAGATTAAATATATTAAAAAAATTGTGATTCGAATTATTCCAGAAATAATATTAAAGTAAAAGGGACTATTTGTATTGTCAGGAATTAATAATGAAGAAAAATATAAAGGCAATCCTAAAAAAATTCCAATTGATAAAAGAATAGAAAAGATACTTAATAGTCTATCAAACACAATATTAAAAATAGATTTTTCTTTATTCTTTTTGTTGTTATTCTCTGATTCATAAATATCTGCTGACCAATCGAGCGTTTGATATCCAATTTTCATTGATTCATATAGGTGTACAAAGCCACGCAAAATAAAATATTTTTTCATTTTATTGCGCTCAATAATTGAAATAAAATCAAAACGCCGAGATATAATTTTTCCATTTTTTAATCTTAATGCTGTTGCATATGCGCCAGGGACACGCATCATAACACCCTCAATGACAGCTTGGCCCCCAACAAGAATAGAAGTTTTCATACAAACCATATAAAATGTTTTAATCAATAAATTCATGATAAATTATTTAATAATAATTAATTGAAAATTAAGCAATATAAAAATAGATTGTTACTAACTTTTTTTGTCTGATTGAAAATTATATTTTTTCATATATTTTTCAACACGTCCAGAAGTATCTACTAAATTTTGTTTCCCTGTGAAGTAAGGGTGAGATTTATTTGAAATATCTAATTTATAAAGAGGATACTCTTTACCATCTTCCCATTTAATAGTATCTTTTGTTTCTATTGTTGATCTTGTTAAAAAGGAATAATCACAAGAAACATCTTGGAATACAACATACCTATAATTTTCTGGGTGGATATCTTTTTTCATAAATATTTAAACAATGTCGGATATTTGTAAATCTTGTTTTTTTAGATATTTCATTAAACCAATTTTATCGATAGTTTTTAATGCAGCTACAGACACTTTGATTTTTACGCTTCTTCCTAATTCAGGAACATAAATACTTTTAAGCTGTAAGTTAGGTAACTGTCTTCTCTTAGTCTTGATATTAGACTTAGATACATTATTACCCACTAATGGTCTCTTACCTGATATTGCACAAAATTTTGACATTGTTTCCTTTATATTAATTTCAATTCGTCTAAAACGGTCTGTATATTACTAAATAAATTATTAAATTAAAAGTCTATTTTTTTTAATGTATTACCAATTAAAGATACAGCTTTTAATATTGTTTCATTAGATGTCGCATACGATAGACGTATATGTTCAGGAGCTCCAAAACTATCACCTGCAACTGTAACAACACCAGTTTGATCTAAAATATATAACGATAAATCTGATGATGTTTTAAGAAGTTTTCCTGAGGGAGTTTTTTTATTTAAATAATTTTTAAAATTTGGGAATACATAAAAGGCACCATTTGGCACTTCACACAATACATTAGGAATTTTTTTTAATTCTTTTAAAATCAAATCTCGTCTTTCATGAAAAATTTGTTTCATTTCTTGAACACATTTTTGATCACCAGATAATGCTTCCATTGCCGCAAATTGAGCAATAGAATTTGGGCAGGAAGTGCTTTGTCCCTGAAGTTTGGATATTGCTTTCACGAGATTAATATCCCCTGCCAAATAACCTATACGCCAACCTGTCATTGCATATGTTTTGGAGCAGCTTTGAAAGGTAATAATATTATTTAATTGTGGTGCAAATGTTGCAATACTTTTAAAAGGAATGTCATATGTTAATTGCTCATAACATTCATCAGAAAAAATCCAAATATCTGGTCTTTTTTTAACTATATCTAATAATTGCATTATTGCATCATCACTCCATACTCCACCAGTAGGATTTGATGGTGAATTAATAATAATTCCTTTAGTATTTTGATTAATTTTCTTAATTAAATCATCAAAATCTGGTTCATTTTGTTTGGAGGAATTCGTATTTACAAACACAGGTGTTGCTCCGGTAACAGTTACAAAATCAGGGAAGGAAACCCAATATGGTTTAAAGATGATGACTTCATCATTTTTTTGAAATAATGCTTGGCATGCATTATATAAAGAATGCTTGCCTCCACAAGAAACAACTATTTGTTTTGGATCAAATATTAAATTATTATCTCTAGATAATTTGGTACTGATTGCTTCTTTAAGTTCTAATGTTCCTCCACCAGGAGTATATTTTGTATGACCATTGTTAATTGCCCAAATAGCAGCATTTTGGATGTGCTTGGGAGTTGAAAAATCAGGCTCTCCAACACTCATATTATAAACTGGCTTATTCGCTCTTTTAAGTTCAGCTGCTTTGCTTGTCATTTCAAGCGTTGCTGATGGCTTGATTCTAGAAATACGATCTGTAAACATTGAAATCAGCTACTCATAGAATCTAAAAATTCTCTATTATGCTTTGTGCGTTTTAGTTTTTCAAGTAAAAATTCCATTGCTTCAACATTTGTCATATCATTAATAATTTTTCTTAATAGCCATATTCTTGATAAATCTTTTTTGCCGAGCAATTTATCTTCTCTACGCGTGCTTGAACGATTAACATTAATTGAAGGATATATACGTTTATCGCTTAAGTCTCTATCTAACATTAACTCTTGATTCCCAGTACCTTTAAATTCTTCAAAAATCACTTCATCCATTCTACTTCCAGTATCAATTAATGCTGTAGAAATAATGGTTAAGCTTCCACCATTTTCAACATTTCTTGCTGCTCCAAAAAATCTTTTTGGTTTATGTAAAGCATTAGAATCTACACCTCCAGATAATATTTTACCACTATGTGGAATTACTGTGTTATACGCTCTTGCCAATCTGGTAATTGAATCTAGCAGAATAACTACATTTTCTCCTGTTTCCACACATCTTTTTGCTTTGGATATAACCATTTCGGCAACTTGAACGTGTCTAGTTGCTGGTTCATCAAATGTTGATGCAACAACTTCTGCTTTTACACTACGTGCCATATCAGTTACTTCTTCTGGTCTTTCGTCAATCAGAAGAATAATTAAATTTATAGATGGATCATTTGAAGATATAGCATTTGCAATTTTTTGTAATAAAATTGTTTTACCTGTCTTTGGTTGTGCAACAATGAGACCCCTTTGTCCTTTTCCTATTGGCGCTAATAAATCAATAGTTCTTGTAGAAATATTTTCAGCATCTGTCTCTAATTTAATGATTTCATCAGGATATAAAGGGGTAAGGTTTTCAAAATGAACTAAGCCTCTAGATTCATGAGGGTTAATTCCATTCACTGTTTCAACTTTTAATAATGCAAAAAACCTTTCATTATCTTTGGGTGGTCTAATTTGCCCTGAAACAAGATTACCTGTTTTTAAATGAAACTTTTTAATTTGAGAATGTGAAACATAGATATCATCTGGACCTGGCAAATAGCTGTAATCTGGAGATCGTAAAAATCCATACCCATCAGATAATACCTCTAGAACACCTTCGCCAAAAATGGTTTCTTTGTTTTTGGCTTTTGTTTGTAAGATAGATTTAATTAAATCTTGTTTTCTTAAACCTGAATAATCTTTAAATCCTAATGAATCACACATTTTATGCAATTCTTTAACTGTCAACTTTTGCAGTTCTCTTGTTCTCATTCAAACCCCTATTTATTAATTATATGAAAAAGATTGATTTTTTTTTAAGTGTGAATTAAGGAATCCCTACTAATATCACTAAGTTAATAACCTTTTATAGTCTAGTGCAAAACAATTTTTAAAAAAACTATTTACTGAAGGTCCTAAAAAATGGCTACCAATAATAACCAAAATATCATTTTTTTCTAATTTTTTAATACTCAATTCCATTGCTTTATTAATTTTGCTTTTTACAATAGTCTTATCTTGACTTGTAAAAATAGCTGCAATTTCTTTTGCTGGCATGCTATCACGAATATTAGTTTCAGAGCATATAATTTGATCAAATTTCTTTTCATATTTTTTTAATATAGTTTTAATTTTTTTATTCCTTTCAAATGCACAGAGTAAATATTTTTTATTAATATTTTTTTTATTAATGTAATTATTAAAGCTATTTATAAAACATTCTAGGCTTGATTGATTATGCGCAACATCAAAAATAATTAACGGATTATCATTCAGAATTTGGAATCGTCCATGCCATACAGTATTTTCAATTCCCATATTAATGTCTTTTATATTCATATTAATAATTTTTTCTTTATTTAAATAATTAACTACATCCTTTGTAAGTGCAGCATTTTGTATTTGATGTGTTCCATATAAGTTTTTCAATGAAACAGTTTCTGATGTTTTATTGTTGAATTTTATTATTAGGTTTTGTTTTTTTGCTTCATGTATTAAATTATTTTTTGCAATTAGAGGTTGATGTGAGGAAAATATAAAATCTGTATTTTTATTTATTGCTTTAGCTTTATCTGCAGAAATTAAAGATAGGGTGTTTCCCAATAAAAAATGGTGGTCCATTGAAATTGGTGTATAAACAATACCTTGATTTTGACATGCAGTTACACTATCAAATTTTCCTCCAAGTCCTGTTTCCAATATGCAAAAATTAACCTGCTGTTTATTAAAATACCAAACAGCAATAACTGTTAACAATTCAAAAAAAGAGGGTTCAATTTTTTTAATATCATTTTGATATTGTACAACAAATTCTTTAATCATATTATCTTGGATTAACTGATTATTAATACGAATTCTTTCATTTAGTTTGACTAAGTGAGGGGAACTAAACAAACCAACCTTATACCCTCCTTGAGCTAAGATATTAGATAATAATGCTGATACCGAACCTTTCCCATTTGTACCAGCAATTTGAATAGAGTAAAGCTTTTTATGTGGATTGTTGCATGCGCTTAATAATTGTTTTGTTCGTTTAAGCCCATATTTGATTTTTTTAGAAGATATACTTAATAAATAATTCGAAATATTCATTTATAGTTTAATAAATTCAATTTTCAATGAATCTTCTTTTAAAAATATGGATGCAAGCTTATTAAATTGAATTGATTTGTCTGTTAAAAAGTATTTTATATATTGCTGATTTTTATTAGATATACGTAGCTTATTGTTATATAAAAATTTCTTAACAAAAATAGCAACTATATTAGCCGAATCAATGATGATAATCTTTTTAGAGATATGCTTTTTGATAGTTTCAATCAATAAAGGGTAATGTGTGCACCCTAAAATGAGTACATCAATTTCTGAGAATTTTTGTTTGTTTAAATATAGTTCACATATGTTTTTGGTGATTTGATGATTAGTTAATCCCTCTTCAATAATAGGAACAAACAGAGGACATGCCTGAGTAGTTATATCTAAATCATTATTTAATCGATTTAATTTTATATCATATGCTTTAGAGTTAATTGTTGCTTGGGTACCAATAATACCAATAGATTTTTTTTTAGTCGTTTTAATCGCATGCTGGATGCAGGGGTCTATAACATTGATAATTGGTATATTAATATATTTTTCTAGCGTTTCAATCGCTAATGCTGATGCGGTATTACACGCAACAATAATTAATTTAACTTTTTTCTTAATTAAAAATTTGCAAATTTGATGAGAATATTTAATAATTGTTTCTTTACTCTTTGCTCCATATGGTAAATGCGCTGTATCTCCAAAATATATAAATGATTCATTAGGTAAAATCATTTTTAATTCTCTTAGTACAGTAAGTCCACCTAAACCGCTATCAAATATTCCTATTGGGTGATTATTGTTTTTCATATTTATTTTTAAAATCTACAACGGCCTCAAATAAACCTTTTGCAATTTCTCTTTTATATTGTGCTTTAGCCAATTGTTTTGCTTCATATTTATTGGTTATAAAGCCGACCTCAACTAGTACATTGGGCATGGTAGCCCCAACTAATACATGAAACCCAGCTTGCTTAACTCCTCTATTAATACTATCTATTCTTTTATCTAAATTGATTTGAATTCTTTCTGCAAGATATTCACTTCCTCTCATTGCTGAGTTTTGTGTCATGCTAGCAACAATTTTTTTTGCATCTGTAAAATCTATATATTGGTGGTTTTGTTCTTCAAGTTTAATTGCTTCATTTTCACGTTTTGCGACTTCGATTGCATCTTTTGTTTTTCCAATTCGCAATAAGAAAGTTTCAAATCCTCTGGCTTTATGGTTAGCTGCATTAGCATGAATACTAATAAAAATATCTCCGCCTGAATTATTAGCAATTTGAGTCCTTTTCCACAATGGAATGAAAACATCTTCATCTCTTGTGTATATTACTTTTAATCCTAGGCTGCGTTCAATCATTTTTCCAAGTTGTTTAGAAATATCTAGAGCAATATCCTTCTCTTGAATATTATTGACACCAATTGCGCCTGGATCTTTCCCTCCATGTCCTGGATCTATAACAATAGTATCAATAATCCATTTTTCTCGTAATTCCTTTATTTTTTTACTATTTTTTGATTGTTCAATTGATAATAAAAGTTCAATATAATTATCAGTTGTACTTAACGAGATATCATCAATTTTTTTATTAATTAAAAATGAAAGTTGTCCTGATTGCTTTTGTTGTATTGAGTTAATTTTTGTAATTGGATACGTTAATGAAGAATTCCTAATTCCGATAGAATCAATTGCACTATTTAAAATTGTAATGTTTAGCCAACCAGATTTATTTATAGAGGTAGCAATATGTTTTTTAGGAAATTTTTTTGTTGTCTTAATTGATAAGACAATTCCATTTGTTTTATTTTGTATGTTAAAACCTTTTACGTTATAAATGTTTGTTAAAACTTTTGCAATATTTTTTTTTGCATCTATTAATTGTACTGGCATATTAATAGATTCAAGAATATGATAAAAGGGCAATAACGGAACATGCAATGAATTATTTTTAAGGATTACATCGTATGTTAAATGATATACTTTATCATCAATTTTACAATATGATGAAAAAGGAGAAAAGTACATTTTTTTATTTTCAAAGATTATTTCTAATTTTTCTTTAGATTGATAATAAGTACTTTGCAAATCATGAGACTTAATAAATTCATTTAATGAAATATAATCGATTTTATTATATTTTATTATTTTTAATGATAATTCACTCTTTGGAATTGATTGTGTGAAAATTATGCTTGTAAAAAAAATAAAGTGAATAAAGTATTTAGAATAATTGTTCAATGGATTAATTGATAGTTTTTGAATCCATAACTTTGAAAACTTTTTCACCGGGTTTAACCATTAAAAATTTTTTTCTAGCCAATTCTTCTATATATAGAGTATCCGTTTTTAATTTATTGATTTCATTTTGAATAGAAATTTGTTGATTTAACAAGGATTGAATTTGTGTTTGGAAATTGTTTTTTTCTTTTTTTACAGCTATGAGTTTTTTAATTCCAAAATCAGTATATAGAAGATATGTTATTCCGCCTATTAGAAGGAATAGCAATATATATGCTCTATTTTTTATTTTTGTTTTATTTTTTTTATTTTTTTTCATATTTAATAAAATTATTCTCAGCATAAACTACATTATTTTTTAATATTCCTTCAATTCTTAATAGTTGATTATATTTTGCTGTCCTATCTGTTCTGCATAATGAACCAGTTTTTATTTGCCCAGCATTTGTTGCAACAGCTAAATCTGATATAAAGGTATCTTCTGTTTCTCCTGAACGATGAGAAATAATAACACCTAAATTGTTCTTTTGTGCTAGCTTTATTGCATCAATTGTTTCTGAAACTGTTCCTATTTGATTTAATTTAATTAGTATCGCATTCATCGATTTTTGATTAATTGCTTTTTGTAATAATTTTGTATTAGTTACAGTCAAATCATCTCCAACTATTTGGATAGTATCACCCAAAACCAGATTTAATACATTCCAGTTTTCCCAATCATTTTGATCTAAACCATCTTCAATAGAAACAATGGGATATTTTTTACATAAATCTTTATAATATTCAATCAGTTCCAACGATGAATAATCTTGATTATTTAAATGGTAAGTTTTTTTGTTCTTATTATATAGTTCGCTAGCAGCAACATCTAATGCTAAAACAATTTCATCACCTAGTTTATATCCTGATTGGTCAATAGCTTTAGCAATTAATTGCAGAGCCTCTTCGTTGCTTTCTAGCATAGGTGCAAATCCACCTTCATCTCCAATTGTAGTGCTATAATTAATTTTTTTTAATAATTTTTTAAGTGTATGGAAAATTTCCACTCCTGCTTTTAAAGCAAGAAAATATGATTTAAAACCAACTGGCATAATCATGAACTCTTGAATATCAACATTATTATCTGCATGGCTACCACCATTTAAGATGTTCATCATAGGTGCAGGCATAATAAGTTTTGGACAATTTGATAAATCTTTTTTATAACTATAATTAAATATATACTGAAATAATGTTTGATTTTTTTGACTTGCTGCAGCCCTCATGCAAGCCATGGAAACAGCTAGCATTGCATTTGCCCCAATTTTTGATTTATTATCAGTTCCATCTAATTTAATCATAAGTTCATCAATTTTTTTAGTATCTAAGGGAGAAAGTCCTAATAGTTTTGGTTTTAGGATTGTTTTAATATTATTAATAGCATTATCAACACCTTTTCCATGCCAATTAGATGTTTGCTGATCTCTTAATTCTAGAGCTTCTTTATCTCCGGTTGAGGCACCACTAGGAACACAGGCCATTGCAGATATACCATTATCTAAAATGATTTCAACCTCTATCGTTGGGAAACCCCTAGAATCCAATATCATTCTTGGTAAAATATTTTGTATTTTTGTAGACATAATTATAACTACCTTATTAAAGTTAGATTAGTATTAATTTATACTAATTATAATATTTGATATGATATCTATTAAAAAATATACTGAAAAATTAAATAATATTTGGGATGATTTTATTTTTAAATCTAATAATGGAACAATTTTTCATACTCAACGGTTTTTAAATTATCATCAAAATAAAATTTTTATTAATCATTCATTATTATTTTTTGATAAAGATATTCTAATTGCTGTTTTACCTGCTGCTGTTATAAAAGAAAATAACAAGAGTATATTATATTCGCATCCAGGGGCAAGTTTTGGAGGAATCATATATACTCAAAATTTCAATTTTATAACATATAGTAATATTATATCATGTCTTGAAAAATATTGCTTAGATAATAAATTTGATAGAATTCGATTAATTAATACCCCAAATATTTATCATCAAATAAAAGATGATTCATTTAATTATTTGCTTCAATGGAAAGGTTTTATTCAAAAAGAAATTTATATATCGCATTATTTAATAAATAATTTTCAGAATGAAACGTTAAATTTATTAAATAAGAGAAAGCAGAGATATATTAAAAATATTATTCAAAATCATAAATTTTCATATAAAATTAATGAAAATTTTGATTTGTTTTATCCTATTTTATTAGAATCTAAGAAGCTATTTAAAACTACACCAACACATTCACTGGAAGAATTACTAATATTAAAGAACAAATTTCCTCAAAAAATTCATTTACTTTTATTTTACCAGGATAAAATTGCTGTAGGTGGAAGTCTTATATTTTTTACAACTAACGATACAGCATTAATTTTTTATAATGCAATTAATCCTAAATATAAACAAGAACATTTAGCAACATTTCAATTATATCAATGTATGAGATTTTCTAAAAACAATAATAAAAAAATTATTGATTTTGGAGTTTCACATACCCCCGAAACAAAAAGCCCATTTGATCCAAAATTTAGTTTGATACAATTCAAGGAACATTTCGGTGCTAAAGGGGTTTTAAGAGTAGTTTATGAAAAGGCTTATAATGAATAATTTTTTTAATTTATCTATTATTTATGGTTTTGGTTTTTTATTTCTCCGAGGAATTTCGTTTCTTCTTTTACCTGTATATACAAATTTGTTGTCAACTTTTGATGCAGGAATTATATTTATTTTATATACAATTTTAGCTTTTTTAAATCCTGTCTATGCTTTTGGATTAGATTCTGCTCTATTTAAATTTTATAATTCTAAGCAGGAATCGAAAGAAAGTGTTATTAGCACTTCCATGGTATTTTTATTAATTACATCTTTCTTTTTATCTAGTCTACTAATATTAATTTCTCAGACATCTGTGATTAACTTTATTAATGTTTCTTATAATTGGCTTTTATATTTAAGCATTATATTGTTTTGCGATTCGATATCTGCGCGTTCATTAGTTGTTTTACGACTTCAAGAAAGGGCTTGGTATTATTTATTTATTGGCTTGATTAATATTGTTTCTTCATTATTATTCAATATTTTATTTATTGATTATTATAATTTATCTAATCTTGGAGCGGTGTATGCTTTGATATTGACATCACTAATACAACTATTAACATTAAGTCCGATTATAATAAAGTTAACTAATTTTAATAAAATCGATTTTTTATTATACAAAAAAATGTTCTTCTTTGGTTTGCCGTTTTTACCAGCTACAATTTTATTTATATCAATAGGTATGATTGATCGCTTTTTTATAGAATCGTATTTAGGTTTAAAAGCCGTTGGAATATATAGTACTGGATATAAGGTAGGGAGTATTATCAGTATTATGATTATTGCGTTTAATCTTAATTGGCAGCCTTATTATTTAAAAATTCAAGATGATAAAAACTTTTCAAACAATATTAAAACTATTAGTCAAATATTTTTTATAATTATAATATATATTGCAACTTTCATGTGTCTCTTTGTTAATGATTTAATATCAATTCAACTATTTGGTTTTTATATTATTGGTGAAAGTTTTTGGGAGTCAACTATTATAATCCCTTGGATAACATTTGGATATGTTTTCTATGGTTTATATGTTCTGCAAGCTCCTTCATTATATATAAAGAATAAACAAAACTGGACCCCTGTTTTTTGGGGAGGAGGTACTATTTTAAATATTATTTTAAATATTATTTTAATACCTCAACTAGGTATTTTAGGAGCAGCAATTGCAACGTTTATTAGCTATGTATTAATGTTTGTTTTTATTAAAATTAAAAATAAATGGTGGATGCCTCTACCTATTTTAAATTTAAGAATTTCATTATATGTGATTTTCACATTAGGGGTCTTATTATTTAGATATTATAGTTATAATTCATTAATAATGAGTTTAATTTTCGCAGTATATACCATTGCCACCATTCAATTACTAAATTATATTAAACAATCAATAAATGATTAAAAAAATAGCAATATTTTTTTTAGGTGACTATAGGTTTGATGGTCGTAGTTATAATATGATTCAAACATTAACTAAAAATCATCATGTAACAATTTATCATAATGAAGACATAGGATTTCCATTAATTAATCAAAATAAAAATCTAAGTGTTATTAACATTACCTTATTAAAAATAAAATGGATTAAATATTTTCTGTGGTTTTGGAATATTTATAAAAAAGATATAAGTCATTATGATAAAATAATCGCCTCTGATTTATATTCCTTATTGCCACTATCATTTAGTTATAATAAAAAAAATATTATTTATGATTCTCGAGAGATTTATACAAAACTTGCTATTCATAAAAACAATAGAATTAAAAATTATATTTTGTCAATCATTGAAAAAATAAGTTTATATAAAGTAAATATAATATTTACAACAGCTAATTCTGACCAGGAGTATTTAAAAAAAAAATATATTAAGTATAGAAATATCAAATATTATAATATTTATAATTATCCATATAGTTTTGATTATAAAAAAAATAATTTTTTACGTAAAAAATTTAATATATCTAGTAGTAATAAAATTTTGTTATATCAAGGTGTGATTCAAAAGAATAGAGGTATTTCTCAGTTTATAAAGATTATCAAAAATACTAAAAATATTTATGGTATTATTATTGGATATGGTGAACATAAAAAATATTTTAACAATACAATTAAAAAAATGAAACTTTCAAAAAAAATATTATTTTTAGAAAAGATTCCTTATAATCAATTGCTACAAATAACATCTTCTGCTGATATTGGTTTTGCATTAATTCCAGGTTTAGGAATGAGTAATCAGTTTGCATTACCAAACAAAATTTTTGAATATGCAGCAGCACGAATTCCAACACTTGCCACGCCATTATTAAACATGGAACAAGCTATAAATAAATATAATCTAGGTGCTTGCATTGATTATAATGATTTAGATAATCAGATTGATTTTATTATGAATACTGATAAAAAGAAATATTTTAATAGTAAAATGCATGAAATACAATGGTCATATCAAGAGAAATTATTTAATAGTATTATAAATGCATAATCACGACTACATATCAATTATTATTATTGGATATAATACTTGTGAACAATTAAATACATTGCTTCGATCAATCGCTAATCAAAAAGTTGATAATTTGTTAATTGAAATTATTTATATAGATGATGGCTCTTCAGATGAATCTTTTAAAATGTTTAATAATTTTGAAATGAATCATAAAAAAATATCTAAAAAATTTAAAGAAAATAAAGGACGTGTTGAAGCAACCCAAGCTGGAATTAATCTTGCAACAGGTAAATGGTTATTATTTATAAGAAGTAATGAATTTTTGCATCCCAATATTTTAAATGAATATTCCTTGGCAATTAAGTCTAATCTTGGATTAGCATATATGGGGGTTGTTAAGTATGAGTGCAATGATAAAATTTTTCTAAATTATTTAAATAGTCAAAAAAGAGGATCAACATCATTCCCCTGTGGTTCTTTTTTACATTACAGGTATTTATTATTTAATAATTCTTTAATTCAACAGAAAGTTTTTAAACAGTTATCTCTAAATAAAAAATTCAAATTTTATGGTGGAGAAGAATTAGAATTTGCCTTTCGATTAAATAAAAAATTTAAAAATAAAATTATTTCATGGCCTTCGGCTATTGTTACAAGATCAAAATATCCAAATTTCCAATCCCATTGCAAAAGGCTAGAAGAGTTTGGCAGTACAAATTTCTTATTTTTAGATAATCAGTTAAAAAAAGAGGTTATTAAGTATAATTTTTTATTACGTAAAAATATTTTAATTAAATCCGTAAATATTTTAATGTTTAAGATTTTAAATAAATTATATATAAAAATTAAAAATCAGAATATAAGTTTTTATATTATTCGGGCCTGTTTTTTATCATCAATTTTAAAGGGCTACTATAGTGTTTCAAATTCACCAGACTCTAAGTCTTCAATTGTTGCTTCTTCCCAATCCTCTGATTGATTTTTTCCTTTTATATCTCTGGAATTAGATTTTGTATCGATAGAGTTGTTTAAGATTATAGTATTTTCTGGAATAAGCTTTAAAACTATAGGAATACTACATAAAAATAATAAAAATAATGCTTGTGCAATACCTTCTGCATGAAAAACTACTGCCCCCTCTGGAAATGGAACTTCTTCAACGCCATTTAAAAAAAACATTGATAAGGCAACAAAAATACCAGAACAGGAAAGAATTTTAATAAAAGAATTTGCATTATATATATTGAAATAAAGGGATGTAGAAAGCCATAAATAAATAAGAATCATCATCCATATTACAGATATAGAAAATGATGTTTTAAATAATAATATAAAATATACTAAATAGCCTAAAACTAAAAAAAATGAAGGAATGCTTTGTTTGAAATTATTAATCATAATTACTATGTAATAATATTAATAAAACATATCATTATGCAATTGAAAACTAATCTTATAATAGATAGATAATATTTATTAAATTTTTTTATGTTAAAAAAACTTAAATATGGTATTATAGGAGCTGGACACCTTGGAAATTATCATGCAATGCAAATTAATGAGATTAATACTGCAAGCCTTATAGGTATTTATGATATTATTGGAAGTAATTCTTTAAATCTATCTAAAAAATATAAAACTCAGCAATATTTATCATTAGATCAATTAATAAAAGATTGTGATGCTGTATCTATAGCAACGCCTGCAACAAATCATTTTGAAGTTGCAAAAATTGCATTAGAAAACAATTGTCATTTATTTGTAGAAAAGCCATTTACTAAAACTATCAGTGAAGCTCAAAAATTAATTGCTTTAAAAAATAAAAAAAATTTAAAAATACAGGTAGGCCATATTGAACGTTTTAATCCAGCCTTTATCCAATTGATGAATAATAAATCTAATCCAGAGTTTATTGAATCACATAGATTGTCTTTATACAATCCAAGAGGAACTGATGTTGATGTAATTCTAGATTTGATGGTCCATGATATTGATTTAATATTAAAACTTGTTCCATCAAAAATTAAAAATATATATGCTAGCGGAAAGGCTGTTCTTACAGATTCAGTTGATTTAGCTAATAGTAGAATAGAATTTGAAAATGGCTGTACAGTTAATTTAACTGCAAGTCGAATTTCTTTAAAACAAATGAGGCAAATGCGTATTTTTGAGAAGAAATCATATAGTCTAATTGATTTTAATGTTCCAAGTTTAAATACGTGGAAGATTAATAAAAATAAAAAATTAGAAGAGATTAAATATACAATTAATCCTACAAATGCATTATATGAGGAACTATTTTGTTTTGTCAATAGTATACAATCCGATGAAAAGATATTAGTGCCAGCAGAGGAGGCACTTCTTACGCTGGAAATAGCAGATAAAATTCAAAAAATTATTGAATAAAAATTTATATTATATTATTGCAGGTGAGCCTTCAGGAGATCTTCATGGCGCTAGCTTAATGAATGAAATAAAATCTTATAACCCCAAGATTTCTTTTAAAGGTTTAGGTGGCTCTTTAATGAAGAATAGTGGACTTGAAACATCTATTGATTTTCAGCGTTTATCTGTTATGGGTTTCTGGGAAGTTTTAAAAGACATTCGTTTTTTTCTTAAATTAAAAAAAAATATTCTTGAATCTATTCTTGAATCCCAACCTGAAAAAATTATTTTAATTGATTATCCAGGGTTTAATTTAAGTTTAGCAAAAAGTTTAAAATCAAAAGTTAATATTCCAATTATTTATTATATAAGTCCTCAAGTATGGGCTTGGAAAAAAAAGAGAGTATATGCAATTAAAAAATATGTAGATGAATTAATTGTTGTATTTCCATTTGAGGTTGATTGGTTTAAAAAATATAATTTTAATGTTAAATTTTTTGGGCACCCTTTAATTGATCAATCTAAGGGTTTGTCATTAGAAGAAAAAAATATTAACTCCAATACTATCGCACTTTTCCCAGGAAGTAGAATTCAGGAGATTAAAAAACATTTACCTATATTAAATCAAACAGTAAAACTATTAAAACAGAAAAATTCTAAGCTTAATTATATTTTAAATGTACCTGTAAATATTCCAGTGAGCATGGTCAAATCCTATATTGATTCTAGCATCGAGGTTGTTCAAAAAAAATCTTCAGATGTTTTTTCAATGTCTTCTGCAGCTATCGTAACATCTGGAACAGCAACACTAGAATGTGCAATTGCTAATACTCCTTTTATTGTAATTTATAAAACATCTTTTGTAAGTTGGGTAATTGTTAAGATATTTTTATCTGTTCCATTTATTTGTATTGTTAATTTATTAGCAAATAAAAAAATTATACCCGAATTAATACAACAAAAATCTAATCCTAAAAATATATCTCAGCATTTATTACGTATTATGGATAATCCTGAAAAAATAAAAAAAGATTTATTGAAAGTTAAAAATATGCTTGGTGATGGAACGTCTTATAAAAAAACCGCTCAATATATTGTGAATTATGATTAGTCATATTATATCATTCATATTAAAAATTATTTTTAATGTGATTTTTTTTACATGCAAGTGGGAAATAATGAATGATGATTTATTAAATAAAAATAAAAATAAACCATTATTGATTTGCATCTGGCATAGCCGCTTAATATTCTTTCCACGTTTTTTTAAGTATATAAAATATCCAGTGTGGGGAATATCGAGTACTCATAAAGACTCTGAAATTTTAGCAAGAGTTCTTAAATCTTGGGGAATTAATTTAATTAAAGGGTCTAGTACCAGGGGATGGATAAACGTTATTAAGCAGATGAGTAAATTATTTAAAGAAGAAAATGCGACTATTATTGTAACAGCTGATGGTCCAAAAGGCCCTAGAAAGGTTGCTAAAGAAGGCTCAATAAAGCTAGCAAAAAAACACAATGTTCCAATCGTTGCAGCATCAGCAATTTCTAGTTCTTATTGGGAACTTCCTAGTTGGGATCAAACAAAAATACCCAAACCCTTTAGCACAATATATGTGAAATTTGATGAACATTATTTTAATAATGATCAAATAAATAGTAAAAATATTTCAAAGTACATTGATGACAATCAAAACCAATTAACTAAAGAAATTGATAAGAATATTTAAATATAAATTATCCAAATTATATTTTTTGGTTTATTGGCTATGGAGATCTCTTTTGAATTTTGGTATTATTCAACAAAAAACGTTTAATACAAAAATAGTTTCTATTGGAAATATTTCTATTGGAGGAACCGGTAAAACTCCTATGATTGAGACAATTTCAAAAGAGTTAACAAAAAATAATATTTCACATTGTATTGTTAGTAGGGGTTATAAAAAAAAGATTAAAGGGACGGTTATTGTTTCTAATCAACAAGAGATTATTTCTTCAATTGAACAATCAGGAGATGAGCCTTTTATGTTAGCTCATTCTTTGAAAAATATCCCTATTATTGTTGGAGATAAATCGCAGTCAATTGAAATCGCAATCAAAAAATTCAAACCCCAATTAATTTTACTTGATGATGGGTTTCAATCATTAAAAATTAAAAGAGATTGTGATATTGTGCTGGTTGATTTATCTAGAGAATTTNATTATTATAAATTATTACCACTTGGTTTTTTAAGAGAGCCAATATCATCATTAAAAAGAGCGAGTCTAATTATATTTACTAAATCAAATAAAAGTATAATAGAATCAGAAAAAATTNAAAATTTGGTTTTAAAAAATATTAATAACTCTGTAAAGGTTTATAACAGCAATTTAGAGGAACAAATAAAAAGATATGATTTTGAAAAACAATGTTTTATTAATGATACTATTGATGTAAAAAACTCATTTGTTGCATGTGCAGGGCTTGCAAATAATNANCTATTTAAANATATGATAGAAGAAAAGTATNCCACAAATAATATTTTTTATTTATATCCAGATCATCATAATTATAATGCTCAAGATATNATAGATATTAAAGAATCATTAAAACAAATTAATTCAAAAATATTGGTGACAACAAAGAAAGATTTTTATAAACTATATTNTCAATTCAAAGATTATCATATATATATATTAGATATCAAACATGATATTAAGGATAAATCTGAAATAATAGATTTTATTAAATAATTATTAATGTTTAAATGTTTCTTAAATTTTANTTATGATTAAAAAAATTAAAGAGTTTGGTCGTTCTGCATCAATAANACAAAAGTTACTTNTAGTACTNNTAATAGGNTTNCTTAATTATTTCTTATATTTAATTATTCAATTATTCAGTTTAATTATTNAGCAGAATCTTGATTGGGTAGTTGAATGGTTTACATTGTTTTGGTCGTTAGTTGAAATAATGTTTATAAATCTATATTTAATAATTCCTATTAGTATTTTTTTGGTCTATAAATTATTGCCTAAAAAAAGATTAGTTTAAAAATCTTCGTCTGCAATNTCCNAATAANTCATATTTTAGTTGTAATAATTATTTATTTTTTGTGACCTTTCCAAAATTTCATGCTGCTATAACCACCTAAAACACGNCCAAGAAAATCAAAGAAAGAATTTGGGGAAAGTGCTTTTATGATAGGAATAAATTTGATAAATGCAGGTTCTAAGACAAATCGCTTATTCTTAAGAACTGCTTTTATAATTTTTTTAGCTAATTTTTCAGGNNTTAACATNGGAATAAATAATGGCTCTTTGACACCATCAAACATTCCGGTATTAACATATGCAGGNCAGACAATACTCATACCAACATGATGATGATTGTTTTGTTTTAATTCATTGATTAAAGATTCAGAAAAACTGGTAACAGCCGCTTTACTGGATGCATATGTCGTTCCGTTTGGCAATGATGTAAAACCTGATGCACTTGCTATATTNACAATATGAGATTCNTTTTGTTTTATTAAATCATTTAAGAAAACATGCANCATATTAACAATCCCNTGAGTATTAACATCGTATGTGATCTTNTGCTTTTCAATTGGGATATCTAAAAANCTACCTCCAAATACTACNCCGGCATTATTTATGAGAATATCAATTGCCCCAACATCATTTAAAATTTTTTTTCTTATTTTTATAATCTCATTATAGTTGGTTACATCTAAATGATAACCAAAACATGAAACACCTAATTCTTCTATATCTTGAAAATTATTTTTTTCAATATATGATTTATCTANATCACATATAATAATATCTGAACCATNTTTAGCAAANTCAATTGCTATTTGTTTNCCAATTCCTNTTGCNCCNCCAGTTATTAAAANTTTTTTATTTTTTAAATTTTTCATGGTTTATTTTTTCTCCCATAATGAATANGNTGCTTCATNTGATAATTNATTAGTAGAAATTTTATTGAATTTACTTTTTATATCATNAAATGATATTGGNAAAAATTCATNAATTCCATTTTTTATTAAATTGANATTAGTAATATGTAAATAATGTGCATCATTNAAAAAAAGNTTATAAATAGATCTTCCACCTATNATAAATANTTTNTTNATNTTNTCTTTTTGAANATTNTTNATNCATTCNTNATANGANTTNTANGTAGTNACATTNTTTTGNTTNTTTGNAGANAAAACAATATTTGTTCTTTTNGGGAGNGGNTTGATTGGCAANGAATCCCATGTTTTTCTNCCCATNATTATNGTAGAATTNAATGTTATTTTTTTAAAGTTTTTTAAATCANTACTNATATGCCANGGCAATTTTCCATTNATNCCAATACCACCATTATCATCTTGCGCCCAAATAAGATGAACTTCTATCATACAGCAACAGGAAACTTGATTATTGGATGATGAGTATAATTTTTTAATGTAAAATCTTCAAATGTTAAATCCCAAAAAGGTTTTTTTTCAATTTCTAATGTTGGAAGCTTATATGGCTCCCTTTTGATTTGCTCTTTTAAACCATTAATATGGTCCACATAAATATGTGCATCATTAATATAATGTGAAAACTCACCAAGTTCTAGATTTGTTTCTTGTGCAATCATTTGAGTTAATGTTGCATAGCAAGCTAGNTTAAACGGAATGCCCAGTGCAATATCTCCGCTTCGTTGTGTTAAATGACAATTTAATTTTCCANTTGTTACACTAAAGATAAAAAATGCATGNCAACTTGGGAGAGCAATTTCATCTAATACTGATGGGTTCCATGCTGTAACTATCATTCTTCTAGAATCTGGACTATGTTTTATTAAATTTATAACTTCTTCAATTTGATTAATATGAGATTTTGAAATTTCTCCATTTTCATTTTCCTTGAATTTTTCCCATTTAACCCATTGGTATCCATACATTTTTCCTATTTCCCAATTTTTTTCTTCATTGGTCCATGCATCCCAAATTTTTGTATGCTTTCTTAAATTTCTAATATGGGTGTCTCCAGATAAATACCAAAGAAGCTCCCTTATTACAGAGTTAAAAAAAACTTTTTTTGTTGTGAGCAGAGGAAAGCCATTTTGCAGGTCAACTTTATAGTGATAGCCAAAATACATTAATGTATCTGTACCAGTTCGATTATTTTTTATAATTCCATTATCTAATACAGTATTTACAAGTTCTAAATATTGATTCATATATTTATTCTTTGCAGCTTCTTTTATTTTTTCCAGTATAAATTTGTCTAGGACGATTAATTTTGAAATGGGGACTATTAATCATTTCTTTCCAATGCGCTAGCCATCCAGGAAGTCTTCCTAGAGCAAACATAACAGTAAACATATTTGTTGGAATTCCCATGGCTCGATAGATGATACCAGAGTAAAAATCAACATTAGGATATAATTTTCTTTTNACAAAATATTCATCTTTTAGAGCAACCTGTTCTAACTCTCTNGCTATATCTAATAAAGGATCTTCAATATTTAATTTTGACAAAACTTTCTCTGCCATTTTACTNATAATTTTTGCTCTTGGATCATANTTTTTATACACTCTATGTCCAAATCCCATCAATCTAAAATCAGANTTTTTATCTTTTGCAAGNTCNATATATTTTTTATAATCAGAGTTATCATTTTTAATTTTCTCTAACATTTCTAATACTGCTTGATTTGCACCACCATGNAGNGGNCCCCATAATGCNGCTATNCCNGCAGAAATTGCNCCATANACATTNGCTAGACTGCTNCCAGCCATTCTTACAGTTGANGTTGAACAATTTTGNTCATGNTCTGCATGNAAAATTAATAATAAATCTAAAGCTTCAGTAAAGATTGGCTCAGTATGAAAATCATCTTGAGAATCTGAAAACATCATATGTAAAAAATTATCAATATAATTNAAATCAGTGTTTGGNTAAATAAATGGTAANCCATGTGATTTTCTATATGAATATGCTGCAATAGTTTTTACTTGAGCTAAAATTTTNATTATCGNTTCGTTAACATTTTCTTCATTAGTATCTATNGTAGGATTAAATGTTGATAAAGCTGTAACCATAGAAGATAGTGTNGCCATNGGGTGAGCATTNATAGGAAATCCATCAAAAAATCTTTTCATATCTTCATGGATNTTTGCTTCTTTTCTAAGAGATTTACTAAATATAGATTTNTCNTCNGNATTAGGTAATTCGCCATGTAGTAATAAATAAGCAACATCTGTAAAGCTANNTTGTCCAGCNAAATCCTCAATAGGATATCCTCNATATTGAAGAATTCCTTTTTCACCATCGATAAAAGTTATNTCGCTAANNCATGAACCTGTATTNGCATAACCAGGGTCAATNGTTATNTANCCTGTTTTATTTCTTAAAGATGTTATATCAATTGCATTTTCATTTTCAGATCCAGTNATAATATCTAAATCTAATTCATGATTTTCTAANATAAGTTTTGCTGTTTTTTTNTTTGCCATAAATAAGTATGTTTGTTTTTAATTACATTATAATTTACTAATCTCTGACTAGAATTTAAATCAGGTTTTTTATTTTTTTTNTTTTTTTTGAAATTCTATTTGTAAAANAATAAAATATCATTTATATTTTTCTAGTAATTGACATTACTAAGAATAGTAGATAAATTTTAAATCCGACGAGAAATTTGCTACTGATAGGGTATAATCCTGAATTACAAAAAATTCTAGGATNATAATTAAACAAGGCAATTTGAATATAATTTCTAAGCTTAATTTTGGTTAAATAATCATATATGAGTCANNNTATTTTTGGCTCNAAAATTAGGAAAACANNGTATGAATGATATAAAAAAAATGTTCTCTCATAAAGGAAAATCATCCAAGCTTATTGGAAATCTTAGATCTAANGTTTACGAAGAATTATATAATCANATATCNGAAAAACAAAAAAATAAAGAGTTAGATTTTCATGGAGATTATTTAGGTGAGAATGAATTAGCNAAAAATATTTATACNAAAAAATATTTTTTAAAAGANTTAGATAATAAATTAATTGAAAAANATCCTGAAGATGTATTTAANAGATTANCNTCTTTTATAGCTACGGTTGAAGGAACAAAATCAAAACAAAAAGAGTGGTCNGAAAAATTTTATAANGAANTATATAATGGTAGATTTATTTCNGGAGGNAGNGTNTTAGCAGGTGCTGGTGATATGTATAGAATNAAAACNTTAGCNAATTGTTTTGTNTCAAAAATTAATAAAGATGATATTGATTCAATTTATCAGGCNGCNTTTGAATGTGCAAGAACTTATTCATATGGNGGAGGAATTGGNGTTGATATTTCATCATTAAGNCCAAAAGATTCAGTGGTTCATAATGCAGCAGATAGTTCAACNGGNGCAGTATCTTTTATGGANTTNTANTCCNTAACAACAGGNCTNATTGGNCAAAGNGGAAGACGTGGAGCATTAATGTTAACNATTGATGTAAAACATCCAGATGTTAAATATTTTTTAAAAGTNAAAAAAACNCCTAATTGGGTNACTAAGCAAATTATTGAGCAATGNAGTTGGTCAGGTCAATTTTCTGAATCTGAACTTGAAACNATNAAAAAACAAGTTATGGAAAANACTCAAGTTAGATTTGCNAACATTTCTATTAAAGTGAGNAATGAATTTATGTTTGCTGTAAATGAAGAAAAAAAATATGGTAANNATAAGTTTTTAGTTTATAAAAAATTNAATAAAACTTCNGTTATGGAAGCTCAACAGGATGANGANTCANTTCATTATTCATATGGAATTCCATCAAAAAATATAGATGATTATGAGCTATTAAATAATTTTGATAGTGTATCTGATTTAGATAAGTGGCTATCTAAAGAATATGGTGCAAATGTATCTTCTGATTCATTAAAAGATTCTAGTAAAAGAGATGTTTATGGTGATTTAAACATTAAACTTAATAGTGAAGATTATGATTTAGCTATTAAACAATCAGGAGATTTTTTATTGTATTTTGATAGTCCTCAAACAAATGAAGTAAGAGAATTAGTTAAAGCACGAGATATATGGGATCAATTTATTGAGGGGAACTATAGAACTGCAGAACCAGGTATTATTTTTTGGACAACAATGAGTGATTACTCACCTTCAAATTATGTTGGCAGACCTATTATATGTACTAATCCTTGTGCAGAAGTTCCACTTGAAGATGGAGGTGCTTGCAACTTAGGTTCTATTAATTTATCTAGATTTATTGAGGATGGATTTACAGATAGAGCTCAAATTAATTGGGATCAGNTAGCAGAAAGNACAAGAATTTTAGTTAGATTTTTAGATAATGTTGTAACATGGAATGAAGATTTAAATGCATTAGAAAANCAAAGACTNGCAGCTAAAGAAACNCGAAGATTAGGTTTGGGAGTAATGGGNATNGCAGATATGTTAAATCAAATGGGNTTAGCATATGATTCAGAAGATGGTATTGCATTAATAACAGAAACAATGAAATTTATTACNAANGCTGCTTACCANGCATCAGCAGTAATNGGCGGTGAAAAAGGATCTTCTCCAATATTTAATGAAGAAAATTATATGAAGTGNCCATTTGTTNAAGAGGCCTTNAGTAAAGAAACACANTTNCAAATNACAGAAAATGGATTAAGGAATATTGCGATTATGTCTATTGCNCCAACTGGTTCAATATCTAATATTGTATTATCATATCAANATAAAGATAAAAATTANATTGGAGTTTCAGGTGGTGTTGAACCAATTTTTGCAACTCATTATACAAGNCGTTCAGAATCATTNGGNAATAAGTTTTTTAANGTATTTCATTCAACNATNCANGCATATATTGATAAATTTGATTTACAAGAAAAAGTTGATAATGCNNGNGATATTGAAGATGTGTTNCCAAGTTANTTNTTNAGGACNGCACANAAAATAAATTCAAATCAAAGGGTTGATATACAGGGTCTTATTCAAAAATANATTGATCATAGTATATCNTCAACGATTAATTTACCTGAAGATATTAAACCAGAAATAATTTCAGACATTTATTTACAAGCTTGGCAGGCTAAGCTTAAAGGGGTAACAATTTATAGAGATGGTAGTAGATTTCCTATTTTAAGTACTAATGAAAATGAATTAACAGATTTCCAAAAAAATAAAGATAAAGAGTTTGAAATTACCAATAATAATAACGAAACTATTAANGCNAAAGGTGATGAAATTATTAAATTACCAGATGGTACATTAACAACAATGTATCATTATATGAAAAATAGTGAAACTAAAATTGAAGAAATAATTGAAAGTGAAAAATTCCANAACGCAGAATAAATGATAGAGTTAAATAAAAAATCAACAATAGTAGAAGTAAAGAGTAAAAAAGAAAATACTGANCAATCTTCTGTAGAATCAAATCAAAAAAAACAAACTAGTTCTGCTTCANGACCCAAAGTAGTTGATGCAAAAGTNTACAAAGTAAAAAGTGCTTTTGTAAAAAATTCTGTATTTATAACCTTGAGTTATGTAGANACAGAAACTGGNAGAAGGCCTATTGAAATTTTTATTAATTCTAAAGATTTAAATAGAGCACCAGAATATGTTGTATTAACACGTTTAATTTCTGCAATTTTTAGAAGAGCAACTGATCCAATGTTTATATTAGAAGAATTACATGGAATACATGACCCAAATGGAGGTTCGTTTAAAGAAGGTAGATATTATCATTCTTTTTATGCAGAAGTGGCTGAAACAATCGAACGGTTTTTTTATGATGTTGGAATTATTTCTAAAGAAGATGTTAAACAAGATAAAGAGCAGTTAAACCAAGTTCCAAACGAAGAGATGCCTGAATTAGTTGAAAAAGTAGAAGTAAAATCTACAAATGATGAAAGTATGAATATGGAATTTAGAATATGTCCTTCATGCAGTGGTAAATCTTTAAAAACTGAAAATGGATGTGATTCTTGCATGGAATGTGGTTATAGTAAATGTGATAAATAATTATTTAAATTTTAAGTTTTAATGAAATACTCAAGCCTCAAATTTTAATTTGAGGTTTTTTTTAATATTTAATAAATCTATTGGTACAATCAATCAATTGACTTTGGATATCTTTTTCAAGCATAGAATGACCCGCCTTATCAATAATATAGAATTCAAAATGATTGAGTTTTTTATGTAAATCCCAGGCTGATTTCATTGGGCAGACCACATCATATCTGCCTTGAATGATTGCTCCTGGAATATTTTTTATTTTATTTATATTTTCTAAAATCCAATTATCATTTTTAAAAAATGCATTATTTATAAAATAATGACATTCAATTCTTGCAAATGCTTCTGCAACTTTAGGATCGTCAAAATGGTGTAATGATTTTTTTTCTTGTACAAGCTTNCTTGTGCTTGCCTCCCATTTTGACCAAGCTGTAGCAGCTTTTATTCTTGTAGATTTATTTTTTGATGTTAGTCTTTTATAGTATGCTTTGACAAAATTATTTTGTTCCNTTTTTGGAATTACACTTTTATAATTTTCCCATTCATCAGGATAAATCATATCACATCCTTTTTGATAGAACCATTCTATTTCAAATTTTCTTAATAAGAAAANACCACGTANAATTAATGCTTTACATTTTTTNGGATGTAAGATTGCATAAGANAANCTTAATGTTGATCCCCAACTTCCTCCNAAAANAACCCATTTTTTTATTTTTAAATAATTTCTAATTAATTCGATATCATTTACTAATTCCCAAGTTGTATTTTCTCTTANTTCTGCGTGTGGTAAACTTTTTCCACAGCCTCTTTGATCAAATATTATTATACGCCATTTTTTTGGATTAAAATATTGCCTATAAATAGGTTCAATTCCACCACCAGGTCCTCCATGTAGAAAAATTATAGGCTTACCATTTGGATTGCCTGATTCTTCAACATATATTGTATGAAGGTTGGATACTTTTAAGTAAAAATTATTATANGGNTTGATTTTTGGGTATAGTTTATTTTTCATTAAATATCTCTTGTAAGCTGTTATAAGTTAATTTTTTATTCTGAAATCTTATNGCACGTAAAGCTGCATATGCTCCAGCTAGAGTNGTAATAACTGGAATTTTATATTCTATTGCTGATTTTCCAATTTTNTATTCATCATATCTAGATTGTTCNCCTAATGGTGTATTGATAATTAAGTTTATTTNATTATTTTTTATTGCATCTACAATGTGTGGTCTTCCTTCTCCTACTTTAAATATTNNTTTTGATTCAATNCCATTATNATTTAATAATTTAGATGTACCGATTGTTGCAATAATATGAAAATCAATCTCAGTAAAATCTCGAGCAATTTTTATAATTTCATTTTTATCATTTTCATTTACAGATATAAATATATTCCCTTTTTTAGGCAATTTATTTCCAGCGCCTATTTCTGCTTTTGCATATGCNGATCCAAGATGTTTATCAAATCCAATTACTTCACCTGTAGATTTCATTTCTGGAGATAAAAATATTTTTTGATCTGGAAATTTGTTAAANGGGAAAACAGGTTTTTTTACAGCAATTAAATTTGTTTTTTTGTAATTTAAATTTAATGATTTTATTTTTTTACCTGCAGCTATCTGACTTGCATATTTTGCATAGGGGATATNTTTTACCTTACTTATAAATGGAATGGTCCTGCTAGCTCTTGGATTTACTTCTAAAACATAAATTTTTCCATTTTTCATAGCAAATTGAATATTTATAAGGCCANGAATATTTAATTCAATGGCTAACAATTTTGTATAATTAATAATGATTTTGCGTTCNTTTTTAGGTAAAAAGTAAGCAGGATATACGCAAGATGAATCTCCTGAGTGTATCCCCGCTTCTTCAATATGCTGCATAATTCCTGCGATTTCAACATCATTACCATCACTAATTGCATCAACATCAAATTCATATGCATTTTCTAAAAATGCATCTATAAGAATTGGATGATCCCCCGAAACCAAGGCTGCTTTCCCAACATAATTTTTTAATCCATCTTCATTATAAACAATTTCCATTCCTCTTCCNCCAAGTACGTATGAGGGTCTTACAAGTACTGGATAATTAATTTTATTTGCAACAACTATTGCCTCATTAATTGAAAATGCTGTCCCAAAATTTGGAGCTGGTATATTTAATTTTTTTAAAATTTTCCCAAACTTTTTTCTATTTTCTGCAAGATCGATTGATTTTGGATGTGTCCCCAAAATATTAACTTTAGATTTTAATAATTGAGTTGCAATATTTAATGGTGTTTGTCCACCAAATTGTATAACAACACCTTTTGGTTTTTCTAAATCAATAATATTCATTACATCTTCATATGTTAAAGGCTCAAAGTATAATTTATCTGCTGTATCAAAATCTGTAGAAACTGTTTCTGGGTTACAGTTAATCATGATTGTTTTATAACCCATTTCTTTTAAACCATATACTGCNTGTACACAACAATAATCAAACTCAATACCTTGTCCAATTCTATTTGGGCCACCCCCTAATATGATTACTGATTCAGTTTCAAATTTTTTAATTTCATTATTTAATTCATATGTAGAATAGCAATAAGGTGTTTGTGCNTTAAATTCANCAGCACAGGTATCTACCATTTTATAGGTTGGTAAAATATTTTTTTTGATTCTTTNTTTACGTATTTCTAATTCTTCTTTTTTTAATGATTTTGCAATTTGTCTATCTGAAAACCCTTCTTTTTTTAGTGATAAAAGATTNTTTTTAAAAAGCTTATTATCAATATTAATATCTGTTAATATTTTTAATTGATATAAAAACCANGGATCAATTTTTGTTTGTTCATATAGCTTATCNNTAGAATAATTTTCTTTTAATGCTTGCCAAANTTTTAATAATCTAAAAGCAGTNGGGAANCTTATTTTNTTTATATCTAAAGAACGATAATCTGTTTTTTTAGGTTCNAATCCATCCAATCCAACTTCAAGTGANCGAAATGCTTTTTGTATAGATTCTCTGAAAGTTCTTCCAATAGCCATAACTTCGCCAACNGATTGCATCTGGACTCCCAATATACCATCAGAGGTGGGAAATTTTTCAAAATCAAATCTTGGGATTTTTNTTACTACGTAGTCAATTGAAGGTTCGAAGGATGCCAAAGTTTGCCCTGTTATATCATTTTCTATTTCATCTAATGTAAGTCCAATAGATAGTTTAGCTGCAACTTTAGCAATAGGGAATCCTGTCGCTTTTGATGCTAAGGCTGATGAACGACTAACCCTTGGATTCATTTCAATGATTATTGTACGTCCATTTTNTGGATTTACAGCAAATTGAACATTTGAACCGCCTGTATCAACTCCAATTGTTCTTAANCATAAGATTGACCAATTTCTCATTTGTTGATATTCTTTATCAGTTAATGTTTGAATAGGTGCAACCGTAATACTATCACCAGTATGTACTCCCATTGGATCAATATTTTCTATGCTACATACAATAATAGCATTATTATTTAAATCTCTAACCACTTCCATTTCAAATTCTTTCCAACCAAGAAGCGATTCTTCTATTAAGACCTCATGTATAGGNCTTGCTCGTAATCCTAATTCANTTTGCTTAGAAAATTCTTCAATATTATAAGCTGTTGACCCTCCTGTTCCACCCATTGTAAATGATGGTCTAATGATGACAGGAAATCCAATNTCTTTGATTAATTTAAAGGCATCATCTTTAGTTTTAACAAATCCTCCTTTAGCTGTAGGAATATTAACACCTGCCATTGATTTTTTAAATTTCTCTCTATTTTCTGCAGTTTCAATCGATTGAATATTTGCACCAATTAATTTTATTTTATATTTTTTTAATATTCCTTTTTGATCAAGCTGCATTGCCATATCTAAGGCAGTTTGACCTCCAACGGTTGGTAAAATTGCATCTGGTTTTTCTTTTATAATAATTTGTTCTACTGTATTTATTTCTATTGGTTCTAAGTATGTTGAATCTGCAATGTTTTTATCTGTCATAATAGTCGCAGGATTAGAATTAATAAGAATAACTCTATACCCTTCTTCTCTTAGTGCCTGACATGCCTGAGTTCCAGAATAATCAAACTCACATGCTTGACCAATAATAATTGGCCCAGCGCCTATAATTAATATAGAATTTATATCATTTCTTTTTGGCATAAGATTGTTTTATAAGTGTTATAAATTGTTCAAATAAGTATCGTGAATCATGAGGTCCCGGACTAGATTCTGGATGATATTGAACACTAAATGCAGGATAATTATTTGATTGAATGCCTTCAATTGTTTTATCATTTAAGCTAGTATGAGTTATAGTAACATTATTTGGGATTTGATTATGAATACTAAAACCATGATTTTGGCTTGTAATTTCTACTGTATTATTTACAATATTTTTTACAGGATGATTGCAACCGCGATGACCAAACTTTAACTTATATGTTTTCGCACCCAATGCTAAAGATAAGATTTGATGGCCTAAGCATATCCCGAAAATAGGCAGTTTTTTTTCTAAAAAAAATTTAACCATATCAATAGCATATGTAACTGCCGCAGGATCACCAGGCCCATTTGATAAAAATAGTCCATCTGGTTTAAACTTTAAAATTTCATCTTTAGATGTGTTTGCAGGAAAAACTTTAATGGAGCAATTGTGTGATTCAAGTAATCTTAGTATGTTATGTTTNATTCCAAAATCAATCGCTGCGATTTTATATTTATTATTTTTATTATTCCACCAGTAAGATTTNTTNCAAGATACAATTTTTGCTAAATCAAGACCTTCCATTTGAGGATGTTTTTTTAATTTATTTTTTAATTTTAAATCATTCAATTCTTTGCTTGAAATAATACCATTCATAGCACCTTCATCACGAATTATTTTTGTTAAATAGCGCGTATCAATTCCCTGTATCCCTACAATTTTATTTTTCTTTAAATAATTATTAAGTGTATCTTCTGATTTATAATTTGAAGGCATATCACATGCCTCTCTTACAATAAATCCTGATGCATAAATTTGTTTACTTTCAGTATTTTCATTATTAGTNCCGTAATTGCCAATATGTGGATAGGTCATTGTAATTAATTGTTGGCAGTAAGAAGGATCTGTTAAAATTTCTTGGTAACCAGTCATCCCTGTATTAAAACAGACTTCTCCCAAAGACTCTCCTTTAAACCCAAGNGAAAAACCATTAAATATTTTTCCATTTGANAATATTAATTTGGCAGGATTTTTATTCATTTATTTATAAAAAAAAAGCTCCCTCAGGAGCTTTGAATTTGTATAATATCTGTTTATTAGCATCTTTTAAATTAAGACTAAATAACAATTATTTAAAATGGATTTTTATCTATTTNTATATTTATCAATTAATGTGATTTTTTCAACAAGTCCAGCAAAATTNCCATTATAAATATTATCTGCTAACCACTTTTTTTCTTCTTCTAATTTATTTTCAGGAATTATCTTAGACCATTCTTTTGTATCACCATTAAATCCATATCTTTTAGATTTAATAATATCTACTAGTTCTTTTTTATAATTAAACTTAACGAGCATTCTAAATTGAGGGATTCTAGCATTTTGAATTAGCTCATTCAGAGGTTTNTCTGTTTCATAATGAGGATGAACAAGTAANTGAATCATAGCATCNACATCATACATTGCTCTATGCGAGTTGTAATAATAACCATGCCAGTAAGCTAATAGTTCTAATTTTGAATTAGTAAATCCACGATTAATCCAATTAATATCATTGATGGAGCATGCCCAAACTTTATTTTTTGATTCATCTAGTTTTCTATCTAAAAATGCACGATCAAAGCTTGCATTGTGAGCAACACATAATTGAGAAAGNTTAAGAATTTCAATAACCTTATTCCAATTTATTTGNTGATCTTTAACCATNTCATCTGTTATATTATTAACAAGTGATGCTTCTTCTGGAATTNNAAATCCAGGNTCTTGNAAAGATTCATATTCAGCAATTGCTTGTAGTCCTTCGCCTGTATTTTTGTCAATTTTTATAACTTTCATTGCAATCTCTATAATCTCATCATTTTTTTTATGGGTACCTGTAGTTTCTAAATCGATAAAACAAATATGAATAAAATTAGAGTCTTTCGTNTTTTTACTAATTTCAATATCTGAATCAACTTTAAGATCATTTCCATTATATTTATATAATGTTATTGCTTGTTTATTTTCACTTAGTTCTTTTAAAAATGACATAAATATTTTATTCCTTTAATGGTTATTCATTCTTTTAATATTATTTAATAGATATGGAGTGACATANCCCCTGCAATCATAATCTGTAATATGAACAATCATTTGATTTTTAATTTTTAAATTATAATAATTTTCTAAAATATATCGATACATNGATAGTTGCAATGAGTAATGATTAAAGTTGCAATCTTCTAAATCTCTTGTTGCATCTTTATTTCCTGTTTTATGCCTAAAGGCTGAGGTGTCAATCTTCCTTGATGTTTTCCAATCAACGATTGTATACTCATCTGTTTTTTTATCATGCAATAATAGATCTATAGAGCCAGCAAGTTTTAGTTCNTTACTATAAATAATTTTTTCTGATAATAAATTAAAATCAGATTGCATTTTATAGCCATTTAACCAATTAACTGCTCGCAGTGATTTTCTGTCTTCTGGCTTTGTTTTATCATTAATATAATTTTCAATTTCTTCATGAACATAGGTTCCATAATCAGCTCTTTTTCTCCATTCAGCTAGGAGTTCTTCAGCAGTCATATGTTTATATTTTGGATGAGTACTAGTTAATTTTTTTGCAACAAAATCAGCATCAAATTCTTCAAAAAATTGTCCTACAAATGTGGTAACGCTTGTAAATTGAAAATCCATATCATCTTCTAATCTGTAGATATGATCTTCTTTTTCTAAATATATATTATTTTTTACAATGTCATTCATAAGAGTAATTTAAAATTAGTAATTATATTTATAATATAATACAACGTTGTTGATTAAAATTTTGATAACTCATCAACTAAATTTGTATATAAATAATTAATATTATCATTGTCAGAAATTCTATAAACCTTTTTGATTTTACTATTTTCAACCATGAGTTTTCCATCTAAGTGATCTAATTCATGTTGAAATAATCTTGATAAAAANCCTTTNAGTGTTTTTTTATTTTTTTTACCATCTATATCATAATAGCGAACTTTAATTTTNTCATATCNCTCTGCNANAAGNCGAANNTCAGGTATNCTNAAGCACCCNTCTTCTTCTTCTTGTATTGATTTTTTATATGTTTGATCTATTTGAGGATTAATATAAAACTCATAGTTATCTGCATTTGGATTTCCTGATTCTTTTTTTTGTTCTTTTGGTTGCTCTTTTCTCAATTCTTTATATTGTTCTTCAGTATCTGGTTCATCTTCTTTCATTCCAATNAAGATTCTTTTATCATATCCAATTTGATTGGCAGCAATACCAGCGCATGGTACTTTTTTATAAGTATCTAATAAATCAGTTAGTATATTTCTATTGGCATCATTGATAGGCAGGTGAATTTCTTTTGTTTTTTGTTTCAAAAATTGAATATTNTTTTCAATAATATTTTTTCCATCCCAAACTTCTACTAATTTTTTTACAGCCATAGTCTTAAATTATATTATATTTTTCATTAAATTAATAAAATTATAGATGANAATTAATAAATATATTAAAATTTTTGCAACAGGTGGTACATTTGATAAAGAGTACAACGAAATCAATGGAGAACTCTTTTTTAAGAAGACTNATCTTGCAGAATTATTGGATCTTGGACGNTCTCAGCTGAATGTTAAGATTGAAACGTTAATGATGGTTGATAGCTTGGAAATGACGGAAGATTCAAAAAAATATATTGTTGAAAAGTGTAAAGAAGAAAAAACAGANCNCATTATTATNACTCATGGTACAGANACTATGGTTGAAACAGCNGCGCTTCTTGCAAAATNGATTAAAGATAAAACAATTATTTTAACAGGTGCAATGATTCCAATTAAGTTTGGAAGCTCTGATGGTTTATTTAATCTAGGAAGTGCATTATCTTTTATACAGGTTATAGATCCGGGAGTATATATCACTATGAATGGTAGATATTTTAAGTGGGATAATGTAAAAAAGAATAAAAAGCTTGGAATATTTGAACGAATTAAAAAATAATTACAATGTTTCTTCTGTAATTTTTTCTCCCCAATATTCAGGTTTAGCCTGTAAGTTATACATTATATTTTGATTTACTAAGTGAACTTCAGGTGCATCATTAAATCTAATGTAGCATCTAGAAAAATCAGATGATGATTTTCCAAAAACAAATGTTCCAAGTACATTATTATTAAAATCAGTAAAAGTTAAATGTGTACCAAGATTATCATCAATATTATACTTGATCCATTTTTCTGGATTTTTAGTCATAATTGTTTCTGATTCCAATGTAAAAATTTTATCAAAAAATGTAGTTAATACATTATCTTTTAACGTTAGTGAATCATTATTTAAAATAACCCAAGATGTATCGACTCTTTGTATTTCTATAGAACTACCTTCAGCTTTAATCAATAAACTATTTACTTGTTCTTGATTGAAATTGAAAATTTGATTTGAAGTACTTTGATAATTTTTTTGCTGATTAATATTAATTATATAAAATATAATCAATATAGTTAGCACGCCTGTTGATATATAAAGTTTATTTTTCATAAATAGCTTGAAGAATTTTTGATTTATTATTTTGTTTTCTTCTAGAAAAAATTCCTAAAAGAATAATTAATAATGTAGGTAGAAGCATATTAATTATTTTCCAAGTTAATCTTGTTTGATTTGAAACTCCTTCAGCATCTCCGATAAGAGGTCTATCTAATACTTCTCTAGATCTAAGTGCAATAAGCTCACTATCACCAAGCATATAATCGATAGTATTCATTACAAAGATAATATTGTTTTGTGAACCGCCACCACCTTGATCTGAAAATAGTTGTGAATCTGAAACTAGAGTTAAATTACTTTCAATACCTGTTTGTTTATCTGCAACAATACACCTTGCNCCTACAACTTTTGATGGCTCTGTTAATTGATTAAAAACAGGATTAGTTTTAGGATCTGGATTTAAATTATAAAATTCACTCATTGATGATGAGCGATTAGATGTATATAATAACGGTGTAAATTCTACAAGATTATCTGAATAAACAGAGTCTGCCTGAATTTCACTTGTAAAAATTAATGAAATTGATTCTAATCCATTTACCGTTACTTCAGATTCATTGAATTTTTTTAGTATTGGTAAAAATGGATAATCCATAGGAACAGCCATTCTAAAAGGTCCCATTTGTTGCTGAACATTTACCTGGTTACACGTTTGATCTAAAACTAAATTTTCTTTAATGTTTAATCCATATGAATCAAGAATTGAAAATATATTTGATTGTATAGGATTTGCTTGTTGTGTTTGAATGTCCACATTAATTCTATTTTGAGAAAAGAATACATTNCCACCTCTTGCTATAAAACTTCTTAGAGTTGATTCTTGAATTGAATCTAAAGAATCGCTAACCCCATTAAACAATAAAATATCTATATTTTCAGGAATAGCAGTAGAAAGATTTAAGTTTGGTCTGGTTGTATATCGCTCATTTAAAAATCTTATTAGATTTTCATTTGTTATTCCATCTTGTAATGATACAATACCGATAGAACTTTTTTTGGTTTGAACCATACTTTTAATTTTTGTTGTAATATCATATTCAAGCCCTGTGCTTGTTTGAATAACAGGAATAACTTCTCTTTTATCTTCATAAAGGAGGACAAGGCCCATATAAACTTTTTTAATTTCCACCTTATCATTTTCAATTACTTGAAGTTGTACCGGTTGAATTCCATATTTTTGAGCATCTTCTGCAATTTTTTCTTCATTTTCTGGACTATAAAATTCAAATCTAAGATTACCTGAACTATACGCTGTATATTCTTCTAAGATATCTTGTAGATATCTTTTGTTATTAGAATATTGAGGGGGAAGATCTGAAGAAAAATAAACTTTTATGGTAAATTGATCATCAATTTTTTGAACAACAGATTTACTTGAAGATGATAATGAATACATTTTATTATCTGTTAAATCAAATCTTACAAACCAATTTCTACCAATTAAATTGATAAAAATAACAGCAATTAAAATAATTGCAGAAAAGATTAAAGTTGATTTTTTATTATTTAGATTCATTATTTCCACTTCCTGCTATTTAATACTTGGGTTGTAAGAAATAGAAAAACTCCAATAATAGAAATAAAATAAATTAAATTTCTTGAATCAATTACACCTCTTGCAATATTTGAGATATGGTAATCAACACTTAGATATTGTATGAATCCTGCCATAAATGATGGTACAAAAATTAAAAGTTTATCAAATAGAAAAAACATCAGCACAATAAATACACCAATTATAAATGCTACAACCTGATTATCAAACAAGCTGCTTGAAAATGTCCCTATAGCAGCATACACAGCNCCAGCAAAAAACAATCCAAGATAGCCAGTAAATAGGGCCCCATAATCTATATTTGTTCCAAAACTTACAAGNGTAAAGAAGTGTACAACNGTAAATAGTAAGCCAATTACAATTAGNGANAGAGCTGCTAAATATTTTCCAATTACAAATTCATACTCTTTAATTGGAAGTGTACTAACTACTTCCATTGTGCCTAAATTTTTCTCTTTTGCAATAAGACCCATTGTTATTGCAGGGATAAAAAATAAATAAACCATTGGGACAATATTGAATAGCGCCCTTAAATCTGATTGCCCAATTAAGAAGAATGTATTGGAGAAAAAATATCCGTTAACCAATGAAAATACAACTAAAAATATATATGCCATTGGACTTGAAAAATAGCTGTCGAATTCTTTTTTAAATATATTATATATATTACTGTTCATTATTTTAATTGGTTAGCTTTCTAAAAATATCTTCTAGGTTCGCTGTTTGAGGACTCATTTCTAATAATGATAATTTATTTTTTACCATAAAATTGAAAACATCTAATCTAGGGTCATCTTTCTTTTTATATTCAATGACTATTTTATGTGAATCCTTCATTTTCTTAATTTTTGCTTTATGAAATAATTCTTTAAATTTCTCGATTTTTGTATCAGTAAATCCAATAACTTCAAGAGTTAATTTTATATTACCCATGAATTGATTCATTAATTTTTTAGTTGTACCATCTGCAACAATATTTCCATGATCAATAATAATGATTCTATCAACAGTTGCTTCAATTTCTTGAAGTATATGACTAGACATTAATACTAATTTTTCTTTCCCAAGATTTTTAATAAGTTGCCTAATTTCTATAATTTGATTAGGATCAAGACCAGTTACTGGCTCATCTAAAATTAATATTTTAGGATCATGAATCATTGCACATGCAAGTCCAACTCTTTGTTTGTAGCCTTTAGAGCATTCACCAACTTTTTTATGTATAACTTCTTTTAATCCACACTGAACAATCACTTTATCAAAGGCTTGTTTAAAATCATTATTATATATACCTCTAGTACTTGCTGTAAATTTTAATAAATCATAAACAAACATATCATGATATAAGGGGTTGCTTTCTGGTAAGTAACCNANCATTTTTTTTATTTCATGNGCATCAGTTTCAATATTTAGATTATTAATNAAAACTGATCCTGATGTTGGNGTNAGATATCCNGTTAGTATTTTTAAGGTTGTTGATTTNCCAGCACCNTTAGCNCCTAAAAAGCCAACAACNTCACCGTGATCAATCGAAAAATNNATTGATTTTACAGCTTCAAANTCACCATANTTTTTAACTAANNTTTTTACTTTAATCATTGATAACTTTTACAAAATGNTCGTTGTCAACCCATNTGAAACCATCATAATTAAATCCTGAAAAATCNTTNGTNTCTGTNATTGANTTTTCAGCTAAAAATCTAATAAANTTTCCTTTNACTGCTTTTCCAAAGTGTCCAGCTGCAGTTTTTTTACCTTTTTTCTCAACTTTNAAATCAACNTGGATTACATTTTTTGATGGTNTATAAGCTTTCCTATATACTTGTGGTAGTAAATCATAAANTACATCTTCATCTTTTAANGCTTCAGTTAAAACTGGNCCCCAATGATATNGCAATGACAGAACATTCATCTTTAATTTATAATCNGGNATTAAAGTTANAGGTGTAGTCATTCCAAATAATCCACTNAAAATTAAAACATTATCAGCCATATATTTTTTACCTGATTCACTNAGTGTATCCCATTTTAANTGTTCATANACTACTCCAGTGTATCNNTCTATAGCATACNCACATCTACTTTTAAAAATATCTTCATTNTGCCTATGNAATAATTCAGATTTTTCNTGGGAAGTTCCATANATAGAGCGTAAATCNTCATTATCNATAAGATTTAAAAGTCTAACAACTTGTCGTACATATTTTTCNAATACAAAATTNGTATCTTTAAATANTATATTTTGAGGCTTTTGAATTTTAGCCTTNCCTTCNCTAGGTGGTATTAAAATTTTCATATAAATCCTATTTACNGTTTATAATAAGGTNGTTAATTTAATAANAAAAANTTAATTTATACAATAATCTAATGAATTATANAAAGAGGTGTCTAGCATAAATAAAATATCACATTCTTTTTTTGCNTCTCTAAATTTACCAAGATTNAGNTATGTTTGTACAAGCATATGGTGTGCTTTTGAATAGTCATAATTAATTTTNAANATAGATTTAAAATATTTNGCTGCATTNATATTNTCAGAAATTTCAAAATAAGATANNCCTAGATTATAAATTGTTTTTATATCTTCATAATTNAATAATTCNAAGGCTTTNCTATANTAAAGAATNGATTGTTCAAATTCATTCAATTGTGCATAGCAATCTCCAAGNAATCTNAANCTAATTGGATCATTTTCNANTTGATTAATATATTGTGTGAATTCATTTATAGCTAAATCNAATATTTCCATTTCATTATAGATTATTCCTAGNTGATAGTGTAAAATAGGATCNTNTANAGAATATTTAAGAGCNTNTTTTAANCTTAATAAAGCTTGTAGATATTTTTTTTGNCCNCCNTATGCAATNCCCANTTCAAATAAAATTTCTTTNGAAGTNAATCCACAATATATAGATTCTAANAGATATTGTTCAGATTTTTTATAATCATATANTAGGTTAGATATTGAACCAAGNTTGAATAAAATATCNGTATTNTCTTCATTGAAAGTNAAAACTTTTTCATAATATTTTTGTGCTGCTGAGAAATTATTTAACTCATAATAAGCTATTGCNATNTTTGAATAATAAAATTCATTATCNGGAAATTNTTCAATTAANCTGTTNTANGTATCAATTGATTCAGTGAATCGTTTNTCTTTTAAAAATATTTCNCCTAATATTTCTAATATNTCAGTATTTTCAGGCTCATAAATAATAAATTTTCTNANNGGNAGTAAAGCTTTTCNATATTCTTGNTCTTTATAAAGNAGNTTTCCATANATATAATTNAATTCATGACTATCAATGTATTTATAAGCNAATCTATATTCATCAATNGCNANNTTTNTTTTTAATATTTGTTCATATATTTTNCCTAATTCAAAGTGTGCATATCCATTAAATGGATCTAGTTTAATTGACATGNTTANNGATTCTAATGCTTGTTTATTTTTATCTATTNNAATATATGACTTTCCTAAATANTAATAAGTTTCAGCATTNTTAGANTCCANTAATANNGCCTGNGTAAATTCATTNATTGCTTTTTTATATNCCATNGAATTATAATAGCAATANCCNAAATAATGTTTTGATTCNAAATGGTTNGNNTCTAATTCNTATGTTTTATTAAAAAGAGGTATNGCATTTTNATAATCTTTTAATTGAATTAANAGTANTCCCAANTTATAGTTANCATTAAAATGATTAGGATCNATAAGTAATAATCTATGATAATAATGCATAGAAGATAGATANTCCTCTAATTCAAAAAATATATNTCCAAGATATAAAAATCCTTTTTTATCATTAGGNAATATCTCAATATATTTTTTTAAATAATTAATTGTTTCAATTTTNGGNTTATCTAATTTATTTGANAGNACAGCTAAAAAAAGATTTTCTCTTGTAATGGTTGAATCATAATCATTTATNGATTGAAAATTATNATATAAATTGCTTACNTGANTTGAGTCACCGNAGTTAATATTTAATAAATAATTTAAATCGANTATNCCAGCATTAAGTTCAATAGCATTATTAAATGCTNTNATAGACTCAGTATATAANCCTGTATTAATNTAAGATTCTGCNCTATTTATAAATTCAATTGCTTGNTCATTTTTTGTATANTCTGATACTAAAGATGTTGAATCTATTTCTNTAGGAGTATTTGTAATAATTNNNGGATAATTAAANAATGTATCTANNTTAATATATGTAGAATCATTTTCAATATCTTNTAAAATAGNAATTAANCTATCNAGTTCATTTANTTTTGTTGAATCATTTTCTAGCGTATAAATACTTTTTAATTTATTATAGGTTCCNANATATCTTTTTTGATTGATGATAAAATTATAATATTGAANTTTTAATGCTTTGTTNANATAAATTTTTGATGAATCNGATTTATTTTCTAATAAATATAAATCAGATATNGTNAAGAGTGTATTNACNAGNTCAATATTTTCANTNCCTAANATTTTNTTTTGAAAATNNAGTATATTTTTATAAACAACAATNGCATCCTCATATAATTCNGCTTCAATATANGATNTGGCAAGATTNGTTTTNTGNAGAATTGTCTCTTGATTTATAACAATTCCAAACATGCATAANAATGNTATTAGTAAAATATTTTTTNTCATCTATACTTATAGTTTCAATTATTNAGATTGTTCCTTATAATATTAAATAAAATTAGTGNTTATTTTTAAATATTATTATAAAATTAAATAGANATTTTTTAAATCCNTATTTNAATAAGGTATTTATACCTTAAAAATTATTAAATTAAGAGATAATTTTATGATTAATTCNTTTAGCCAAAATAAAAACATAACTTCTCCCAAAAAACAAGAAGAAGACCANAAAAATGANAATAATTTAAGACCATTATCATTTGATGATTTTATAGGTCAATCNGAAATAATTGAAAATTTAAAAATTTATATTCAGGCTGCAAAAAAACGNAAAGATNCTNTAGACCATGTATTATTATTTGGNCCNCCAGGNNTNGGGAAAACGACTTTNGCTAATATTATTTCAAAAGAACTAAATGCAAATATAAAAATGACATCTGGACCTATAATGGANAAGGCNGGAGATTTAGCNGGNATATTAACNAATTTAGATGAATTTGATGTATTGTTTATTGATGAAATTCATCGATTAAATACTGTNGTAGAAGAATATTTGTATTCAGCTATGGAAGATTATATNATAGANATTATGATTGATAAAGGACCAAANGCTCGAAGTGTACAATTAAATTTAAATCATTTTACTTTAGTTGGTGCAACAACTAAATTAGGNAATTTGACATCACCNCTAAGAGANAGATTTGGTGTTATTTTACGNTTNAATTTTTATGAGCATGATGATATAGTNAAAATTATTATGAGATCATCAAAGTTGNTAAAAATTAAAATTGATAAAGATGGTGCNTATGAAATAGCAAGACGNTCAAGNGGTACTCCAAGAATTGCTAATAGAATTTTAAAAAGAGCTNGNGANTTTGCTGAAGTAAAATCAGATGGAATAATTACAAAAAAAGTAGCATCTGATTCTTTGGATCATCTTGGAATAGATNNGAATGGNCTTGANGAGATGGATTATAAAATTTTAGAAGCTTTAGTAAAAAATTTTAATGGAGGNCCTGTAGGATTAGATTCTATAGGNGTTGCAATATCNGAAAATCCCAGAACNGTTGAAGAAGTTTATGAGCCATACTTGATAAANCAAGGATATTTNCANCGAACCTTAAGAGGTAGAATAGCATTAGATAAAGCTTATGAGTANTTAAAAATAGATAAAAATGATCAAAAAAATTTATTTAAATAGAAAGGAAGATTATGTTTTTTGGAAATGTAGAAAGACCACCAAGATTATCAGAGTTTGATTTAGAAGTTCCTGAAAAATGCATTGGTCAACATCCTGCTAAAAAAAGGGATGAGTGTAAGTTAATGATTTTAGATAAAAAGGATGGAAATATTCAGCATAAAAAATTTAAAGATATTACATCATTATTTAATAAAGGTGATGTTTTAGTATTAAACAATACAAAAGTTTTTTCAGCAAGGCTATATGCTTCCAAAGAAAAATCAGATTCAAAAGTAGAAGTTTTTTTATTGAGAGAATTAGACACCGATTTGTGGGAAGCAATGGTAAAGCCAGCAAGAAAAGTAAGGATTGGTAATAAATTATTCTTTAATAATAAAATTGGATGTGATGTTATAGATAATACTGTATCTGGTGGAAGAGTATTAAGATTTGAATTTAAAGAGAATGAGAATTTATATCCTTTTATCGATAAATATGGNAATGCTCCTCTGCCTCCATATATTAAAAGGCCAAGCAAAGATAGTGATAAAAAAGATTATCAGACAGTTTATGCTTCAGAAAGAGGGTCTGTTGCAGCACCAACAGCTGGCATCCATTTTACAAAAGGGATGTTAGATACTTTAAAAAAGAAAGGTGTTAACATAACATATATTACTTTGCATATTGGTCTTGGAACTTTTAAACCAATCTTGGTTGAAGATTTAACTAGACATAATATGGATTCAGAATATTATGAAGTATCACAAGAAACGGCAGAAACAATCAATGTTGCAAGGCAAAAAAAGAAAAAAATATGGGTTGTAGGAACATCATCTGTTAGAGCTTTAGAAACAGTTGTAGTCTCTGGATTCCAAATAACAGCAAAGAAAGGCTGGACTGATAAATTTATTTATCCACCGTATCATTTTAAAATGTGCGATCGCTTAATTACTAATTTTCATCAACCAAAATCAACATTAATGATGTTAGTATCTGCATTTTCTAATAAGGATACGGTAATGAAAGCNTATCAAGAAGCCATAAAAAAGAAATATAAATTTTATTCTTATGGTGATTCAATGCTTCTNTTATAATGANAATTAAAGTTGGACATGGAATTGATATACATCAATTAAAATCTGGAGAAGACTTTTATTTAGGTGGANTTAANATAGAGTCTGANATTGGAATTGTTGGTCATAGTGATGGAGATGTNGTAATACANGCANTNGTTGATGCAATTTTAGGNGCTCTTTCAAANGGTGATATNGGAACATTCTTTCCATCATCTGATTCAAGTATNAAAGGTGNTTCTAGTAAANTNTTTTTAAAAAAAGCTTTAGATATAATGATTGATAATNAATATAAAATTAATAATATNGATATTAATGTTGTATTNCAANANCCACAATTAAGTTCTTATATATATTCAATNCGTAAAANCTTATCTAGTTTAATTGGNATTGATATTGAAACGATATCAGTTAAAGCGACNACTACAGATTATTTGGGTTTTATTGGTAAAGGNGAAGGAATTATGTCTACAGCTACATTATTATTAATAAAAGATCATGAAAGTTAGAACCAGATTTGCTCCAAGNCCTACAGGNTATCTTCATGTAGGTGGTTTAAGAACAGCATTATATAATTATTTGTTCTCAAAACAATTCCAAGGNGAATTTATTCTTAGAATTGAAGATACAGATCAAAATCGATATGTTGAAAATGCTACAGAAAANCTTATAAGCATATTAACAAAATTTGGNCTTAATTATGATGTTGGTCCAAACAAAGAAGATCNANATGGTCCCTATATTCAATCAAAAAGATTAAGTATATATAAAAAATATTANTTAGAATTAATAAAAAATGAATTTGCATACGTTTGTTTTGATCAAAAAGGGAGAGCTNGTTCCAGAATTNAATAGTCAAAAAGCATTAAATAATCTTCATGAAAANCATGTAATTAAGTTAAAAGTAAATNAANAATCAGAATTAANAATTAGTGATATGATTAGAGGTGAAATAAAGTTTGATTTAAATTTAATAGAAGANCCNATAATTATTAAATCTGATGGTTATCCAACTTANCATTTTGCNAATGTAATTGATGATCATNTAATGGNNATAAGTCATGTAATTAGAGGNGAAGANTGGATTTCTTCACTTCCTAAACATGTCATTTTNTATAAAGCTTTTGGCTGGGATCTTCCAAAATTTTGTCATCTTCCNTTNNTATTAAATGAAGATAAAAGNAANCTCTCTAAAAGNCAAGGNGATGTAGCCGTAGAAGATTTTATAAATAAGGGATATTTAAAAACAACTTTAATTAATTTTGTTTCTCTNTTAGGGTGGCANCCTAAAAGTGATNAAGAATTTTTTTCATTGGAAGAATTAGTTNAAAATTTTTCTATAGATAGAGTTAATAAGTCTGGNGCAATTTTTGATAGAGAAAAATTACTTTGGATGAATAGAGAGTATATAAAAATNATGGANAANGAAGAAGTAAAAAATATTATTAAAAATAAGTTAGAGTCTATTAATATTTTTAATTCTAAAATCAATTTAGATAAGATAACTNNATATTGTAANNATAGAATTAATACNTTNGATCAAATATTAGATGAAATACATGGGTTTTATATTNTAGANNCTAATGAAGAAATTAANAATTTTGATTATAANAAATTATTCCAATTATGGATAAAAAAATTAAATTCATTACAAAATTTAACTCAACAAGAAATAAATGANATTATTATGATTTCAAAAAATGATTTAGATATTTTTGGCAAAAATTTGTTTATACCTTTGAGAATTGCTCTTATTGGTAAAACTCATGGTCCAGATATATTCACCTTAGTTGATATTTTGGGTATTGAAGAGTCAATTAAACGATTAAAGAGATTTANTTAATGGAATATAAAGAATTAATAAATAATTTTATTACTGATATTATTGATNAAGATATTACAAAGGGTAAACATAATCAAATTATAACACGCTTTCCTCCTGAGCCAAATGGTTATCTCCATATAGGNCATGCTAAATCTATTTGTTTGAATTTTGGGATTGCAATTAAATATAATGGAAAATGTAATTTAAGATTTGATGATACAAATCCTGAAAAAGAGAATAAAGAATATGTAGATTCAATTATAGAAGATGTTAAATGGTTGGGTTTTGAATTTAATCATAAGCCATTATATGCGTCTGACTATTTTGATCAAATGTATAATTATGCTATTGAATTAATAAAATCAGGAAAAGCTTATGTAGATGATCAAAATGCGAAAGAAATTAAAGATTCAAGAGGNACATTAACAAAGCCAGGAATTAATAGTCCTTTTCGAGATAGAGATATTAACGAAAACTTAAAATTATTTTATAATATGAAAGATGGTCAATATAAAGATGGTGAAAAGGTATTAAGAGCAAAGATTGATATGCTTTCTCCAAATATGAATATGCGNGATCCNATATTATATAGAATTTTNCATGCATCTCACCATAGGACNAAGAATAAATGGTGTATTTATCCAATGTATGATTGGGCACATGGACTAGAAGATTCTATTGAAAANATAACTCATTCAATATGTACTCTTGAATTTGAAGATCACAGACCATTATATGATTGGTTTTTAGATCAGTTAAATATTTATCACCCACAACAAATTGAATTTTCTAGATTAAATCTTGAATATACAATTATGAGTAANCGGCATTTAAAATCATTAGTTGATAATAATNATGTTACNAATTGGGATGANCCNCGTATGCCTACAATTTCAGGATTAAGAAGAAAGGGGTATCCTCCTNNTGCTATTAAAGAATTTATTTATAGCCTAGGGNTTGGTAAAAATGATGGATATTCNTCTATTGANCATTTNGAATATTTTGTTAGAAAAGAATTAAATCAAATTTCAAATCGAGTTATGGCTGTATTAAATCCTATTAAATTAATTATTGATAATTATGAACAAAATTCTTCNGAGATATTAGAGGCAAAAAATAATCCAGAAGATGAAAGTTCAGGATTAAGAAAAATTCACTTTAGCAAAGAACTATATATTGAAAAAGATGACTTTATGGAAGATGCGCCTAAAAAATATTTTCGGTTAACTATTGGTAAAGAAGTTAGATTATTAAACGCTTATTATGTTACATGCACCCATGTTTTAAAAGATAAAGATGGAGAAGTTACTGAGGTGCATTGCACATATGATCCAAATACAAAAGGTGGATGGTCAAAAGATGGTAGAAAGGTTAAAGGAACTATTCATTGGGTATCTGCACAACATTCTATTGATGCAAAAATTAGAATATATGAAAAATTATTTCTTAAAATGAATCCACATAATTGTAATGATGGTAAAACATATGTTGATAATTTGAATCAAAATTCTTTAAATACGGTTAATAATGCAAAATTAGAGGCATCCTTACAAAATTCTTTAGAAGATAATTATTATCAATTTGTTAGAAAGGGATATTTCAAAAAAGATAAAGATTCATCTAAAAATGATTTAATTTTTAATCAAATTGTTAATTTGCGAGATAGTTGGAAAAAACATACAAAATAAAATCGTCATCAAAAATTAATTTAGGATTAAGAGTATTAAATCTTAGAAATGATAATTATCATAATATAAATTCTCTTTTTATAGAAGTAGATTTACAAGATATTATTACGTTTATACCTTCTTCTTCGTTTAGTCTTAGTTGTTCTAATAATAATGTTCCTACAAATAAGGATAATACAATTGTTAAAGCTTATGAATTATTAGATAAAAAATTTAATTTTAAAAATCATTATAAGGTGCTCTTAGAAAAACATGTTCCAATAGGAGGAGGTATGGGAGGAGGCAGTAGTAATGCAGCTTTTACATTAAAAGCACTTAATAATTTATATAATTTAAAATTAACGCAACATGAATTATGTGAGATGAGTTTGAATATAGGCAGTGATGTCCCTTTTTTTATAGATGGAGGAGTTAAATTTGTATCAGGTCGAGGAGAGATTATTGCTAAGCACGACGCCCCATTAATTAATGAATTTTATATACTATTAATTTTCCCTGATTTTTCAGTTAGCACATCTTGGGCATATAAAAAAATTAAAAAAAAGTTGCAGCATAAAGAATATAGTACTAAATTTCCCGCCCTGGACAGTAAAGTGAATTGGAAGTTATTTGAAAATGATTTTGAAGATATTGTAGGATCAGCATATCCAGAAATTTTTGAAATAAAGAAGTTCATGTATAATAATGGAGCTCTTTATTCAGGTTTGTCAGGCAGTGGCTCGACTATGTTTGGTATATACAATGATAGAAATGTTTTAGAAAAAATAAAACAAAGTATAAGTCATTATAATACCCTCATAGTCTCCCCTGCAAAGAAGTAAAAAATTGGGGGATCGTTCAATGGTAGGACACATGGTTTTGGTCCATGGGATCGGGGTTCGACTCCCTGTCCCCCAGCATGAAAATATTTAGTGGAAATTCAAACAGGCTATTAGCTGAAAAAATTTGCGATTATTTAGGCGTAAGTTTAGGCAAGCTTAATATAAGTCAATTTAGTGATGGAGAATTATCTATTGCATTTGATGAAAACATTAGAAATGAAGATGTTTTTATTATTCAATCGACTAATCCTCCAGCAGAAAATATTTTAGAATTGATGTTAATTCTTGATGCAGCTAAACGAGCTTCAGCCAATAAAATAATTGCTGTAATTCCATATTTTGGATATGGACGACAAGATAGGAAGGATAGGCCTAGAGTTCCAATTTCCTCAAGGGTAATTCTTGATATGGCAACTGGACTTGGTGTTGATCGTATTGTTTCTATGGATTTACATTCATCGCAAATTCAAGGTTTTGTAAATATTCCATTTGATCATTTATATTCAAGAATGGCTTTATTTAAAGAATTAAAAAAATTGAATTTAAACGAGGAAACTGGCGTTGTTTTAGCTCCAGATGTTGGAAGTGCAAAGATGAGTCAAGCATATGCTAAATCATTAGGCATAAGTTTTGCTTTGATTGATAAAAGACGACCAAAGCCTAATGAAACAGAAATTGCAAATTTAGTTGGTGATTTAAAAAATAAAAAAGTTTTAATAATAGATGATATGATTGATACTGCTGGAACAATATGTAATGCAGCAGAAGCAGCAATGGATAATGGTGCTATTTCAGTTACAGCAATTGCGACTCATCCTGTTTTATCTGGTCCAGCAATTGAAAGATTATCCAATTCAAAAATAACAAAAGTTATTGTTTGTGATACTATTGAGATGACAGAAGATAAAAATTTTGATAAATTAGAAATTATAAGTGTTGCGAGTGTATTTGGTGAAGCAATAAAACGAATTATAGATGGAACATCATTAAGTTCAATGTTCCAGGAAGCGAAAGGATAAAAAATGGCTCAAGAGTTTAAGTTAGATATATTTAAAAGAGATGATGTTTCTAAAAGTTCTTTAAAACAATTAAGGAGGGATGGAAATATCCCTGGAATATTTTATTCATATAATTCTAAGGAAAGTATTCCTTTTTATATGGAAAGTAAAACATTGGCAGAGGCTAAAAAATCAGGAGCACGTATATTTAATATTGCTGTTGGGAGTAGCAAACAAACTGTTATTTTTAAGTCCGTACAATATCATCCCGTGACTGATGAAATATTACATGTTGATTTATATGGAGTAAATATGGATCAAGCTGTTGCTGTTAAGGTCCAATTGAAATTAGAAGGAAATGCTGCTGGAGTATTAAATGAGGGTGGTGTTTTAGTTCAATCTTTAAATGAAATTGAAATTGAATGTTTGCCATCTGATATTCCTGAAAATATTGCAGTGGACATTTCAGGATTAAATCTTGGTGATAGTTTAAAAGTTGAAGGAATAGAATTAGATGAAAAATTTTCATTAAAATCTGATAGTGAACAGGTAGTTGCATCTGTTACTCAAGCAATGAAAGAAGAAGAAGCACAGCCAGACTTAGAAGAAGGCGAAACTGAAGGGTTAGCTGATCCAGATACTGAAAAAGAGGTAGGTGGAGAACAATCTGAAAGTGAAGAAAAAAGTGATTCTTCTTCTGAGCAAGAAGAAAAGTAATGAAATTAATTGTTGGCCTTGGAAATCCAGGAGACAATTATTGTTTGACTAAGCATAATTTTGGGTTTTGGATTATTGATAAATTAGTTGAACAGCGCTCTTTAAAATACAGGTTAGGAAAAGGTGATTATGTGTTTGCTTTAGATAATGATTGTATGTTTTTAAAGCCTACATCTTTTATGAATAATAGTGGAGTAGCGATTAAACAAGCAATGAATTATTATAAAAAGATCGATGATATCATTATTATTTATGATGATATTGATATTGATTTAGGCCATATAAGATTCAGGGCCAATGGCTCTGATGGAGGTCACAATGGATTAAAATCTATTATATATCATTTAAAAACAGATGTGTTTGATAGATTAAAAATTGGTATAGCTACAGATTTAAATATGAGACCATCAGAGGCGTATGTTCTAAAACCTTTTTCTAAAAAATATTTAGATTTAGTAAATGAAGTGATTGATTATGCATCAAGTAGTATTAACTATTATTTGAATAATAATATTACTTCAGCAATGAATAATTATAATAAAAGGAATAATGATAATGGAAAATAAATTGTTTTATGTTTTTGGTTCAGGTTTAATCGCAATGCTTTTTGCATTCTTTAAAACTAGTTGGATTAATAAGCAAGATGAAGGTTCAGATAGAATGAAAAAAATTGGTAAAAGTATATCTGAAGGAGCGATGGCATTTTTAAAAGCTGAATATCGAATTTTATCAGTTTTTGTAGTAGTAGTAGCGTGCTTACTTGCATTTGCTGCAAATAGTCAGGGGGATTCTTGGTTAATTTCTGTATCATTTTTAGTTGGAGCTTTTGCATCTGCTTTAGCTGGATTTTTAGGAATGAAGGTAGCAACAAAAGCAAATAATCGTACTACTAATGCAGCTCAAGATGGCCTAGCAAAGGCCCTTAATGTAGCATTTACAGGTGGATCTGTAATGGGATTAAGTGTTGTTGGCTTAGGTGTTTTAGGTGTTTCTGGATTATTTATTACATACGATAGTTTAGGTGTTTTTTCTGATACATCTAAATTGATTCAAGCATTAACAGGGTTTTCATTAGGAGCATCATCAATTGCTTTATTTGCTAGAGTTGGTGGTGGTATTTATACAAAAGCTGCTGATGTTGGGGCAGATTTAGTAGGTAAAGTTGAAGCTGGAATTCCTGAGGATCATCCATTAAATCCAGCTACTATTGCTGATAATGTAGGTGATAATGTAGGTGATGTTGCTGGAATGGGCGCAGATCTTTTTGAATCATATGTTGGAGCTATTATTGGGTCTATGGTATTAGGATATGCTTTAGGTATAGAATTTGTTATGCTTCCACTATATATAGCAGGTTCAGGAATATTAGTATCTATTTTAGGGACATTTATGGTATCTGTAAAAGAAGGAGGGAGTCCACAAAAGGCACTTAATATTGGAGAATTTGGTTCTTCGGCTGTTATGGTAATCGTTATGTATTTTCTGATAACATCCATACTACCATCTAATCAGATGGGTGTTTTTTATGCTACATTAATTGGATTATCTTCTGGTTTAGGTATTGGATTAATTACTGAGCATTATACGGGTACAGGTACAAAACCAGTAAAATCAGTATCTGATCAATCTGTTACAGGAGCAGCAACAAATATTATAGCTGGATTAGGTGTTGGAATGCAATCAACAGCAATCCCAACATTAATTATTGCTGCGGCAATAATTGGAGCATATTCATTTGCTGGCTTATATGGTATTGCAATGGCTGCACTTGGTATGCTTGCTAATACGGGGATACAACTAGCAGTTGATGCATATGGACCTATTTCAGATAATGCAGGCGGTATTGCTGAAATGGCTGAGCTGCCAGCAGAAGTTAGAGAAAGAACTGATAAGTTAGATGCTGTTGGTAATACTACAGCTGCAATAGGAAAAGGTTTTGCTATTGGATCTGCTGCATTAACAACTTTAGCGTTATTTGCCTCTTTTAGATCTGTTGTTGAGATGAAAACAGGTCAACCATTATTAATTGATATTACCAATCCATGGGTTATGGGTGGTTTGTTTGTTGGTGGAATGCTTCCATTTGTTTTTTCATCTATGGCTATGGGAGCTGTTGGTAGAGCTGCAATGTCAATGATTGAAGAGGTAAGAAGACAGTTTAAAGATATCCCAGAATTGAAAGCTGCTTTAGAAGTTCTAAATAAAGGAGATGAATCTACGTGGTCAGATTCAGATAAAAAAACTTATAATGCAGGATTAGATAAAGCTGAACATGGAAAATGTGTTGAAATATCAACTCAATCAGCAATTAAAGAGATGATGTTACCTGGATTATTAGCTGTATTAACTCCAGTATTAGTTGGTTGGTTATTTGGTCCTGAAGCATTAGGCGGATTACTTGCTGGTGTAACTGTTTGTGGAGTTTTAATGGCTATTTTTCAATCAAATGCTGGTGGTGCATGGGATAATGCTAAAAAAATGATTGAAGAGGGAGTGACAATTAATGGTGAAAATTATGGTAAAGGTTCTGATCCTCATAAAGCAGCCGTAGTAGGTGATACTGTTGGAGATCCATTTAAAGATACTTCTGGACCATCATTAAATATTTTGATCAAATTAATGTCAGTTGTATCATTGGTAATGGCACCATTTTTATTTTAAGAATTTTAAAAAGGAGATAGTTTTAATGAATAATTATGAAATAGTTTACATCATACATCCGGCTCTTCAAGAGGGACGATTAAGTGATATAAAAAGTAAAATTCATGAAAAAATAACATCATTTAAAGGCAAAGTTTTATATGATGATAATTGNGGAAAGAANAAATTAGCGTATGCTATTGATAAACAAAAATATGGAACNTATTTATTTTGTCAATTTTTATTAGANGGNAANGATGTTCAAGCAATTAATACNGANTGTGAATTAAATTCNAATATTTTACGTCANTTAATTTCTCGAATTGATTCATCACAANTTTTAGATGAAAAANATAAAAAAGAAGTAAAAANGGAAACTAATAAAAAAGANGTTGNTGATGAAANNATAGAAGTTAAAAAAGAGGTTTCCAANGAAGAAGTAAAAGAANAAGAAGNNGTTTCTGAAGAAAAAGAGGAGGTTTCTGAAGAANAAGTTTCTGAAGAAGAGGTTTCTGAAGAAGAGGTTTCTGAAGANGANGTTTCTGAAGAAGANGTTTCTGNAGATGTAAAAGAAGATTCTNATGANTCTGATAGTGANGAAAANAAAGAAGACAATTCTGAAGAAAAATAAAATTTAAAAAGGAGTATATTCGNAATGGCAATATTAGCACAATCAAGAGTTTGTCCTTTTAAAGAGGATAAAGATTTAATTAAACAGATAGATTATAAGCAGTATAANTTTTTAAAAAAATTNATTACTGATCAAGGTAAAATTATTCCATCTCATGTTACAGGTGTTTCAGCAAAGTATCAGAGATTAATNACAGCTGAAATTAAAAAAGCAAGGATACTAGCATTATTACCATTTGCTGTNGATCCAAGATATAGTTAGGAGAAAAAATGAAAATTATTTTATTACAAACATATGAAACATTAGGTCANATTGGAGANATTGTTAATGTTAANGCAGGTTATGCTAGAAATTTTTTGATNCCTAATAAAATTGCTTCAATAGCAACAGATGATAATATTCAATATTATAATAAGTGGATTGAAAATCAAAAGATNAAAGAAGCAAAANATAGAAAAAANATGGAATTATTATCTAATCAGCTTGATAAGATTACNTTGAAGTTTGAATTAAAGGCTGGNGAAAATGATAAGTTATTTGGTTCTGTTACTTCTCAAATGATTTCTGATGAACTTGATAAAAAAGGTTATTCAATTGATAAAAAAGAGATCNTTTTAGAAGAATCTTTAAAAGAAATTGGAAATCATTTTGTTCATATTCANCTGGATGAAAATTTAAAACCAAAAATTAAAGTTAAAATAACTGCTGAAAAGTAAATCTNTATTATTATTATTATTTAGTTTTTTATTTACTCAATCAGAGTATCAAATTCTAAATATTCCGAAGAATTCATTTTCACTTTCAGTCAATAATAGTGATTTAATTAACCATAATTTTAATAATAGTGAATATAGTTTAAGCTATATTCAATATCCAGCTCAAATTAATTTTTTAAATTTAAATTATAAAAGATATTCTTTTTCATTTTTGAATTATGGTTTATTAGAAGATTCAATTGATAATAATGTTATTAACTCATTTAATTCATTTGAGTATCTATTTGATTATAAATTGAAAAATTTAGATAATTATTTTATTTCATCAATTGGATTTTTATATAGCCAAATAGAAAATTATAAATCTAATGCCATTTTATTTAACATTAAAAAACAATTCAAAATTAAAAGTGTGGATGCATCTTTATCATTTCACAATATTGGTATTATTTTAAATTCATATACTTCAAGAGGAAAGGGTACTCCATATAAAATACAATTTTCTTTAAACAATATTATTGCAAATAAAAATTTTAATGTTGGTTATGATTTAGTCTATAATCATTATTTATCATCTTCATTACACATTATATCGCTTACTAAGGATTTGAATAACAATTTAAAATTTAGGATTAGTAATAGTAGTAACTATCAAAAACTAAAAATATACAATAATTATAAAGATTACTTATATGGGTTTTCTATGGGTTTTACTCTTTATACTAATACAAATACTACTGTTGATATTGGTTTTTTAAATTTAGGTCCTGCAGGCTATGTATATGGAATTACTCTTAATATTTAAATTAGGTTATATTTTTCCCCATATTTTTTAAATATTTTAATAGCAAATTTAAGATTTTTCAGTGTGTGTGAAGTACTTATCTGAACTCTAATTCTAGCCTCATTTTGAGGGACAACTGGGTATGAGAAAGCTATAACATATATTCCTGATTTAAGAATATCTGATGCAAATTTTTGTGCTATTTTTGCATCTCTAATCATGATAGGCACAATAGGATGTTCACCATCTTTAATTTCAAAACCTATTTTTTTGATTTCATTTCTAAAAAATATTGTATTTTTCTTCAATTGACCTTGAAGATTTTTATCTTTCTGAATAATTTCAAGTGCTTTTAATGATGCGCATACTATATTAGGAGCTAATGAATTACTAAATAAATATGGTCTTGAACGTTGACGAAGAGTATTTATTATCTCATTAGATGCAGATGTAAAACCTCCAGATGCTCCTCCTAATGCTTTCCCCAGTGTTGAAGTAATAATATCAACTTTATCTAATACATTATGATAATCAGCAGAACCTTTTCCACTAGGACCAATAAAGCCAGTTGCATGAGAATCATCAACATGAACAATTGCATTATATTTTTTTGCAAGAGAGGTTATAGAATCTAGTTTAGCTATGAATCCATCCATTGAAAAAACTCCATCAGTTGTAATTATACGTTGTTTAAATTTAGCTGTTCTTTTTAATATAGATTCTAATTCTTCCATATTTGAATTGGCATACCTAAAACGTTTTGCTTTACATAATCTAATACCATCAATAATAGAGGCATGATTTAATTGATCAGAAATAATAGCATCATTTTCATTAAATAATGTCTCAAATAAACCTCCATTTGCATCAAAACATGATGTGTATAAAATTGTATTTTCTTTATTTAAAAATTTTGAAATTTGTTTTTCTAATTCATCATGTATTGTTTGAGTCCCACAAATAAATCTTACTGAGCTTAGACCAAATCCATACTTTTTAATACCATTGATAGCTGCATTTAAAATATCGGGATGATTAGAAAGTCCAAGATAATTATTAGCACAAAAATTTAATACTTCATTATTGCCTTTAATAATTATTTTTGAATTTTGAGGTGAAAAAATTAGTCTTTCGGATTTATATAATCCACGTTCTTTAATGATATCTAATTCTTTTTTTAAAATTTTGTTTAAACTGCTCATATTTTATAGTATTCTTTCAAATTTGGATTAATATAAGTGATAAAAAAATTATCAAAATTTAAATTACTTGACCAACCCCATTCTTCTCTTGCAAGAGTGTCATTAATAAAATTGGGCCAACTATCTACAATTTTTTGTCTATTCTTATCTATATCATAACTTAATTTAAAATTTGGGAAAAATTCTTTTATTTTAATTTCTAAGTCACTTACGCTTGGACTAAATGATGTCACATTATATATTCTAGATTTTATATTTTCTTTTGAAGTATTCATTAATTTAATAATTGCATTAATTGCATCGGGCATAGCAATAAATGGAAGAATTGTTTTATTATTTACAAAACAGCTGTATTTTGCATTTAAAAATGCTGCATGAATCATTTCAGGAGCATAATCACTTGTTCCTCCNGTAGGTCTTGAAATGGCAGAAATAATTCCTGGGAATCTAATACATCTAAAGTCAACACCTTTTATTAGATATTTTTCAATACCAATTTTTTCACATTTTAATTTTGCTTTACCGTATTCAGTTATTGGATTATTGATATTATCTTTTTCATTAATATTATTATTCAAATTACTATTTAACATATTATATATAGCTATAGAGCTTGGGAAAAAAAATTTAATTGAATGATTATATTTTTTTGCTTGTAATCTAGCAAGTTCTAATAAATTAATTGTTCCATTATAATTAACTTCATTTGAAAGAGAAGGATTTTTCTGAGCTTTTGTACTTAATACAGCAGCCAAATGGTATATTTCTGATAATTTATATTTATTGTTAATCTTATTTAAAATATTATTATCTAGTATACTTCCCTTAATGGTTTCAATATTCGATTTAGAATTATGATTTACATCTAATGCAATAATAGTATTATTTTTTGAAAGCTTATCAATTAATGATTTTCCAATTTCACCATTAGAACCTGTAATTAGTATGACTTTTTTATTCATTTATTAATAAATTTAGATATATCTATTATGTCAAATATAAAAATTATATTTCAATTATTTTGTTTATTGTTTTTATCTTGTTCTGAACAAGAGGATTATATATTAAATTCTGAAGAATCAATATTTAATTCCTCTTTAAATATCACGGGTGAAGATAATACATTAGATATTGTAACATGGAATATTGAAAATTTTCCAAAAAATAATCTTACTAATATGTATGTTAAACAAATAATTGATTCATTAAATATAGATATTATTGGACTGCAGGAAATTGAGAGTCTATCTTATTTTAATAATTTATTAGATTCTTTAGGTCAACAATGGATTGGTTTTAGATCAGGAGGAGTTAATTCAGANTATGGGGAGNTTTCTTATATTATCAATACTTCAAATATAGAGATAATTACAAGCCCTTATACTATATTAGATGATGATTCATACTACTTTGCTTATAGAGAGCCATATGTTTTAGAAATATCATATAATAATGAGAATTTAGTTTTAATTAATATCCATTATAAATGTTGTGATGGTCATGAAGATAGAAGATTGCAAGCTTCTTTAGCCTTACATGATTATATCAATTCAAATTATAATAATTCCAAAGTTATTATTTTAGGTGATTTCAATGATATGCTTACTGATGGTGATAATAATATATTTTCACCGTTCTTATCTGATATGAATAATTTTTATTTTACTGATTTCTCTATTGCTAATTCATCAAATGAATTTTGGTCTTTTCCATCATGGCCAAGCCATTTAGATCATATTTTAATTACTAATGAATTATTTAATTATGTTGTTGATACTCAAACGGTTTTAGTAGACTGGTCTTTAATTGGAGGATTGAGTGCATATGATATATATGTTTCTGATCATAGGCCAGTAATGATAAAAATATTATTTAATCAATAATTTGATATTTTTTTTAAAAAATTTTATATCTTCTTTATGTGTTAAATAATTTTCTACTTCTTTAATATTAATCCATTTTGCTTCTGGATTATTTTTATCTATAGGTTTTAATATTTTTTGAGTTGATTCAAAGAAAAATATATGAATACGTTTTAGTTCTGATAAATCATCATTTCCATCTAAACCAATTCTATATCTTTCATAGATTCCTACTTTTTTTATTAAAGTTGGATTGATTATTCCAGTTTCTTCATAAATTTCTCTTATTGCAGCATCAATAGTAGTTTCTCCTCTATCAATATGCCCCTTTGGTAATGACCAGGAGTCATGGTTTTGATTTACTATTGCAATTTTATTCAATTGATTAATAATAATTCCACCTGCACATTCAACTTTATGTATTTTTTTAGTTTTCATTATTAACTATATATTCTATTAATTTTTTTGCTATTCGAAGTTTAGTATTTTTTTGAAATTCTTTATTTAATCCATTTTTAGAAAATAAATATATATGATTGGTATCTTCATTAAATCCAGCACCTGGTTCATTTGCATAATTTAAAATTATATAATCTGCGCCTTTTGTTTTCATTTTAGTTATTGCATTTTTTTCCCCATTTTCTGTTTCTAAAGAAAATGCAATTTTTATTCCTTTATGTTTGGAAATAGTATTTGCCATAATATCAATTGATTTTTCTAATTTTAAATTTTGAATATTTGCTTTGCTTTTAATTTTTTGATTAGAATATTTTACTGGTTTATAATCTGAAACAGCCGCAGCCATAAATATAAAATCAAAATTTGTTGTGGATAATTCATTTATTATTTGATTGTTCATTTCTTCAGCTGTATTGATTTGAATTTTGTTTATTCCTGGAATATCAGCAATAGATACAGGTCCTGATATTAAAGTAACTTCTGCTCCATATTCTTTTGCTGCTCTTGTAATAGCATAGCCCATTTTACCACTAGAGTGATTTGTAATAAATCGTACTGGATCAATAGGTTCTTGTGTAGGGCCAGCAGTAACTAATATTTTCTTATTTTCTAATATTAAATCTTGTTTGAATAATTTTCTAATATTATTCATTATATTAGTAAAATCTGCTAATCTTCCTTTCCCTTTATGTAANCTTGCAAGNTGNCCTTCTTCAGGANNAACAATAATATTTTTTCTTTTTTTAAGAATTTCAACTGCATTNATTGTACCTTCATTNTTCCACATTCTAAAGTTCATAGCTGGAGCAAACAAGATNGGNACATCACATATTGATAGNGTNGTAGAAACTATTTCATCTGCTACTCCATTNGCAGCTTTACATAAAATATTTGCTGTTGCTGGAGCAACTATAATTGCATCAAGTTCAAATGAAAGATTCACATGNTCCATNCCCCCCTTTGGTNTATNNGGAAATAAATTAGTNAAAACTTCATTATTTGATAATGCTGCAAGAGTAGCAACACCAATGAATTTTTCTGCAGATTGACTCATCATAACTTGNATATTAGCACCTTCTTTTTTAAGNANTCTNAANAATTCGCANGCCTTATAAGCAGCAATAGANCCNGTAATNCATAATAATATATTTTTATTTTTTAAAGTATTCATTTTTTAATACAAATCATTAATCCATCTCTAANAGGAGCTAAGAAATTTAANACCCTTTNATCTTTTTTAATATAATCTCCTGTNTTTCTTAATATTTTTGATTGTTTATCTTTNGGATTAAGCACTTCGCCACTCCATAGCATATTATCTAAAACAATTATCCCTCCAGATTTAATTAGTTTTATACANTCTAAATAATAGTGTAAATAATTGACTTTATCAGCATCGATAAAGATAAAATCAAATTTCTTTTTAAATTTTTTTAGAGTTTGTAATGCTGGTCCTTGATGCATAGTAATCATTTTATTATATTTAGAGTTTTTAAACATTTTTTTTGCAGTTTTAATGTGTTCTTCCATATACTCNCATGTATCTATAGTTCCATTTTCAGGTAANCCTTGAACCATTGAAGCAGCACTATACCCTGTGTACATACCAATCTCAAGTATNNTTTTTGATTTATTCATTTTTACTAAATGATATAAAAAGTTACCTACTAATATTCCGCTAATCATTTGTGGATATGTCTCATTTTCATAAGTATATTCTCTGATTTTTTTTTGCAGCCTACTCTCTTGATCAGATTGTTGTTCGCAGTATTTATTTATATTATTANTTATCATTAATCATTTTTTCTAATTTATTATTTTGATATANAATTTGTAATTCTTGATATCCTCCAATAAAAGAATTATTAATAGATATTTGTGGTACTGTATATTGTCCAGCTAAATCTAACAAATCTTTCCTAGACATATTTATTTNTTCAATATTTATTTCTTCAAATTGAATGTTTAATTTATTGAGTAAGTTTTTTGCTGCATCGCAGTAACCACACCAGTTGGATGTATATATTTTAACCATGTTTTTGTTGTATTTAATATTTAATTTATAATATTAATATAAAAATAAATAATAAAGGAATTATATGTATTTAAATATAGGTGATAGTGCCCCTGATTTTGAGTTATTAAATTATGATAGTACATTAATTAATTCATCAATTCTAAAAGGGAAAAAACATATTATTTGGTTTTTTCCAAAAGCTAATACTCCTGGATGAACTGTTCAAGGTTGTGGATTCCGTGATGAATTCAAAAAATTTGAAGAAAAAAATATAAAGATTATCGGAGTATCAGCAGATCCAGTATCAAAACAAAAAAAATTTGTTGAGAAATATAATTTTCCATACTTGATGTTATGCGATGAATCTAAAGAAATGCTTCAATCATATAAAGCTTGGGGATTAAAGAAATTTATGGGCAGAGAGTATGAGGGCATTCACAGAATTTCCTATTTAATTGATGAAAAGGGTTTTATTGAAAAAGTATTTGATAAAGTTAAAACTAAATCTCATGCTATTGATGTATTAAATGAAATCAGCTAGTTTATTTTCATTTAATAATATATATATATTATTATCATTAGCTATGATTTCATGGGCAATTGCCTGGACTAATGCAAAAATAGTTGGCGAGTACTTATCATTTTATAATCTCATTTTTTTTAGATTTTTATTAGGTTTTATATCTTTATTACCATTTTTAATATATAATAAAAAAAAACTACCTCATCTTAAATCATATAAATTTATTGTTATTCCAAGTATATTGTTTTTTATATATAATATTGCTTTTTTTAAAGGGACATATTTTGGAGATGCTGGAAGAGGTGCAATATTAGTAACAACATTAAATCCACTATTCACATTATTGATTATATCATTAATCAGAAAAAAAATTCTTTTTAAAGAAGTTTTAGGAATAATTATAGGATTATTTGGAGGACTAATTATTATGGATGTTTTTAAAACTGGATTTGATATAATATTTGATATAAAAAATATATATTTTTTAATTTGTGCTATTACATGGGGGGTTATGACTGTATTTATTGATATTGCTCAAAAAAAAATTAATCCATATGTCTTTATAAGTTTATGTTATTTTTTTACAATGGTAATTTCTTTGTTTTTTACAGATTTTACCTTAATTGATTTTTCTGCTTTAGATTTTAGATTTTATTTTAACTTTTTTTTAGTTTCAATAGGTGCCATGTCATTTGGTACTTCTGTTTATATGTATTCAACATCTATAATTGGACCTGTTAAAGCAAGTGTTTTTATCTTTTCAGTTCCATTTTTAGCGATGGGGACATCGTATGTTTTTCTAAATGAGATATTTTCTTTAAACACAATAATAGGTGGATTAATTAGTTTAATAGCTATTTATATTGTTAATAAATAATTATATTTAAATATTACTAATGGAAATAAAAATGAAACCAATAGATTTAATTAAACAAGCAGTGAAAGCTCAAAATAATGCTCATGCAAAATATAGTGATTTCACTGTTGGCTGTGCTCTACTTACAAAAGATGATGATGTTATATTAGGTTGCAATATAGAATCTGCAGCATATCCGAGTACTATGTGTGCTGAGAGAGTAGCTATTTATGCTGCATTAGCTAAAGGTATAACAAGATTCAAGGCAATAGCTATTGTATCACCTCTATCTGCTAAACCATGTGGTCCATGTAGACAGATTATTCATGAATACTTAAGTGATATTCCAATTTATGTTTCTAATGGAAAAACTGATAAATATGAAACTCATCATATATCAGATTTACTACCACATCCATTTGGTTAATTATTAATGCTAGATATTCAAAAATTAATTAATAATAAAAAAATAAATCAATTTCATAATTCTAAAGAAATTAATTTTATTGTCAAATCATACTTAAGTGATAAAATAAATGATCAAGATATGGCCGCATGGTTAAAAGAAATTTTTGATAATGGGATGAGTATTAATGAAACAATATTTTATACAGATTCAATTATTAATTCTGGACAAAAAATTAAATTTGACAATCTAGATGGATATGTTTTAGATAAACATTCAACTGGTGGAATTGGTGATAAGGTTTCTTTAATACTGGGTCCTATTTTAGCAGCATGTGGAATTTATGTTCCTATGGTTGTTGGTAGACATCTAGGGCATACAGGTGGTACACTTGATAAACTTGAATCCATTCCAGGATATAATGGATTGATAGATATTAATAGTTTTAAAAAAAATGTAAAGAATGTGGGTATTTCTATTATTGGTCAAACTAATGAAATTTGTCCAGCTGATCGTAAAATTTATTCTTTAAGAGATAAAACTGATACAATTGCATCTTTACCTTTGATTTGTGGAAGTATAATGAGTAAAAAAATATCTGAAGGAATTCAGGGTTTAGTATTAGATATTAAATATGGGAACGGAGCTTTTTTAGAATCTAAGGAAGAAGGTCAAAAGCTTGGAGAATTATTATCTTTAATTGGATCAAAATTTGATGTTGATGTAAAATATTTAGGTACTAGCATGAATCAACCACTCGGTAATTTTTCAGGGTTAAGCTGTGAAATTATTGAATCTATTAATTGTTTAAATGGTAAAGGACCAGAAGATTTAATGAAAGTAGTTTTTGATTTGGGAAAAGTTGCATGTTCATTAGCAAAAATTAATAGCGCAGAAGAAAAAATGTTAAATGTAATTAACAATGGAAAAGCGTATGAAATTTTTGAAAAGATGGTTTATGAACATGGTGGTAATCTAAATAGTCTCCATTGTACTTATACAGATAGTATTGATATAAAAGCTAAGGAATCAGGAAAACTACAATTTATTAATACTAAAAAAATTGGTGAAGCCATTAATTTTATAAACATACTAACAGGCAAGAAGGATAATAGTTCTGGTGCAGAATTTTTTAAAAAAAATAATGATACAATAGATAAAGGAGATGTGATACTAAGATTATTCTCTAATAATATGGATAATTTAAGAGTTGCAGAAAGATTAGTTTATGAATCCTATAGTATTAATTAATAAATAGATATATGTTTACAGAATTACCAATTGATAGCAGATATTTTTATCATAATTGTTTATCATTGATAATGATAGCTGTATGGATATTTATTTTTATAAAAGGATATAAAATAAAAGATAATATTTTAAAGAATAAAATTTCTAAATGGATTATAATTTTTTGTTTATCTCAAGAGGTATTAGATTATATTAATAGGATATTTTTAGATTCGAGCTATATATTTTCCATTCATCGTGATTTACCTTTTTTACAATTTTGTCAAATTAGTTTTTATTTTTCATTAATATGTATTTTTTGTAAAAGAAATTTTAATATGAAGGGTAAATATTCTTTGTATAATTTTTTATTTGATTGTGCATTTTTATTAGGATTTTCAGGTGCATTGCAAGGCATAATTACACCAGATTTTTTGAATATTAATAATTTGTTTGGAGTTATTTGTATTCAATTACAACACTCATTGATTATATTAAATTTAATTTGGCTAATGACTGCATATAATTATAGATTAAGATTTAAGGGTGTTTGTTTAACTTATCTATTTATAAATATTATTGCACCTTTCGCGCTTGTATTTAATCACTTTTTAGGAAATAATATTAATGGAGATCCTGCAAATTATTTTTATGTTATTGAATTGCCAAAAGTTGATACTATTTTTTTGAATTATGTTTCACAATTTCCATCGCCTGATTATATATTGTATATTCAGCCAGTTTTCATTATTTATTTTGCTGTACTATATTTACCGTTTGCTATTTCAAATAAGATTAAAAAAAATTAATTTATTATTTATAATACATTCACTTTAGGCTGTAAATTTTTACTATGAATTCCATTGTATTATTTAAAAATAATCTAAGAATAAATGATAATCCTGCTTTATTCCATGCATCAAAAAGTAAAAATAAAATTTTACCAGTTTATATTTATGATGATATTCATGTTAAAAAGCAACTTGGAAGTGCATCGAGGTATTGGTTGCATAATGCATTAATAAGCTTAAACAAATCTCTCAATTTCAATCTTTCTTTTTATAGGGGGGATACTATTGATGTTTTAATGAAAATAATTAAAAAATATGAGATTTCAGATATTTATTGTGAACAACCTTTTTTAAAAAATGATATTATATTATTTGATCAATTAAAATTGAAACTATCTATGTTTAATGTGAAATTTAATATCTACAATTGTACGTTATTGTGGGATCCTCAATATATATTAAAAAAAGATAACACCCCCTATAAAGTATTTACACCATATTATAAAAAGGGATGTCTTGAAAAAATAAAGCCTGATATGCCTCTTGGTATGCCATGTAAATTTAATTTTGTAAAGAAAAATAATGATTCGAAGATTGATGATTTAAAACTTTTAGATAAGTTTAGATGGTATGATAAAATGGATAATCAATGGAATATATCTGAAAATTCTGCTGAAAAAATTTTAGATTTATTTTTAGAATCTTCTATTTATAATTACAAAAAAGGTCGAGATTTTCCTGCTTTAAATGATACTTCTAAACTATCTCCATATATAAGATTTGGAATGATATCATTAAATAAAATATGGTATGCGCTGGATAGACTTAATTTTGATAGAAATATTGCACATTATAAATCCGAATTAGGATGGAGAGAGTTTTCATATTATTTATTATATTATTTTTCATTCATGGAGACCCAAAATCTTCAAACAAAATTTGATAATTTTAATTGGGAAAATTCTAGTGAAAAATTTGATGCTTGGAAAAAAGGCGAAACAGGTTACCCTATTGTTGATGCAGCAATGAAAGAACTATGGGAAACAGGTTATATGCATAACAGAATGAGGATGGTTACTGCATCTTTTCTGGTTAAAAATCTATTAGTTGATTGGAGGCTTGGAGAAAGTTGGTTTTGGGATTGCTTACTTGATGCTGATTATGCTTCAAACATCGCTGGATGGCAATGGACAGCGGGTACAGGAGCTGACGCTGCACCATATTTTAGAATTTTTAATCCAATATTACAGGGAGAAAAATTTGACCATGAAGGTAAATATACTCTAAAATATATACCTCAATTGAAAGATGTCCCTTTGAAATACTTACAAAAACCTTGGGAGTATAGCTCTAATTTAGATTATGTAAATCGAATTGTTGATTTAAAAGATTCAAGAGATAATGCTTTATATCATTACTCACTTATAAAATAATTATTTTTCATTCCGCTAATAAAATCAAGCAGAAAAAGTTGGTCTAGTAATTATTGTTTGCAATTCCAGCAAATATCAAAATTAAATGGATTTAATTTATTACATTTTTCACATTTCCATTCTCTATCTTGATTATCTAAACTCAAATTTTTTTCATAATTAGATATTATTTTTTCAGATTCAGGCAACTGATTTTTAGGAACTAATATATCTACTTGCATTGCTTCTATTGGTAATTCTCCTATAGCAATAGATAAATTTTCTCCTAGTAATTGCGATTTAATTGATCTTCTTTTGAGTAGTCCTTGGATAAAATGAGCTTCATGAGAATTAGCTGCTTTATATATTAATTGATAATTCATTTATCTATACTAATTTTTTTTTAAGTATTTCAACAAGTTGATCAATTGGAATTCTCTCTTGTTTCATAGTATCACGATCTCTTAAAGTAACCGTATTATCTTCAAGTGTATCATGATCTACTGTAATTCCAAAAGGAGTNCCAGCCTCATCTTGNCTTCNNTATCTTTTTCCTATTGANCCNCCAGCATCAAAAAATGAAGCNATTCCAGCNGATTGNATATTATCAACTATTTTTTGTGATATNTCAGGCATATNATTTTTATTCATTAGTGGAAAAACTGCAACTTTNATNGGNGCTATTTTNGGTGATAGNTTTAATACAGTTCTNGATTCTCCATTAACATNCTCTTGTGTAAAAGCATCTGCAAGTATNGTCAATAGNGCTCTNTCNACTCCNGCTGAAGATTCTACAACAGCAGGAACAAAATGTTCATTATTAACTTGATCAAAATAAGTTAATTTTTTGTTGCTAGNTGTCATATGTTGATCTAAATCAAAGGTTCCTCTATCTGCAATACCCTCTAATTCAGACCATCCAAAATCAAATTTATATTCAATATCATANCAAGCAGANGAATAGTGTGCNAGNTCATCATCNCCNTGTGATCTTANTCGTAATTTTTNCTTATTGATTCCTAATGATTCAAACCATTTCATTCTTTCATCACACCAAAATTTTAGCCATTCTTTTGTGCTGTNTGGTTTACAGAANAACTCCATTTCCATTTGTTCAAATTCACGNGTTCTAAAAATAAAATTTCCAGTTGTAATTTCATTTCTAAAAGCTTTGCCTATTTGAGCTATACCAAAAGGTAATTTTTGTCTNGATGTNGCTTGAACATTTTGAAAGTTTACAAAAATNCCCTGAGCAGTTTCAGGTCTTAAGTATGCAATAGAAGAAGAATCATCAACTGGACCGATATTTGTTTTAAACATCAGATTAAATTGTCTAACATTTGTCCAATCACCAATTTCTTTTGTTTGAGGATCAATAANTTCAGATTCTTTCATAATATTTCCACTATCATTTTGATTATNAATAAGTTNTANAACAATTTTAGTNATTAAATCNTCATTAGAATTAATNCTTAATANTTTAGAAANTTTTTCTATTANTTNTTCTGATTGGTCTTCAAGTAAATGATCAACNCTNTATCTTTTTTTTGATATTTTATTATCAATTAATGGGTCATGAAAATTTTCAACGTGGCCACTAGCCTTCCATACATCTGGATGCATTAATATTGCNGCGTCCATTCCAACAATATTATTTCTTGAGGTAACCATAAATTGCCACCATTCATTTTTTAAATTTCTTTTAAGTTCAACNCCTAANGGACCATAATCCCANGTTGAACCTAGTCCGCCATATATTTCGCTGCTTTGGAATACAAATCCTCTTTGCTTTGATAAAGAAGTTAAAATTTCAAGAATTTTTGCATTTTCTTTAATAGTTGCCATTTATTTCCTTTTATAAAATTTCTTTTTTGGTTTTTTATTTTTAATCATATCAATAGCAGTATCTAAATTAAGCTCATTATAATCAATATCTTTGGGTAGCGTTACATTTACTTTTCCATTAGTAACATAGGTNCCATATCTACCATCTTTAACAACAATTGTATTTTTTTCATGTTCCCCAAGAGTTTTTAAAATGGAAGATTCTTTTTTAGATTGACTTAATAATTCAATTGCTCTTTCAANTGTAATATTTAATANATCATCAGTTTTTGTNANTGTACANTTTTTNCCTCCACATTTTAGATAAGGTCCATATCGCCCAATATCTTTAATTATTTTTTCATTATTTTTTGGGTTGATACCAATTTCTTTAGGCATTTCAATGATTTTAGNTGCAATTTCTTTTGTAATATTTTCTTCTGTGATTCCAGGAGGAAATGATTTCATTTTTTTATCTAATTGAATGTAAGGTCCAAATCGACCTTTTTTTAATAATATTGGGTTATTTGATTTTTTATCAATTCCCATCTCCTTTGGGCCAGCTTTTTTATTATCAAAATATTCTTTTATTTNTTTNCCAGATATCTCACTTGGAATAATATTTGAGTCTAAATTAACNCGCTCATCTTTACTNTGNGCATAGAGTCCATATCTACCAATTCGAATTTCAAATTGCTCTTCTTTAAATTTTATAGAAGTTATTAGCCTAGATTTATCCTTATCACATTCTTGATCTAATTGATCTTTAAGTCCAGGAGAACCATTTNNACTAAAATAGAAATTATTTAAAAAATCTTCTTTCNTTTCATTNCCTAATGATATTTCATCAAGTATATTTTCCATATTTGATGTNTANTCTAAATTAACAAGATCTTTANAATATTTTTCNAGNAATTGAACAATTGCATATCCAGTTAAAGTTGGAATTAAAGAACCTTTAACATTATTNACATANTCTTTATCTTGAATTTTTTTCATAATGTTTGCATAGGTAGAAGGTCTTCCAATACCTAGTGATTCCATTTCTTTTACTAAGGATGCCTCTGTAAATCTACTAATAGGTTTNGTAAAGTGCTGCTTTGNTAGAATTTCTCCCCATGTTACTGNATCTCCCTTATTAACTTTAGGAAGTATTTTTTCCATATCATCTAATGTTGCACTAGGATCATCAGANCCCTCGACATATGCNCTTAAAAANCCAGGGAAAAGAATTGTTTTACCTGATGCTGTAAATACATGTCTTCCATCNGAAATATTTAATTTTGTTTGCTCTACTTTGGCTGACTTCATTTGTGANGCNACAGTCCTNTTCCATATTAAATCATATAATTTATATTCTTTATCAGAGAGTTTATCTTTTAAAGATTCAGGATCTTTAAAAGTTGCTCCTGCTGGTCTTATAGCCTCATGAGCTTCTTGAGAATTTTTAGCTTTTCCTTTGTAAACTCTTGGTTTTTCTGGTAAATAGTCATCCCCATATTTTTCTTTAATTAAATTTCTCGCAGCATTTAAAGCTTCTGTTGATAAGTTTATGGAGTCTGTCCTCATATAAGTTATATATCCCTCTTCATATAAATTTTGAGCAATTCTCATTACTTGATTTGAGTTCATATATAATTTTCTTATACCTTCTTGCTGTAAAGTTGATGTTATAAAGGGAGCATAAGGATTTTGATTTTTTGGTTTTTTTATAACATCACTAATTTCCCATTTATTTTTTGAAAGAGATTTGATTAAATCATTGGCTGTTTTTTCATCAAGAACAATTGTTTCTTTTTTATCTAGTTCCCCAGTTGTTTTATTAAAAGCATTACCTGATGCAATATTTTTACCATTAATAGAAATTAATTTACTAAAAATACTATCTTTTTTGGCATTAAACTCTCCTTGTAAATCCCAAAATTCATTTTGTTTGAAATTAGTTCTTAGTTTCTCTCTATCAACTAGAATTTTAACAGCCGGACTTTGCACTCTACCTGCTGATAATCCTCCTTTTACATTAAACCATAATTGTTTCGAAACTAGAAATCCAAAAAGTCTATCTAAAAATCGTCTACATTCTTGGGCATTAACTAAATTAAGATTAATTTCTTTTGTATTATTTAGTGAATCGTGGACAGCTTGCTTTGTTATTTCATTAAAAACCATTCTTTTAACAGGAATTTTTGGTTTTAACTCTTCAACTAAATGCCAAGCAATTGCCTCTCCTTCTCTATCAGGATCAGTTGCTATATATATACTATCTACATTTTTAAGAGATGTCTTTATTTGTTTAATTACATCCTTTCCTCTTTTTGAAACTACGTATGTTGGTTTAAATCCATTGTCTATATCTAATCCTAGATTTTTTTCAGCTAGATCTCTTACATGACCAACAGAAGCTTCTATCTCATAATTCTCTTCACCTAGGAATTTTTTGAGGGTTTTTATTTTTGAAGGTGACTCAACAATAATTAAACTTTTAGAATTCATGCTATAAAATATTCCTTATTTAATAATTTTAAAATTACACATATTATTATCTTATTTTACAACATATATTATTTAAATTTATTTTTATGGAATTTACAGGTCAAATATCAAAGATGGTTTCAAGTATTGGTAATCCTATAGAATATGTATTACCAATTGGTGAGAAAAAATTAATACTTAATAAATATATTGGAGAATTAATTCAAATTAAGTTTAATGATGAAATTAGATGCATTAATTGTAATAATAAAATTAAAAAGACATATATGCAGGGATATTGCTATCCATGCTTTATATCTTTACCGCAGACAGAGGATTGTGTTTTCAAACCACATTTATGCAAAGCTCATCTAGGTGAGGCTAGAGATATGGATTGGGCAAAAAAAAATTGTTTAGTTCCTACTTATGTTTATTTATCATTAACAAGTAATCTTAAAGTGGGAGTTACTAGGCATAGTCATATCCCATCAAGATGGATCGATCAGGGTGCACATTATGCAATTAGATTTGCAAAGACACCAAATAGATATTTAGCTGGATTAATTGAATCAGAAATTTCAAAATACATATCAGATAGAACTCAATGGAGAAAGATGATTTTGGGAGAATATGATGAGCTGAATTTAATAGATAAAAAAAATGATTTATATGAATATTTGCCAAATAATTTAGATAAGTATTATTTGAATGATGAAAATATTGTTGAATTAAAATACCCAATAAGTAACAATTTAGAAAAAATCAAATCTTTTAATATTGAAAAATTTAAAACTATAAATAAAAAATTAATTGGAATTAAAGGACAATATTTAATGTTTGATGATAACCATGTTTTAAATGTAAGAAAATATACTGGATATAATTTTACAATTAAGGTTTTTTAAGCTGTTTTATTGTAGTAAGTAATTTTTGGTTTTGATTTTTTTCTAACTGTATCAGAATTAATTGTACAGGATTTAACATTATTTTTCAATGGGATTTCATACATAATATCGATCATAATTTTTTCTAATATTGACCTTAACGCTCTTGCCCCTGTATTCCTTTCTAAAGCTAGCTTTATAATTTCATTGATTGCATTATTTGTGAAATTGAGTTTAACATTATCGATTTCTAATAAATATTTAAATTGTTTTATGATTGAATTTTTTGGTTCTAAAAGAATTGCTTTCATTAATTCTTTCGTAAGATTTTCAAGACATGATATTATTGGTAATCGTCCAATTAATTCGGGGATAAATCCATATTTAATAATATCTTCTGGTTTAATAAAGTTGAGAAATTCATTTTTTATAAGTTTGTTTTTCTTTTTTCTATTAAAACCAATTTCACCACCCTCTAATCGATTATTAATAATTTTTGATATTCCATCAAATGTTCCACCACATATAAACAGTATGTTAGTAGTATCTATTTTAACAAGAGGTTGTTCTGGATGCTTTCTACCACCTTTTGGAGGTATGTTTGCAATAGTACCTTCTAATATTTTTAACAATGATTGTTGTACTCCTTCACCAGAAACATCTCTTGTTATAGATTGATTTGCATTCTTTTTTGTTATTTTATCAATTTCATCAATGTAGATAATTCCCTTTTGAGTTTTTTCAATGTCATAGTTTGATTCGTGATATAATCGTACTAAAATATTTTCAACATCTTCTCCAACATACCCTGCTTCAGTTAAAACAGTTGCATCCACTATAACAAATGGTACATTAAGAATATTCGCTAATGATTTTGCAAGGAGTGTTTTACCTGTACCTGTTGGCCCAACTAAAAGAATATTGCTTTTATCAATATGTATTGAATTTTTTTTAGTAAAATTTTCAAGTCTTTTATAATGATTATATACAGCTACTGAGACAATTTTTTTTGCATTATCTTGTCCCATTACATATTTATCCAATTGTTTTTTAATTTCATGTGGTTTTTTTATAATGAAATCAAAATTATTTTGAGAGTTGATTAACTTAAAAGATTTATCTATACAGAAATTGCAAATATGGCAGTCTTGACCTTCAATTAGTAATTCGTAATTATTATAATCTGACTGACAGAAAGAGCAAATAATCTTTGAATCTAAAGAATTTTTTTTACTCATAAGTATTTATTGAGGCTTAATTATTTTATCAATGATTCCATATTCAAGAGCTTTTTCAGATGACATAAAGTGGTCTCTATTAGTATCAGATTCGATTTTTTTAATTGTTTGCCCTGTATTTTTGCTTAATATTTTATTTAGTTTATCGCGTAAAAATAAAATTTCTTTAGTATGAATTTCTATATCTGAAGCTTGCCCTTGAGCACCCCCTAGAGGTTGATGTATCATTACTCTAGAATTCTCAAGAGCCATGCGTTTTCCCTTACTACCCATGCTTAATAATATAGCTGCCATACTTGCTGCTTGCCCCATACATATTGTAGAAATTTTTGGCTTTATATAATTCATTGTATCTAAAATAGCAAAACCGGAGGTGATTAAACCACCAGGCGAGTTGATATACATGTATATATCTTTATCGGGATTATCTGCTTCTAAAAAAAGAAGCTGTGCTATTATGGTGCTACTTACTGTATCATTTATTGATGATCCTAAAAATATAATTCTTTCTTTTAATAGCCTTGAATATATATCAAATGCTCTTTCACCATTTGCAGTTTGTTCAACAACCATCGGAATCAAACTATTTACATTGTTCTTATCCATATTAGTCCTTTTATTTTTTCTTCCTTAATTTATCAGTTGAATTTTCTTTAGTTTTATTTACAAAGTAACTTTCTAAGCTTGAATATAATTTTTGATTTAACAGGTCTTCTTTTAATTTTTGTTTATTATCATTTTCTAGATAATATTTTTTAATTTCTTTTTTATAAGTAGGGTTCTTTTTTATTTGATCTTCAATGAAAACATTAATATCTTTATCTGAAATAGTAACTTTTTGATCTTTAAATAAAACATCTCTTATTAGTATCCATTTAACCGAGTTTTCAGAGTTTTTATTCAATGTATCTGAAACTTTACTTTCATCAAACTCTTGATTCATTTGTTGGTATTGTTTTTTATACTCTTCAATCAAATAGTTTTTATAATTATCAATCATTGATTTTGGTGCATCTAGTTTTGTTTTATCGACAAAATAATCTACAATTTTATTATGATATTGTTTTTTATTTTCTAAATCTAAGTCATTTTGGATTTTATCCAAAAGGCTGGTTTTTAAATCTTGTAAACTTTTTATTTTTGGATCAACTAATTTTAAAAAATCTTTATCTAATTTAGGTAGTATTTGTTCTTCTATATTATTGATTTTAACTAGATAATTTACAGGCTGTGTATCTTGTTCTATCTTAACATTTATTTCACTTCCAATTTTTTTACCTATAAATTTTTCTGCTATTTCACCTGAAAATAGGCCTTCACCAATTTTTACAAAATGATTTTTTAAAACACTTCCTTCTATGATTTCACCTTTATCATTTAATTTATTAAAATCACCATAGATAAAATTACCTAGTTTAATAGGGGTTTTTACTGATTGAGTTTTAGCATGCTTGGTTTGTAAATCTAAAAGCGCATCATTTACATCTTTATCTCCTGCAATAAACTTTTCCGTTTTAATTGTTACGTTTTTCTTAAAATTAGGGAGTTTAAAATCTGGTCTAACTTCAAAAGTAATTTCTAATTCCAAATCAGTCATTTCTTTAAAATTTGCTTTAGTAACTTGACCTTGATTAATTGGACTTAATTTGAGTTCCATTAATGCTTTTTGATAATATCTATTTATTGAGTTATCTAAAAACTTAGCTTCAATAGATGCAGTATAATTTTTTTTAAATAATGTTAAAGCTTGTCCAAATACTTTCCCTTTTCTACCTCCAGGTGGGGTGTAGTTAGATTTAAAATTATTAAACTCTGATTCATAGTCTGATTTAAGGTTATCCCATTTAACAGAAATTTCTAATTGTCTTGTGTACTCATTAATGTTTTTTACGTTTAATTTCATATTTTTAATTATAATTAATTGGTTATAAGTTATAATTAATTTTATGGGAAAAGAAACTCTATATAATAAAAAAAGTAAAATAGAATTAAAAAAAATTTTAAAAGAGGAACAATTTACTAGACGTACAATTTCATTTTATAAATATATTTCATTAAACAACTTAGATGAGTTAAGGGATAAAATATATGAATCTTGGAATAGTTTAAATATTTTAGGTCGTGTATATATAGCTAATGAAGGAATTAATGCTCAAATTAGCATTCCTTCTAATGGTATAAATTTTTTTAAAGATGAATTAAACTCAAAATTTAATTTTGGTGATTTAATGTTTAAAACAGCCATTCAAGAAGGAAATTCCTTTTATAAATTGGTTGTTAAAATTAAGAATGAAATCGTTGCATATAATGTCTCTGAAAAAGAATACAATATGAATCATGTAGGCAAGCATTTGGATTATAAAGAATTTAATAAATCAATTGATGATGGTGCCATTGTATTAGATATGCGAAATTATTATGAAGGTGAAATAGGGAAATTTGAAAATGCAATTATTCCCGATATAGAGCGATCTCAAGAGTTGCTACCTGAAGTTAAACAGTTATTAGATAAGCATAAGAACGATAAAATATTACTCTATTGTACAGGAGGTATTAGATGCGAAAAAGCTAGTTCATATTTAATTCATCATGGTTTTTCAGATGTTAATCAATTGAATGGAGGAATTATCCAATATGCAAATGATATTAAAAAAAATAATGTTCAATCAAAATTTATAGGTAAAAATTTTGTATTTGATGATAGAATGTCTGAACCAGTTACCGAACATGTGATTGGGGAGTGTCATATTTGTTTTGAATCATCAGATTCACATACAAATTGTGCGAATGAGCATTGTCACATTTTATTTATACAATGCGCTAATTGTAGAGATAAATTTCAAAATTGTTGTTCAGAAGACTGCTCAAAATTTATATTGTTACCAAAAGAAAAAAGAAAAGAGATGTTTAAAAATGGCGATATAAAATTTAATGCTCAGAAATCTCAAAAGATTAAGCCGAGATTAAAGGATATTCGTTAGATATAATATTGCTCACATTTTATTTTTATTTTTGTTTAAATAGAAAATAAACATATATTAAAACCCTTTTAAACAATTTTATTGTTAGGAAGAAGTTATTGATATGAATCACATCAGGAATTAATAACTTGTTTTAAGTTTTAAAAAGATTTTAGAGTGTATAAGGCAACACAGGGAGAAAAGAATGAAAAAATTTTTATTAACATTTTTATCAATGATAACATTTTTGCTAGCTGTAGATATTCCAGTAATGGTGTCTTCAGGTATCAATATTAGCGGTATTCAATTTACATTAAGAGGGGCT
>PAJD01000020.1 GCA_002705605.1 Fidelibacterota bacterium | reverse complement strand
TCCTTTAACATAATTAATATAATTATTTTCAGAACCAAATTCAATACATTGAGAATGAATATTTTTCATGATTTTACTTAATTTCAAATCAACTTCATCCCTTGACCAAGAAGAAAAAACACTATTTTGACTCATTTCAAGTCCTGAAACTGCAACTCCTCCAGCATTAGCTGCTTTACCTGGACCAAATAATATTTTATTTTTCAAATAAACATTGATAGCATCATTATCTGATGGCATATTTGCACCTTCTGCAATACAGAAACAACCATTACTAATTAGTTTTTCTGCATCAGATTTATTAATCTCATTTTGTGTAGCACAAGGCAAAGCAATATCACATTTTATACCCCATGGGTTTTTACCATCTAAATATTCAGCTTTAAATTTATTTGTATATTCCTTTATTCTACCTCTTCTATTATTTTTCAAATCAAAAACATACTTTAATTTTTCATTATTAATACCATCTTTATCATAGATAGTTCCTGAAGAGTCTGATAAAGAAACAACTTTCCCACCTAATTCATTTACTTTCTCAGCTGCATATTGTGCTACATTTCCTGAACCTGATATAGCGACTACTTTATCTTTAAAAGAATCATCTTTTTTATTTAGCATTTCCTCAGCAAAATAAACAGTCCCATAACCCGTTGCTTCAGGTCTAATTAAACTTCCTCCCCAATTTAATCCTTTTCCAGTAAGTACGCCTGTAAATTCATTCCTAATTTTTTTATATTGACCAAACATATAACCTATTTCTCTTGCTCCTACGCCTATATCACCAGCTGGAACATCAGTATATGGACCTATATGTCTTTGCAATTCATTCATAAATGATTGACAAAATTTCATTACTTCTTCATTTGACTTTCCTTTAGGATCAAAGTCTGATCCCCCTTTTCCACCACCCATGGAAATAGTTGTCAAACTATTTTTAAAAATTTGTTCAAATCCTAAAAATTTCAATATCCCCAAATTAACCGATGGATGAAATCTTAAACCACCCTTATACGGTCCAATTGCAGAATTAAATTCAATTCTATAGCCTCTATTTACTTGAACGCTCCCTTTATCATCAAGCCAAGGGACTCTAAACATAATTACTCTCTCAGGTTCAACAATTCTATCAAGAATATTTGCATGAAGATATTCCGGGTTATCTTGTATATAATCCCAAATAGAATGCATAACTTCTTTTACTGCTTGATGAAACTCTATTTCACCCGGTGTTTTAGATATTAATTTTTCAATAAATTCATTTGATGTTTTATACATTAATAAATCCCTTATATTTAGTAATCATAATTTAAGTAACAATCTGTAATATTTATATCCTTTGTTTAGTAAGCATATGCATAATAAAATTGTTTACTATTATGCAGTAAAATTAATATTAATTAACTTAATTTTGAAATATTTAAAAACATATCTAATTAACAATTCTTTAAAGTTTCCTAAAATAACTATAAGCTTAACTTTATTATTAAATGCCTTTTTAATCTATGGAATTCAATATGTTGTCCAAGATGATGATATGGTCAAGTTATTGCCAAAAAACATTGAATCTATAACTACATTTGAAGATATAAGAGATGAGTTTGGTAATTCTGAATTTATGTATATAGCCATTGGTAATAAAGGCTCTAATGCTATTAACCCAGAATTATTAAAAATTGCTTGGGAGATGTCAGAGCAAATAGAGGGATATGATCCTATTGAAGAAGTCATTTCAATTCCTACCGCTAGTAAAATATATTTTAGTCATTTAGATAGTTCTATTATAGTTGAAGATTTAATGCCACAAAAAAATATAACTACATCACAACTTGATTCAATTGTTCAATATCTTAACAATAATATTGAGTTAAAAAAGAATATAGTGAGCAAAAATGAAGATTACTTAAATATAGTAATAAGACCTAAGGGTAATGACAGGTATGCTGATATAACCTATTTCATTCATAATATTACAGATAAATACCCAAATTATACAATTAATGGAGAAATCAAAAATCTAGAATATCACTATGGAGGACAAGCATACGTTACTGGAGCAGTCCCTGGTCTTGTTGCTAGTGAAGTAAAAGCATTAATATTAATTGGATTAGCTCTAATGTGCTTTGTACTATTAATAAATTTTAGAAATATTGCTGCTGTGGCTATAATAATTTCAATCATCAGTCTTTCTTTACTTGGAATGTTAGGATTTATGGGCTGGATTTATAACTTTACCAAATCTGATATTTTTTATTTTACATTAAATCACACTTCTATGCCTATTGTATTATTAACAATCGCTAACTCTGATGGAGTTCATATTGTTGGTAGATTTTTTAAAGAATTAAGATTATTAAAAAATATAGATAAAGCCATAAGAAAAACAATGGACCATCTTACACTACCAATAACTTTAACATCAATAACAACATCTTTAGCTTTTTTAACATTAATTTTTTCGCCTCTTACAGGAATGAATGGATATGGGATGGTGTTAGCCTTCGGAATTTGTTTAGCATGGCTTCTATCTTTAACATTGATGCCAGCTATAATTTCTTTAGTTAAATGGGAAATTAATTCAAAAGCAATAAACAGAAAAAGTTTACTAGAAAAATTAATTGATAAATTTGGACTACTTGTAATCAAGAATCCTAAAAAAATTCTATATCCTTCCCTTTTATTTCTGTTTATATCAATCATTGGTGTAACATTAATAAATGTTGAAGTTAATTATATTAAGATGTTTAGAAAAGGCAATATCATTAGAGATTCAGCAATATTTTTAGATAATAATATGACTGGCAATTTAAATCTAATGGTAAATATAGAGACAGATAAAGAAGGCGCTTTAAAAGAACCTGAAAATCTTAAAAAAATAGAATCAATTGAAAAGTATTTAGAATCTATGGAAGTTGTAACAAGTACAATTTCCATTACTGATATTGTTAAACAGCTACATGAAACTATTATGGATGGAGATTCAAATTATTATTCAATCCCAGATACAAGACAAGAAGTTAATAATTTATTTTTTCTATATCAGATGAATGATGATTCAGATTTAGATAAAATAATTAACTATGAAAATAATTCAACAATAGTTACAAGTCTAATGAAAACATTTTCAACTATTGAATTAATTGAATATAGAGAAAACATAAAAAGTTATATAGATCAAGAACTAAAAGATACAGACTTAACTTTTAGATTATCTGGGATAATGATTATTCTAGCTGAATTCATTTGGCTAGTTATAAAATCCTCATTACTAAGTATTGGGCTATCAATGTTAATCATATTTATTGTATGTACAATATTTTTCAAATCCTGGAAATTTGGTTTTCTATCAATTCTTCCCTTAGGGTCTGCTATAATAGTTAATTTTGGTCTTATGGGTTTACTCGGGATTGATTTAACTCATATGACCGCTATATTAAGCTCTATCATTATTGGAGTTGGGGTTGATTTTTCAATTCATTATACATCCGAGTATAGAGAACTATTAAAATTAAAAAAGTCTAATAAAACTATCTCAACTATTAATAATGTAGGGCATCCTATTATCCTTGATGCACTATCAAATATGGGCTTTGCATCACTTATGCTATCAGCAATCATTCCACTCGCACAGATTGGAGGCCTAATGGTATTTGCAATGGTAGCATGTTCTTTTGGTACACTAACACTTTTAGCTTCATCTATAGAATATTTCAAACATAAATTATAAGGTATAATATGAGAATATATTTAAATATAATAATTTGTTTAAACTTAATTTTTTCAATGACTGGGATAGAGCTTGCTCAGGAAATGAAGGATAGACCTCAACCTGATGATATCCAATCAAATAGCTCTATGCTATTAATTAATAAAAAAGGTAAGAAAAAAAACTTACTACTTATTAGTAAATCCAAAGATGATAGTAAAAAACAAATGATCTGGTTTTTAGAACCAAAAGATGATTATGGAATTTCATTTTTAAAAATTGAAAAAGATGAAGGTGACGATTTTATGAATATGTGGTTACCAGCATTTAAAAAATTTAGAAGAATTTCATCTCAAAAAAAATCTGATTCATTTATGGGCTCAGACTTAAGCTTTGAAGATATGACAAACCGAGATGTTGATGATTACAGATATAAAATATTAGATAATAACGCTTCTTGTTTTAAAGATGATGAAATAAAAAAATGCTATATCTTAGAGAGTATCCCAAATGATAAAAGTAGCGAATATAGCAAGCATGTTTCATGGGTTGATAAAGAAAATTATCTGTCATATAAAGAAGAGTCTTATGATAAAGATAAAAAACTTTTAAAAAAGAAAACTATTAGATATTCAATAATTGATAATTATTCAATTATGAATGAACTCTTTGTTGAAAACATCCAAAAAAATCATTCAACCTTATTGACAGTAAGTGATATAAAAATAAACATGGGTTTTACTGATGATATATTCCACACTAAAACAATCAAGAGAATGCCTCTAATTGACTAATTCAAAAAACAAACTTAATGAATTTATAAATAATCCCTCTCTTGCATTATGGAAACTATCTATACCTATGATGCTAGGGATGAGTGTTCAAGCTATTTATATGTTAATAGATACTGCTTTTATTGGAAAGTGGGTTGGAGGAGATGCTTTAGCAGGGTTAGGATTAATTTTCCCTCCAATGTTTATAATCATGGGAATAACATTCGGATTAGGCTCAGGTGCTACAACAGTTATTGCACAAAAGATTGGTCAAGAAGAAAAAAAACAAGCCGATAATGCTGCTGAACATATTATTATTTTAGGAGTAATATTATCAATAATCTTTATACTAATTGGTATCTTTCTAGGTGATTCATTAATACAATATCAATCAGATAATAATGAAGTTTTCTATCATGCATCTGATTATTTTTACACCATGTTAATAGGAACACCGTTTATGGTTTTAAGTATTTTCTTTAGATCTATTCTATCTGGAGAAGGTGATACACTCCTCCCAATGAAAGTATTAGGACTAGGAACAGTTATAAATCTGATACTAGATCCTCCATTTATTTATTATATGCAGATAAAAGGTGCTGCAATAGCAACAGTAACAAGTCAAGCTGTTGTATTTATCATTTTTTGTTATCTAATGATTTTTAAAAAACGTAGTTACATTTCTTTAAACCTGAAAAATTTTATTTATGATATTGATATATTAAATAATATTCTAAAGTTAGGTTTGCCAGCATCATTATCAATGGTTATCATGTCAATTGGTTTGTTTTTTTATAACTCTATATTAAATATGTCAGAATACTCAACAAGTGCAATTGCAGCCTACTCAACTGCTCATAGGATTGAACATCTATTTTTTATTCCTATAATATCTTTAGCAACTAGCATGGTTACTCTAATTGGTATGTTTTATGGTGCAAAAAAATTCGACCTAATTAATTATATATTTTATTATAGTATTAAAGTAGGAATTATAATTTCAATAATCTTTGGTTTTGTTTTTTATTTTTCATCGAATTATATGCTATCATTATTTACTAATGATATATTAATTATAAATATAGGAACAGACTATTTCAAAATATTTTCATTTGCTATTCCATTTGTAACAATTACAATGATATCAAGCAGATGCATGCAAGGCTTAGGAAAAGCATATCCTATGTTTATAATAACTTGTTTCAGAGTTATAATTATAAGTTGTTCAATAGCATATTATTTTATAATAGTGCTCAATAAACCATTAAACTATGCTTGGATAGCAATATTAATATCATGCTTTTTATCTTCGATGATAAGCTATACATGGTTTTTACATACTAGAAAAAATATTTTAAAAAACTAGTTACACTCTATTACATTAAATGATTTGATAACTATTATTCTTTACAATTAATATATAATAGAGTTTATTTAACTCCTCCTTAAAATTAGGGTCTTGGTAAAACAAGGCCCTTTTTTATTTTTTCTTAATAAGACCAAGCATTTTACCTGTTAATCTATCAACCCATCTGTCAGGTAAAAATCCTGGCATTAAATAATTTTTAATTTTTTGTGGAGTAATAACATATCTTGCTTTAGGTTTATTTGTCATTAAAACTTTAACAACTCTTTCACCAATTATTTGTGGATTAAGACCATTAACACCTAATTGAATATACCCTTTGAAAAACTTTCTTAATGGAATCTCATATTCAGTTTTTAAAAATGGATTATCTTCAATTGCAGGAGCCTTATCCCAAATTGGAGTTCTAATAGGTCCAGGTTGAATCAGAACGACATCTAAATCATGAATTAATAATTCTCTTCTTAAAGCATCTGAAAATCCCTCAAGCGCATGCTTCGAAGATGTGTATGGCCCTACAAAAGGATATGACCTTTTTCCACTTATTGAACCAATATTAATTATCTTATTCTTCATTTTATATTTATTGTTATCAATTAACATATCTAAGAAACATTTAGTGACTTCAATCAAACCAAAAAAATTAACTTCAAATTGTTTTCTAAAAACATCTACATCTAAATATCTAACAGGGCCACCTAAAGCTATTCCAGCATTGTTTACAATTGAGCATAAATAACTTCCATTATCTGATAATATTTTTTCAACTTCTTTTTTAGCATTTTCTATTTCTTTTTTATTAGTAACATCAAAAATCACACTTTTAAAATTATCTTTATAATTTTCATTGAAATATTTTGCATCTCCTTCCTTTCTAACACTTCCAATAACAAAAAATTCATTATTTAACAATTCTTCTGCAATCGCTTTCCCTATTCCTGTACTAACACCTGTTACTAAAACTGATCTCATTTTTTTCTCCTAATTTTTATATTTTTTAAATAAATTTGGAACCTGTTTTAAATATAGTATTATAATTTATAACAAAATAAAACAAAGGATATACATGAAAAAAATATTTGCGCTATTATTTATTGGATTTTTATTTTCATACCCAAATAAAAATGACTTTAATGAATTGTTTATTAAAGTTTCTCAACAAGGAAGCCCAGCTGTTGTTTCTATATTATCAGAAAAAACTGAACAATATATAAATCCTTTCTTTTTTGATCCATTTGGGAACTCTGATCCGTTTGAACCCAAAGAAAGAAAGTCTCAAGGTATTGGGTCAGGAGTTGTAATTGACAAACAAAAAGGTCATATACTTACAAATAATCATGTGGTTGATGGTGCTAATGAAATAAAAGTAATTTTATTTGATAAAAGAGAAATTAAAGCTGAAATACTTGGTGCGGATCCACTATCAGATTTAGCTGTACTTAAAATTGATGCTACTAATTTAGAAGAAGCAAATATGGGAAATTCAGATAACTTAGAAATTGGAGAATGGGTGATTGCAATAGGTAGTCCATTTGGCCTACATTTAAATCATACCGTAACATGTGGTATAGTTAGTGCAAAAGGTAGAAGTGATGTTATATCAAGAGCTAATTTTGAAAACTTTATTCAACATGATGCTGCAATAAATCCAGGAAATTCTGGGGGAGCATTATTTGATTTAAATGGAGATCTTATTGGAATAAATACTGCAATTGCAACTGATGGATTCTCTAAATCTAACGCAGGAGTAGGATTTGCAATCCCAATTAATCAAGCAAAAAGGGTTATAGAAGATTTAATTAATGGAGGACAAGTACTAAGAGGTTATCTTGGTGTAATGATACAAGATTTAGATGAGAACAAAGCAAAAGTATTAGGTCTTGAAAATAATAAAGGTGCATTTATTAGCATGATTGTTGAAGATGGTCCTGCTGACAATGGGGGATTAAGAGAAAAAGATGTAATTATTTCTCTAAATTCTAAACCAATAGAAAGCTCTAATCAACTTAGAAATGATGTATCTAGCTTAAGACCTGGTGAAACAGCTGTATTTTCTATTATCAGGAATGAATTATTACAATCAATATCAGTTGTTCTTGGACAAAGACCTGATGAAAATTTTATTGGTGATTCATATAAAAAACAAACTAAGTATGATTTATTAGGCTTAATAATTGAAGATAATGATAACAATGGAGTTAAAATTATTGATATTAATTCTGAAGGTGAAGCATACAGTAATAATATTAGAAAAAATGATATAATAAATGAAATAAATAGAGTTGAAATTAAAAATTCTAATGATTATTATAAAGAAATTACAAATTATTCTAAAGGTAACGTTATTATGTTAAGAATAGTCAGGAATGGAAATAATTTATATGAAGCTTTTGAAATAAAATAAAACTAATAAAAAAGCCTCCAAAATGGAGGCTTTTTTATTTAAATCATATCTAAACTAGAATTTATAACTAAAATATAAATTCATTTTTTCTAAAGTATCTTCAACAGTTATACCTAATAATTCAGTTTCCCAATCATGATTAACCATACCAACTCCCATCCCTAAACTTTCATTAAGATAGTAATGTAAGCCTAAACCGTAAGTTAATCCACCATCAACTGTATCTGATGCATCACCTACAGTTACAGAATAACCAAGGCTAGTCCAAACTGCCATTTTCTCAGATACTGGTTTCATAGGTAACGCATAAACTCCAGCAAAACCTAAATCATCTGTCAAAGAAACATCATAATTTGCACCAGCAGCAAGAATCCAAGATGGATTACCTGTTTCTTCACAAACCCAGGTTTTAAATATATGATTATATCCTAATGTCATATTATCAGTATCACCATTAAAATCATAACCCATATAAACTGTACCAGCTATAGAAAATGAAAAAGCACATAATAAAGTTAGTATTTTTTTCATAAAAGCTCCTTATTGATTAATTAAATAATAATATATTTTAAAAAATAATACTTACTTATATCCATATAAAATTAAAGTTCCATTCCAATCTTCTTTTTTATCATGTATGATATATTGAACATTTTTAAAACCACTAATTTTGAATTTTGAGACCCAATCATTAATAGATAATGTATTTAAGGATAAATTAAATTCTTTATCCCATGTTAAAGATGGTTTATTTTCTAAATAATGATCAATTCCAATTATAAAAAGACCGTTATCATTTAAATTATTATATACCTTTTTTAAAACTGATTCTAAATCTTTAAAATAATAAAAAGTTTCCATACTAAAAATAATATCATAATCTTTATTAAATGTCCAATCCTCTATATTTATATTAAGGTACTCCCCTATACTATCAAGATTTCTTGCTTTTTTTATCATTTCTGGAGCACCATCAACACCAAGAGCATAAGTGCAATTTCGATTTTCTAAAATTTTTCTTACAACCCAACCGTTACCACAACCTAAATCTAAAAATTTGAAGGGGATATTTATTATTGAACTTTCACTTTCAAATATTTCAAAAATTTTAGAAACAGAACTTGCATGACCTCTCTCCATGCCTTTATCTTTATCAAGAAGAGCCCAATTATTAAATGTATCAATATTAATATTCATTATTAAAATCCAATACTAAATTAATTAATATAATTATATCTAAAATTGTCAAATCATCATCTTGATTTAAATCAAAATCTAAATTTTCAGAATTGTTTAATACCATATCAACTAGTGATATGATATCTAAAACATTCAAAGAATTATCAGAATTAATATCACCAAAAATTATACTTATTATTTCAAAATGAGGAGTACTATCTTGCCCAAATTCATCAGTAACTATTAAACTAACTTCATATGAACCAAAGCCTTGGTATATATGCATTGGATTAGGTTCATCAGATATAAAACCATCACCAAAATTCCAATTATAATGGACAATATTATTTTCATTTATTTGATTAGAAATATTAGAAAATGTAACAGTAAAATCATTTACTGAATAGTCAAATAAAGCAACTGGAACTGCAATTCCTTTAGGAAAAATATTAATTAAAGCTGCTTGGCTTTCAATAAAAGAAAAGCCATCTCCATTAAGATTGTTAAAATAAAAATATCCATTAGAGGAACCTCCCCATCCCCAATTACAATGAAGATATTGATTTTGATATCCATCAATATTCCATGCATGGCCGCCTCCATCATTTTCAGCATAACCTCTATATACAATAGGCCAACCATTATCTATTTGATTCTTTAACAATGAAAACCACTCATCATCATTATAATTGATTTTTGATTCACAACCTGCTTCATCAATAAAATTAAAATTACTTGATAAAGCATCCTGAGCTGACGGTCCTTCCCAGCAAACAGATGCTCCTGAACCAGAATAGCTATAATCCATATTCACAGCAACTCCTGCATGATATAATAATAGTTGAGAATCTGCAGTTGCATCATCATCATACATATTTTCATAATTGTAAGTATAATTGTCGAAATTAACTCCGATAGGACCAAAATCAGCATCATAATACTGAGCATATCCTTCAGGTTGTATTGGATTTTTCCAATAATACATTACCTGACCCATTGCAACAGCAACACAACCTACTAACGCTTCCCCTGGACATTGATTATTCCATTGACCACTTTGATTCCAATTAGCTGTAATTAAAGGATTTACATCTCTATTTTCTCTAATTAAATTTTCATTATCTAAATATTGATTCCATAAACTAGATACATATTGACTTGGTTCAATATTATTAGTAATTACTGATTCAATATTTTCTTTATAACTATTAATAATACTATTTAATTGTGGTGGAAGATAATTAAAATCCATATTATAATCAAAACTATACCCTAGTATTGGAATTACTTTTGTATTAGAAGAAACTAAAACAAATCCCTTAGGATTTAACTTGAAAATATAAAAATTTGTATTACTTTCATTATCTACACTATAAGAATCTATACTATAATTATTTTTATTATTTTGAATTAAAATATTATCAACAACCTTATTTGCAATATCAATTGTAACATCACCAAAGCAAAATCCAATCATTATAAATGCTTTTAATGTAAAATAAATATATTGTTTTAACCGTTTATTCATGTTTAAAAATATAATATTGAAAGATATAATTTTAGTAAAAATTTGTAATAATTATTCCAAATAATCAGATATCAGTGAATGAAAATAATGTATCCCTTTTTCATGCTTCACTGAGTATCTTCCTGAAATATAATTAGATGACTGGATACCTTTTTGTACACTTTTAACTATCTTTTGATCTTCTTCTTCAACAACATTAATACCAGCGGGGATATCTTTGGGCTGAGTCATTCCTTTTTTAGGGAATGATAAGAATTTTATTCTTGTTTTATTTTTTGTTAATGGGGTAATAATATTGATTGATAAACCCCAATCATAAAAATTCAGCATTATATTTGGAAAAATCCAATAATAATATGCATAAATTTTATTGTTTTTATCCTTAGCTAATTGCAATACAGCGCTATCTAATATTATTGTATCATAACTACTATAATCTATATCATTATTTAGTCCTTTATGTACAAATGGAACATGGAAACCTTCTAAATAATTTTCACAATATAATGCCCAATGTATATCAACAATATATGTATTAGACTCTTCTTTATTATAAAGTAAATCTTGAAATTTGTAATTTACTAATCTGCTATTAATATCATCAAATATTTTTGAAATATCAATAGTTGAAAATTTTGAACAAAAAATAAAATCATTCCAATTAAAATGATTTATTTTAATTAAGTCATCCTTTTTAGAAGGAAAATTTTTAACTCCTTCAAACCCATAATGTTTAATAAGTTTTCCATTAAGATTAAAAACTCTACCATGATAATTGCATTTTATAGTCTTACCATTAGACTTCTTAGAGCATAATAATGCTGCTCTATGAGTACATACATTGCTTAATATTTTAAAATCATCATCATTAATTAATACATAGGGGTCATCAATTAATCCTTCCATAAAATAAAATGGATATAACTTATGATTTATAGAATTTCTATTGACAACAAACTGCCAAGAATTATTAAATATATTATCAACAGTTTTATAAAAAATACTATCTGATTTATAAAAAAATGATGGAATTGTTTGTGCTACTGAAATATCTTTATCAATAGATATTTTAAAATTATCTTTCATACATATATTTAACTATCTGTTTTTTTAATATGTACAGTTCTCTGAGGAAATGGTATTTCTATTTTTTCTCTATTAAATGAATCATAAATCAAAGTTGATAATTCATCTATAACCCTGCCTCTTAATTCAGGCTTATCTATCCAAGCTAATAATTGCAATGTTAATCCAGATTCTCCAAATGTTCTAAATCTAACAACTGGTTCTGGGTCCTTGCAAACATTCTCAGAATCTAATGCAATTTGATACATTATATTTTTAGCTTCTTCAATTTTAGTTCCATAAGCTACATCTAGAGTTATTCTAATTCTTTCTTGTTCAGAATATCCACCACTTTCATTAATTATTTTTGATGTTGCAATAACAGAATTTGGGATAGTTATTTCTACAGCATCCCTAGTTAATATTCTTGTAGATCTTATTCCAATATTTCTAACAAAACCTCTTTCACCTGTATCTAAATTAATATAATCGCCTTCTTTATAAGGACTATCAGCCATAATAAATATACCAGCAAATAAATTTCCTAAAGTATCTTTTGCAGCAAAACCAATTACAACACTAAGAATACCAGCTGAAGCTACCCAAGCTGTAACATCAATCCCCCAGCTTAACATGACAAAATATATTAATAATAAGAAAATTACTATTTTACCTAAATTTTCAAATAAAGGAATTGTCTTTAACTGAATAAAAGTAAATGAATTTCTTTTTCGTGATAGCCAATCAATTAAAATTATAAATGATTTGTATATAGACGTTGACCAAACAAAAATAATGATTGTTTTAAATAATCCATCAATATAAAAAATTAATAATTCAGAAGGACCTAGTAATTTAATAGACACACTTAGTCCAAATAATAAAATTGTATAGTATAGAGGCTTATGTAAGACTTCTACAATTTGATCATCTAAATTAGTTTTTGATTTTTTAACAATTGTTCTAAATACTCGAATAAAGACTTGGTCAATTATAAAAGCAAATACAAATGATAGAACAACATACACTAATGATAATAGTAGTTTATTATTATTTAATGTGTCAACAAGGCTATTGAATTCCATTTTTAAATTTAAATAATTTATTCTAATNAAAAAACATACAATAACATTGCATATATTTTTATTTTATTTATAATTTTAGNAAATATCAATCAAGGAAATTTAAAANNTATGGCTAAACAAAAATTTAAAACTGAAGTTTCACAATTATTACAATTAATTATACACTCTTTATATTCTAATAAAGAAATNTTTTTAAGAGAACTTATTTCAAATTCATCAGATGCNCTTGATAAGTTANGATACTTAAGTCTAACTNATAAAAATTATAAAAAAGTANCTTTTGANCCNAANGTTTCTATTTCTTTTTTAAGNACAGATAAAGANAAAACACTNACTATTGANGATACTGGNATTGGAATGANNAAAGAAGATCTTGTCCAAAGNCTTGGAACNATAGCTAGAAGTGGNACTAAAAAATTNATNGAGNAACTATCTGGAGATTCTAAAAAAGATAGNAATCTTATTGGACAATTNGGAGTTGGTTTTTACTCATGNTTNATGGTTGCAGATAAAGTAGANGTTATTACAAAAAAGGCTTTAGATGATAAAGCATATAAATGGACAAGTGATGGCCAAACTGGATTTAATATAACAGATNCAAANAANNNCTCTCATGGAACTCAAATAATCTTGTATCTTAATGATAATGGNAGTGANTATGCAAANAGATGGTCGATTGATAATATTATTAAAAAGTATTCTGANCATATTGCNTTTCCTATTGAGNTAAACTACACTGAAGAAGTAGATAAAAAAGTAGAAAANAAAACAGAACAAATAAATTCTGGNTCTGCCTTTTGGAAAAAAAGTAAATCAAGTNTAAAGAAAAANGATTATAATGAATTTTANAANGCNCTTTCTTCAGATACTGAAGANCCANTATTATANATTCANACTCAGGCTGAGGGNAATNTAGTATATTCAACATTATTTTATATNCCTAAAAAAGCACCATTTGATATGTTTAGAGCNGATTATAAATCAGGAATAAAATTNTATATTAANAGAGTCTTTATTACTGATGATGATAAAGAATTAATNCCAACATATCTTAGATTTATAAAAGGANTNATTGATTCAGAAGATNTNCCTCTAAATGTTAGTAGAGAAATTTTACAGAAAAATCAAATTCTTGAAAAAATCAAAAAAAATAGTGTNAAAAAATTATTNAACGAATTTAAAAGTCTTCTATCTAAAAAAAGAGAAGATTATACNTTGTTTTTTGAACAGTATGGAGTTCCATTAAAAGAAGGATTATATCAAGATTTTGAAAATAANGATCTTTTATATGATCTNATGTTATTTAAAACAAACAAAAGCGATGGNTATGTTACTTTAGAAGANTATACCAAAAANATGAGNAAANATCAAAAATCAATCTTCTTCTTAACAGGATCAAAAATCAATGAACTTAAAAANTCNCCATTACTTGAAGTTTGTAATAGTAAAGATATTGAGGTATTNCTNTTAGATCATGAAATAGATGAAATGGTTTTTGGTGGTGGAATGCANAAATATAAAGANTTTGATTTTAAATCAATTAATCATNCAAANGCTCTAGAAGATCTTGATGATAAAAAAGATAAAGAAAAGAAAAATGCTAATGTTGAATCCTTGATTAAAAAAATCAAGAANGTTTTAGATGANANAGTAAAAGATGTCGTTTCATCTAAAAGATTATCTAATTCTCCAGCATGNGTNGTNGCNGANAGNAATGATCCTACNGCTCAAATGCAAGACTTNATGAGACAAATGGGACAAGCTAATTTTGATGGTNTTAAACCNATTTTTGAAATNAANCCTAATCANAAAATTGTAAAAAAATTNTCTAAAATGTCTAATAATAAACANTTTAAAGATTCNGTTTTATTNTTATTTGATCAAGCACTTCTNGTTAGTAATATTAAAATAGAAAANCCTGGAGACTTTATTANNAGAATTAATAATATACTTGAAAAGTCTTTATAATAAANTTTTCTAGTNATATTTAGTTTATGAAANTATTTTTTATANGNTTAGNACTCTTNCTAATCATGAGCTTAANTAGTACATTTTTTATTTTTATAATTATATTTATTGNTAGAAAATACTTTATNTAAATTAATTAAANATCTNTTCACTATANTTNATTTTTTGATTTGGAAANTTTTTATCTAANATACTATCTAAAAAAATATCAATAAAATTTAATCTCTTAAGTTCNTTTTTTAATTCTAAAAAATCTTGTTTTAATGAATTTGGTAGCACAACGTCCTTAGTAAAATCAAATGATACTTTTTTATTCATATAATTAGAAATGTCATTATTTAATTTGTTAGATAGAATTAATTTTAAGTACTTATCTAGAATTTTATTAAAATACTTTTTATCAATTTGATTATAAAGTTCATCTAAAACTTTGATTTCTGCATTCCATAATCTTTTTTCTTTGAAAGAATTTATAATTTTAAATCTTTCACACCCTCTAATTGATATATCATATCTACCATCATCATACTTTTTATGTATATTTATAATTTCGACAGTGGTTCCAATTTTCGACATTTTTTTATTTTTAGTGTAAACAATACCAAATTTTTTATTTTTTTCTAAACAATTTGATATTAATTGCTTGTATCTATTCTCAAAAATATGAATATTTATTTCTTCAAATGGTAAAATGGATAAACTAATAGGGAATAATGAAATATGTGAGGAATTGATATTCATATTATAAAATTAGTAAGTCGTCTTTGTATTNTCACTTTTTTTAAAATCTTTTTCATTATACCATTTCCTTTCTAAAATTTCTCCAGTATAAGTATCAAATATAGTTTCATAAAATATTGTATTATATCCTTGAATTAAATGACTACTTAAATAATATCTTTGAATATCTGAATTTTTATAAGTTTGACCCATAAACAAAAACATGCAAGCTGATAATAAAAATCCAATTATAAATGATTGTTTGTCCTTCATTTTCTCTCCTTTATTAATTATGCAAAACCTTTACAAGTTACTTTATAGAATAACCCAAATNAGATTCTAAGTCACAGCTATTATTCTATAANTTTATCATNATAGANTATTATTGATATAACATAACTAAATGTATTATTTAGATAATCAACAACATATNATATATATCTTTTCATAAGATTAAAATTTTGAAAAATATAGTTTATATAAAATTTTCCTAATTAATATTGGAAATAATAAAATAGGGAATAAAAGAATACCTAAAATTTTATTTTTATGTTCAATATTTAANGAATCAATAATTATTACTCCACTATTTTTTTTTATCACTTTATGCTCATGCTGCCAAGATTGCAACCCAAATGGTAAATCAATACCGTAATCAACAAATAAAAACTCATTTTTATTTTTACTATAATTTGAGTGTTTAACTTTAAAGTTTTTCCAACCAAAAAACCATAATTTGAAAAAGGCAATATCCTCATTTTTTATTCCTTCCCANTTTATAATTTTAATAGGCTGATACATGGTTAAATATTTGACAAATTCAAAATTTTTAAACTCAGAGATTGACTTTTTAAAACTTAAATCCTTAATCTTAACTTTTTGTGTGTATTTCATAGATTCCTAAAAAAATATTCTATTCATTTTTATATTAATTTCATTGTAAAAATTAAAATTAAAATGCTAATAGTTAACATTGTAACAGATGCTATATATTTTCTAAAATCACTTTCAACTCTAATATGGGTTAAAACTGCTCCAAGCATTAAAATTAAGATACCAGAAGATCCTATCACAACAACTTCTTTAATATTAGAATGTAACATAACCGTAAATGAAATTTTCAATATCCCTACTAAGTCTCTAAACCAATTAGGGTACCCATACTCGTTAAATTCTTTTTTAATATTTTCATATCTTACAAACCAAACAAAAAATATTGCGACTGTAACAATTATTTTTAATGGTTCAACAATATAGCCCAAGAATATCATAATTAATTTCCCTTTGTTTATTTATTAGAATTTATTCAAAATTTTTATGTAATTCCAAATACTTAAGTACTGCTAATTCCTTATGTTTTGCTTCAATCATTATATCTAAACCATATCCATATGTATTTATGTAATCATAGACATAGTCTGAGTGTGCTTGTGGTTTGATAGAAGAATCTTTATATTCTATTGACTTAGATTCAGAGTAGTGAACTACAGGTTTAATAATGCTCCAGGTTTTACAAGATAGCCTTAAAGCCTCTTTTTCTGACAAACCTCCATCACAAAATTTATGATGATGATAATCAAAAACAATTGGGATACCTATTTTTTTGTATACACCTTCATACAGGTCATTTACACTATATAAAGAATCTCTATCATCATTTTCAACCGTGAGTCTTTTTTTGACTGAATTAGGCAGTAAATTAAAATTTTTACAAAATCTATCCATTGCAAGTTTTTTATCTCCATATGCTCCTCCAATATGAATATTGATTTTATTAAATGGAGTTCTAGATAAACACATTAAATCAAACGTTTCACCATGAATTGACAAATCATGAATACAATTTTTAACTACATGTTTTTTGGGAGATGTAAGCACATTAAATGGACCTGGATGTGAAGTTATTCTTAAATTATGTTTTGCTACATAAATACCAACATTCTTTAAAATTGATTTAATTTCATTATAATCTGGTAAATCAGATAATTTGTATTCACTGCACCATGGGAATAGATCAGAGGATATCCTAAAAAAATTAAAGTTATTTCTTTTATTCCATTTTATAATTTCGAATAAATCTTTACAATTTTTTAAGGATAATTCCGATGCATAATTTATTCCTTTATCTAAAAATGTTTTTTTAACCATTGTTCTATGTGAAATAATTCTAGAGTCAGAACTATCTCCATATTGTTTTGGGTATGCTAATTGCATGTTGACGCATGCGTACCCATAATTATTATTTAACATTAGATAAACCTCCATCAATACAAATTGTTTGACCTGTAATCCAATCTGATCGCTCATCAATTAAGGAATTAACAATGGGAACAAAATTTTCTGGTTTACCTATTTTTTTTAATCCATGCAAGCTTATGGAATAATCTAAAGACAATTTACTTTGAATTATTTTTTCCGTTAGAGGAGTTTCCACAAGNCCNGGTGCTATTGCATTAACTCTAATATTATTTCTTGCNTAAGTAGAAGCTGCAGATACTACCATAGATGATACTGCTCCTTTTGCACTTGATATNGTTTCGTGATTNTTTAAACCAACTTTTGATGCNGCNCTTGAAAAAAATANAATACTACCACCATTTTTTNTAAGATATTTAAATCCATACTTTAAAATTCCGAAACAACTAAATACATTAATTTTAAAAGTATCATTTAATTCATTCTCAGTAGTTAAATGAGCTGGTTTTAATAATAAAGAACCTGTGCAATTAATTATAGAATCAATTGAACCTAAAAAACTATTTGCTTTTTCTAAAAAAATTTCAATTTGCTCGAAACTTGTAGCATCAACAGAATCTCCGGAGATAGCATTCACATTATCTAAATTTCTTATTAGAGTATTTACTTTATCAATTTTTCTTGATCCTATAAATATATTGTTCTTAATTGATAACTCTTTACTTAAACACTGACCAATACCGCCTGTTGCACCTAAAATTACTATATTCATAATACCTCCTCAACTATTATTAAAAATGAAAAAATGCATTTTAAAAACCAGAAAAATGTTCTTATCATATTAGTTTTTACTAAACGATTAAATAAAAATCTTCTACCTCTAAATTTTATTTTATTATGGATGGGAACTTGAATTATAAATGTTGATATAAAAATAAATATTAATGATAAAAATATTAACAATGAATTTAATGTTGTAAAATAAAAGTAAATAAAAGCTGAAATAAACAATTCAACTACCATTGCAGGTACTACAATGAAAGAGATTCTTCTAACATAATCATCATGATATGTAGCAAAATTGCTCATTTCAACTTTTGAAAAAATAGGGTAAGAAACAAATTGAGTAATAATAATAACACCAAACATTACGGATGAAAGAAAGAAATTTGTAAATAATAAAAAACTCATAACATATGATTTGTAATATTATTGGAATTGGGCACCATATTTGCAATTGACACTACGTAGGCTATTATACTAATGATATGCGCAAACATAACACCCAATTTCCAAAAGGAGGAGGACTTCATACTATTTTTAATACTTAATATCATTTTTAGCCTTTATTTACACGTTTTGCACGATTTAATTTATAATCTTTTTTTATAATATGCAAATAAAATTCGTGTAATACGTGCATAAATTTGTATATTCACGCATGGTAAATAAGAAATATTTAAGCACAAAACAAGTTAGCGTTATTTTTGATGTTGATGAATCCACTGTTAGGAGATGGGTCCTAAACAATAAAATAGAATGCTCCTCATCTGCTGGGGGACATAGAAAGTTCTCATATAAAAACATCATTGATTTTTCTTCAAAAAAAGGAATCAAAATTGAGAAAAGTGATAAATCAAACAATATTAGCCACAGGGAGCATATCGATAAAATTCTTAAACATATATTTTTAAATGATATAAGGTCAATTGAAATAATATTAATACAATTATATCTAAATGGAATCCTGCTTGTAGATATGATGGATAATTATATTGAAAAAATACTCGTAAAAATTCAAAATAAACTAGATAAAGGTGAAATCTCAATTGCTGAAGAGCATATTGCAAGAAAAATCATATCAAAAGCATTAAATAATTTCAAATTAACTGTAGGTAAAGAAAGGTCTGATTGTAACAAAAATATTTTATGTTTAAATCTTGAAAACGACATACCCGATCTACCAATTGATATGATACAAATATTACTAGAAAATAACAATTTCAATGTAGATAATTGCGGCTCCAATACTGACACTAAAGATATTAAAAAACTATTATCAAATAAAAAATATGAGGCTATATTTATTTATCTTTGTGATAGACAGTGCTGTACTTCCACTGTAAAAGATAACTTAATTAAAACAAATAAAGATTTAGAGGAAATTAGCACTTTAGCACAAGAATTTAACATTAAATTATTTCTTGGTGGGCCATCATTTAAAAATATTAATAAAAATATACTAAAAAAATATACTACGTTTACTAAATATTCTGAATCATTACAGATCAAATGACACTATTTGAAAATCAGAATTTACAAAATATTTTTCAAAAATATATTTAGAATGTGTGCTATGCTCTTTTATTGGGATTAATTATTTTGTTGAGAAATTAGTTCTTTATAAATGGAAAAATTTTGATGCGAATTCCTAAGACTTCCATCAATTCTACGAACATTTAAAACAATGTCATCACATTTATCTAGAATTAAACAAAAATTCTTTTTTTGACTTTTGCTCATTAATTTTACAACTTCATTATTATAATTTTTACTACTTTTAGATATTTTTGAATCAACTAAATTGCAATGTTCTTTCCATATTCTACCTAGAGATTGCAAGTGGTCTATGTAGTCAAATTTTAATTTTTGTTTATTTCTTTTATCTTTAGTTCTCATATCAGAATTTACAAAATATTTTTCAAAAATATATTCAGAATGTGTGTGCCTATTATATTATCGACCCACCCTGCCGTGAATAAGGGGTTAAGGGGGGTAAATTAGGTTGAAAATTAAATTGGGGTACTAATCTTGGGGTACTAATATCATCATAAATAATTATATTTGACTATAAATGAATACATTCTTAAAAATAAAAAACCCCTCGATTTTTCAAGGGGTTCTTCTTGCTCCGGTACCAAGACTCGAACTTGGGACACGCGGATTAACAGTCCGCTGCTCTAACCAACTGAGCTATACCGGAATTGAATTATTTTAAATAGTTTAATTCCTATATTAAAACGAGCTCTAACCTAAAAATAAAATTGGTTTATAAACAATAATTTTAATTGAAAATTATTTATCACTATCACTTAACTGATTTATAATTTTTCTTACTGATTCACTATCAGATAAATTAATAACTAATATCTGATTATCATACTCTACAACAGCGATATTATCAAGACCAACGATACCAATATTAGAGTTTTTAGCAATAGCTAAATTGTTTGATGCTTTGTGACTAAAAACATTTCCATTAAAAACATTACCATCTTTATCTTTATCAAGCAAATCATACAATGATACCCAAGTTCCAAGATCTGTCCATCCACAATCTAATTTTATACAAAAAGCTTTTTGTGTTTTTTCCATAACAGCATAATCAATGCTAATCTTAGGAATTTGATTCCATATATTTTCAATCTGGTTAAAATCTTCTATATCTACTCCACCAAATAATGGCTCCATTTCAGGGACAAATAAATTAATCTCATTTAACATTGTTTGAATATCAAAGAAGAACATTCCAGAATTCCAAACATAGCTACCTAATTCTATCATTTTTTTTGCTGTATTTAAATCAGGTTTTTCACAAAACTGAGCAACTTTATAAGAATTTTCATTATCTGCATCACACTGAATGTAACCATAGCTTGTTGAAGGATAATTAGGCTTTATTCCAAGCGTATAAACTCTTTCTTTATATTTAGTAACTAAATCATGTGCCTCTTTAACACTAGCAACAAAATCTTGTTCACTTTTGATATAATGGTCTGCAGGATATACACCTACAACCGAAGAATTGTTTTTTGATTTAATAGTTTTAAGGGCATAATAAATTGCTGCAGTCGTATTTCTAGCAGAAGGTTCATATAATATGTTTTCTTCAGAGATCTCTGGAATTTCAGATTTAATTAAATCTTCATATTTTTTTGATGTTACTAAAAAAATATTTTCTATTGATGATATGTTTAACAATCTATCAACCGTTAAACGTAAAAGACTTTTATTCCCTATCAATTTTAGAAATTGTTTAGGCATTTTAGATGTGCTAAGCGGCCAAAACCTAGATCCTGAACCTCCACACATTATAACATGTTTCATCTTATTCATCTATATTAAAATTAATTCCTTCAATATCCCAATTTGCCCTCACTTCAATTTGACCACTGTACAATCCAAAGCGTGCTCCTAATTTAAACGGTTTCAAGGAGCCATTATAGTAATAATCTGTAATTGGGTTTATATGTTCATAAGCCCAGATAGAATACTTGCCAGGAGCCATATTCTCAAATTTAAATTCTCCAGACATATCAATTAATAATCTATTATATTCATTTGAATTTATATTTTTAAGTTCAACAATGATGTTATTATTTCCACTATAACTAATATTTCCACTAATATCACCACCGTTATCAACAGATTGCTTTAATCCAGAAAATAAGTTTATTTTACCATCTATTAATATATTTTTAGATTCACTATAATCTGTTATTGATAAATTGTTCATATATATTTGATTATCAACTAAATCAATATCATTTAATTCTATAGTATACGGATTGAGATAATTATACTTTAAAAATGTAGTATCATTATCATCAATCAAATAAAAGGGAGAAGCTATACTATTGACATATACTGGCTCAGAAAATTTTAATATATAATTTTGATTATCGAAATAGGAATCATTTATTTCTGGTGAAATAGAATCTATAAGAATTTTATTTAACTTATATCTATTATTGATAGTATAACTCCTAATATAGTTTCTCATATCATAATTTATATTAATGCTATCTAAAGAATTATCATATAAGACATACGATTTATTATCTTGATATCTATCTTTATTTAATACTTCATTAATTAAGAAAATTTCATCTCCACTTAGAAACTCTATTTCCCCATAAAAATTATTATATGAAGTTAAATAAATAATATCATCTTTATAATCAGGGAATGAAAGCATGATATTAATATCATTAAATTTATTTTTTTGATCAGTTAATTGAATAATTTCAGTATATATTCCATAACTATATTTTTCTACATCATTATAAATATCTTCTATATTATTTTCAATAGCAACTACGACATAATTACCGTTTCCAATATTTTCAAAAGAATACATATTATTATTATCATTTTCTATTGAGCTATAATAAAATAATTCATTATTAATAATTTCATATAAAGCTATCGTTGATAGATTTAAATTATCATTATTAAAAACTTTACCTTTAATAAAACCATCTGATATTTTTTTAGATGTACTGTAGGTCAATACTTTACCACTTTCTAATTTATTGCCAAAGTAATCGGAGATACCTCTCTTAACCTTAATTTTAAAAATATTATCCAAGGGCCATTTATCTTTAGGTTTAATGATAATTTTTTTTCCATACCTACTAATCTTAATTTCAATATCAGGATAAGTCTCTATTGAAGACTTAATAGAATTTGGATCAATCATTTCATTAAATATTATTTCAATATTATCTTTATCAGATAAATTCATACTTCCACTTAGAGGAGATACTTCAACTATATAAGGACTAACCGTATCTTCTTGTCCTCCACTTGGTGGAGCTTGAACAGCACACGAAGAAAAGATTAGTATTAATAAAAAGATATATTTTGTAATAAAATTCACTATTATAAATTCAATAATAAATATTTATTTTCATAATTGAAATAATATTTTTTCTAATTTATTTTTATTATGTAAATTAGAAAAATGTCATTCAAGAATTTTAAAAATTATCTGCTCATATCTACTCCAGGACTAAGTGATTCTATATTTAGAAAATCAACTATTTTAGTATGTGAGCACGATAAGAATGGTGCAATGGGACTTATAATAAACAAGCCTATAGTTTCTGATGGAAATGAATCATCATTTTTAAAAGACATCTTTTCTAATATGAATATAAAATCAAAAATATACTTTGGTGGACCTGTCAATATTCAAAATTGTTTTGTTCTTCATGATAANTCATATTTATCAAATGATACAATTGAACTTTCATCTGGAATTTCATTAACATCAAGNGATTCAATNCTTGATGATATAAAAAATAANATTGGTCCAAAAAACTATAAAATTAATATGGGATATGCNGGATGGGANAAAGGTCAACTTGAAGATGAAATAAAAAATGGAGATTGGCTATTAAAACCAATAACAAAGAATTTTATTTTTGATATTCCAGATAAAAANATGTGGGAATTCTCAACNCTTGATTTAAACTTTGACTCAAATAATTATATGGGAAAATCAGGCCAAGCTTAAAGCGTCAAAGAAAACTTTGACAACATTATTCCAGGACAATAAATACCACCAGAGTTTCTTCCATCATACGTGCCAACATTAGGAATTAAATGAAGCTGATTTGTACTATCTTCTAAATTATTTCCAAATATATTATATATCGTATCATCGAATCTCATATTTTCAATAGGTGAAACAATTTCTCCATTTTCAACCCAGAAGCAAGCATATCTTGTCATCCCAGTTACTCTTCCACCAATTTTATCACTCCAATTTAAATAATGAAGATTTGATAAATAAACTCCTTTATCTATTTTAGATAAAATTTCTTCTTCTTTTAAATTTCCAGTAGACATAATAGGAGATCTTAAACCCTCATCAGATGATGCGAAATTACTTTTTATATTATATTCTTTTTCTGTACGAGTACTAACTAGAGTATTCTTCAATGAACCCGCAACTATTAAAGGAAGCTTTTCAGGAGCAATTTCTCCCATTCCATTAAATCTTGGAACGGTTCCATTACTAAAATCTTCCATTAATGAAAAACATGGAGATAATTTTTTTTCTAAATTTTTAAGCTTTATTAGAGAGCTATCTCCCTGCTGAATAGATGCCTCACTTACTCCTCCCCAAGAAAACATATCAATTAAATCAGAAACTCCCATTGGTTCAATATAAGTCCTATACTCACCTGGCTTAATAGAGACAGGATCTTTATCCATTAATTGTAATTTCTTTTTTGAATCAATAATATATTTTTCATAATTATCTTGATCCCAATTTGTTCCAGCATAACACGCCTTAACCATTTTTCTTGAAGGATTTATAAGAGAGTAATCAAGAGAAAATGTTTCTGTTTCAAACCAGTGTTCAAGGCCCAATGAATTAGCATTTCCTAAAAATATTTTTCCTGAAGCCCAAATACCTGTCAGGTCAACACCATTCATAATAGGTGTTAAATGATCAGCTGCATTTTCAAAACTTAATAAATCACCCTTATATTTTTCGTTTGTAGAATTTGTAAAATTTGGAAGTACTACAAACGGATCTTCTGGAATATTTTTTATATCTTCTCTAAGTTTATTAAGATAAGACTCAATTAACATTTTATCATCTAACTCTAAACCCTTTAAAGTCATTGATACTGAACATTTTCTATTGTTTGAAATTAACGTAATGCTAAAATTGATATCATCAACAATCCCTGTTTGTCTTATCTTCGCATTATTAAATCTTATAAACTGACTGCTTTCTCCAGAAAAATTAGTTATAAGAACCTCATCTTTTCTAGCCAATGAAAAAAGGTTATTATTTAAAATTGAAAAATATTTATTCATACCTAAGCTCCTCCAAATATATCAATATTATTAAAAACACATATTGGAGCAGCATGTCCTACTCTTACACTTTGATTAGGTTCACCCTTACCACAATATGGAGTACCATAAACACCAAAAGTATCCATGTTGCCAACTTTTTTTAAGCTATTCCAAAATGGAGTTGAAATTGCTCTATAATTTGGATTTTTTACTGTTTTTGTTATTTTCCCATTTTCAATAAGCTGAGCATACTCACATCCAAATTGAAATTTATTTCTAAAATCATCAATAGACCATGAACGATTTGTTTGCATGAAAATTCCTTTTTTAACAGAAGAAATCATTTCATCAAAAGAAGAATCTCCCGGTTCTAAATTTAAATTTGCCATTCTATCTATAGGTGCTCTATTCCAAGAACAAGCCCTAACATTAGCAACTCCTTCAATATTAGCTCTTTCTTGACTTTCCAAGCCACCTAATCCACGTTGAAGAACNCCCTCTTTTATAATAAACTCTTTGCTAGCCTTATTCCCTGTATCATCAAAACCATAAGATGCAAACTCTTCTTTTATTGTAGGATCAAAAGTAATATTCATTAAATCAGATCCATACTTTAGTTTTCCAAAATCTTCTAAATTAACAAAGCTCCAACCAGCATAGTTTCTTTCATCTCCTAAAATTCTATCAACTTCTAATGCATGACCAATACTTTCATGAATTTGTAATAGCATTTGATCAGAGTGTAACACTAAATCCATTTGCTCTGTTGGACATTCATCTGCATCTAATAATTCTACAGCCTCTTTGCATATAGATTCGCACTTTTGCATAACAAAATCTTCATTAAAAGCTTCCATCCCAGTTTGTTGACATTGATCAGTATATGATCTACTTTGGATAATATTTCCATCTTGAGCTATTGCCCTAAANCCAGGACCAACATATAAAAAGTTTTGTTCTAAATCACTTCCATTTGAACAAACATATTTCATATTCATATCTACAATTCTAGCCATTGATGTTGCTGTAACAATTTTATCATTTGCTTTAAGTGATTTATTTGATTTTAATAATAAATCTGTTAACTGACCTAAATCATAATTTTTAATCTTATATGGAGAATCATATTTCCCAACTGCTTTAGGCCTTACACTATCTGTGTAGGGATGTATTGAATATTTGGAAGCATTTTTTGCAACATTACATGCCTTTTCAGCCGCATTTATAATAGAATCATAATCTAATTTATGGGTTCCATAATATCCAAACTGACCATTAACAAGAACCTCTACCATAATACCATGATCAAGATTTATGCTATTGCTTTCAGGATTCCCATCTCTAATAATTCTATAAGTGGAAGTTTCTTGTACTTCTCTAAGGCCTATCCAATCAGCTGATACATCTATTTTTTGTANTGCTTTTTGTAAATCTATATTATTCATTTTATTCTTTTTTTAANTTTATTTATCCTTTTAAAATAATAATAAATCACTCAGAAAAATAAATTATAAATTATAAATTTTGAAATAATTCNTGGTTTAATATATTACTAATATCTTTAATTAAAAANTGGAGTGATAATGATTAAATATTTATACTATATGTTAATTGTTATTTTTACCGTTTCAAACATTGAAATAGTAGAAGGTCGTAAGGTTAACTTAAAAAGTAAAAAAACATCAAAAAACGAATCAGCTGATTTTGGAGGAAAAAACTTTGAATCTGAGTTAGATTCATTTCAATCATCAAATAGTACAGATAAATCAAACAAATATTATGGTTGGAAAACAAATACAGATGTAAAACCAAGCGGAAGTCCAGATGCTATAAAAGGCGGTCAATTTACAATGCTTGGAGGCACTGAATACCCAAATACATTTAGAGCACTTGGGAAAGATAGCAGACAACAAATAAATAGCTTGATGGATGGATTGCAATATGAACCTTTGCTTGGGTTTAATTATGAATATTTAGAATGGGAGCCTGTTATAGCAACTCATTGGAAAATAGCTGATGATTCACTTACCTATTGGTTTAGAATTAATCCAAGAGCAAAGTGGGCTGATGGACAAGATATAGTTGCGAAAGATATTGTATCTACTTTTAAATTAAATATTGATGATGGGCATCAAGACCCAAATGTTGCTACATACTATAATGATTTATTTGAAGTCCCTGTAGCAGAGTCAAAATACATAGTTAAATTTACAGCTAAGAAAAAAGATTGGAGATCGTTTAGAAGCGCAGCTCAATTTTCACCTATGCCTTCTTTTTATTTAGATAAAATCGATGGGGCTGGCTACATAGAAAAATATAATTTCTCATTTATGCCTGGGTCAGGTCCTTATGAGTATGATAGTCAAAATTCAAAAAAAGGTAATGAAGGATATATTATCTTAAAGAGAAGAGATGATTACTGGGCAAAAGATGAACCAAGAAATTTTGGGATATATAACTTTGATGAAATAAAATTTATATTTATTGAAGATGAAAATCAGCAGGTAATCAGTTTTGTTAATGGTGATTATGATATTTATCCTTGGTCAAGAGCTCAATGGTGGGTTGAACGTTTTACAGCTGAAGGTTACAATGAAATAGATAAAGGTTGGATTCAAAAAATTAAGATCTTCAATTATTTACCAAAGGGTCCTTCAGGTGTAGTCTTCAATACACAAAAAGAACCCTATGATGATATCAGAATAAGAAAAGCATTTGCACATTTATTTGATGTAGACAAATTAAATAAAAGATTATTCTTTAATGAATACTCTAGGCTAAATACTTTCTTTTTTGGAACTCCTTATGCTAATCCAAACAATCCATATACAGAATATAGTCCTCAAATGGCTTTAAAGCTTCTAAATGAAGCTGGTTGGAATAGACCTGAGGGGGAACCTTGGCTTAAAAATAAAAATGGTGATATTTTTGAATTTAAATTTTTGATTTCTCCAGGATCAGAAAGAATATACTCTACATTCCAAGAAGATTTAAAACAAGTTGGTATTAAAATGGAATTTGAACAAGTGGATGGGAATGCTGCTTTTTCAAAAGTAATGAAAAAAGAATATGAAGTTACCTCCCAAGGTTGGACTGCTGGTTTTTTCCCTTCCCCTGAAGGGATGATGCATTCAAAGTTTGCTGATAAGCTTGAAGTAACTAATATTACTTCAATGGCTATCCCGGAAATTGATAAATTAATTGAACAATATAATGCTGAGTGGGATGCTAAAAAACGTATTCCTTTTGCTCATAAAATTGATAGCATTGCTGTAAATTCTTATCATTATGCTCTTGGATGGACCTCTCCTTATGGAGCAAGAATGCTTTATTGGAATAAATTTGAAATGCCAGATTGGGGTTTATACTATGCAAGCGGATGGCAAAGTCCAATTACTTTATGGTGGATTGATCCATCAAAAGAAAAGCAATTACAAAAAGCAAAATCTAACAATACAAGCATGCCAAAAGAAGATGAAATTATTGACTATTGGAATAGGAAATAATATTTAATGTTTGATTACATTGTAAGACGATTATTATTAATGATTCCTACTTTTTTTGGAACGACTCTGCTTGTTTTTGTTATTCTACAATCTGTTCCAAGTGGCCCTTTTGAACAAGCAGTTATGCAAATCAAACTAGCAAAAATGCAATCTGGAGAAGGTTCAAGTACAACATCAGTTACAAATGATAAAGGTGGGATAGAACTCTCAGAAAAAGTTTTAGAAAAACTTCGTATGCAATTTGGGCTAGACAAACCTGTTTGGAAAAGATATTTNATATGGCTTGGTCTTGCAAAAAAAGAAATTAAATACAAAGAAGCAGAATTAGGNTACCCTTTTAGAGAAACAATNAAAGTACTTGGACAAGGNAAATATGTTCCTGTTTCACTTCAAAGATGGATTTTAGTTTATGAAGAAGATAATGGAGAACTAGTAGTATTAGGNAGTCANCCAGGAACTGATTTTAAATGGGAAGATNCTGANTATGGAATTTTACCAGAAGCNGAAGANATTGAAGAATGGGAAGAAGTTAATTGGGAAATTAAAAAAGTTCTTGATGAGGATTATGTCAGTATTGTAATGACTCAAAGNCAAGGAGTNTTTACAGGNTATTTAGGTCACTCATCAAAGCATAATGAANATGTTGGAAAATTAATTTGGGATAGACTCCATATTTCTACATTCTTAGGATTAACTGGATTTTTATTATCTTACATTGTCTGNATTCCACTTGGTATTTTAAAAGCNTTAAAGCATGGNTCACGATTTGATGTAGTAACAAGTGGAATTGTATTTGTTGGTTTTTCTATCCCNGCTTATGCCTTTGGAGTTTTNATGTTATTAATATTTTCTACTACTAGTGTTTTTGATNCTCCNATACTNCCAAGTCGTGGNTGGAGNCCTGAAGACTGGGAACAATTAACCTTATANGGNAAATTTATTGGNCAGATAAAACATGCNTTNCTACCAACTATCTGTTATATGCTTGGTTCATTNGCAACATTAACAATGTTAATGAAAAANTCATTAATGGATAATTTGAGCCAAGACTATGTAAGAACAGCTTTTGCAAAAGGACTAAGTGAAAAAAGNGTNATTGTTTATCATGCAGTAAGAAATTCTTTAATTCCACTTGCAACAGGTATAGGTGGTCTTATTGGNGTNTTCTTAGCATCATCCTATCTAATTGAAAAGGTCTTTGGAATNGATGGNATTGGNATGCTTACATTTAAAGCAATAGGTTCTAGAGATTATGGAATTATAATGGGATTTGTAGTTATAGGAGCNCTAATNAGATTAGCAGGNAATNTAATATCTGATTTATGNTATGCTTTAATTGATCCAAGNATANGNTTTAAATAATGAGNACANCATCAGAATCAATATTACAAAAAAGAATTAAAAGATTTAAATCNATTAAGCGTGGATANTATTCNCTTNTACTTATANTTTTATTCTATATNATTGCNCTTCTTGGACCACTNTGGATTAATAATAAACCTTTAATACTNAAATATGANAATAAATATTATTTCCCTGCTATAATTGATCTCTTAGATTTTATNCCTGGTATTAATTATCCTTTATATGAAGCAAAAANATTCAATCAAAAAGGTAANAAAATTGAAGTNGACTTTAGAAAATTAAAGAAAGAAATATCATCACAGNATNATNANAATTTTATCTTAATGCCGATATANCCCTATCATCCTCATGAAGATTTAAAAGATGAGNTAGATGAAGAATATGATGATTATAATAATAATGGANCTTATGATTTTGGAGAGCCTTTNATAGATGAAAACAGAGATGGAGTNTGGAATGAAAANCATCCNCCNACTNTACCTGCTGGATTTAANGGAAGGCANTTNCTTGGGTACAGATAATACTGGNCGTGATGTNTTTGTAAGAATTGTNGATGGATATAAAATNAGTATTACNTTNGCNATCATTGTCACTGTTTTAAGTTANATNATTGGGATNGCTATTGGNGCATGCCTTGGNTACTTTGCAGGNAAACTTGATTTATTTGGTGTTAGATTAATGGAAATATTTAGTGCTGTCCCATTTTTATTTACNCTTATGATATTAGCAAGTTTTATGCAACCAAATGTATTGCTTCTGGCTACAATGTCTGTGCTTCTAAAAGGATGGATTGGAATCACATATTATGTTAGAGGNGAATTTTTTAGAGAAAAAGCAAAAGATTANGTATCAGCTGCTGTTTCAATGGGNGCATCACCATCTAGNATAATGTTTAAGCATATACTTCCAAATTCCCTAACACCTATAATTACCTGGGCACCTTTTTCAATNATTGGAGATATAGGAACTCTCGTCTCATTAGATTTTCTAGGCTATGGACTAAAACCTCCAACATCAAGTTGGGGAAATTTATTATCTCAAGCTCTAGAAAATTTAGATAACTGGCATATGCTAATTTTCCCTGTTATTGTATTAACTGTAACTATTTTTATGATTACATTTATTAGCGAAGCTGTTAGAGAAGCGTTTGATCCAAAAATTTATTCTAGGTTAAGATAATGAGTAAAAAATTAGTTCAAATAAAAAATCTTAAAACATACTTCCATACAGAGGCTGGAACAGCTAAAGCTGTAGATAATGTTTCTTTTGATATTTACAAAGGNGAAGTNTTAGGGATNGTTGGAGAATCTGGCTCAGGAAAATCTGTAACATCATTGTCTATCAATAGATTAATACCAAATCCNCCAGGTGAAATTGTTAGCGGTGAAATCATATATAACAACANAAANTTACTAGACCTATCTTATGATGAGATGAAAGATATTCGNGGAAAAGAAATTGCTATGATTTTTCAAGAGCCNATGACATCNTTAAATCCAGTACTTAAAATTGGTGTTCAAATGAACGAAATATTAATNAAACATTATGAANTAAATGANGATGAAGCAACAAAAAAAAGTNTNGANATNNTAAATGCAGTAGGCATACCAAATCCTGANCAAAGGATAGATGAATANCCTCANCANTTTTCTGGNGGNATGAGACAAAGAGTTATGATTGCNATGGCACTACAATGTAATCCCTCATTATTAATAGCAGATGAACCAACAACTGCACTNGATGTAACAATTCANGCTCAAATACTTGATTTAATGATGGATTTAAAAGATAAAAGAAAAGATGCTGCAATTTTATTAATAACTCATGACCTTGCAGTGGTTGCTGAAACATGTGATAGAGTTATTGTTATGTATGGTGGAGAAATACAAGAAATAGCAACAATTGAAGAATTATTTAAAAACCCACTTCATCCATATACTAAAGCACTGATGAATTCTATACCTCATATGGAAAGAAAAACAAAACGCCTTAAAGCATTAAAAGGAATGGTGCCATCAATCTTAGAGATGGGCGATGGATGCAAGTTTTGTTCAAGATTTGAACCTGAAGAATGCCCATGTATGGGAACAAAAGAAAATCAAGAGTTATTTGAAGCTAAAAAAAATCATTTTGTTCGATGTAAAAAGGAGATGATAAATGTCTGATCCTATTTTAAAAATTAAAAATTTAAGTGTTGAATTTCCTCTATTTGGAGGAATTCTACAAAGAGAAGTTGCAAAAGTAAATGCAGTTAAAAATTTATCTGTTAATATTGAACAGGGAAAAACCATTGGAATCGTTGGTGAATCAGGTTCTGGAAAATCAACATTTGGGAAAGCTATATTAAATGTATTAAAACTTACAGCTCCTGATGTTAGAGTCTCTGGAGAAGTATGGTTAAAAGAAGGGAATGAATATATTGATATTCTATCTCTTTCTAAACAAGAGCTACAAGTATATAGACCTAAAATGCAGATGATTTTTCAAGATCCGTTTTCATCATTAAATCCAAGGATGCTTGTAAAAGATATTATCAAAGAGCCTCTTGATATCCATACAGATTTATCTATTAAAGATAAAATAGATAAAGTAAATATGCTTCTTGAAAAAGTGGGATTATCTAAAGAGCAATCTACTAGATATCCACATGAGTTTTCTGGTGGTCAAAGACAAAGAATTGGGATTGCAAGAGCACTTGCGACAGAACCTAAAATTGTTATAGCTGATGAACCAGTTTCAGCTTTAGATGTTTCTATCCAAGCTCAGGTAATTAATTTAATGATGGATTTACAGGAAGAATTCAATCTTACTATTTTATTTATAGCACATGATTTATCTGTAGTAAAACATATCTCTGAAGAAATAGCTGTTATGTATTTAGGTGAACTAGTTGAATTTAATTCAACACAAAAAATATTCAGTGAGCCTAAACATTCTTATACAAAAAAACTATTAAAGGCTATACCTATACCAGATCCTGCCAATAGAGATGAGCGTAAAAAAGAAAGAATTAAAACACTGTCTTAAACAATTATAAATAGAGGAATTATAAATGAAAAAAATAATATGGATATTAATTATATGTGGTTTATTTGCTAATAAGGTTGAAAAAAACGAGGTGATTAATATTACTAAAGAAAGCAAGGTTCTTGTATATTCAAACTTATTCTGAACGCCATGTAAAGAAGCTAAAACACTTCTGCAATCCAGGGGGATTGATTATAGCACAAAATTAATAACATTTTCAAAAAAAAGTGTCAAAGAAATGGCAAATAAAACTGGTGGAAAAACTTCTGTGCCGCAAATATTTGTAGATGATAAATACTTTGGAGGTTTATCAGAATTAAAGGAATATTTTAAATAAAGGAATAAAATTGAAAAAATATGATATAGTAGTATTTGGAGCAACAGGATTTACAGGTGAATTAATTTGTGATTATTTATTAAGTCATGAAGAATCAAAAAAATTAAATATAGCTGTCGCAGCAAGGGATAAAGAAAAGTTAGAAAAAGTTGCTAGTAGATTTTCTCCCAATGATCCTGATATGCTTGTAGTAGATTCTTTTGATAAAGAGTCTATAGATTCCATGACAAGCTTAGCAAAATTAATCATAACAGTGGTTGGACCATATAGTTTGTATGGAGAATATTTAGTAGAAAGTTGTACAAAAAATTCTACTCATTATGTTGACTTAACAGGTGAACCTAATTTTGTTCATACAATTAGAAAAAAATATTCCGAAGCAGCAACAAGTTCAAAAAGTATTATCGTAAATTCATGTGGTTTGGAATCAATTATTCCAGATGTGGGGACATTGTATACTGTAAGTAAAATGAAATCAGATAAAAAAGATATTACTTATTATTTAAAATCTAGAGGAACAATCTCTGGAGGAACATGGGCGTCGTTTATTAATGCACTTTATTCTAATAAACCAATTATTGGGGGAGGATCAAAGTCAGGTTCAAGTAAAAAAATAAAAAAAATATTTTACAATAAAGATTTTAAAAGTTGGTCTGTTATATTTCCTGTAATTGATAAACAGATTGTTTATAGAAGTAGTAAAACAGATAGTATTTATGGGAATAATTTTTCATTTAATGAATATATGATGATTAAAACCTTCTTTCAGGTTATAGCGCTCATACTATCTATCTTATCAATTACATTTATTTCTAAGCTAGGGTTATTTAAAAAATGGTTGTTATCATTAAGACCATCTGGAAGTGGTCCCTCAATAGAACAAAGAAAACGTAATTGGTTTAAAGGAGTTTTTGTAGGCATAGGTAACAATGAAAAAGTTGTTACGCAATTAAGCGGTGGTGATCCTGGTTATGGTGAAACAGCAAAATTTATTTCAGAAATCGCATTATGCATTATTAATGATTATGATAATTTAAAAAGTAAGGCTGGAATTATGACTCCTGTTGAGTGTACTGGAGATTTAATGATTAATCGTTTGAAAAATGCTGGAATAAAATTTGAACAATTCTAACTTATTTATTAAATAAATCTATTATTTCATTAGAACCATTTTCTTAGTCTTAATACCAGTCGGTGTTTGTAAACTGTATATATACAATCCAGCTGATACT
>PAJD01000019.1 GCA_002705605.1 Fidelibacterota bacterium | reverse complement strand
ACCNACTGGTATTAAGACTAAGAAAATGGTTCTAATGAAATAATAGATTTATTTAATAAATAAATTAGAAAGATGGGGCTTTTTATAAGCCCCATTTTTTTATAAAAAAATATTATCATATCANGTAAATTNAAATAATGTCAAAGAATACTAAAAAGAAACTAGCTGCGGTAATGTTTTGTAANTTTGTTGATTATGATAANTATGTNGCAAATGATAAGAAATTAGCNATAAAAATATTATCAGATTATGATTCTGTTATTACTAAAGATGTTNNAAANNATCATGGTAGAATTATAAAAAATATTAATGAAACAATTTTTGCTGANTTTCCATCNTCAACAGATGCNGTTAGNTGTGCTNTNTCAATNCATTATAATTTTAAAAAAGAAAATTCACAAAATCCAGATACTTATCAAATNCATGGAAAAATTGGNATTCATATGGGAGAAGTNTATGANAAAGATGGNGATTTNTTNGGGGATGGTGTCAATTTAGCTGCANGNATTCANCCNATNGCTCAAAAAGATGGTACNGTTTGTACTCANTCAGTNTATAATGCAATAAGAAGTGANAGNAATATTTTNTTAAGAGATATGGGTAGNATTGCTTTAAAAAATATACAAGATCCNGAAAGAGTTTTTAAAATATATCAAGATGAAAATGAATTTAATAANGAAACNCCNTCAGANCTTACTGANAAATTAATAGAANTAGGTGTTGATTTATNTGATAGNAANTCTGGNAAAGATTNAGTTACACCTATTGCAGTTTCNTATATNAAAAATTTAGGTTCANCTGATGATGATTTCTTTTGTTATGGAATTACTGAAGATTTNATTATGGATATAAGTAAAGCAAAAAGAATGAGAATACCAAAAATTAATGAAGTTATAAAATTTAAAGATTCTACTTTGGATTCTTACTCAATAGGAAAAGAATTAAATGTTGATTTTTTAATCGAAGGTAATATTATGAAAGTTGNTNATAAGTTTAAATTATCAATGCATTTCTCAAATATTAAAACTTCTTCTTTNATATGGGATAAAAGTTGGGAAGGTAAAGCTAAAAANATACAAAGCATTCGTTCTGAAATTGCTATTAAAGTTTTAGAATCAATAGGATTAGAAATTCCACAGATATTATTAGATAATTTAGATAAAGAAGATAAAATTTCTCCTGAAGCATATGAATTATTNATTAAAGCGAAGTATACTAATTTCAAAGCAAGNAGTACTACTGATAGAGAAATTTCACAGGATCTATTTAAGAAGGCTATAAAGATAGAGCCTANTTATGTGGAAGCAAGATATAATTATGCCATGACGATGTTTCAAAATAATCAATATGAAAGAGCTGTTGANATACTTGATGATGCTATGCTTATTGCAANAAAAGAAAGAGATAATTCAGGTATGGCNGGTATTAATAATTGTTATGGAATTATTTATGCTAGATGGGCTAAGTACAATAATGCTNTAGGTTATTTTGAAAAGGCNTTAGAGCTNAGAGCAAAAGAAGATAATTTAGATGAAGAATCAAAATTATTACAAAATATTGGATTAGTACATAGCCAAAATGTNCAATTAGAAAAAGCANTAGATTATTATAACAGAGCTTTAGATATTAAAAGAGAGCTAGATGATAAAAGNGGTATTGCAACAACTTTATATAATACTTCTCTTGTTTATAGAAGAATTGGTGATTTTTATAAAGCAATTAATTATTCTATTGAAGCAATAGATATTTTTCAAGAATTAAATGTNAAAATGTATGATTCTATACTAAAAACTTATTTAGGAATGTATAGGGTTTTCATGGGNCAGTATGANANTGCTGAAAAAGATATTAGAGAAGCATTAGATATTTGTCAAAATATGAATGATGTTAATTCACTTGGTATGTGCCATAGAGCATTAGGTATTATGTATTTAGATCAGAAAAAATGGACAAAATCTCAGCANCATTTTAAAACTGCAATGAGTAANCACAAAAAAGCTGAGCATAGATCAGCTTATGAAGGAACAATAGTATTTTTAGCTACTGCTTATTATTATGAAGGTAAATATGATAAAGCTTTAGAGTATATAGATAAAGCAGTTTTAATTACATCACGAAGAAAAGACGTATCATTTTATGATACAACATCAAGAGCTGTACAAATGTTAGTTAGATCGAAAATAAATAAGTGCAAAGAAAATGATGTAGATAAATTAGCTAAAGAGATTATTGATTCTTCTTCTGAAAGAGAAAACAATAGAGAATGTTTATATGTAAGTCAAACTTATTTAAATATTGGNAATCAGAAAAAAGCAGATAAATTTCAAAAATTATCCAAAGATGGTTTAGTAAAATCTGCTGAAAAGATTTCTGATGAAAAGTATAGAAATGATTATTTAAGTACTTATATGCATAAACAAATGTTAAATGATAAAGCGGTTCCTTATAATACTGAATTAGAAGATAAAAAAGTTGAAGATAAAAAAGTTTCTATCCCTATTCCTGAAAATGTTGATTATAACTCCTCAATATGNCCGCAATATGGTACTTATTTTAATTTTTGTCCTAACTGCTCATATAATAATACAAAAAATGATTTTAAATTTTGTCCTGATTGTGGGACTTCATTAACAAAGAGATAATTTAATGAAAATTGGAACAGTTATTGTTACTGATATTGTAGGTTACAGTAAATTGACTGGAGATAATCAAGAATTAGCTCTTGAGTTATTAACAGAACATGATTCTATAATATTAAAGTCTATCGAATCTTTTGATGGAAAAGTTTTAGTAAATAGAGGTGATGGNTTTGTTGNCATATTTNNAGANTNTACGAATGCAATTTTATGTTCTACNGATATACAAACAAAAATTAATAAGAGAAATAAGTTAAGTGTNAAAAATAGAAAATTTAGAATNAGNATAGGAATTCACTCTGGNAAATATCAAATACAAAAAGGTGAATATCATGGNGAATGTGTTGATATAGCATCTGAACTTGAACCATTGGCTCCAAAAGGAGGAATTCTAATAAGTGAAAAATTAAATTCTNAAATTGAATATGTAAAAAATATATTTACAAGAGAATATAAAAAATTTAAAATTAATAAATCTAATCANTTAACNTATGAAGTTTATAATAATATGGTTGNNTGGTANAGNANNTCATCAAATATTTATGTTTCAAATGANAAAANATATANNGAAAAAATGCATTNNNATTATGAAGAAGGNGATTATTCTGGNAGTATAAAATTTGCAAATTCAATTTNNGAATCAACAANGAATAANNATTTAAAACTTGAAACTNCTGGTTTTTTATGTAACTCTTTTATTTCTACTGGAAGAATGGATTATGCAAATAAAATTATAAAAGATATTAANAGTAATTTCNCCNAAAATATAAATAANGAATTAAAAGGNCATTATCTNAAATTAGAAGGACATATTTTTTCTAATAATGGTAAGTTTAAAAAATCTGATTCTTTATATAATGAAAGTTTAGATATACTTTATTCAATAAAATCTAAATATTTTAATGAGGTCCTTTTTTATTTATATATGAATTTATATCTAAATGGAAATTTNTCAGAAGAAACATTCANTAAAAGGGATNTAAAATTAAAAAATGATAAATATAANATTCTTATTGAAGTTTTTAAATTAGTTATTACAAAGAGCAAAATTGATGACTCTTTNATTGAAAAAATTAATGATATAAATAGAGCTCAAAATAAATCTTANGCTTTTTGGTTATTAAGTCAANTGTATAGTNAAAATAATATGATTAATGAATCTTACAANTTTGAAACAAAGGCTCAAGATTTATTAGANTTNTGNTCTAANAAAATATCTGATTCANATCTTAAAGAAAATTTTAAGAAANATATTTTTCTTCATAAAAANATATTNTCTGAAAGTTCTGTTAANATTGATGATTTNTTTGATTTNTCTGATGATATTAAAGATGAAATTTNAGNTTCTAGTTCAAANTCTAACAATTTTAATTTTTGTATTNAATGNGGAATTGANAATGTAACNAATAAATCAGATTGTTTTGAATGTAAANCTGATTTANGNAAGGATGCTTATNATTGANNANATATAANGATATAGATATTNCTCATATTAAAAAAGANNAATATTCNAAATTATATANTGAATCAATAGNNAATANTGAAAANTTTTGGTCTNAANTATCAAAAAGAATTCATTGGTTTAAANATTGGGATAANNTNTCANATNTTGATTANTCANAAGCNAAAATNAANTGGTTNGAAAATGGAAAATTAAATGTTNCATATAATTGTATTGATAGNCATNTAGAAAGTGGNCATGGTGATGATATNGCNTTAATATGGGAAGGTAATAATCCATCAGANGATAAACAATNTACTTATAAAGAATTATTAATTGAAGTTTCAAAATTTTCAAATGTTTTAAAATCTAATAATGTNATTAAAGGNGATAGAGTNTGNATATATATGCAAATGATTCCAGANTTANCTNTAGCAATGTTAGCNTGTGCTAGAATTGGAGCTNTTCATTCNATTGTTTTTGGAGCNTTTTCANCTGANTCANTAAGAGATCGAATTAATGATTCAAAATGTAAGGTAGTTGTAACNCAAGATACAGGNGTAAGNGGANTNAAACAAGATATCCCAATGAAAGAAAATGTNGATAAAGCTATTTCTCANTGCCCTTCAATTGATAAAGTNTTTGTNGTTAAAAGAACATCTGCTAANATANAAATGAAATTAAGTAGAGATNTNTGGTGGCATGANGAAATGNTNAATATATCTTCATCNTGTAAACCAGAATGGATGGATTCNGANGATCCTTTATTTATTCTTTATACTTCNGGNTCAACNGGTACNCCNAAAGGNGTATTGCATACAACAGGTGGTTATTTAGTNTATGCATCTTATACACATGAAGTTGTATTTGATTATCATNATAAAGATATATATTGGTGTACNGCTGANATTGGTTGGATTACAGGNCATTCTTATATCNTTTATGGTCCNTTNTCAAATANAGCAACAACTTTAATGTTTGAAGGAGTACCAAATTATCCAGATTTTAGTAGNTTTTGGAAAATTGTNGATAANCACAANGTAAATATATTTTATACNGCTCCAACTGCTTTAAGAGCATTNATGAAAGAAGGNAATAAATTTGTTCAAAATACAGATAGGTCATCTTTNAAATTNCTAGGTTCTGTTGGNGANACCATTAAAAAACCTGAATGGGANTGGTATTATGAAGTTGTAGGNGAGAAAAAATGNCCAATAGTTGATACATGGTGGCAAACAGAAACNGGTGGAATATTAATAACTCCATTNCCNGCTNTAANAAANTTGAANCCTGGTTCAGCNACAAAACCNTTNTTTGGAATTGANCCTGNTATTTTAGATCCNGANGGNANTGAAATTAAAGGAAATCCNGCAGAAGGNTTATTNGCNNTNAANAAATCATGGCCAGGNCAAATGAGAACTGTNTATGGNGATCATAAAAGATTTTTTGATACTTANTTTTCNCAATTTANNGGNTATTATTTTACNGGNGANGGTGCTAAAAGAGATANNGATGGNGATTATTGGATTACAGGNAGAGTNGATGATGTTNTAAATGTTTCAGGNCATAGATTAGGTACTGCTGAAATTGAAGGNGCAATTGGNCANCATAAAGATGTAGCTGAGGCNGCTNTTGTTGGATATCCTCATGATATAAAAGGGCAAGGAGTATATGCTTTTGTTACTCTTATGACAGGTATAGAATCAAGTAAAATTATAGAAGATGAAATTAGATTAAAGGTTAGAGAAATTATTGGTCCACATGCATATCCTGATAAAATACAGTTTTCATTAGGTCTGCCTAAAACAAGATCTGGTAAAATCATGAGACGAATTCTTAGAAAAATTTCTGAGAATGATATAGATAATTTAGGAGATATATCTACTTTAGCAGATCCATCTGTAGTCAAATCTTTAATAGATGATAGAAAATAATAATTATTATTCTTTATTAAGCTTTTTAAATTCTACATTAATAACAGGAATTACAAATGGCTTGTTCCGAAAATCATAGCTAACAAAGACTCCTACATTTATATGAGCACGTCTTTTTTTAAGCTTAGGTACAAAATAGGATATTCCTCCAGATACACCAATACAATCATCATCTCTTATTGCATCGCCACTATTATTACTCATTTTATTTGAAGATCTTGAAAATATAGACATGGATGAAAATGGTTTTATATTTTCTTGCTTACCATACGTTTTGAAATAGTGTTTCCAGCCAATACCTGCATTTGTTGGAATAAAAACTGAAGGACCAATACTAATAAAAATCTCATCATTATCTTTTTTATAGATAGTCCATGAAAAATTCCAAAAGTCTGTGCCTAATTTTTCACTCATTAAGCCAAATGACGTACTTCTTTCAAAAATGAAATTTTCTTTCCAGTTTTCTTCAGCCATTATAAATGAAAGTGAAAAAAAAACTGAAAATATTATACTTTTAATAAAATTAATTAGCATTTATTTTTTGAAAAAATTATTTAAAATATAATCAAGCCTTCGTTTTTTTGATGTGTTATGTTTTTTAGTTAGTTCTGAAATCGCGGTGCTTTGATTACCCTTTGCACCAATAAAATCCCAAAATCTCTTAAAATCTTCTTCAAAATTTTCTACATTAACTTCAATTTTATTTGTTTTATTTTTTAAAAAAAGTTCAATATTTGTATTGACTGTTTTAACATAGTCCATACAAATTTCAAATTTTGTTGAATTTGGTTTAAATAATAATATTCTCTTATGATACCCCCTCATAATACCCCAATTATATCTATTCAGACAACTGTTGGCGACTTTTTTAGGGTCTCTTTTTAAATAAACATAATGGGCATTATCTCCATAGTTTTTTTCAAGTCTTCCTAAAAAAAATGCTAATCTATTATCTATTTCGATATGATCATTAGGATATTTTATTGCAAGTTCAGTCCTTGTTTCATGTCCAGAAGTAAAATTAGTTATATGTTTACATGCAGCACTTAAACTTACTGATCCGCATCGTTGTGGTGATAAAACAAATACTCTCATCTTTATATTTCCTTTTTAAAATCATCCTGTAATCTAAAAAATTAATATTTATAGTTAAATTTTTTTATTTCTTTTTTAAAAGTATTATATATGTAATCTCTATTATTATTGGATAAAAAAGTTTTATAATCTTTTTTAATTTTTCTTGTATCGGATTTTGTTATTGGTAGTTTGATTTCTTCAGGTAGATTTAATATTTTTTTTAATTTAATCATAGATTCATTTATCTCTTCATATTTAAAAATTTTATCAACGACTATATTATTATTAATTGTATAAATATTTTCTCCCTTTTTTATTAAATCTTTATAATGCTTTGATTTTATAAACTTTGAAAACTTTGGATTTTTATTTTTTGTTCTCCAGAAATATTGTGATATTACTCTGTCCCAAGGATTCCTAACAAAGCAAAACTTATAATATTCATTCCATTTTTCATTGCCTAAAATTTTCTTTGTTCTTGTTGCAGTTATGTGATTATAATATTGTTTTTTTCTTTTATTTTTATATTTTAAAAAAAAATTTAACCAATCCATAAATTTATATTCTCTAAATGTTGAAATATAATTTTGAGGCCCTCTGTATCCAAGGCTTTGTCTTATTATTTCATCTTTTGGTGAAATAGGAGTGATAACATCTTTTTCATCACAAAATTTAGATAGTGCTATTTCAATACTTGTCCCAGCTGTTTTGCTAGTTTTTAAAAAGATAAATTTATATTTATGAGAAATTATCATTTCAATTCAATAATTAATGCTTTATTATTAATATTATCATTTAAAATATTTGCGATTAATCGCCTGCTTCCATCTAGAAAATATATATCATCACTATTTACATTAGCACCTAGTCTATTTAAAGCATTCCCAGTTATAAATAAGGGAAGATTCATATTGATATTTTCTTTTAATAATTTCTGATATTTTAAGATATCTTTCATTCTTTTAGAATTTGTTTCATTTACTAATATATCTTTTAATTGTTCCAAGGAAGAAACTTGATCTGGTAATTTGTAGGAGAATTTTGTATTTAATATTTTAATTTCATCCCAAAATTTTTTATTCCAATTCAACTTTTTGTTTATTTTATGTTTAAATACTTTATTTATTAATCTTTTTATAAAAAATTTACCTCTCCATATTTTGCTAATAATATATGTACTAGTTAAATCTGTAATATTTTTGTTTTCTGAGATCACTTCAAAATCTAAACTAATAAATTTATTGCTATTATTTGTTAGTGGCTTTGAAAATTTAAATTTTTTCATTCTAAATATTAAAAGATTATAAAATAAAAGGGATTATTGCTTTTCTATTTGAGGGATAATCAAATTTATCTTTATACCATTTATGTTGTGAAATGGCTCTAGGTAGCAAGTTAGCTATCGTCCATATTGCAAATAATAAGCTTGGTATAGACCAACACATAATTGCGAAACCTACCCATTCTATTATTTCTCCTAAATAATTAGGACATGAAATGAAATTATATAGTTTGCCTTGTGGTATTTGATAGCCTTTGTTTTCATTCCTTATATTTATTAATATATTATCTGCAGTAGTATTTATTAAAACTCCTAATATAAATAAAATTAAACCAAGAATAAAATTCAAGTTATATATGTAGTCGTTTGTAAAACTTGCTAAATTCCCTAAATAAAAACCATTAGTAAATCCATTTATAATATTAAAAAATATTGCTGAAAGAATAACAGATATTGGGATTTCAGATGATTTATTTATTCTTAATGGAAAAATAATACTTCTATTGATATAGTGAATTACCCAAATAGAAATTAAAAACCAATGTATGAAATTTTTTTCGCCTGTACCTAAAATAAAAAAGCAGAATAAAAATAGTGGTGAAATAATCTCTTGAATAAACCAGCCTAGTTTGTAATTAACTAAAAATCCCCATTTTTTATTGGAAAATTTTCCATAAGGTGCATCTACTTTAAATAAAAATAAAAATGAGATTATAGCTAAAATAAGCCAAGGAAATAAAATTAGATTATATAAATTTAGTAACATATTTGTTTATTAATTTACTAAAGATTTTATCAACTAATTGAATTAAATGAATTTTAAACTTACAATTTCATATGATGGTTCTAATTTTTCAGGATGGCAGATACAACCTAATGAGAGAACAATCCAAAATGAAATACAAATTGCAATTCGTGATATTTTTCAAAATAAAAATATAAAGTTATATGGCTCTGGGAGAACTGATTCTGGTGTTCATGCATTTAATCAAACAGCAAATTTTTTAATTGAAAATACGAATATGTCTGAAAAACAAATTATAGACGCTATTAATTCTAAAGTTAATAAAGATATTTATATTTTAGATTGTAAAAAGATAAATAAAGATTTTAATTCGAGATATTCAGCTGTAAACAGAGAATATTTATATAGAATTTCAAGAAATTTCTCACCTTTTTTAAGAAATTATTCATGGTATCAAAGTTATAGTCTAGATATTGATAAGCTTAAAGAATGTTCAGAGGTTATATTAGGAGAGCATGATTTTAGTAATTTTTGCAAATCAATTTCTTTGCAAGAAAAAAATTTATGTACTATTTCTAAATCTATATGGGAAATTACAGATGATACTATTTCTTATAGAGTTAGATCTAATAGATTTTTGCACCATATGGTGAGGATGCTCGTTGGGACAATGGTAGAGGTATCAAAAAATAGAATAACGGTAGAAGAATTTAATAGTATGATTAAAAACCCTAGCACAAATAAAAAGGTTATAACAGCACCAGCATTAGGATTGTATTTATATAAGGTATATTATTAAAATTCTTTATATAAAAATTGTTAATTATATAATATATTTATATGTATGATTTAAGTTCAATTTCACTTCTTAATATATGAGGTCATAAAATGATAGATAGATATTTCACAAAAGATATGAAAAGAATTTGGTCTGATGAAAATCGATTTAAAACTTGGGAAAAAGTTGAAATAGCTGTAGCTGAAGTTATGATGGAAATGGGCATTGTTCCTAAAAAGTCATTTCAGGTAATAAAAAAGAAATCAAAATTTTCAGTTGATAGAGTTTTGGAGATTGAAAAAGAAACTAGACATGATGTTATCGCTTTTTTAACTAATCTTGCTGAAAACATTGGCCCTGATTCAAGATATCTCCATATGGGGATGACATCTTCTGATTTATTAGATACTTCTTTAGCTTTGCAATGTAAAGAATCTGGTGAAATAATATTAAAAAAATTAAAAGGCTTCCATGCAGTTTTAAGAAAAAATGCTGTTAAATATAAAAAAACATTTCAAATAGGTCGTTCGCATGGTGTCCATGCTGAACCTATTACATTCGGTTTGAAAAATGCTTTGTGGAGTGAAGATATTTCAAGATGTATTGTAAGATGGGAGAATGCATTGAAAAATATTTGTGTAGGTCAAATATCTGGAGCAGTAGGTACTTATCAGCATATTGATCCATCAATAGAAAATAAAGTATGTAAGAAATTAGGATTAGATGTTGAAACAGTTTCCAATCAAGTTATACAGCGAGATCACCATGCAGAATTTTTAACTTCTTTAGCACTAATTGGTTCAACAATAGAAAAAATTGCAATAGAAATTAGGCACTTGCAAAGAACGGAGGTCTTGGAAGTTGAAGAATATTTTTTAAAGGGACAAAAAGGTTCCTCTGCTATGCCTCATAAAAGGAATCCAATCGTAACAGAACGAATGACTGGATTTGCAAGATTATTAAGAACAAATGCAATGGCTAGTATGGAAAATATTGCTTTATGGCATGAAAGAGATATATCTCATTCATCAGTTGAGAGAATTATTTTGCCTGATTCAACTTCATTAGCTGATTATATGCTAGAAAGAATGACATTTTTATTTGAAAATTTCAATGTATATCCAGATAATATGATGAAAAATATTAACTTAACAAATGGATTGATTTTTAGTCAAGAGGTTCTGATTGCTCTTATTAAAGAGGGATTAAAAAGGGAAGATGCATATAAAATTGTTCAAAAAAGTGCTATGAAAGTTTGGGAAGAAAAATGTGATTTTAAAGAATTATTATTAGAAGATAAATTGATATCAAATTATTTATCTAGAAAAGATTTAGATAAGTTATTCAATTTAGATAAAATTATGATAAACATTAATAAAATATATAAGAGGATAAATTTAAAATGATTGATGTAATAAAAAGCCAGCTAGATAATACACTTGAAAAAATAGATTTGAAAATTAGTGATGATCACTATAGTGGTAAAGTAAGAGAAAATTTTTATTTAGATGATCAAATTGTAATGATAACAAGTGATAGAGTATCTGCTTTTGATCATATTTTAGGTACAATCCCATTTAAGGGACAAATATTAAATGAAATAGCATGTTTTTGGTTTAACAAAACAAAAGATATAGTTCCTAATCATTTTGTTTCATCTCCTGATGAGCAAGTTTTAATAACCAAGAAAGCTAAAACATTACCAGTTGAAGTAATAGTAAGACAATATATTACAGGAAGTTTATGGAGAGAGTATAAGCAAGGTATTAATGGTCAGTATGGTTTTATGTTGCCTGATAATTTAAAAGAAAATCAAGAATTTGATACTCCTATATTAACTCCTTCAACTAAAGCAGAGTATGGTCTGCATGATGAGCCTATTTCTAGAGAAAAAATCATTGATTCTCTAGTAGAAGAAGATNTCTANAAAAANGCTGAAAAATATGCTTTAGAACTTTTTGATGCAGGACAAAAATGGGCAAATAAAATGGGACTTATACTTGTTGATACAAAATATGAATTNGGNATTTATAATGATGANTTNATTGTAATTGATGAAATNCATACTCCTGATTCAAGNAGNTANTGGGTTAAAGANGAATATNAAGANAGATTTAATAAAGGNATNAATCAAAAGATGTTAGATAAAGAAAATATTAGGAAATGGTTGATTGATAAAGGTTTTCAAGGAGAAGGNAAACCNCCAGAATTATCTGATGAAATAAGAATTTTATTATCNGAAAAATATATGGAATTATANAAAAANNTATTAGGAGAAGATTTTAGTCCTTCAGTTGGAAATGTCAGNGANAGAATTAAGAAAAATCTATCAAAAATTGATTTATTNTAATGNTTTTTTCAATTAAGAAATCAATACCNAGNNTTATAACNATTGCAAATTTATTTTTAGGCTTTACTTCTATAGTCCTCTTATCNTTAAGTCTAAATGATCAAATTAGTTATATATCTACTTCTTGTTATTTGATTTTAATTGGNTGTATNCTTGATTCNTTAGATGGAAAAGTTGCAAGAAAGCTTAATGTNTCAAGTGACTTTGGGAAGGAAATAGATTCCTTNGCAGATTTNGTTTCTTTTTGTATGGTNCCATCNCTTTTAATTTTTGTTTTTTATACGGTAACATTTCCTGATTATTTTAATATGGTGAATTTAATTTTNTTAAGNTCATTTCCATTGATTNTAGGTGCAATTAGGNTAGCTAAGTATAANNCTTTTGGAGAGATGAGAGATTCTGAAAAATATTTAGGTCTTCCNACACCATCTAATGCAATTTTGATTTGTTCAATAATTTTATTTGTAAANAATGCTCCAATTAGATTCATTCTTGGATTAAATAAATTTGAAAATATAGTATATAGTTCATTAAGTTGGNTAATTGANATTCCTTATATGATATTATTGATATCTATTTTGAGTTCTTTATTATTAATGTCAAAGGTTAATTATGAAAAATTCCCATTAATTAGNTTTAAAATNAATAAACAGAATAATAAAGATTTAATNAAGGTCATTNTNTTNTTNATTATTTTATGNGTATCNGTATATTATAAAGATTATGATATNATATTATTATTATTTATTTCTATATATATATTTGGNAATGTANTAAAATNTTTTNTCAACTATAATAAATGAGGAAAGTNCNAAATGAAAGCAAAAATATTTATAAAATATAAAGATGGAATTTTAGATCCTCAAGGNAAGGTNACTGGNAATGCNCTAAATTCNATTGGTATAAAAGGAATTNGTTCATTNACGATAGGTAAATATATTGAAATGGAATTTGATAATATANCTAANTCAGAAGCTGATAAAATAGCNAATGAATCTTGTAAAAAATTACTTGTTAATCCAAATACTCAAACATATACATATGAGATAATAAATGACTAAATGTGCAGTGTTAGTTTTNCCAGGCTCAAATTGTGANAATGATGCTTACTATGTTTTAANTAAAACCTTTAATATTGAGGTTGATTTTGTTTGGCATAAAAATTCAAATTTAGATTCATATAATATGATTTTAATTCCAGGNGGTTTTTCATATGGNGATTATTTNAGAACTGGAGCNATTGCNAAGTTTTCTCCTATTATGAANGAGGTNGTTTCTAAATCTAAAAAAGGAACCCCCATAATAGGAATTTGTAANGGTTTTCAAATATTATTAGAGTGNGGATTATTACCAGGAGCNCTTATAAATAATAAAAAAATAAAATTTTTAAGNAAGGATGTTGTNCTTGAGGTTAANAATAATTCAAGTGTTTTTACTAATAAATTAAAAATTGGTGATANACTTAAAATGCCAATAGCTCATAGAGAGGGTAATTACATAGCAAATGATGATACTCTTAAATTACTTCAAGATAATGATAGGATTTTATTCAAATATTTAAATAATCCAAATGGCTCTCAATTAGATATTGCAGGNATATCGAATGATATGGGTAATGTCNTAGGTATGATGCCACATCCAGAAAGAGCATGTGATAAGATACTAGGCTCTGAGGATGGTAAGTTAATTTTTGAATCGATATTAGAAAGTAATATATAATATGAATAAAAAAATAAGTTTTATATTTTTTGTTTTATTAATAGGNATGATGGTAGGAACAATATTTAGTTTATTAGTATCTTTCTTCATCCCAGATGGAGTTGTNAAAAANTTTTTTCTATTAACTCATTCTTTAGGATNTGGAGCCAGTAGTAATAATTGGGTTGAATTAGGTTTTTTAAGATTTAAGTNAGGTTTTTTCTTTGATATAAGCATTGTAAGTATGTTAGGATTGTTTGTATCTTGGTATTTATTAAGATATTTTAAATAAAATATAGGAGNATAAATGTTTGGTTTAGGTGGTGGAGAAATAATATTAATTTTATTTGTTATTCTATTATTGTTTGGAGCAAAAAAATTGCCTGAATTAGCTAANGGATTAGGCAAAGGTATTAGTGAGTTTAAAAAAGCTTCAAGTGAAATNAAAGATGAAGTAGAAAAAGCAATAGATAAAGAAAATTCTAATAAATAATTACATTATATGTCTGGACATAGTAAATGGTCAACAATTAAGCGTAAAAAGGGTGCNGCTGATGCAAAAAGAGGTGCNATCTTTACACGNTTATCTAAAGATATAACTTTAGCTGCAAGAGATTTAGGTGGAAATCCTGATATGAATCCNTCTTTAAGATTAGCTATAAAAAAAGCTAGGTCTTCAAATATGCCTGTNGCNAATATTGAAAGAGCAATNAAAAAAGGGACAGGTGATTTGCCAGGTGTTAAGTATGATGATATTATTTATGAATGTTATGGACCAAATGGCGTTGCAATTATATTAGANTGTTTAACAGATAATAAAAAAAGAACGGTATCTGAAATAAAGAATATTCTTTCAAAAAATGGTGGAAATCTTGGNGAATCNGGTTGTGTAAATTGGATGTTTGAAAAAAAAGGAACTATTTCGATATCAAAAAATGATATAGAAGAAGAAAAACTTTTNGATTTAGAAATAGAAGATTNTGAAGATTATGAAGNAAACTATATANTAACAACAACACCTGATAATTTTGATATTGTTAGCAGTTATTTAGAAAAACAAAATNTTAATATTGAAGGTGAAGTAGGTTTAGTNCCNAAGAATACTGTTGAGATTTCTAATAATGATTCTTCAAAAGTANTGAATNTAATGGAACAATTGGATGATCATGATGATATNCAAAANGTTCANTCAAATTTTGAGATAANATAATAATGATAATANTGGGNATTGATCCAGGTTTNATTAATACTGGNTATGGAGTGATTCAAATTAATGGAAATAATAATTTAGAANCAATTGACTTTGGTATTATTTCTCCAGATAAAAAAGAAAAATTATCTTATAGNTTAAAAACAATATATGATGATTTGTCTTTAATAGTAAAAAAATANAAACCAAATGTATTNTCTATAGAAGAAGTGTTTTTTGGTAAAAATGTAAAATCAGCATTGTTATTAGGNCATGCTAGAGGTGTTGCAATGTTATGTGCATCAAATAATAATATGCCTGTTTTTGAATATTCTCCTAGAAAAATTAAACAATCAATTACAGGAAATGGTAATGCAGATAAATCGCAAGTTAAATTTATGGTTATTAGAGAACTNGATTTGAAAAATTNAGATTTTCCTGATGATGCTTCAGATGCTTTAGCTATTGCATTATGCCATAATAATCAAATTAAATTGGATGAATTATGATTGAATTTATTTCAGGAAAATTAATAAAGAAATTTCCAAATTATGCTATTATAGATAATAATGGTCTTGGTTATAAAGTGANTATAACCTTAAATACTTANAATGTTTTGCCAGAATTGTTAGAAAATATTTCTCTTGATACATACTTTAGTGTTTCAGAAAATTCTCAGAGTTTATATGGATTTAAAGATAATCTTGAGAAAGATTTATTTATTTCTCTTATTAGTGTTTCAGGAATAGGGCCTAAAAAAGCAATTTCTATTTTATCAACTGTTAATCCAANTGAATTTAAGAAGCGGCTAATTGCNGGAGAGGTTAAAGTTTTAACNGATTTACCTGGTATTGGACCTAAAACAGCAAAATTAATTATTATTGAACTTAAAGATAAATTTATATCAAGTTCTGATGATGAATTNCCTNTTGAATCACCTGANTTTGATCGTTCTGATGCATATCAGGCTCTTATAAGTCTTGGTTATAAAAANAAGGCTGTTCAAACNGTAATTAATNAAATTGTTTCTAAAGATTTAAANATAGAGACTCAAGAATTAATAAGAAAATCATTAAAAAAATTANGGTAAAATTTGAATAAAACTTNCTTATATCAAAAGCATGTTAATTTAGAAGCTAAAATTTTAGAATATGCAGGATATATGATGCCTATTAATTACAAAAATGGAATTCAATATGAATACAATGCTATTAGAAATAATGTAGGAGTATTTGATGTTTCTCATATGGGAGAAATTTTTATTAGTGGAAAAGATTCAAAAAAAATATTATCAAAATTAACTNTNAANAATATAGATAATATTNACATTAATCAAGCTCAATATACNGCTATATGTAATGAAAATGGTGGANTTATTGATGATATTATATTGTATAAATTAGATNATTATGATTTTATGNTAATAGTAAATGCTTCAAANCTTGATAAAGTTTATAATTGGTTTTTAGAAAATAATAAATATGATTGTAAANTTAATGATAGAACAAATGACTACTCATTATTAGCTTTNCAAGGNCCTNGAAGCAGGNAGATTTTAAAAAANACGTTNAATNAAGATATTANTTTAANGTTTTANCANCATNATAAATATCAATTTGNTTCTCATGAAATATTAGTTAGTCGAACAGGATATACNGGNGAATTAGGNTATGAGATATTNGGNAANCATAATGTTATAAATAAAATATGGGATGAATTTATAAATAAAGAGGTTATNCCTTGTGGNCTAGCTGTTAGAGATGTTTTAAGACTTGAAATGAAATATTGTTTATATGGNAATGATATTAATGAAAAAATTACACCCATTGAAGCTGGTTTGAAATGGATAGTTAATAATACAAAAGACTATATAGGTAAAAATGTAATTGAANATCAGATTGANAATGGTGTTAAAGAAAAATTGATGTGNATAAAAATGATAGATAAATCTATTCCAAGNACAGGNTATGAAATTTTTTTTAATAATGANAAAATTGGGNAAATATCTAGTGGTACATTTTCAACAAAACTAAAATCAGGGATAGCTATGGCTTACATTANATCAAGTCATAATAGAAAAAANAGTATAGTTGATATAAAGATAAGAGGAAAATACTTTAAAGGAGAAATTGTAAANCCTCCATTTATTAATAATTTTAGTTTACATAAATAGTTTTATATGACAAAAAGACAAAAAGAAATCATTGGTTTATTAGTTATTATATTCTCANTAGTNTCAGCTNTTAGTATTTTAACTTATAGNCCTATTGATCATCCTAGTGGTCTAGATCNAAGTTTATCTCCTTTTTCTTTTATAGGTTTATGGATAGGCTTNCTTTTTTATAANTTATTAGGATATCCATCTATAGCANTATCAATAATTAGTTTNTTATTTGGNTTTATCCTATTTACNGATTTTAAAACAAAGGTTAGATTTNCACATATTTNATATATTTTAATAATAAGNTTATATTTTTCTGTATTNATGGCTTTCATTGCAGATNTTTNCAATAATATAGAAATTAGTCATTTTTTTTCAGGTTTTTTTGGATCATTATTAATTGAAGCTTTAAAAAAATTAGTAGGAATCCCAGGGGTTATAATTTTNTTATTTTNTGTTTTAATTTTAATTATAACAAATATTTTTAAAATATCTATTTATAATTTATTTTCAACTATTTTTAATTATATAAAATTATTTTTTTATTTTTTATACAGTACATTACTAAAAATAAATAATGGTTTTTTAAAATTAATTAAAAAAAGAAAAATAGAGGATGAACAAATTATAAATGATAATTCTGATTTAGATATTAATTCCTTAGATAATAGCGATAGTCTGGTTTCAGAAGTTATTGATGACCAAGATGTTGAAAGTAATATTATTGAAGATGATGAGGATCCAAATGATAGTTTAATAGAAAATAATGAAGAAGTAATTGAAGAAAATGATGATGTAGGTAATGATGATGAAATAGTTGTTGAAGAAGAGTCATATATTGAAGAGGGTAATTTAGATTCAGAACAAAAAACTATAAGTAATTATTTTAAATATAAATTACCAACATTAGAATATTTGAAAGATCCAATTGAGATTGCAAAGCAAAATGATGATGAATTAAGAGCAAAAGGAGAGCAATTAAAATATGCATTAACAACATTTGGAGTAGATGGTGAGATTGTAAAAATATCACCAGGTCCAATAATTTCTCTTTTTGAAGTTGAACCGGCTGTTGGAGTTAGAGTTAATAAATTTATTAATTTATCTGATGATTTAGCTAGAATAATGAAGGCCCAAAGAGTTAGGATTATAGCTCCAATCCCTGGCTCTAAATCAGTAGGTATTGAACTACCAAATGATAATATATCAACAGTGTATATGAAAAGTATTCTTAACTCTAATAAATTTATTAATAGTGAATCTAAATTATCTATAGCATTAGGAAAAACAACAACTGGAGATGCATATGTTTTTGATCTTTGTAAAATGCCTCACCTATTAGTTGCTGGAGCAACAGGAGCTGGTAAATCAGTATGTATTAATACAATAATCTTATCAATATTATATAAATCTAAGCCTGATGAAGTTAAGTTTATATTGATAGATCCTAAGAAGTTAGAATTATCTACTTATAAGAGTTTGGTGGGTTACCATCTTATTACTTCACCTAATTTAAATGAATATGTTATGACTACAGCTGAAAATTCTGTTGCTATATTAAATTCAGCTATAATTGAGATGGAAAGAAGATTTCAAGTTTTTTCTGATGCTAGAGTTAGAAATATCGATGAGTATCATATAAAACAATCAAAGAATGATTCNTTAGAAAAAATACCATATATAGTTGTTTTAATTGATGAATTAGCTGATTTAATGATGACATCAGGCAGAAGTGTTGAAGAACCAATAACTAGATTNGCTCAGAAAGCAAGAGCTGTAGGTATCCATCTTGTAGTTGCAACACAGCGTCCATCTGTTGATGTAATTACAGGNCTNATTAAATCTAATTTTCCTAGTAGNATATCATTNCAAGTATCATCNAAAATTGATTCAAGAACTATTATAGATCAAATGGGTGCAGAAAAATTATTAGGAAGAGGTGATATGTTATTTTTANTACCNGGNTCNGCCTCTCCTCTAAGNTTGCATAATGCCTTTGTAACANTGGATGAAATTGAACAGGTTATGNATCATATATCTTCTCAGCCAAAACCTGATGAAATTAAATTGCCAGAATATGAAATAAAGAAAGCAAATGCTGANGTNGATATTGANCAAGANGANCATGATGAATATTTAAAAGATGCTGCAAAGTTAGTTTTTGAATATCANCANGCTTCTGTCTCTTTATTGCAAAGAAAATTTCGAATAGGNTATAGTAGNGCAGGTAGATTAGTAGATGAATTAGAATCNTTAGGAATAATAAGTAGTTATAATGGAAGTAAGGCAAGAGAAGTTTTAGTAGATCAAGCATATATAGATGAAATTTTTGGTGAAGATTAGCTTAGTTATATTTTTTTTATTTAATATAGTTTTATGTTCAGAATGTTTAGAATNTTGGATCACCAAAAATTTAAATACTGAAAATAAAATTATTTATTTAGATTTGAATGTTAATAAAGAAAAAATTAGTATTTACTATAATNAAGATAATATAAAAATTAGTACTAACAGTTATATCCTTGTATCAAATAATAAAAAAACTTCTAAATATATCTTTGATAAAAATCAATTATTTATTGATTTTCCTGACAAAAAATTCAATAATTATATTTCCAAGTTTTTTGATTTAAAAAAAATTACTAGAAAGTTTAAATCAATGGGTGATAATAATTATTATTTGAGAAAGATTAATAATATTGATAAAATGAATTTATATTTTAATGATGAATGTACTAANCTAGATTCTGTAGTTGTANANGATAAAGATTTTTATTTAAAAATTGATAGTATTNAAACTAACTATTTATTAACTACTANTNTTGATAGTCTTTTTANAATTAATTATNTAAATAATGATGTTATTAAATATGATTTTAGATATGAAAAATAAATTAAATAATAGCCTGAAAATTATTATAGCTTTAATAATAAGTGTTGTTTGTGTTTCATATGCACTGAAAGATTTTAATTATATATTATTTATAAATTCATTAAAAAATGCAAACTATAGCTATTTAGTTATTTCAGTTTTATTTTTAATATTTATAATATTTTTAAGATCAATNAGATGGCGTTTTTTATTTATTAAAGAAATAGATATTAATGATTTATATAAATCTCAATTAATTGGGTATATGGGTAATAATATTTTACCCTTAAGGATGGGAGAATTATTAAAAGCTTATTATTTAGAAAAGAAAAGTAAAATCTCTAAATATGAGGTTATAGGTACAGTTATTTTAGAAAGAGTATTAGATTTAGTAGGATTAGTTCTATTGTTTTTTATTTTGTTAAACTTTTCACTTTTTGAGCTTATAGATTCTATTTATATAACAATCATTTATTCAATTTTAATTTTTACATTAGTATCCATGTTTGCCTCATATAAATTAAATAAAAAGAAAAAATTTAAAGGCAAGAATAATATTTTTTTAATATTTAATGATGTGATATCNGGATTTTCATCTATCAATAAATCAAATTTTTTATTATCAATATTATATTCAATTTTAATATGGATTAGCTATGCTGTTGTTGTATTCTTAGTTCAAGAATCAATGTATTTAGATTTGAATTTTATACAGTGTGTTTTGATATTGTTTTTATCATCAATTGTATTAATGGTTCCTTCAATGCCAGGTAATATCGGAACATTTGAAGGCGCTGTTGTGTATACCTTATTGTTATTTGGTATTGAGGATAATTTTGGTTTTGCTTTTATATTGCATGCGGTTTCCTTTATTCCTTATACTCTATTAGGTCTCTATTATTTAATTAAAGAAAGACATATTTTTAAAAATGAATAAGATTTTAGTAACAGGGGGGGCAGGATTTATAGGTTCTAATTTTATTTATTATTGCTTGAATAATGATAATATAGTTCTGAATTATGATTTATTGTCATATGCTGGTAATATTAAAAATCTTGAAAAAATAACAGATAATGAAAACTATAGATTTGTTAGAGGAGATNTATGTGATAAAGAATATTTTAATGAGTGTTTNAAAGAATTTAANCCTGATTTTCTTGTAAATTTTGCTGCTGAATCTCATGTTGATAGATCTATAGATGACTCAACAGATTTTATTAAAACAAATATTTTAGGGACGTCTNTTNTNTTAGATAGTTGCTTGNAATATTATANTANAATAAATAATAATTTTAAGTTTTTACATATTTCTACTGATGAAGTTTATGGTAGTTTAGCTAATGACGGACTNTTTACAGAAAAGACACCTTTTAATCCAAGTTCACCTTATTCAGCTTCAAAAGCATCATCTGATCATTTAGTAAATGCATGGAATAAAACATATGGAATTAAAACTAATATTATAAACTGTAGTAATAATTATGGTCCCTATCAATTTCCAGAAAAGTTAATTCCTTTAATAATTATAAATGCAATCAATGAAAAGCCACTTCCTATTTATGGAGATGGTACTAATATTAGGGATTGGTTATATGTGGAAGATCATTGCAATGCAATCTATACTGTTTTATTAAATGGAAGAAATGGAGAAACTTATAATGTAGGAGGAGGTCAGGAAAAATCTAATTTAGAAGTTGTAAATACTATATGTGAGGTTTTAGATAGTGTTAGTCCTTCTTCTAAATTAGAATCGTATAAAAACCTTATTAATTTTGTTGAAGATAGACCTGGGCATGATTTTAGATATGCAGTTGATTATAGTAAAATAAAAAATGAATTATCTTGGGAACCAAAAGAAAATTTTATTTCTGGTCTTAATAAAACAATTACATGGTATTTAAATAATCTAGATTGGGTAAAACTAATTACTGATAATAAGTATAATTTAGATAGGTTAGGAATAAAGAATGATTAAAGGTATAATATTAGCGGGAGGATATGGTAAAAGGCTTTACCCTATAACAAAAGTTATAAGCAAACAATTATTACCAGTTTATAATAAACCTATGATTTATTACCCNCTATCAACGTTAATGTTATCTGGCATAAAAGATATTTTAATTATATCAACACCTTATGATATAGATAATTATAAATCATTATTAGGTGATGGTTCAAATCTGGGTATTAAAATTTCTTATGAAATCCAAGAAAAACCAAANGGATTAGCTGAAGCTTTTATAATTGGAGAAAAATTTATAGGTAATGATGATGTTTGTTTGATTTTAGGTGATAATATTTTTTATGGTAAGATTATACCTAAGATATTAAAAGCTACTAGTTCTGAATTAATAGAAAATAATGAGTCTATAATCTTTGGTTATTATGTAAAAGATCCAGAAAGATACGGAGTAGTTGACTTTGATAATAATTTAAAAGTAAAATCAATTGATGAAAAACCTAGTATCCCAAAATCAAATTATGCGGTAGTTGGATTATATTTTTTCAAAAATGATGTAATCCATTTTGCAAAAGATTGTAAGCCTTCTGATAGAGGTGAATTAGAAATAACTTATATAAATAATAAATATTTAGCCCAAAATAGGTTGAATATAAAAATACTAGACTCTGTTTTTTGGTTAGATACAGGAACACATGATGCTCTAGTAGAAGCTTCTAATTTTATAAAGACTGTGGAAAATAGAGAAGGAAAGAGAGTCTCTTGTTTAGAGGAAATAGCATATAAATATAAGTATATTGATAAAAATCAAATTGAAAAAATTATTAATAAATCATCAGTTGATGATGCCCTTTATTTAAAACAGCTCATCTCATAATTCTAGTTAATTTGAAAATTGCTATTGTACATTATTGGCTAGTCAAAATGAGAGGAGGAGAAAAAGTATTGGAAAATATATGTAGAGCATATCCTAATGCAGATATATTTACACATGTATATAATGAAAATAATATCTCAAAAACAATTACTTCTCATAAGGTTAGAACTACATTTATAAATAAGCTTCCTTTTTCAAGATATTTATATAAATATTATTTGTTATTAATGCCATATGCACTTAAAAAAATAGATTTAAAAAAATATGATTTAATTATTAGTTGTGAATCTGGTCCTTCTAAAGGTATTATAAAAAATAANAATTCATANCATGTTTGTTACTGNCATACTCCTATGAGATATTTATATGATATGAGAAATGAATATTTAAAAAAGTATAATTTTTTATTCAAAAAAATAATCAATTTATTTTTTGATTACCTAAAAAAATGGGATTATAAAACATCTCAAAAAATTGATTTAATTGTTTCAAATTCAGAATTTGTATCTAATAGAATAAAAAAATATTGGAATAGAAATTCAATTGTAGTTAATCCTACCATTAATCTTGATGAATTTTCTATTAGTAAAAGTAAAAAATCATACTATATTGTTTTATCAGAAATTGTTAGCTATAAAAGGATTGATATTGCAATTGAAGCATTTAATACAAATAAAAAAGAATTATATGTTATTGGCTCAGGAAGTTTATTAAATAAGTTTAAAAGAATATCAAATAAAAATATAAGATTTTTAGATAATGTTAATGATATACAAAAAACAAGTTACCTATCTAATGCTCAGGCACTAATTTTCCCTGGTATTGAGGATTTTGGTATTACTCCCTTGGAATCATTAGCTAGTGGAACACCTGTTATTGCATTTAGAGATGGAGGAGTGCTTGATTATCTTAAAGAAAATGAAAATGCAATATTTTTTAATAAACAAACCAGTGATTCTCTAAATAGAGCCTTAGTTAAATTTGAGGAAAATAAAGACAAATTTAGTCCAGATAGTTTAAGAAAAACTATCTTAGGTTTTTCAGATCAAATTTTTATTGAAAAGTTTAAAGAAATAATTAATATAAATTTTAAGAATGAAAATTAAATCAATAAGAGATATTTTAAATAAATCTTCTAGAGTCTTTACTTTAAGAATAGTTTCAATTATTTCAGGATTTTTCTTAATGTATTTGATTACAAATATTTATGGCGCAGAAGGTATGGGCATATTTGCTTTATCGCAAACGATATTAATGATAATGGTTATGTTATCAGTTTTTGGGACTGATACGGCATCTCTCAAATATAGCTCTCAATATTTTAACAATAATGATTATAGTAAATTAAATTCATTCTATTTTAGTATATTGAAATTTGTTATAGTATCCTCAGTTTTTATAAGTATTATTATTTTCTTTATTAAAGGAGAGTTGTCAGTTTTTTTTAATAAAAATTTATTAAATCATTCATTGTTTTTTATATCATTGTCTATTCTTCCAATGTCTTTTATTAATATTAATTCTGAATCTTTAAGAGGTATAGGGAGATATAGTTTATTTACTACTTTTAGATATGTTCTAATCCCAGTTTTTACAATTATATTTTTATATATATATGGTAATAATAATGATTTGTTGATTCCTATTAAAGCTTATGCTATATCTATATGTATTATATCTTTATTAAG
>PAJD01000018.1 GCA_002705605.1 Fidelibacterota bacterium | reverse complement strand
TATATTTAATGGTAAGCATAAAATAAGTTTATCATATTTACATAAAGTAAGAGAATATATTTATTAATAAAAACTAGTATAGAATGCTAATTGCTTAAAATAGTGGTTTAATTCATAAGCCACTGATAATCAACAACTTAAGTATTAAAATATAAAAAACACTTAAAGTAATACATTAAATGCTTGGATTGATTGTTTGGATAGTTGTAATATACGGGGAATGTGGGTTCATCAAGGCCAATTTGCGTGTGGAAGTGCAAGAGTGCTGACACTAGTCTTACGATTTGAAGAATCCCTTTTGAAATAGTTTGGAACTTTTAGATTTTGGTATCGTATACAACCTGATTTTGTTTAAAATAAGTTGTTACGAAACAAAAGAACGAAACAATAACAAAGGAGAAAAACATACATGAAGAATGTAACTAAAATCCTAACAGTTGTGACTCTATGTGCAACATTATTTGGTTCGGCTCAAAGAATTGACGCATTAGGTGGTAATGCTGCTCTTTGGCCAGGTGATGAAGCTAATATAGCGGCTTTCCCAGCTCAAGTAAATAATCATGCTTACTTGCAGTTATCAGGTGTTGGTGCTGATGACGATATGGAGCATGCGAGTCTTTTATTTCAGAAAGACGCAACTACATGGGGATTCAACTATGGTAGTGGTGATTGGGTTAACATGCATTGGGGTGATGGATCTATGGGTGTAACTGTAGGTTTCTCAAACAATGATGATGGTGCTGGTAACACTAGCTCAGATATGAGTCTTGCTTATGGTAATACTTTTAACTGGGGTGAAATTGGTGTTCAGTATATGACTATGAATGATGGTGGTGACACTAAAATGAATGTTAACTATAGAACTGATTTTGGCTTCTGGTTATTTGATAACACAGTAGTTTCTGTTCACAACTTAGTCTGTGATTTAGAATCTGGTGATGCATGCGACATGATGATTGATGCTGATTTTTGGACTGCTATGGATGTTGGTGGTGCTGATTTAGTATATTCATGGGGTATCGTACAAGGTGGTAATGATGGTGTATTACACCAAACAGCTACTCTAGGTGTTGAAGCTAACATGACTGACTGGGCTACTTTAAGAGTTGGTTATGATTGGGCATATCAAATATCTGGCGATAACGATGTTGTTGGCGTTGGAGTTAGTGACTTCACATATGGTCTTGGTTTTAACTGGGGTGGTATGACAGCTGACTTCACTGTTGCTTCAGCATTATTACAAGATCCAGTAGGTACAATTACTGGTTATGGTGATGGTGGCTTAACAGATCAAACAATTACTTTAACTTATTCATTTTAATTAAAGTATAAATCTTATAAAAAAGGCCTCTTTATGAGGCCTTTTTTATTTTACAGAATAATTTATTTATAATTAATTTATTGAGTATAATAGAGATATGAAAAAAACATATATATATATAATTACTTGCTTCATAGGGTTTTGTTTTGGTCATCCAGATGTGTCTGAATCTAACTCTGCTTATAAAGGTAAAACTACATCAATATTAAGACTGTCATTAGATGGGTCGGGAATATATAATAATAATAAAGTTAAATCAGGAGTTTCTTTTGGGTTTGATAAAATATTATATAAACAAGATAATGTAATAACAGGGATAGGTTTTGAAAATTTAATTGGTAGAGATTTAAAAAATAATAGTATTCAGGATATAAAATTTGATTCTATTTATTTCTTTTTTAGATTTATGTATGAAAAAAAATGGGCAAGTTATTTGAGATTAGGCTACAATATTTTAGATAAAGATATTAATCAATTTAATTCTTCGGGTTTTATGTGGGCATTTGGAGTTGATTACAAATTATCTCATAGTTGGCATTTAGAATCAGGTTACCATGTATTTTCTACCGAAAATATTGATTATTCAAGGGTTGTTATATCCATAGCTAGACATTTTAAAACTAGAAATGATTAATTATCTGTATATATTTATTTTTTTAACAATAGCTGTTCCAAGTAGTTTTTCAAGAATTATTACAACAGTTGATCCGCCTAGTTCTTATACAGTTGATGGTATTTCTAAACAGACAGGAATCACATTATTTAGTCAAGATTATGATAATAAAATTGGAATTAATATAGGCTATCAGCAAATAATATTTTTTAGAGGAAAATTTAATTTATATGCAGGTGCAGAATTTATGCTTGGTAAGAAAGCAGAATCAAGAATTGCTTTTCATTCAACATATATTATGCCATCTTTTTTATTAAGGGATAATTTAGCTTTAAGTATGCGATTTGGTATGACACAAATCAATACTGATCAAAGTAATTTTAATTTAGACATGGGTATACTTGTTTCTTTAGGTCTAGAATATAAAGTTTCAGATGATATATTATTAGGATTTGATTATTGTTTTTATGATGTAAGAGATAAAGCAGTTACTGACATCTCAGGATTTAATCCTCCTTTAATATCAAATATTAGTGGAGATAATATTTTAAATGAAGCAATAGATATGGACCTTAGTTATGCTAAATTTGGGTTTTCAATTATATATGGTTTTGAGATAAATAATAAAAAAGAGAAAAGATTATGAAATTAAAATTACATTGGCAGATTATAATTTGTATGATATTCGGAACTTTGGCAGGATTATATTTTAATAATTTTGGAAATGATAGCTTTTTATATACTTTTATTATTTTATTAGGTGATATTTTTATAAGACTTCTTAAAATGGTGATTGTACCACTTATATTTACATCTATTGTTATAGGTATTTCTTCTATCAAAAATAGAACAAAGATGGGAAGACTTGGTCTAAAAACTTTTTTATATTACATATCAACAAGCTTAATTGCTATTTTAATTGGTCTATTTTTAGCAAATACAATACAACCAGGAATTGGGGCCGCAAATATAGAGAGTATTGAGGCTTTTGATACAAGTAAATTAACGTCTTCAACATCAATATTAGATATTTTAAAAAGAATGATACCAACAAATCCAATTAAAGCATTCGCAAATGGGGATATGCTTGGGACTATCTTTTTTGCTTTATTTTTTGGTATAACATTAGGTTCAATTAATGCGAAAAGCTCTTTACCAATTTTAAATTTTATCAATTCTTTATACCAGATTATAATGAAAATGACTCAGGTAATAATTATGCTTGCACCAATTGGCGTATTTGGTTTAATAACAAAAGCAATTTCTAATATGGGTTTATCAATTTTTAAAGAATTGGGCTTGTATGCACTAACAATTGCAAGTGGGTTAACAATTCATCTGTTTATTGTTTTACCATTAATTTTGTTTTTATTTGTTAGAGTAAATCCTATTGTACATTTTCGTGCGATAGCATCTGCTATGGTCACTGCTTTTTCTACAAGTTCATCAAGCGCAACACTTCCTGTTACTATGGATTGTGTTAAAGATAAAGTAAAAGCATCTAATGAAGTAACCAGTTTTGTTTTACCTATGGGCGCAACAATTAATATGGATGGTACAGCTTTATATGAATGTGCAGGAGTATTGTTTATTGCTCAGGCACTTGGGATCCCCTTAGATGCTAGTCAACAATTTATTGTAGTTATAACAGCCTTATTGGCATCAATTGGAGCAGCAGGAATTCCAAGCGCTGGACTTGTTATGTTATTTATTGTTACAGATGCAGTAGGTTTACAGAGTGATGCTGTTGCAATATGGGTAGGATCAATGTTAGCTATTGATAGACCATTAGATATGTTTAGAACAATGGTTAATATTTCAAGCGATAGTGTAGGAGCTGCAGTAATTGCAAAATCTGAAGGTGAAAAATTATACTAAGGATAGTTCCTTATCAATTTTAATATCTAACGAAGAAGAAGTTTCAATCTCTACTATTTTCACACCTTTTAATTTGGATATTTTAGATATTTCTTCTTTTAATTTTTTTGTAGTTAATTTGAGATATTTAAGACTAAAAAGATTTGCAACATTATTTATTTTTATTTTTTGAGAAGTAATCCAAAATTCATCAAATTTTTCAATATTTTTATTGGCATAGTCTAATGTTGAAAATATTTGCCCACCATTATTATTAATAACAATAATGGTTAAATTTGTTTTAATAGATTTTAAAACATGGAACCCATTTATATCATGAAAGAAGCTAATATCTCCAATTACTAAAAAATTATTAGATTTATTATTAATAAAAGAAATTCCAAGTGCAGTTGATATAACACCATCTATTCCACTGGCGCCTCTATTTGAAAAGATTTTAATATTACTTTTTAATTTCCCAGTAAATTTATTGAATGAACGTATAGGAGAAGAGTTTCCAATGAACAGATGTTCATTTTTTGTTAATTTGTTTAAAAGTGATGTTATTATAGATATTTCATTATTCTTTGTTTTAGATAGTGCATCATATTTTTTTATAATATTTTTTTCATTATTCTTTATTTCATTAATCCAATTATCATCTAAGTTTTTATATGATATATTTTTAATCAAAATATTCTGAGGGAATGCTCTTACTATATGTTTGGCATTATCGTTAAAGTGTAAATGAGGGTGGATTAAATAAGTATTTTTTTTATTTTTTGTTAATAGCTTGTTTAGTGATTTTGATATTGGCTTTGTTCCAAACCGTATGATTAAATCTGGTTTTTTAATATTATTGCAATAGTAATCATAAAACACTTTAATATTTTTATAATGTCTTAAATTAGAATTAATATCTGCAAAAACAGGGAAGTCTAAATTTTTAATCAATTTATAAACGTGTTTTGACTCAGAATAGCTTAATTCTCCACATACAATCAAAGGTCTTTTAAATTTTGGAAGCTTAAAAGTTATATTTTTCTTAATCATTATGTTTTTACTGAGATTAATATCTAATAATTGTTTACTGCTATCATATAACGGCTCATCAAATCTAATATTAAGATGAACGGGACCAGGAATATTATTATGATTTCCTATAGATAGGTCAATTATGTTATCTATTTTTTTTAATATTGATATTTTATTTGGTACTTTTATATCAAGCATACCTCTTATATAACTACTATAAATATTTGTTTGATCAATTGTTTGGTTTTCTCCAGTGTTAAGTAGTCTTTTAGGCCTATCAGCAGTAATTATTATTAGTGGAGTCATTGAATAATAAGCTTCAATTATAGCTGGTAATAAATTAGCTGTTGCTGTCCCAGAAGTTGTTAGTATAATAATAGGAGAGTTAGTTTTTTTTGATATTCCAAGTCCAAAAAATGCACTTGATCGCTCATCAATATGACTAATGCATTTTATGGATTTTTGTTTTATTAAAGCATGTGTTAAAGGAGTATTCCTAGAGCCCGGAGATATACAAGCATATTTAATATTTTTTTTTGCAAGTAGATTAACAATGCTTTTAGGCCATGATATGTTAGATGTCTTTGTATTCATTACACTTTATTACATTTTACTAATTTATTTTAATTTTAAAATTATATAAATTTATAACATGCTAAAATTAATACTTAATATAATTTTTATTACTGGGTTATCTTTTTGTCAAATTCAATATGGTGGCATTCCTAAATATTTTGATTCTAGAGTTGATAATTTAATTTCTATATCTAGTGAAGGAAATCAAATCATAGATAGAAATTTTGATCCAATGGTATTTGTATATGGAGAAGAATATGACATGAATATAGATGTTCTTCAGTCATCATTAATTAATACTAATAATAGTGAAGTTACTTATTTATTAGGGATTGAATCTAGAGGTGCTTATGGAATAGGCCTTAATTTTGATAGATTCTTTTTGACTGAAGGAGCAGAACTATTTATATATGACTTTGAAAAAACCTTTTTCATAGGGTCTTTTACAAATTCAAACAATAAAGATGATGAAGTATTTTCAACATCAATTGTTAAAAGTGATCATATTATATTAGAGTTAACAGTCCCATATGATGAGATTAAGGATATTAGATTGCACATTGATTCAATTATCCATGATAGTACAGATATTTTAAGTTATTATGAAGACTCATCCTCATCTTCAAGAGAAGATTGTAATGTAAATGTTATTTGTTCTGAAGGGGATGATTGGAGAGATCAGATTAATGGTGCTGTTAGAGTATCTATGGGCGCAGGNTTNTGNTCTGCTTCAATTATTAATAATACAGCAAATGATAGAACTCCTTATGTTCTATTTGCTGATCANTGTGTAAGTGGTAGCCCAAATAATTATGTTATTTATTTTAATTATCAAAGTACAAGTTGTAATGGNAGCTCNGGNTCCTTAAATCAAAGTATTAGTGGTACAAATTTATTATANCAAGAAGATATTAATTCAGGNGCAGATATTGCTCTTCTTAGATTGACTTCTGATATTCCTGATTCTTATAANCCNTATTATGTGGGTTGGTCAGTTNTTAGTAGTGCNCCAGAAGAAGCNGTNGGNATTCATCATCCTGGTGGNGATATAAAGAAAATTTCATTTACCGATGATAATGTATCTGCTGGTGGATCTGGAGGAAATTATTGGGAATTTCAATATGATTTAGGTAGAGTTATTCCAGGGTCTTCTGGTTCACCTTTNTTTGATGAAAANAAAAGACAAGTAGGTGTTGCTAGNTATATTTATACTAATTATTGTGATCCNTCTCCAGATTGTTATTGTGATCAACAATANAATCATGGATATGGAAGAATTGATAGAGCTTGGTCTGGNTTAAGCAGTTATTTAGATCCATTAAATNTAGGNATATCATCTATTGATGGTATTAGTAATTCAGGTATTAACATTGTACATGATTCTTATGAAGATATCCCNTTNGATAGTCAAAATTCATTATCATTTTTAGCAAATNTTACTTCATATTCAGGTGTNGTNGATGGAGTTGAATTGCATTATAATTTAGGTGATGGGTGGTTAGTNCAATCNATGTCNCNGCAAGGATTAGGAAGTATTTNTGAAACATCAGTTGGNGGATTATATAATGGGATGCTAATTGANTATTATATATTAGCTGTAAATTCAGATGGAATTATACAAACCTATCCAAANAATGCTCCTAGTAATGCAATATTATTTATTTTAGGTGACTTACCAGATTTATATGCAAATGATTTTGAAATAGANNCAAANGATTGGATTNTAGGAGATTCNTNTGATTCTGCAACTTCAGGNATTTGGAATTTAGATATCCCTCAAGCTTCNTTTAATGATCAGGGATTNCAGGTTCAGCCTGGNTTAGATCANACNGAATCTGGAGAAGTATGTTTTTTTACTGGGAATGGATATGAGNTAAATCCTGATACNGGNCAAAATGATGCAAGCTATGATGATGTAGATGGNGGNAATACAACATTGTANAGNCCCNNNTTTAATTTAAANTCTATTGATAAAGCTATNCTNACTTATTGGAGATGGTANACTAATGATATAGGNGATAATGGAAATAATGATAAATGGATAGTTAGCGTATCAAATAATGGAGGCTCTACNTGGCAAGATTTAGAAAATACNTCAATATCAAATGCTAGNTGGGTTAAACAAAGATTTGTANTAAATGATTATGTANACCTTTCATCAGATATTATTTTTAAGTTTGTAGCAGAAGATATTTTTAATACAGGAGATGCTGGTTCTGGAGGATCGCTAGTTGAAGCAGCTCTTGATGATTTTATAATTGAATATATTTCTTCAGGTTCAGGTATTGTTGGTGATNTNAATAATGATGAATCTGTAGATGTGCTTGATATTGTTGTTCTTGTAAATATGGTTCTAGGNTTTGAACCTCCTAATTTTCAAACAGCTGATATAAATTCNGATGGNTCTGTTAATATNCAGGATATTATTTTAGTTGTTAATATTATTTTAAATTAANTATTTAAAATAATCTAAAATATGCTTTGANTTTATTTNTGTTTCTTCCCATTCTTTTGTTGCNTNTGATTTAGAAANAATTCCACTNCCTGTNAATATNAATAATTNNNTNTGNTTTNGAAGNCANGANCTAATTGGAACAAAAAAATCACCATTGCCATTGGTATCAAAATTTCCTATNCATCCTCCATACCANCCTCTATCTGTTTTTTCAATATCATTGATNATTTGCANTGCTTTTTTAGATTTNNATCCTAGTAATGCAGGAGTAGGATATAATTTTTTTATTAAATCAATAATATGAGTTTTNTTNTTNANCTNTCCTNTAATNGNNGTGATTANATGATGTATATATTTTAGATTTAATGTTTCTGGTTTTTNGGGGATGTATATTTTTTTACATATTGGACTCATAATATNTTTAATATGTTTTATTACATAATTGTGCTCATCAATTTCTTTTATTGCTCTTAAATCGTTTATTTTTTTTGANCTTCCAGCAAGGGCATCAATTGATAANGTAGTATTATTGNTAAGTTTTATNAGTTTCTCAGGAGATGATCCTATGAATGATTTATCTTTATTGAAATTAATGAAAAAATTAAAACAATTAGGGTGATTTCTATTTAAGTATTCAATCAAGTGTCCCTTGTTTAAATTTTCTTTTAAAGAATATTTNCTTAATCTAGAAATGACAACTTTTGATAANTCTTTATTATTTATTTTTTTAATAATATTTTGAATATTTGATAGGTAATCATTTTTATTAGGNTTTTGATANTCAAGATTAATTTNAGTTTTATNTTTCTTAAATGATTTAATATTTTTTATTGAACAAAATTCTTTGTTGAAATCATGTATAATATAACTTTTACGTGTTTTTTGATTAACTTTTTTAAAATATGTTAGTATAGTTTTNCCTGATATTTGTTTGATTAATACTTTNGGAATTATGAATTTTCCCTTTGGTATTTTATTCCAAGGATAATAATTTTTATTNTCTAAATCAAAAGAAAGACCACCAAANAAATTNAAGACCTTATCGTTATTTGTTAATATTGAATAATCATTATTTTTTAAAATTTTGAGATCATTTTTTTTATTGATTTTAATTGATATAGTGTTACCATATCCAAAATATATTTCTCCTGATGGATATTTCATATAAAAAGTATTTTTTTTATTAGCCTTATATTGAGAAACNGTANTGATTTTAGTATNAATAATCTCCTCATATTTTATAATAGAGTTTTTTTTAGAGATTTGTTTCTCTCTATATATATTATCTAAAAATGATTTAAACTTAAAATTTTGCATTTTTTAATCTTATTTAATACATAAATCTATTTAAAATAGTTTATCTATAGAACGTATATTTTATAGTCTTTTAACATCAAAAAATAATATTATGTCAAAATTTATTCATCAGGGAGAAGATAAAAAAACATATGTAAGGAATATGTTCAATGATATTTCTGGTCGATATGATTTATTTAATACCATATCTAGTTTTGGTGTAGATAGGTATTGGAGATATAGTCTTGTTAGAAAATTTAATTTAAATGAGTCAGATTATCTGCTTGATATAGCAACAGGCACAGGAGATGTTGTTTTTAGTATGTATAAAAGATTTAAAAATAGGTTGGTTGGTCTTGATATAGCAGATAAAATGATTGGTCTTGCTAAATTAAAACAATCTAAAAAAGGCCTTGAAGATCAGGACATATCATTTATTCAAGGTGATGCTGAAGATTTAGGGTTTTCTGATAATAGCTTTAATGGTTTAACTATTTCTTTTGGGTTTAGAAATTTAGGAGATTATGATAAGGGTTTATCTGAGTTTTATAGAGTATTAAAACCTGGAGGTAAAATAGCAATCTTAGAATTTTCAAAACCAAAAGTTAAGTGGTTTATTCCTTTTTTTAGATTTTATTTTAATAAAATTGTTCCTTTATTAGGTTCTATGTTATCTAGAAAAGATGCATTTTTATATTTACCTGAATCTGTTGACTATTTTTTAAGTAGAAAAGATCTTTCAAAAAAAATGGAATCTATTGGATTTGAAAAAGTTACTTATTCAGATTATACTTTTGGTATAGCTACAATTTATACAGGGGTTAAATCATGACACAGCAAAGACTTGCTCAGTTATCTATGGTTCTTATAACCATGATATGGGGAATTACTTTTGTTATGGTCAAAGAAGCCCTGAATGATGCGCCACCTTATATGTTTGCTTCTTTGAGATTTGGGTTGGCTTTTTTTATTGGTCTTATATATTTAAATAAAAATATTAAAAAAATAAATCATTTAGAAATGGTAGGAGGGCTTGTTTGTGGCTTTTGTCTATTTGGAGGATATGCCTTTCAAAATTATGGTTTAATGCAAACAACACCTAGTAAATCAGCATTTATTACGAGTGTTAGCGTTATTCTAGTACCTATTATTTTATCAGTTTTTAGAATTAAAAAAGTTGGTTTTAAAATATGGGTATCTGTTTCATTGGCTACGATAGGTTTATATATATTATTAAATCCTTCAGGGGGAGAAGTGAATATTGGAGATATTTTAACATTTGGTTGTGCTCTATCTTTTGCTATCCATGTCATTGCGCAGGATTATTATCTTACTAAAGGATCAAGTGTATCTCGTTTATTTTTATCTCAAGTTATGTTTGTTTCGCTTTTTTCTTCTGGTAGTGTGTTTATATTTGAAAGTCCTGAAATAATAATTTCTCAAAGACTTATTGTTGCAATATTCGTAACTGGTTTTTTAGCAACCTTTATTGCAATTATGCTTATGGTCTGGGCTCAAACTATTTTAAGTGCAAATCAAACAGCGCTTCTTTTAAGTTTAGAACCAGTATTTGCTGCTCTTTTTTCAGTCACTTTTGCTGGAGAAATTCTAGGTATATATGGTTGGGTTGGTGGAATGATAGTTGTTTTAGGTATAGTTAGTTCTGAGTTTTCATTTTCCAAAAAATAGTTTGATATAATAATAAAATTCACTTAAAATACTTACGATAAACTTACGAGTAATTAAGTGAATAAAAGTAAAATATATAAAGCATCAGGAGAATCTAAATTATCAATTGATTTATATTCATCCTCTGTTGAAGCGGGGTTCCCTTCTCCTGCTGATGATCACTTAGATATATCATTAGATTTAAATAAATATTTAATTAAACATCCTTCCTCTACATTCTATATCTATGTAAAAGGTGATTCTATGATTGACGATGGAATATATAGTGGAGATATTATGATTGTAGATAAATCTTTAAATCCAAAATCAAATGATATCATCATTGCAGTTATTAATGGAGATTTTACAGTTAAAAAATTATACAAAAAGAATAATAAGGTTTTTTTAATTCCTGCTAATAAAAAATATGGATTGATTCCTATAACAGATGAAATGGATTTTGAAATATGGGGTGTTGTTACTCATACTATACATCATTGTAGATAATTATGTATGGCCTTGTAGATTGTAATAATTTTTATGCTTCATGTGAGCGAATTTTTAATCCCAAATTAAATAAAAAACCAATTATTGTTTTATCTAATAATGATGGATGTGTTATTGCAAGATCTAATGAATCAAAAAAAATAGGTATTAAAATGGGTGTGCCTGCATTTAAAATCTCTTCATTAATTAAAAAACATAATATTGAAATTTTTTCAACTAATTTTGCTTTGTATGGAGATATATCACAAAGAGTTATGAATATTGTTGCAGATATTATTCCTTATATTGAAATTTATTCTATTGATGAAGCTTTCTTAGATCTTAGTGAATTTAAAAGTGATGATTTATTAGAAGTTGGAAAAAATATTAGAAAAAAAGTATTACAATGTACTGGAATTCCAGTATCTATTGGTATAGCTAAAACTAAGACTTTATCTAAAGTTGCAAATTATCTAGCTAAAAATAATAGCACAAATGGTGTTTTTTTAATTTCAAATAATAATTATGATTATTTATTAAAAGATATACCTATTGAAAAAATATGGGGAGTAGGATCTAAGACTAAAGTTTTTTTAAATAGATATGGTATTAAATCAGCAAAACAATTAAAAAATTGTGATTTAAGGTGGATTCGTTCAAATTTATCTGTCGTTTCAGAAAGAATGGTTAAAGAATTAAGGGGTATTTCATGTGATAAAATTAATAATTTAAATGTTGGTAAAAAGAGTATATGCACATCAAGAACATTTGGTAAAATGGTTGCATCTTATGCTGACTTAGAGTCATCAATTGCAATGTATACAACACGATGTGCAGAAAAACTAAGAGCTCAGTTTTGTTCAGCTAAAATTGCACATATTTTTATTATGACTAATCCTTTTAGAAAAGATTTAAAGCAAAATATTATTTATAGAACAATACAATTCCCCGTTTATACTGATGATACGGAGGAGATGTTAAACTATATTTTAAGTGTACTTAAAAAAATATATAAAAAAGGATATTATTATAAAAAAGCAGGAGTTGTTTTAAGTGGAATTATTCCAACGCATCATGTTCAATGTGATATGTTTGATACAAAAAATCGTCAAAAAAGTAAAATTATGATGAATACCATAGATTCTATTAATAAAAAAATGGGGCGAGATAGTATCAGATATGCCTCGCAAGGATATTCTAGGAAATGGAAATTAAAGCAAGAACGTTTATCTCCATGTTATACAACAAGGTGGAACGATTTATTGAAAATTTATATATAGTCATATACTCTTAGTAGGATATGTCTTAAGGTATGTAAATTTACCTTATGATATTTAAATTATTTATAGTTATACTTTTCAATCTATCCTTTCTTTTCTCTCATGGAGAAGATCATAGTCATGATAATCATCAGCACAAAGAGCGTAAATATAAGCCATCTGGTATTATTAGAGGTAGTGTAATTGATAATATGCTTGAAGAGGGAAAGGCTTATGCTAATATATCAATAGTTAAAGAAGACTCTGATGATATAATTGCTGGTGGAATAACAGATGAGAATGGATTGTTTTTAATAGATAAGATCCCGTTTGGTAAGTATTTTCTTGTTGTTCAATATATTGGATATGAAGATATGATTATAGATGGTATTGTAATTAGACCCCCAGATAAAATGGAATTAGATATAGGCCAAATTAGAATTAATGCTAAAACAATCATGTTAGAAGGAGTCTCTGTTGTAGATAAATTAGCTCCAATTATAGAAGATATTGCAAAAACAACCTACCCAGTAGCTGAAACAGCAAGAGCAGAGGGTGGTTCTGCTGATGAAGTCTTAGAAAAATTACCTTCTATTACAGTGGATGCTGATGGTAATATTTCTCTTAGAGGAAACTCTAATGTTACGATATTGATTGATGGTCGAAAGTCACAATTAAGTGTTGATATGATAAATGCTAATATGATTGAAAAAGTTGAGGTAATGACTACTCCATCTGCAAAGTTTGATCCAGATGGAATGGCAGGAATTATAAATATAGTTCTTAGCAAAAATGAATTTGTTGGAAGAAGTGGAAATTTAAATTTAAATCTTTCTGAGTGGAACGGTAAAAATTTATCAGGAACATTTAACTCGTTTAAAGATAACTGGAATATATTTTCTAGTTATAGCACAAGTCAAAGGCAGAAACAAGGAAGAGGAGAGAGAAATACAATATATTATGATTTAGATGATAATGTTACTTCTAGTACTAGTTCCAAAGAGTATTCTGAAAAATATCCTGAAAAAAATAATTTAAAAGTTGGAATAGAACATTATCCCAATGATATAGGACTATTAGCCTTTGATCTTACTTATATCCAAAGTAAAGGATTAGATACAAATACTGTTATTATAGATCAAGATTTAGAAAATCCATTTATAACAATAGAAGATGAAGAAAGTACAGCCCTTAATTATGGGTTAGGTTATTTTATAGATGATAGAGAAAATAAAAAGAATTTTTCTATCCAATTTGACTATGATGATCATAATGGCTCTGAAATAAGGACTGGATATACTGATGAGGTAATTCAAGATGAAGGAATAAATAAAATATTTAGAATAGATTATACTGCTCCAATAGAAAATGAATTTAATGAAGATGCTAAATATGAGATTGGATTTAAGCAGGATTCTGAGGATGATAAGCATTATTCGGTAATAGAAGGAGAGGATTTTAATTGGGATTACGATAATTCGATATCAGCAGCTTATGTAAATGTTTTATATAATTTTACAGAAAAATTTGGGATGCAAGTTGGAGCTCGTTTTGAAGATCAAGAAAAACAATCTATTATTGATTTTAATCAACAAGATTGCTCTATCTTAGATCAAAGCACATGTGAAACAAGTGGTTTTTGTAGCTGGGATAATGGAGTTTGTGCTGAAACATTATTTGGTAATTTACTCAATAATTTAGGAAATGATTTGGATGTCACTTACAATCATACAAGAGCATATCCTTCGTTATATTTCTTATATGATACACAAGGTAAAGGTAATTTTAAATTCGAATTTGGAAGAAGAATAGAAAGGCCTTCACATTGGAGTTTAAATCCTATTCCTGATTTGGAAGAAGCAGAGGCTGGATTTATAAGGCAGGGGAATCCCTATTTAATACCAGAAAATATTTATAAATCTGAAATTAGCTATTCAAATAGAATCCCAATAGGTTTTTTAAAAGCCTCATTATACTACTCTAGAGTAACAGATAAACTAGATAGAGATAAAGATACCTATTGTTATGGTTCTACATGTAACGATCCTAATGATAGCTCAGATGAAACAAATTATATGGTTTTATCTTGGGATAATGTTTCAAAATCAGTTGATAGAGGGATTGATTTTACTTTTATGACAAGGCCTTTGCCTAATTGGGATTTAATGATAAATGGAAATTATTGGAATAATATTTTAGATGGTATTGAAGCTGATCAGCAAGGTAATGAATATGGGTTTTGGGGAATGATGAATTCAACAATTAGATTAAAAAATAGTCAACAAATAGGAATTTATTCACATTTTTCATCTCCAATGACAATATCATCTGGAGAAATAAAAGGAATGCAACGTTTTGATTTATCTTATAAGAAAAAAGCAAATAAACGTTTTAATTATACAATAAAGATTAAAGATTTATTTGATACAGGTGGTTTTAATATTATTACTGATCAACTTATTGATTTAGATGGTGATGATATTTTTGACAGTAGAGAATTTTTGAAATCGGAATATAGAAGAGGAAAAAGAAATTTATCTATAACTTTTGAATATAGATTTGGAGATTTCCAAAAGAAAAAATATAAGAGAGAAGAACAAAGAGGATATAATCAAGGCGGTGGAATGGATGTTGGTTTTTAATGCTTTCTTTTCTCCTTCCAAAGGATAAAAAATTATTTAAATATATATTTGTTTTAGCATTACCGGTTATAATCAGTAATACCAGTAGGGTTTTAATGGGTGTTGTAGATTTGATTATGATCGGTCATTTAGGTGCTAGCGCTATTGCAGCTGTTGGTATTGCTGGAATGGTAGGATGGACTTTTATTAGTCTAGGGATTGCATTTCGAACAGGAACTCAAAGTTTTGTTGCAAGAAGACTTGGAGAAAAGGAATATAAGAAGTGTAGAACAGCGCTTTGGAATATGCTATTTTTATCTTTTTTAATAGGTGTACCTGTAACTTTTATTACATGTTTCTATATAGATACTATTATGGCTTTATTTATAAGTAAAGTAGATAATGTTGAAGCATTTAATTTAAGTGTTGATTATGCATATTATAATTTTTTGAGTTTATTTTTTCTATATGCAAGTTTTGTATTTCAAGGTTTTTATACAGGGATTGAAAAAACTAAAATTCATATGAAAGCAACCCTTTCATCAAATCTTGTAAACCTATATTTAAATTTTGGATTAATTTTTGGAACAGATAAAATTATTGAAAATTTAGATGGAACAGCATTTTCTTTTTTATCAAATTTATGGACTTTTTATCATTTTCCAGAACTTGGAGTTAAAGGTGCAGCAATTGGGACGATGTTTGCATGTATATGGCTCTTTATCCATTATTTTATATATTTATTTAAAAGTGATATTATTAAGAAATTCAATGTACTTCGCATTACACTCGATAAAAAAATGTTTAAAAGGCAAATTGAAATTGCCTCTCCTGTTGCTATACAAGAAACACTCGTTGCCCTTAGCTTAGCTGTATTTTATAAGCTTATTGCTATTATTGGGATTTTTGAACTTGCTGCAACACAAGTTGTTTTTAGAATTATGCATGCATCTTTTATGCCTGCGATCGGAGTTGGTCAAGCATGCTCAACTCTTGTAGGAAAATTTTTAGGTGAGAAAAATCCAGAAAAGGCTGAAACTGCAATATATGAAAGTCTTAGAGGTTCATTCTTAATGATGGGTTTTATGGGTATTTGTTTTGTTTGTTTTGCTGATTATATTATTCCTGTTTTTACAAATGATATTAATGTAATCAATATTGCAGTTCCTGGATTAAAATTTGTTGGATTCATTCAATTTGTTGATGCAATTTGCTTCACTCTCTGGTTTGCTTTAACTGGGGCTGGAGATACAAAAGTTCTAGCTATTGTTGATATATTATCTCATTGGATATTATTTATACCTATGGTCTATATTTTAGGAATTATTTTAAATCTTGGCTATTGGGGAGCATGGATTGCATTTGCAATGCATCTTACCTTTATTGCAGGGTATACAACATGGAGATTTAAAAGTGGAAAATGGAAAAAAATTGTTCTTTAGTTATTATATTTTTTATCTAAAGCTTCAAGAAGTTTGAAAATATCTTCTTTTGAGTTATATGCCTGAATAGAAATTCTAAAAAATTCTTTATCGTGCCATTTGAAAAAAGGAATTTGAATTTTATATTTTGAGTAAAATTCTATTTGATCTTCTAGTATATTGTTAGATTTTATTGGTATGCTGCTCATTTGACCTAAAAATCTATCATCTGATATAGGTTCTATTTTTAATAATTTATTTATTTCATTTCTAGCCCATATATTTAATTTTTTGCATTGTTTAGATACATTTCCCCAATTATTTTTTTTTAAAAAATCAATTGTATCATGTATGGTCAAATAGGATGAGACATCATCAGTTCCTTGCCATTGAAGATAATCTAAGAATTGAGAATGACTAGGCATATCTGAATCATAGCCCCAGCTAATAACAAGTGGTTCTATAATATCTTGTATTTTTTTATCTACATATAAAAATGCAGTTCCTTTTGGAGAGCACATCCATTTATGGCATGCTCCTGTGTAGACATCAGGATTTAATTTTTTAATATCTAGGTTAATGTGTCCTGGGACATGTGCACCATCTATAATAGATAGAATATTTTTTTCTTTTGCAATTTGACATATTTTTTCAATTGGAAAAATTAAACCAGTAGAACTTGTTATCTGGCTTAAAAAAATAATTTTGGTTTTACTTGTTATTTGTTTTAACAAAGATTCAATAAAATCATTTTCTGATTCTAGTGGTAAGGAAACAGGAACTTGTATATATTTTGAGCCTGTTTTTTTTGATATATATTTCCAGGTTCTATCTAAAGTCTCATATTCATGATTTGATGATAATATCTCATCACCAGGATTTATATCTAAACTTTTAATAATTGTATTTAGAGCAGTTGAAGGATTTGGCATAAAGGCTATATCATCTTTATCACAATTTATGTAATTGGCTAATGCGCTTCTTGATTCTTTTAAAAGATCAAAGGTATCATATATGTGTTTTGATGGATTTAGTTCTAATTTTTTTTGCCAATTTACAAGCGAATTAAATATAGGTTTTGGTGTTGCTCCAAATGAACCATGGTTTAAATGAATAATTTTAGGATCTAGCATAAACTGTGATTTTATCTTTGAAAACATATATATTCTTTATATTTAAAATATTTAAAAATTATTTATAAAATATTACTATTATAAGATATGATAACAGTTAAAAATTTTACTGAAACTGATAAAGAGTTTAAAGAACTTGCAAGGATTGATAATATTGTTAATCATGATTCGATAAATCATCCAGATGATGATAAAAATGATTGGGAAATAAGAGATAAAAGTTTAATCAGAGATAGATTACTGCTTTATAATAATGATCAACTAATTGGTGTCCTTTATTATTCACAAGGAAGAGATGAAAATAATAGAACTTGTTTTTATACATTGCATTTGGACCCTGCTTATAATAATAATGGATATAGAAAATTATTATATAATAAAATGTTAGATAGAGTAAAATTTTTTAATTGCAATCAACTACACACAACAATATATGATCATCCAAATTATAAACAGCATGAAAAACTATTAATTAAAGAAAAATTTAATTTAGTCCAAACTAATAGAGAGTACTCTTGCGATATAAGAAAAATTGATTTTACAAAATATAAAAATCTTATTAATAATTTAGAATCAAAGGGTATAAAATTATTTGATTCTAAATATGAAATGAAAAATTGGCCTAATCATTATCGTAAATTAGAAGAATTATGCTGGATATATGGTCAAGATATTCCTATGCCAAAAGGCATCAAGAGGGAAAGAGAGCCATTTAATGAGTTTATAAAAGATCAAAATAACTATGAAAAAAATTATTATGCAGCTGAAATTATTGCTGTTAAAGATAATGAATATATAGCATCAACTGATTTAGAGTATTATCCTAAGGCAGAACCTCATAAAGCATGGACAGGTTCACTTGGTGTTATTAAAAAATTTAGAAGAATGGGTATAGCAACAGCTTTAAAAATTATAGCCTTTCAAAAGTTAATAGAAAAAGGAATTTATGAAGTAAGGACAGATAATGAAGAAAATAATCCAATGTATAAAATCAATGAGAAATTAGGATTTGAACCCGTTCCGTTTAGCTTGGATTATTCAAAAGAAATTTAAATATAATAAAAAGGGAGCTATTAAAAGCTCCCTTTTATTAATTTAGATGTAGAGTCATCTAAACCTTGATTTAAGTTATTTAGATTACAAATCTAGAAATTCAAAATAACTCCAAGGTTGTAACCATAACTTAAATACGTCGTATTCAATTGATTACCTCCTTTCATGTTTGTTAATAATAAATTATTATATATGATGACATTGCAATTTCTGGGCAATATCCATCTCCTTGACATGTAGGTGGATTTACACAAGAATTACCACTCACTCTACATGCATCATAATCAATAACATTATCATCGCCAATAGCTAGATAATCAGTTATATCCATTATATATGGAGTAACATCTCTTCCCGGACACCATCCTGCCCTTCCATATCCCCAAGTTCCATATTGATTTGGAATTACACCGGTAGATTGAATTGTTTCAGGTTGCATACAATGATTATTTGATGAAGCATCAGGAAATGATTGATTAAATTCAAATACGCCACCATTTATAGAAAAAATATGTCTTGAATTACAAAATTCACAGCAATTAAAACAACCAGCACTACCCCACCCATGACCTGTTATATAAGAAACAAATTCAACCTTTGTTGCATTTTCTGGAATTGAAAAAACTTGAGCAGGTCTATTGGCTGAATAGTCTGGATTAAATTGAACAGTATTATTCCATAAAGGGTAAATTTCTTGTGCATATCCATTTTGATTTTGGCCATTATATAATCTTAGCTTAATTGTTAGCAAACTATTTGGCCATCCAGATTCTTGAAATCGCAATATTTTTTGTTGCCCTGAATTTATTCTTAATACTGACAAAAAGGGACTAATATCAGTTAATGAATGAGGTTGTCTATCAAATGGAGTTATCCATTTTGCAATTTCGTAACAGTTTGCTCCATCTAAATCGCATAAGTATAATCTTGCAATACGATCATAATCATCACAGCCCGCATCACTATAATTCATATCACTATCTGGGCAACCTCTTAATAATTCTACTTCCATTTTATTATATGAAGATAATTCTTCTTGGCTAGGAATATCAATTGTTTGAGAAATACTAGCTGCCCATCCACCTGTATAGTGCGTTCTTTCAAAGACAGTTATTTCATCATATTCTTCTCCAGTATCAGAAAAAATACTATTCTCATAATCAAAATAAAGTGCTTCATGAGCTAAATAGTGGATATAAGTTCCTGAAAATGTTGCGGGATTTCCCAGGTAGCCAATCTCTCTTAATTTTTGAAAACTATCAATAGCTAAAGCAAACTTTCCTGTTAAAGCAGTTGCTAACCAATTATTAAGATTAGATGTTTTTTCATTTATAAAGTGTAAATGATTATTCCAGTGATTTTGTTCTTCTTGAGAAAAATCTTCTAATATTTCATCATAAATTTCTTTCATTTGAAGCATGTCAGTTTCATATTGAGTTCTATTTGAAATGAAAAAATAATGAACATTATTTGGTGATGTAGTTAATAATTGTTCTCTAGTATTAGAGCCCCATAATGCGCTTGATGTATTAACATTTGCATCAAAATGTATAAAGATATAAGAATCATTTCCTGTCCAATTATCTTCTAAATTCCATTCTGGATCTTGAGGATATAATATTTTAGAAACAACATTTACAATATCAAGAACATCAATAACATTATCATTATTAAGATCTGCTTGTTCAAGTTGTTCATCATTTAGAGTTGTATTACCTAGAACTTGACCAATTAATAAAATAACATCTTGAATNTTTATTGTTTCATCTAAATTAACATCTCCTTCTANNGANATNTTTAAGTCNGGAANACTAAANGANTCNGCTATATCAAAATAATTTATNCCATATGGNCCATTAGAGAATTCATCCGATATAAGAGCATTTACATTTAAGAATAGTAATAGAAGAAGTAATTTGAAATATCTAGTAAACATATTTTTTAACCTTTTAATTATTTAATAATATAATAAATCATTAAATATTATGCCATTTTTAATATAACATGTTTTAATTTTTGTAATTATTATGAATACAAAAATTACACTACTTCTTATCTTAGCTCTTTTGTCTGTTAGTACATCACCTATAATTGGGAGAGCNCTGGTTGGTGTTAATGCTGTTTCAATCTCTTTTTGGAGAATGTTTATTGCTGCAATAATTCTATGGGGATTTAGTATAATAAAACCTCAAGGAAAGATGAAAGATAAGATAAATACTAATAGGACAATATGCGCAGGAATATTGTTAGGAATTCATTTCGCCTTATTTTTTGAAGCTATTAAAATGACCAAGATAGCAAATGCAACATTTTTAGGAACATTAGCCCCATTTTTTACATTACTTGTAGAACTATATATTTTAAAAAGATATTATAATAATAAAGTTTTACTCGGATTATTTTTTACACTTATTGGTTCAATTGTTATATTAGGCTATCAATTTAATTTAGATTCTCAATATACAATTGGAAATTTATATGCATTGCTTTGCTCCGTATGTATAGCTATTGCCTTAATGATTGGTGAAAAAGTAAGGCAAAAAGAAAATACAATTGTTTATACTAGATCGTTATATTTATCAGCATCCTTTACATTATTTATAGTCTCTATTTTAGTTAATCAAACACTGTTAAATTTTAACATAAATGAGTTTTTAGGGTTATTTTTTTTAGGATTAGTTCCTACAATATTAGGCCATAATTCAATTTATTATTCAATAAAATATGTGCCCCCAACAATTGTAGCAGCATTTCCATTAGGAGAGCCAATAATTGCTACTATTTTTGCATTTTTTATTTTTTCTGAGTATATTTCATTGAATATATTTATAGGTGGAAGCATTACAGGATTAGGTTTAATCTTAATTTCAATTTATAAAAAAACAAAATAAATTTAGATTATGAAAAAAATAATATTACTTACGTTTATATCGATTTGTTTTTTACAAGAAGAATGTGAAAATGGTCGTTATATAACTGAAAATTTTAATGTAGATATTCAGTATGAAGTACAATATGGTGAAAATATAAATCAATCTATATTAGGCTCAGAATATTATGAATCATTATACATGGATATATATACTCCAGAAAATGATACTTTTAATGAAAGACCTTTGATATTTTTTTTATTTGGGGGTTCATTTATAGGAGGCTCTAAATCATCACCAGATATTGTTGCATTATGTACAAACTATGCAAAAATGGGTTACGTTGCTGTAGCTATAGATTATAGGCTTTCTCAGCATTTATTACTTTTTAATCCAAATGAAGAAAGTGCTTATAAAGCAGCCATGAAAGCTATCCATGATTTAAAAGCAGCAATTAGATATTTTAAAATGAATGATGAATTATATGATGATTATAAAATAGATATAGATAGGGTCTATGCTGGAGGTTATTCAGCTGGTGCAATCGCAGCTATCAATGCTGCATATTTAAATGAATATGATGAGATTCCAGTATTTTTATATGATGATTATGATGATTTTGGTGGATTAGAAGGTTTTTCTGGTAATCAAGGGTATGATTCCAGTTTTCATGGTATTGTAAATTTATCAGGTGCAGTTGGAAATCGAGATTGGATTGTAGAAGATGATATCCCTATTGTGAGCATGCATGGTGATCAAGATGATGTTGTCCCATATGATGATGATTTGGTTACTTTATTTGGATTAAATATGCTTGTTGATGGTAGCTTCATTATTCATGAAAGAATGCTTGAATTAGATAATTATACTGCTCTTCATACTTATGAAAATCAAGGTCATTCTCCTTATAATAATATGAATTTTGAAACAGAGTTTTCTAGTTCATTTTTATATGAGCTAGTATGTAATTCTAATTTCATGTTAGGAGATCTAAATCAAGATTATATTATAAATATTAGTGATGTTGTATTATTAATAAATTTAATTTTATCTAATAATTATATGGAATCAGGTGATATGAATAATGATGAAAATGTAAATGTGCAAGATGTAATTATACTTGTTCAAAGTATATTAAATAGCTAATAATCAAATATCATTTTATCATTATTAAATGATTTAAATTCTAAAACATTTCCGCTTGGGTCTTTAATAAAGAATGTAGATTGTTCTCCTTTTTCACCTTTAAATCTTGTATTTGGTTTAATTAAAAAATTAGTTTTCTTATTTATTAATTTATCTGATAATTTGTCCCAATTTTTTTTTGTTAATATTATTCCAAAGTGTCTACATGGGATATCTTTTCCATCTACTTTATTAGTGACAGATAATATTTTTGTATCATTTATTAAATGAGCTGAAATTTGATGTCCATAAAAATTAAAATCCACCCATCTTTTATCCTCTCTTCCAATTTTACATTCTAAAACAGTTGTATACCAATTGATTGTTTTTTTTATGTTTGTAACTGGGAATGCTAGATGGAAGGGTCTTAAATTTTTACTCATAAAATTTAATTTTGATTAACATTAATAAATCCATATTGAGTATTTTCATTNTCTAANTCATAATAATATTGATATCCTGANGGGTAGGNAAAACCTATAAAATAAAANTGNGTAGGTGATGTTAANCCNGTNCCAGCAGGAACAGTTATTTCNAAATNATCCCAATTTTGATTATAAGAATCAGGAACATNCCACNTACATCCTTGATTAATATNTTCACATNGTTCTANTGAATNATATGANNAACAATCNTTGTTAGTATAAATTGATTCTTGNTCTTGTGCACAGCTTGGCTGAGGNCTATCAACAGTTTTAATAATAATTTCGTGGTCAGAATTATTTAACCAATAAATTGGAACATTAATACTTGTTTGATGAAGGCTAGGGTCAAATCCATTATTATCTGAATAAACAATAAAGATATTTGAATATATACAGCAATCATCACATGGTATAGTAGCTTCNATATTATAATTTGTTGCATTCTCGCTCATGCATCCTATGCATGAAGTATCATCACCAAAGCAAACACCACAACTATCTTTTGATAAATTCCAATCACATTCNTCTAAATCACAATCACANGATTCATCNCANTGNGTNCATTGNCCACATTCATCTTCAAATAAATCATAATCTGCGCAATCAATAGGATCAGTNAGATTATCTTGACAGCAAAANAATANACATAAACCTATATATANANANNATTTATTTAAATTGAATAGATGTTTCATAATTATTAATAATTATTTCTGTCCAGTTATAATTTTCACCTTTTAAATATTCATCAAAAAANCCAACTACAGATATTCCAATTCTTTCTGCAAATTTACTATCAACATTTTTACCTGATGCAATCATTCNNCTAACTTTACTAAAATGNGGGGAGTCTGAATAATCNAAGTGTTTTGTTTTGTTNATTTTTAATAGATAGGAGTCTGCNGTNCAATTTTTATAAAATTTATCAAGTTTATNATAATTAAGAGGATTNCCTTNCCAATATTCTTGNCCGATATAGCAAAATGGGATTTTAATACCTGTGTTTATAATTTCATCTACAACAGGAACAATCCATCCATCTAAATTTAAACAAGCAGAAATTCTAGTATCATTCCATGAAGAAACAATAGCGGTTGTNCCACCNGTNGACATTCCAAAAACNCCAATATTATTAAAATCAATTGAATTATAAACTGGATGTTTTTTCATTAACTGTAATTTATCAATCATAAAACTTATATCTGCAGCTCTAGTATTAACTTGAGGAAGTCTAACATCCCAGAATTTTTCTTTTGGTACATTATCAAGAATATTATAACTATAATCAATATAGGTTCCATCTTCAAAAACAGTAATGTTAGCATCATATGTATGATCAGCAGATATAACTATATACCCTTTGCTTACAAGTGCTTCAATCGCAATCATATTTTGTGTTTTATATCCACCTAAACCATGTGAAAATAAAATAAGAGGAAATTTTTTATTTACTGGTTTTGCTTTATAATATGAATTTCCCTCTACTTTTGTTACAGGTTTAACTAAATTTTTTGATTGATTAATTTGATTTGCAATAGCTTTAACTCGTAATTCTGGATAATCTAAATAAGGATATAGAGAATCAGATTTTTCTATTGCTGGATACCATATTTGCACTGAAATCTTTCTTGAGTCAATTTCATTAGGAGTAAACCATTCATCTCTATATTTATCTTCCCAATCAAAAACATCTGTTCCAATATTATAATCACCAATTGGTTTAGGTAAATCTTGAAAATCTAAAATTAATGCACAAGAATTAAACAATAATATAATTGGTATAAAGAGTAATATTTTTTTCATAATTTTATTTTTCCTATTAAAATATCTTTAAGCATTATCCAGTCACCTATAAAGCTATATAAGGGATGTTTAAAAGTTGCTGGTTTATTTTTTTCAATAAAAAAATGACTAAACCATGCAAATCCATAACCTATTATAGGTGTAAAATATAAATATTTATAGCTGTTATTATATATTGAAAATAAAATGATAAAGATAACAATCGTAGAGCCAGTAGCATGAAAAATTTTAGTTAATTTTTTTTTATGCTCAGATAAATAAAATGGATAGAATTCACTAAAGGAGTTAAATTTATTAGTTTTCATATTTAAATTTATAAACAATTAAATAAAAAATAATTAATTAAAAAATAATTTTAAGGAAATAAATGGATTATTATAAAGATAAAACAGTTTTAATTACAGGCGCATCATCAGGAATTGGAGAAAATTTTGCACATACTCTTAATAAAATGGGAGCAAAATTAATATTAACAGCTAGAAGTAAAGATAAATTAGAAAAGATGGTTCAAAGTATGAATAATGCTGTATCAATACCAGGAGATTTATCAAAAAAAGAATTTCCAGAAGAATTATATAGTAAGATAAATGATATGAAAATTAAAGTTGATATTGTAATAAACAATGCAGGTTTTGGTTATTCAGGAAAATTTCTTAATAATTCTATGGAAAATTATAATGAGATGATTAATCTTAATATCTGTTCTTTAACCCATTTAACCCATTTATTTTTGAAAGATATGGTAGAAAATAAAAGTGGTGGTATTATAAATATTTCATCGCTTGCTTCATTTCAGCCTATTCCATATTTCAGCATATATGCAGCGACCAAAGCATTTGTAACATCATTTACATTAAGTTTATATGAAGAGTATCGAGAAAAAAATATTAATATTCTCGGTGTTTGTCCTGGATATACAAAAACAAACTTTAATAAAAGAGCTCAAATGGATTCTGTCCCTGTCGCTGGATATTTAATGAGTTCACAAGAAGTTGTTGACCAATCACTTAGAGCTTATAAAAAAGGTAAATTTATAATTATAAATGGAAAAATAAATCGTTTTGCGAAATTTTTTACTTCTTTAATACCAAAAAAATGGAGCTTAAAAATGGCAAGCTCTATTATTAAAAAAGGTATGTCAAATAAGCAATGGTAGAATCAAATTTTCATCTAAATAAAAGAGATTATTTAAGCTTAGCTTTATTATTTATTTTATCTTTTTTCTTATTTGCTGATCAAAATTTGATGGGTCCTAATTTATCACAAATTGCAAGTGAATTTGGTTTCAATGATATTCAAAGAGATGTAAAACTTGGTGGAGAAATATCCTTAGTGTTTTGGTTGATTGGAGGAATTTTTACATTATTTTTCGGGTATTTTACTGATATAGCTTCTAGAAAAAAACTTTTAATAATTTCAATGTTATTCGGGGAAATACCATGTTTTTTAACAGGTTTTGTAGAGACATATGAACAGTTTTTTTGGTTAAGAGCTTTAACTGGGATAGGAATTGGAGCAATTATTCCTATTACATATTCTTTATTAGCCGATTATTTCCCTTCAAATATGAGATCAGCAGCAACAGGTTATTTAGGGTTAGTTGTTGGACTTGGAATTGGTGGTGGACAATTGTTAGCTGGTATTACAGGACCTGAATATGGTTGGAAAATATCTTTTATTATTGTGTCTGTACCTAATTTTATTTTTTTATTATTATATGCATTATTTGCTACTGAGCCTGAAAGAGGAAAGTCAGATAAAAATACTGCAGATATAACAAAAATAAATTATTCAATTATAAAAAAATTAATTTCAAAAAAAACCAACATATTAGTATTTTTACAAGGGATTGCAGGAACTGTCCCCTGGTCAGTATTCTTTGTATATTTAACGGATTACCTAGCTCAAGATATTGGATATAGTGTTCAGATGGCTTCACTTGTTGTTTTTGTTATTGGCTTATCTGCAATGGCAGGAGGTTTTATTGGAGGCCTTCTAGGAAATAGATTATATAATATTAATCCTACATATCAACCATTACTATCTGCGATATGTACATTTATTGGAATGATTCCTACTGCTTTTTTAATTAATTTAAATCCAGTAAGTGCAAATGCAAGTATAACATATCCATTAATTCTTGCAATTTTTTCAGGATTTTTTATTACTGTTACAGCACCAAATATGAAAGCTATTTTAATGAATGTTAATCATTCAAATACAAGGGGAATGGCTTTTTCTATATATAATTTAGCAGATGGATTGGGGAGAGGTTTTGGACCCTTTATTATTAGTTTTTTTATTTTACAGTTTGGAAGACAATGGGGTTTTAACTTAGCAAATGGAATTTGGTTTTTTTGTGGTATTAGTATTTTATTAATGATGAAGACTTATTCAAAGGATCAAATATGATATATGTTTTATATATAATATGCTTTTATTTAATAATAATTGTTTGTTTAAATATTACATATCCTGAATTACGCTGGAATTGGAATTTAGAGAATGTAGAAAATTTAAAATTTTCTGATTCTTTTTTTTGGGGTACTGCAACTGCTTCTCATCAAGTAGAAGGTAATTGCACGAATAATAATTGGTATAAATGGGAAAATAATTTTGATAAAAATGGAAAACCAAGAATTAAAGATAATCAAGTAGCAGGCCTTGCATGTGATCATTGGAATAAATATCAAGATGATATTTTAATGTTAAAAGAATTAGGAGTATCACATTATAGATTATCGCTTGAATGGAGTAAAATTGAACCTGAAAAAGATAAATTTGATGAGAGTGTTTTAAATCATTATGCTAATGTTATAGATTCGTTATTAAAAAATAATATAGTCCCTTATGTTACTCTTCATCATTTTACAAATCCTATATGGTTTGATAATTTGGGAGCTTTTGAAAAAGAAGAAAATATTAATCACTTCATTGATTATTCTAGAGTTGTTTTTAATCGTTATAGTAATAAAGTTAAATATTGGTGTACAATAAATGAGCCAGAGGTATATTCTGTTATGGGATATTTTTCAGGAGTTTTCCCTCCAGGAAAAAAAGATTCTCAAATAACAGCAGTCGTACATAAAAATTTATTAATAGCTCATACTATGGTTTATCAGATACTTAAAAAATTACCAAATGGCGATATTTCACAAATAGGAATTGTTAAAAATGTTATGCAATTTGATCCGTCTAGGAGGTGGCATTTACTTGATTGGTTAGCTTGTAGATTAACTAATGCAGTATATAATAAGATGTCTTTATCTTATTTAAAATACGGTAAAATAAAAATCAATATTCCTTTTTTTATTAAACTTTATTATTCTGATAAAAAGGCTATTAAAGCGACTGATTTTTTTGGGCTTAATTATTATTCTCATNTTCATTTAAAATTTCAACTAGATAGNCATGANTTTTTTATTAATACTTATCCAAAAAATGATATAATGACAGATATGCCATATACAATTTATCCTGAGGGTTTATATAGAGCTATACATACTGTNAAATCTATTGGGAAGCCAATTATAATTACTGAAAATGGTATTGCAGATAGTNAGGATGATAAAAGAGCACTTTTTATTAGNCGATATATTTATGCAATGAATAAAGCAATTGATGANGGTGTAGATGTTAGNGGNTATTTTTATTGGTCACTAATGGATAATTTTGAGTGGGCTGAGGGGTATGATATGAAGTTTGGNNTATATGAAGTCGATTTTAAAACNCAAGNNAGAAAGNTAAGAGAAGGTTCTAANGAATTTATNAATATTATAAATGAATCAAAATAAAGCATTAGCATTANTTCTTGCAGCTGGNAANGGAACAAGAATGAAATCTAAAATCCCAAAACCTCTTAATTTAGTTTATAATAAACCTATTATATCTTGGNTTATAAATTTTTTTAAAAAAGAGNATATTGATGTTGGTCTTATTATAAATCCAAAAGATAAACAATATTTTAAAGATTATAAAAATTTNGTTANTTTTATTTATCAAANAAATCCAAATGGNACAGGCCATGCGGTAATGCAGGCAAAAAAAANTATTTCAANCTATGACAATACATATGTTTTTGTTGGAGATAGTCCTTTTGTNGATAATAAAATTATANCAANAATGTATGNTTCNCATTTAATGGATAATTCAGATTGTACTATTTTAAGTTCAATATTTTNTGAAAAANCATTNCCTTATGCTAGAATTGTTAGAAANAANGGNTCTATTNTTAAGTTTGTTGAAGAAAAAGATGCAAATAAAATAGAGCTTAAAATAAATGAATTATTTTGTTCTCATTATTTATTTAANTCTAAAATTTTATTAGAATTCATTNATTATTTAAANCCAGATCAAAAAAATAACGAAATTTATTTAACAGATATTTTAAATAATCTAGTATCNAGNAAAAAAAATATAAATTCTATAGTAATTGAAGATTGGAAGCGNCTTGTTGGATTAAATACAAAGGAAGATATATCTTGGATAGAATCACAAAAGATTANTTAGTTTCAGATTTTAAANANATATTTTTTANTAAATTTAAAAAAAATCCAGAGATTATTAGTGNTGCTCCTGGAAGAGTAAACATTATTGGTGAGCATACAGANTATAATTTTGGTCTTGCNATGCCAATTGCAATTGATAAATGGATTATNTCAATGTTATCTGAAAGGTCTGANAGAAAAGTTAATATTCATTCAGTTAATTATAGTAAAACAATATTGTCTAATTTAAATGATTTAGAAAATCATAGCGAGCTTTGGGAAAAATATGTAAAGTCATCAATAAATGTTATAAATAAAAAATATAATTTAAATAACGGTTTTGATATTTTGATAGGAGGTAATATCCCTATTGGTTTTGGAATGTCAAGTTCTGCTGCATTAGAGGTTTCTATTGTCTCATGTATATTAGGTAAATATTTTGATAAAAATGATAAATATGAAATTTTAGAAATTTGCAATAAAGTAGAAAAAGATATGCTAGGTATTGAAAGTGGAATGTTAGATCAGTATGCTTCAATTTTTTCTATGGATAAAAATTTTTTATTGATTGATTTTAATAATATCTCACATGAGTACTTTGATTCAAATATGAAAGAGTCATCTTGGCTTTTAATAAATAGTATGATTTCACGAGAATTGGTGGATTCAGAATACAATATCCGAGTTGCAGAATGCAGAGAAGGATTGAATCTGCTTAATAAGTTAACTGGGAAAAAGCTGTCTTTAAGTTCGCTATTATTAAAAGATATTGAATTTATAAAAAACAATAGAAAGTTATATAATAGATTGTTTCATATTTGCTCTGAAAATCAAAGGGTGAACAAAATGAGAGAAGAAATTCTAAGTGGAAATCTAGTTAATATTGGTAAACTTCTTTTAGAATCTCATTACAGTTTATCAACAAAATATGAAGTTAGTTGTGATGAAATAGATTTTATTATTTCTATATCAAAAGAACATTCCGGATTTTTTGGTGGACGAATTATGGGTGGTGGATTTGGTGGATGTACTATTAATTTAGTAAAAAAGAAATTAAAAAAAGAATTTATGTGTTTTGTAAAAGATAAGTTTTATAAAAAGTATAAATCAAATATTGAAATAGAAGAGGTTGTTTTTTCAGAAGGCTCACATCTTTTAAGAAATTGATAAACAATATATGCTATATTATTTATTAACTTATGCAATATGATAGATATTAAGAAAATATTAATATTAACTTTATTTGGATTAATATTCCCAACATCAAAGCAAGTTTATGCAACAATTCAAATGTTAGATCAGGTTATGATTTTAGATGTTGAGACTTTACAGATTGAGGATAGTGTAAATACTGAATTCAATCAAGAAACCCAATGTTCAAATATTAGCAATGAGGTTGATTGTATATCTTATGATAATTGTGATTGGATGATGAATATGTGTATGGAATCAACTACTAATAGTTGTATGGATTATACAATGGAAATGAGCTGTAACATGGCTTCTGGTTGTGAGTGGATGATGGATATGTGTATGGAAAACATGAGTGATAATGCAATGAATACTCCTCATTTTATTGTTTTAGATGAATTAAATGGATACTGGTTTGTTACAACAATAGCATCTGGTTTTATTGCGCAATATTCTTTAATTGATAATGCTTTTATTGATTCTTATTTTGTTGGTGATGCTCCTGCACTTCTTGCTATTGATCCCAATAATAAAATTATATATTGCTCAAGAATGATGCCTATGAATGGTATGAATGATATGATGCCAACCTCTGAATCAAACATTATTCAATCTTTGAATTATTCTCCAATGGGATTATCACAAACTTTAAATCAAGAATATATTATTGATTCGCCTGCACCACATGGTTTAGCTATTAATGATGATGGAACAGAAATTTATACAGCGAGCAATACAGCAGACTGGATTTATAAAATAAATATTCTTACAAATGAAATCTCAGGTGTTGTTATGGATCAAGCAATTAATAATACTCCTGATTTAACAACTCAAAGATTAAAACCTATTCAATGCATGTCCTCAGGTAATAGGTTGTTTGTTAGTTGTTCTGCCGGAACATGGATGGACCCTTTTAATGGACAATCAACAATTATCGAAGGAAAACTTCAAATGTGGAATTCAGACTTAATGGTACTTGTTGATTCAATAGATTTAGGCGAGCATTCATCTCCTTGGCATATTGTGAAATCACCAATAGATGAGATTGTTTATGTAGTCTTAGGCGGAGATAATTTATTTGAAACTGAGGGTCTTGCTTCAATATCATATGAAAATGATGAATTATCTATTAATTGGATAACAAATAATGCATCTTTTGATACACTTCATGGAGTTGATGTTTCTTCTGATGGTCAAAAAATTTATGTTTCAGGTAGAGGAGATGGGAATATACATATTTTTGATAATAGTGGTAATTATATTGATAACATTTTTTTAGGACAAATGTCAATGCTTGGAGGAATAGCAGTAGAAAAAAAAGGACTTCCTCTTTTAGGAGATGTCAATAATGATTTTAATTTTAATATTTTAGATATTATAGGGTTAGTAGATATAGTTTTAAATCCAATGATGGGTCATCCTTATCAAATGTATGCTTCAGATTATAATCAAAATGGATTAATTAATATTTTTGATATTATACTATTAATAGAAAGTGTCCTTTCTAATTAATGAGTATCTCTCGTAAAGATTTTATAAAAAATATTTCAATTGTTACAATAGGGCTAACTTCTTTTTCTAAGTTATTATCTTCATCTGCTTTATTTAATTTTGATTCATTAAGTTTAATAAAAGATCCAAAAGGTATACTTAATCTTCCAAAAGGATTTTCGTATACAGTTTTATCTAAATTAAATGATAAAATGGATGATGGGTTAAATGTTCCAAATAAGGCTGATGGAATGGGTTGCTTTGAATTAGATAAAAACCATGTAATATTAGTTAGAAATCATGAAATTGGCCATGTTCCATTATTAGGAAATGCTTTTAAATTAAAAAATCCTTATGGTAAAAAAATGGGAAGATTTGTTAGAAAAAAAAATAATTATTTTTATGATAGTAGCTTAAGAAAAACTGAATGTTTTGGAGGAACTACATCTATAACTTATAATATGAAAACTAAGCAAGTAGTTAATCAGCATTTAAGCTTAGCTGGAACTTTAGTTAATTGTTCAGGAGGTAAATCTCCATGGGGTACATGGATAACATGTGAGGAAACGGTTAAATCTAAAGAAGGAAAAATATTTAAAAATCATGGATATAATTTTGAAGTATACCCAAGTTCAACAAATAAGTTAACAAAAGCTATTCCATTAAAAGCAATGGGAAGATTTAGGCATGAAGCAGTAGCTTTTGATCCAAATAAAGGTTATGTTTATCAGACAGAAGATAGAGAAGATGGTTTGTTCTATAGATTCATTCCAAATGTTAAAGATAATTTAAAAAAAGGTGGGAAGCTGCAAGGTCTATCATTATTAGACTTTAGAGGAGCTGATTGTAGAAATTGGAAAAACGAAACATTTAAAATTGGAAAATCATATAGATGTAGATGGATTGATTTAGACGATGTAGAATCACCTTTAGATGATTTGAGAAAGCGTGGAAGGAATAAGGGATGTGCTATATTTGCAAGAGGTGAGGGGATGTGGTATTCAAATGATTATGTTTATTTTACCGCAACTAATGGAGGTAAAAATAAATTTGGACAAATTTGGAGATATTCTAATAATAAAAAAATAGAGCTTTTTTATGAGTCTAAAAGTAAAGAGTCAATGTACAAACCAGATAATATAGTAGTTGCACCATGGGGAGATATAATTATATGTGAAGATGGCAGAGGGCATGATAGGCTAATTGGAATTAAGCCTAATGGTCAAACATATGTTTTAGCTGAAAATATTTTTAATACATCTGAGCTTGCAGGAATAGTTTTTTCACCAAATAAAAAAATATTATTTCTTAATATTTACAAACCAACAATGACACTTGCTATCGAGGGTCCTTGGAATCAGTTATAAAATCGTATTAAATTAAAATAGTTATGGATAATGAAAAGATAGAAATAAAGATACAATCAAGATGGGAATATTACCTTGAATTGATTAAAAAAAAATTAATTAAACCAATATTTGGAATTCTAATCCTTCTAGGAGTTTTATATATAGGCTTTTATGTTTTATTATTCTTGGTGCTTTTTTTTGGGATAAGCTATTTTATTAATAATCTTAAAAGAAAAATTTAAAAATCTTAATGTAAATTTTTTGAAAATACATTTATAACGATTACACCTAAGCCAATTAAACTAATTCCAATTATTGATCCAAAGTCTAAAATTTGATTATATCTAAAATATCCTATTATAGATAATAAACATATCCCAATTCCTGACCAAATAGCATATGTTAATCCTATAGGAATTTCTTTTAAAGTTAAGGATAAAAAATAGAATGTGAAACTGTAACCGATAAATGTTATTATTGATGGAACTAGCTTTGTAAATCCTTCACTTTCTTTAAGTGTTGAAGTTGCAATAACTTCAGATACTATAGCAATTGATAAATAAATCCATTTCATTTTTAACCTTTAAATAAGTTTAGAATTTTTTTAATGAAAATTATAATTATATAATATGATATAAAAAACAAAAAACCCCAACATTTCTGAAGGGGTTTTAAGTGGTCGGACGCGGAATCGAACCACGGACACGAGGATTTTCAGTCCTCTGCTCTACCAACTGAGCTATCCGACCAAACTAACAAAAATTTCTATATAAAGTAATTTATACAGGTACTTAAATTATGATGATGAAAGTAGTTATTGCAACACATAATAAAGATAAACTTAAAGAATTAAAAAAAGGTTTAAGTAATTTAGATATTGAATTGCTTGATTTGTCGTCATTCCCAGATATTGGTGAAATTATAGAAGATGGAGAAACTCTTAAAGAAAATGCATTTATTAAAGCTAGAGAAGTTCATAAACTAACAGGTTTGCCTGCTATAGCAGATGATACAGGATTAGAAGTTGATGCTTTAGGAGGAAAACCAGGTGTTTATACAGCAAGATTTGCTGGAGAAAATTGTTCATATTTAGATAATGTGAATAAAATGCTTAAAGTTATGAAAAACATTGAAGATTCTAATAGATCAGCAATATTTAAAACTATAATGGCCTTTGTCGACGATAAAACGGAACTTTTTTCAATTGGAGAAGTAAAAGGGATGATAGCCTCAGAAAAGAAAGGTCTTGGAGGTTTTGGGTATGATTCCATATTTTATGTGGTGAACGAAGGAAAAACATTTGCTGAAATGTCTATAGAAAAGAAAAATATTATATCTCATCGAGGAAAGGCAATCAAAAATTTTATGCCTAAACTTGAGTCTTATTTTAAGACTGATAAAACTACAAAGGAGTCTGCCTAGCGTCCCACTGCTAAGGTGAATAATATATATTCAATTAANTNTTTAAAGATAATTTTTTATCTTTGNACTGCNNTATTTTTNAATTTACTNGGAGCAGANCAGGANAGTAGCATCNCATANTATGATAATTGNGGTANATATGATAATAATCCTAATAATGATTGTNNTCAAGATTGNTTTGGTAGATGGGGTGGTGATGCANNTANNGATGAATGTGGANTATGTGGNGGNANTGGTCCTAANGANAATNAAGATTGTGNNGGNAATTGTNTNGTNGAAATAGATTGTTTNGGNATNTGTGGAGGNTTAGCACGTCTAGATGATTGTAGTAAGTGTGATGAAGACCCTACCAATGATTGTAAAAAATCATATTTTGATAATTGNGGAAATTTTGATGATAATCCNGATAATGATTGTATNCAAGACTGNAGTGGAGTTTGGGGAGGAAAAAATCAATTAGATGGATGTGGTATATGTGGAGGAAATAATTCTACGTGTGGAGATTGTGCTGGTGTANCATATGGTANTGCTTATTATGATAATTGTAATGTTTGTGATGANAANCCAGATAATGATTGTATTAAAGATTGTNATGNTNNNTGGGGTGGAAATAANAAANTAGATAATTGTGGTATATGTGGAGGNGATAACTCAACNTGTGAAGATTGTGCTGGNAATACAAATGGTAATGCNTANTATGATAATTGNAATATTTGTGATGATAATCCAAACAATGATTGNATCCAAGATTGTAATGGTGANTGGGGCGGAATATTATTAATAGATGAATGTGGAGAATGNGGAGGNAAAGGAGTTCCTGANGGTTATTGTGANTGTAATTTAAANATTATTGATTGNATGGGAGTTTGTGGTGGAAACAGTTTANAAGAAGATTGTTTTTTAGAAGAAAATCCNNCTNTNGTTTCAAACNTAAATATTGATTTTATTNATGATATTTATTTNTCTAGAACAATTAGATATTATAGNCTNTTAAATGGAGTTGTAGATCCNTTTTATAAAGATATAAAAGGATTAGCATTTGCTTCANAATATAGACCTANTTCTTATCATGGGTTAANTTTTACAAAAGAATTAAGAAAGTTAAGTGAAAAAACAGAGTTGGGNTATGATGGAAAAACTATTATAACATCTTTGAAGTACGGTNCAAATGATATAGTTCAACCATCAATAGCATCTNTTGATTATTATAAATTGANAACAATTGATATTAATAATTATGAAAAAATGAAAGAAGTTTCNTTTAATCAGATAAGTCCAAATATAAAAAATTCTAGAAATTCTAAGAAACTTACTCTTGTAAGTCANGATATTGGNGAAACAAATGTAGCTATTAATCTTAGTGGNCAGATAGAAATAAGAGGAGAATTAGAATTTATTGATTCTCANAGTAGTTCTTTGAGNAATCAAAATAATGAATCTTGGAATTTAGANATTGATCAAAAACAACGNTTTGATTTAGAAGGACAGGTTGGAGATAGATTNACTATAAGTGCTGATCAAAATTCAGANTCAGATTTTGATTTTGAAAATTCATTATTATTNGATTATAANGGATATGATAATGAGATTATNAGTAATATNCAGGCCGGTAATATAGGTATNAGCCTTAGTGAAGGTAGNTTGTTTAGTGTNGGAATGGGTAAAAGAGCTGGTGTTTTTGGTGTAAAAATGAGTAGTCAGCTAGGTCCTATAGAATTAAATACAATTATTGGTAGAGANAAAGTTAAAAAAGAATCATTNTCTCTTGGAAATCAATCAGAAGGTTTAGATAGATATGATTATCAATTTATAAAAGATAAATATTTTTTTATTGATAANATTTTTAAAAATAACTTTTATCCATTAAATGAGGATTATATTAATCAGATNGNTTCTAATGAGTATGTTATAAAAGATTTTAAATTATATAAAAGAGCACAAACTAATGAAATTGAAACAGATATATATGAAGGTNTTGCATACATTGATCCCTTAAATAAAGATATTGGTACTCCAGAAAATAATATNTGGATTGAATTNGANGATCAGTATTCAGGGAATGATTATTATATAAATAAATATTATGGTTATGTAAGATTGAATTCAATATCAACTAGTGANNTNATTGCAGTTCATTATACAATAGGTGATTTAAANAATGATGGTAGTATNTTAGAATCATCTAATCCTATACANACTGGTACGGAGTATTTNGTNCAAGATAGATGTTTNTTANCAATGCAAGATGANTGTAANGANNANACAATTAATGGATGTTCAGAAATAGAAGCTTCAACATTAGATGTTTGTAANGANGAAAATAATANAAATTGTTGTAACTATATTGAATATAATAATTTGTCTGGTTTTTCTGCTAANCCATTAATTCTAAAAATAATAAAAACAGAGGGACAGCAAGATCCTCCAAGTCCAGATAATCCAAATGGTAATCCTACATGGGAGTTAATGATGAAAAATGTATATGATATAGGACTATCAAATTTTACTCAAGGTGATGAACCTCCAGAAATTGATATTATACATATTGGGGGACAATTGGGAACAGAGACTGCAAGTTCAAATGGAAATACATTTTTAAGAATTTTTGGAATAGATAATAAAGATTCTCAGGGTTTTTTCATAGCAAATGGGGATGGTAAAGTTGATAGTTACTTTATTAATAGTTGGGGAGATTTGTTTTTACCCTTTGATATGCCTTTTGCTTATGATCCTGAAGCATATTTAGGAAATCCTCATTTAGACTTAGCTGATATTTTTGATGGNGATTTAGAAAATATAAATATTGAGACATTATCNACAACTAGAGAAAATGGTGATGCAGGTCCAGAGTTTACAATTTACAGATATGAAGATGGTCCCGCAATGTACTATAGTAGTAATGAAACAACAAAAGCATCTGAAAAAGAATTTGTTATAAAAGTTAAAAATGTTAATCAAAATACAACTATAAATTTAGGATTTATGATTGTTGAAGGAAGTGAAACTTTGACAGATGGTTCAACTCAATTAATTAAGGGTGTTGATTACTCAGTGGATTATTTTACAGGAACATTAACGCTGATTTCTGATAGAGCAAAAAATAATTCTCAGACACTTAGAATCTCATATGATAGAAATGAAATTGTCTCATTTGATCAGAAATTAATTTTTGGAAATTCATTTAAATATGATATAAATAATAAAAGTAATTTATTTGGAGGATTATATTTTTATAAGCAATCAATAACTGATAATAAAGTAGAGATTGGTTATGAACCTATGGAAAATATGATATGGCATCTTGGAGGTAAATATTCAAGGGAGTTACTGAATTTAAATAATTCAGTTAATAATAGAGGACTAGTATATTTAGAAAAACCTTCAGAATTTAGTTTTTCAACTGAAGTTGCTCAAATTTTTCCTAATCCTAATCCTATAGGAATTGCTTACATTGATGATTTTGAATCATCAAAAAGGTATTCTACGATGCCAATTTTAAATTCTGCATGGCAAGAATCATCACCACCTTATAAGATTAAAAATATTGATTGTTTAAATGCTTCAACAGAATCAGATTGTTTAGAATTAGATGATTGTGAAATTAATTATAATGAGTACAATGAATTTTTAAGCTGTGAAGTTATTTTAGAAAAGTATGATATATATAAAAGAGAGAATATATATTGGTATAATCCTTATAATGATATTCCTACAGAGCTTATATGGCCTGATAAAGAAGTAGAAGAAGCATCAAAAGAGCAAACGCTTTGGTTAGAAATTCCAGAGAACAAAATTGGAGGAAATGTTGATAATGATAATGATAATAGATGGTGGAATGGAATAACAGCTTCTTTGTATGCATCAGATCAAAATCAATCAAATAATAAATATTTAGATATTTGGCTTAATTATGAAGGTTTAATTGGCTTTGAAAATCATTATAATGGATTGCCAGAAAATCCAATATTAGTAAATAGAAATAATTTAAAATTAAATATAGATATTGGTATGATTAGTGAAGATACAAATGATAATGGAACATTAGATACAGAAGATTTAGTCCCTGAATCATTAATGATTATGGGCGATGGTTTATTAGATGCTGGAGAAGATAAGGGGATGGATGCATGTATCAATGAATATGAAGATGGTTGGGGTGGGTGTCTATGTTCTGAGTTTAATCATGGTAATAATAATGATAACACTTATAATAGTTGTATTGATAATAATCAACTTACTTTTTCTCAAATCAAAACAGAAATATTATCTGGTAATTCTAACTACGATAATATCATTAATATAAATGTTAATTCTGATGATCCAAATAATGATGATTTTAGTTACTTATCATCAAGTAATGATTTTAGCCATTATAATGGAACAGAAAATAATGGTGCAATATTAGAAAACAAATACCCTGATTCTGAAGATTTAAATGGAGATCAATTTATTGATGATATTAATTCTTATTATTCATATACAATAAACTTAGATATGAATAATAATGATATTATACAAAGTGAAATATTATCTACAAATTGGAAGCTTTTTAGAATACCATTAAATGATTTTATAGCTATTAATGAGACCTCTGGGTATAGCGCCGATTGGACAAATGTAAAGAATATTAGATTATGGTTAGAAGGAGAATATTCTGAAAATGATACGCACGGATTACTTGGAATTGCCTCGATTGAAATTGTTGGAAATGAGTGGGAAGAATTAGGCTTGGTAAATAATGATGATATTGGACAAATAGGATATTTAGAATCAGAATTTGTTTCAAATGAAGATGTTAGTATCCAGTTAATCAATAATCAAGAGAATTCTGATATATATGATTCTCCTGAAGGAGTTTTTGGTAACAATCAAAATTTTGGAACAGGTGGACTTGGAAGCTTAATAGTTGATAAGGAGCAGTCTTTGGTAATTGATTTTAATAGTGTTTCAGATTATAGTGGAGGTATCAGTTTAGATAGTACNGCATTTATTAAGAAGAATGTTAGNTATTCATCATTGGATGCTGAAAAACAAAATAGTTTTTTCGTTTACAAAAATTTAGANATGTATTTTAATGGNAATGAATCAANTAATGGTCAAGATTGGTATAGTACTTGTAATGGAGATANATANTGAAGAATGTTCAAATGTTGANCTGTGTTTTAGATTTGGGAAAGATGATAATTATTATGAGATAAGAAAACCATTTAAATCAATAGATAATGAAGATGTTNTAGATCCNAATGGATGGCAAAATTTGAAGGTTAATTTAGATGANTTAACTAGATATAAATTAAATAGACAAAATTTAGAGTCTTATAATGATAATGGAATTGATAATTGTGATGATTTATATGAAACNGGAATTATCAATTTTGAAAATAATATCCCAGGTTGTATTAATCAAGATGCAATTGATTTAGGNATNNCAACCTTGAAAATATGCGATGAAATATCTGGNANNTCAGTNTTTACTGAAGATCAAANAAATTATTGTAATGAAAATGATTGTTTNAATTTTATNAATAGTGANATATGTATTGATGANANTTATGATGAATTAGGTCTTTATATNCCNTATATATTAGATCCAAATGGAGANAATTATTNTATNNNNGGAATAGAATGNTGTNATTCAAATGTAGATAACGAAAATTTTTGTATNCCTGATATNAATAATATTGATAATCCTAATTTTTATTGTCCTGATTTATCTGATAATTTTTATTTAGGTACTGAAGGTAATAATCAATATGATTGCTTTGATGAAAACAATCAATCTTGNGGAGAAGATGATTTGATTTTTTANGGAGAAGAAGTAATAGATGATTGGGANCAAAACAATTTATATACNACTCCNGGTTCATATATTGCAGAAGATGAAATATGGTCATGGAAAGATTATTGTGAAAGTAATGAAAATTTAGATATCGAAGAATGTGATGATTGGACAANAGTTGATATAAGTACAGTNTGTGANGATTGTAGTGAGTTGAGAGTAAAAGGGGAGCCTGCAATNAATAAAATGGAATATATTATGGTTGGTATTAAAAACAATGCCCCTGGAACAATTTTTGGAAGTGTTTGGATTAATGAACTTCGAATGACTGGTGTAAAAAGAAAAAAAGGAACAGCCTTTACTACAAACTTTAAATTTAATTTAGGTGATATTTTTAATATTGATTTAGACTTTAAGAGTGAAGAGGCAGANTTTCATCGTTTAGAACAAAGATTAGGCTCAGGTGATCACTCTATTAACTATTCTGTTAATTTNGGTTTTTCTCCACATGAATTATTTAAAGAAAANTATTTTCAAATGCCNCTTACTATAAAATATTCTAAAGGTTTATACTCNCCATTATATAANCCAGGNTCTGATATTATTNTAGGAGGTTTTAATGATACTCCTAATGAGNTGAAAAATATAACAAATTCAATTACNNTGAGNACNTCNTTAAATACTATGCTNTCAAATTATTATAATGAAAANNTATTTTTTAAACATTTACTTGATAATTCAAANTTGACTTATTCATATAAATGGGATCAATCTTCTAATACAACAATTTTAAATAAAGAATCTATTTTACAAAATATAAAATTTGATTATAGNNTATCATTTAGTAGAGATAATAAATGGTATCCATTTAAAAGTATTTTTGAAGATAGTCAGGATAACCCTGAAAATAAAAAATATTTTGTTAACTTTTTAAAAGATTTAAATATTTATTATACNCCACAAAANATTAGCTTTAATTCATCTTTAGTTGATTCAGATAATTATACTGTTCAAAGAGACTTATATGGTGGTATTGTAACTGATGAAGAAAATATTGATTTAAATAGATCTTTTTCTTCTGATATTAGTATAGNAGATAATCTATCACTTAAGTATTCAGTTAATATGAAGAANAATTTAAATNATTACTTTTCNGATAATTCAGCTATGAAAATTTCAGACTTCTTTGATTTATCTTATTCTCCTGGAATAAAGAAAAGCTATAATCAACAGCTTTCATTCACTTATACCCCCGAATATTTAAAATGGTTANCTCCTAGATTTACATATGTTCCAACATATAATTGGGTGAGAGATGCNGTAAGCGGAGAATCATCAACAGCAGATATATCAAGTGATAATAAATTTTCAGTTTCATTTACTTTTTCATTTACTCAATTTATTGAACAATTTTATGAAACAGATAAAAAAACATCAGGAAGTTCATCTAGGTCTACAGGAAGAAGGCGTTCATCTAGTTCAACAAATAATACAAATTCAAGTAAAATTTTTATTATTAANCAACCACATTTCAAAACTATTTTAAAGTTTTTACATGAAATTGGCCAAAGNTTTTCAAGTGTNAATATAAATTATTCATANTANACAACTAATAAGTATAACAATATATCTACNNATATAAATCCGAATTATAANTTTAAATTAGGAATAGCTGATAGACCAATTGAAGGAAGTTTGTTTACATCATCAGATGGGATAATTATTTCATCATCAAATACCTTTAATCAAGAATTAAAATTTAGTACTTCAATACAATTAACTCAAAATTTAACGTTGTCAAATGTTGAGTATAGAGTCTCTTTGTCAGCAAATAATCAAAGTGATAGTGGATATAATGAAACTCAATCTGAATCATATTTCCCACTTGGTGCTTCAGGTAAAAATGGATTTCCAATATTTGGATGGTCAATAAACTTAAGAGGCTTAGAAAAGTATCAGTTTTTAGATAATTGGTTTAAAAGTTTTAGTTTAAGTCATACTTTTAGTGGAGAAAAAAATAAAATAAGTCAAGACTTTATTATTCAAAAATTAGATTATAAAAGAAATTTTGCACCATTATTAAGATTTGATATGACTACCAAAAAAATTCCTCTTGATATTGATTTAACTTTGAATAATACTTTGAATATTACAAATGAGGGAGGACAAATAGAAAGAGCAACCAATAATCAGGTTAGTTTAACTTTTGGCTATAGAAAAAAAACAGGGTTTAGAATGCCAGTTTTCTTTTTAAGGGATTTCCAAATTGAAAATGAAGTTAACTTAAGTCTTAAGTTAGGTTATGATAATAGTAATACTGAATTTTCTTATTTTGAAACAAATGATTTAAGTCAATTTGAAGTGATTGCATATAGTAATTCATATAATTTACAGCCTAAAATAACATATAATTTTAGTAAATTTGTTGAAGGTGATTTATGGTTTAATTATATTGTTTCAGATAATCATACTTCTGGAAGAAAAAGGGAAACTGATATAGGGTTTCAAGTTAGAATTTATTTTGAATCCTTTGATTAATAAACAGATGAATAGAATCTTTTATATATTATTTTTAGCAATACTTCAATCTCAACAAATACCTTTATTTGATGGAGAAATAGCGTTTAAATATCTTGAAAAGCAATGTTCATTTGGAGAAAGATATCCAGGAAGTCAGAACCATGTTGATTTAAAAGATTATTTTGTTAGTTTTTTATCTAATAAGTCAGATGAATTAATTATTTATGATCATGAAATAAATCACCCATATAATAAAGATAAGAAAATCATTTTATATAATATTTTAGCGAAATATAATCCAGAATCAGATAATCGAATTTTACTGATGGCCCATTGGGATACTAGAGAAATAGCTGATAAGGAAACAAGTGAAGTTGATAAATTAAAACCAATAATGGGGGCTAATGATGGTGCAAGTGGTATAGCAATTTTAATGCATTTATCAGAAATTTTTTCTAGTTATCCTTTTAATAATATTGGAGTTGATTTATTATTTGTTGATGGAGAAGATATGGGTAGACATGGAGATATAGATAATTTTTCTATAGGGACTAAGTTGTTTGCAAAAAAAATGGAAACTCCATATCCAAAGTTAGCTATTTGTTTAGATATGGTAGCTGATAAGGACCCTAGATTTAAAATTGAATATTTCTCTTATATACAAGCTGAAAATCAAGTTAGGGAATTGTGGAATTTAGCAAATAATTTAGGATACAGTGAGTTTGTATATGAACTTACTCAACCAATTTATGATGATCATAGAGCTTTATTTGTAGAAACAGGTATCCCTTCTTTAGATATTATTGATTTTGAATATCCTCATTGGCATACTTTAGAGGATACTGTAGATAAATGCTCTTCATATACATTAGGTATTGTTGGGAATCTTGTTTGTCAGTATTTGTATAGGAAAGAAAATGACTAATAAAATAATTTATATTTTCTTTATTTGTGTTTCTATTTCATATGGTTCTTATCCTATTGATTACAAAATTGATTCTGTTAATCACAATTTTGAGTATCGTAATAGAGAATTATCTGATGGTTTATCTAGCCAATCAATAGTTGATTTAAGAATATTGAATGATCAGTCTATAGTTATTGGAACATCTGGGGGTTTAGGACTGCTAGATAGTGATATGAATTTATATAGTTATAATGATACTGAATTACCTAGCGGTGGAAATCCTGCTTTAGAGGTATATAATAATGAAAATTTAGTCATTGTTTCAGGAGTTGAAACTGTAAATTTTTTGAATGAAGATGTTTCTAGCGGAACAGGTATTTCTTGGTCTTTAGATAATGGAAATACTTGGAGTTATATGCCACAGCCGCAAGATCAACTCCCCGTATGTGAAGAATTAACATGTGAAAATCCATTAAATTCACCAGAAGAATGTGACTGTTCTCCTGCTGCTTCAGGTTGTTCATGGGATGTTCCAAGCCAAACTTGTAGCTTGGTTGGTAATAATATTATAATAGAATGGGGTGGTCAAAGCTTATCAAGTTTAGCAATCCAAACATCAGCAAAAAATGTTACATATGATGTCTCCGCTGATATAATTAATAAGTATATATATACAGCAAATTGGGCGGGGATGTTAAGAAGATTTAAATATACTGATGAAAACCCTGTTTGGGAGCTTGTGCCTTTACCAATGGATAATCAATCAAGTGCTACATGTGGCTCATACCCTGTAAATTATGTTTATAATCCTGTTGATCCATTGATAAGTGGAAATTTGAATTATGGAGGTAACCATAATCATAAAGTTTTTTCAGTTTATACCGAATTTTATAATGAGCAAATGTTTATATGGGCTGGAACTGCAGATGGAGTGAATAAAGGTATTGTAGGTCAAGATGGATGTATAGATTGGATTCATTATACAACGTCAGATGGATTGGGAGGTGATTGGATTATAGATATAGTTCCTCAATATTTAGGTAATGAAAATCCAAGAATATGGCTTGTTTCATGGGATAGAGAGGAGACTGCTCCTCATCCAAATTCTTTAACTTATACTGATGACAATGGTCTTTCTTGGGTTACGGTAAATCAATTTAGCGAAGAATTTATCGATTTAAATAATAATGATATTTATGATCAAGAAGATAATTTTAATGATTTAAATAATAATAATAATTATGATGGAGCTACACCATATAGTCTCTATTTTACTGATGATGTTTTATATGCATCAACAAATAGAGGCCTTTTTTATTCTTTTACTAATAATGTTATGGATTGGCAAAGATTAGAGTTTCCAAGTGAAATTTTAAATATTTTGGATTACAATCAAAATCCAGAACAAGGAATCTTTACTCAAACAAAAGTATATACATCTTTGAAAAAAGATCAGACATTTTTTATTGGAACACCAAAAGGTCTGATTTGGATAAACGCAGAAAATAATATTAACAACCCAGATTTGTGGAATACAGAAATAAGTGCAAATACATGGGGTTCATTTGTTGCATCAGATCAAGATATAGTTAATGAAAATAAATTGCATATTTGGCCTAATCCATTTTTTATTGAAAATGTTTCAACGAATGTAGATTTTCAATTTAAAACAGATAGTAATAGTGGTAAAATGAAAATTTATGACTTTTCAATGAACTTGGTTGATTCATTTGATTGTGATAAAGTAAATGATTATGGGAATTTGGAGTGTTCATGGAATGGTAGAAGTAAAAATGGTATTAAGGTAGCGAATGGAATTTATTTTTGTAAACTTAATACAGGACATTCAGAGGTCTGGGAAAAATTAATGGTAATAAATGCTTCAAAGGGGCATTACTAATGATAAAGTATATTTTAATATTATTTAATTTTTGTTTATTTGCAGAATATTATGGTGGTTCACCTGGCTCTAGTTTTAATTATGGAACAAATGCTAGAGAAATTTCATTATCTAATTCTATAGTCAGTTCATATAATAAAGGGTTCGTGGCATTTAATAATCCTGCTTTGTTACCTAAAATTAATGATAATGAATATGGTTTTTCATATTTTTTGATGTCATTAGATAGGTCAATACAATCTATATCTATATCTAGGCCTTTGCCACCTTCAGCAGGAGTTAGTTTGTCTTTTTATAGAATTGGTACTAATAATATTATTCAAACCTCAACTTTTGGATCAGAGGAAGGTAGTTTGAATCATTCTCAAGGATTTGGGATGTTATCTTTTGGTATCGATTTAGGTTCATTATCAGCTGGCTTTAATTTTAAAGCTTTATTTAACGATATGGATATTTATAAAAGTGAAAGTAGTTTAGGTTTTGATCTTGGATTTTTATATGAAGTCAATAATAATATTAATTTGGGATTTAAAATAAACAATTTATCTTCATCCTTTGATTGGGAAATTAATTATTTAAATCAAAATCAACCTGAATTGTATGAAGAAGAAATTCCATTGAATTATATGATTGGATTATCATATAATAAATCTAATAAATTATTATTTTCTACTCAAATAGATTATTTGTCTACTAATGATAATCTTAATTTAGATAATCAGTTTTTTAGTAGATATAAGGTTGGAGTCGAGTATCATTTAATAGCAGATTCTTTTGAGTTTCCAATTTTATTAAGAGGAGGTCTTAATAGTATTAATAATAATTTGGAATGTACTTTTGGGTTTGGAATGCCTGTTAAAATAAACAATTCTATGATATTGAATATAGATTATGCTTTAGATCCAGGATTAGTAGATGAAGGAATAAGTCATTTGTTTAGTTTTTCATTGCTAAATTATTAAAATGTTATATAAAATATTATTCATATTATTATCATTTAATTTGTCAATCTGCATTGGATTAAAGGCTTTAATAATACCTCAATCAGCCTCAATATTATCTACATCGGGGACAGGTATTTCTTATAGTCATGAAATTAATCCAGCATTATTATTAGAGTCAGATTCTTATTTAAGTTTATCAAAGAATTCCTGGTTGGCTGGCGTTTCTGGTCAAAAAATATCATATATTTTTGATAGACGAAAATATATTTCTTTTGAGAATTTAAGTATTAATGATATTGAATTAAGAGATGAAATTGCTACTGAAGAACCTTTAGGTTTTTTTGGAGCAAATTGGTATGCTGCAGAAATTAATGAATCATTTGATTTGTCTTTTTATGAAAATATTACCTTTGGATATAAGGTTAAATTAAATTATTCAAAATTATATACTGAATCAATGCATGGATATTCAATTGATATAGGATTAAATAATCAGATAAATAAAAATTTAAATATTGGATTATTAATTAAAAATCTGGGTCGTGAATATTCGAATAATTTAAGAGTTGACAACGATATTCTTCTTGGATTTGGGATGAGTTATCATATGCCTGATTTAAAATTAATTTTATTATCAGATTATTTAGTCTATAATCAAAATAATCTTTTAAAATTTAGTACAATTACAACACTTCCATATTTAAATTTTATTATTGGAGGAACATATTCAGAATTATATAAGGATTTATCTTTTGGGATTAAGCTTGATTATAAAAAATGGGCTTTTATTTTTGGCAATTTAAATCATAATAATCAAGTATTGAGCAATCCTTCATCTGTAGAAATTAGAAAAATATTCTAACCTTGTAATTTTTTATAAATATAATAATTTGAATAAAAAAAATATCTATATTACATCATGATTAAAAAAATATTTTTAAATATTATCTTCTTATCAATATCTTTTTCAGCAACAGTTAATTTCTATATAGATATGACTGACTCTGAGTTTCCAAATAGTGATTATGACTCTGTTTTAATTAATGGTTCTTGGTGTTCAGGTGGAAATGGTTGGGATGGATGGTGTTTGACTTTATCTGATGATAATAATGATAACATCTATGAAGGAAGTGTTGATTTGAATAATGGTGATTATGAGTATGTAATTGTTGTTTCTGGTTCTGCTGATAATTGGTCAGGTTGGGGACAAATTATTAATCCTCCATCATTAAGTTCATGTGATTTCAACCCTACTGATTCGTATTATAATTATGGTTTTACAGTTCAAGGAAATCAGACAGATCAAAGATATTGCGCAGGAACTTGTGATGAATTTTGTGATGAAAATTCATCTGATGGTGGTGATGATGGTGGTGATGGTGGCGGTGATACAAATACATGGCAACTTGTATGGTCAGATGAATTTGATGGTCCTAGTATTGATGAGAGTAAATGGAATTTTGAAATTGGAACTGGTAGTTGGGGATGGGGTAATGGTGAATCTCAATATTATACTAATAGGCAAGAAAATGCCTACATTGAAGATGGTAAATTGATTATTCAAGCTCTCTATGAAAATTATGGAGGTTCTAATTATACATCAGCTAGAATGACAACAAAAAATAAAGGTGACTGGACCTATGGTAAAATCTCTGGTAGAATAAAGGTTCCAAATGCTGGAGGTACTTGGCCTGCATTTTGGATGATGCCAACTAATTCTGTCTATGGTGGCTGGCCTAATAGCGGTGAAATTGATATTATGGAGCATTATGGGTGTGATGATGACCATATTCACTCTACTGTGCATAATAATATGTATAATTGGAACGGAGGAATTCCACCAACTAGTTATAGTGCTTATGTAAATGCAACTTCAGGTTTTCGTATATACGAGGTTGAATGGAATGAAGATGAATTAAAATTTTATGTAGATGGAGAATATTTAGGGACATATTTTAAAACTAATAGCGGATGGCAACAATGGCCATACGATCAAGATTTTCATATTATTTTAAACTTAGCTGTAGGAAGTCATTTTATGCCTTGTGCCACGGAGAATAATTTGTTCCCTGAAAAATTAGAAATTGATTATGTAAGAGTTTATCAGCTTGGAATAGGTTGTGGACTTCAGGGAGATATTAATCAGGATGCCTCTGTTAATGTAACAGATGTAGTATTATTGGTTAATTATGTTCTTTCTCAGGATATTGATTTTAGTAATTGTAGTGATTTAAACAATGATAATCAGATAAATATTACAGATATAGTTTATTTAATTAATTTAATAATTAATCCTACTGGTACACTCTAACATAATCAATTTCAAAAANTTGAGGNAAAGTAGTTGTATCAAATGAGCATATTCCTCCCCAATCTCCACCAATAGCTAAATTTAAGATAATAAAAAAGCTCTGATTAAATGGCCAACTAGTATAGTTATCTTCAGATTTGTTATAGNTAAAGTAATTAATATTATCAACATACCAGTTTATTGAATTTTCATCCCATACAATTGAATAAGTATGNAATTCATCAATATCAGTNCCAGTTGTTGCTANAATATTATTTAATTCTCCTGTCTGTCCTGTATTATTGGCATGATTATATTCATTGCAATGTATTGAACCGTATATATTNCCCATATCACACCCTACATGTTCCATAATATCAATTTCACCGCTATTAGGCCAGCCACCATAGACAGAATTAGTTGGCATCATCCAAAATGCAGGCCATGTTCCTAGTCCTGTTGGAAGTTTTGCTCTGACTTCCATTCTTCCGTAAGTCCAATCACCTTTATTTTTTGTTGTCATTCTAGCTGATGTNTATTCAGCTCCATTGTAATTTTCTTTTAGTGCTTTAATAATTAGTTTTCCATTTTCNATATATGCATTTTCAGATCTTTCTGTATATGCTTGCTGTTCATTATTAACAACTCCTGCTCCCCAATTTTCAAAATTCCATCTTGAAATATCTATTTCAGGGCTATTGAATTCATCGTTCCATACTAAACTGTAATTATCTGGTGGAGTATCATAAATGCAATTAAAATTATCAGTTGAATTTTCATTNTAGTTTATGGCATCTGTATCATTGCATCCATTACATGCCTCTGCATATGCTGAACTAACACATAGATTATTNCAATTTAATTCTGAGTTTCCATAGCATATATTATTGCAATCNAATTCNTCTTGATTACAAAAAGTACCTGTTATATCTTCATATTCACCTGTNGGTGTAANGGGATTGTAATCATTGTAATCTTNNTGNTCNCAACTGATAAAGAGTATTGATATAATTAGTAAATATTTCATTAATATGTTAATCCATAATTATATCTAAANAATGGNTTGTAATTTGGTTCTTTATAATCACTTGGTATTTGTGAAATATTTTGTGGCCAGCTAAATGATANTTTNCCNGTTGGGCTGTAATCACCAAAAATTACATCAGATACTCCATCACCCTCAGTTCCAGGCAACCATGCTGCTACAAAAGCATCCCAATNATTTAGTTCTTCTGTGATCATAAGNGGTCTTCCTGATAACATTATAACAACTAGTGGAATATTNGCTGATTTCATATTTTCTAAAACCATTAAATCATCTTTTGATAATTCTAATGTCTCATTATCTCCCATTCCTTCAGCATAAGGTTTTTCTCCAATGACAATTATTCCAACATCTGCATTTGAAGCATTTTTTCCATCTTCAGTATATGAAACAATTGTTTCATTTGATACGGATGACTTTATCCCATCTAAAATTGTTGTCCCTTTTGTTATATTTCCCATTTTGCCTTGCCATTCTATTGTCCAACCACCACATTGCATCCCTATATTATTTGCACCAACGCCAGCAACATGAATTTTCTTTAGTTTTTTAGATAATGGTAAAATATTGTTTTCATTTTTTAAAAGAACAAGTGATTTNTGAACAGCTTCTTTAGCAATTTTACGATGTTTTTTTGAGCCAAAGTCTTTAATATATTTTTTATTTGCATAAGGGTTATCAAATAATCCCATTTGATGTTTTACCTTTAAAATTCTAAAAACAGCATCATCTAATCTTTCTTCTGATATCAAACCTTCATTTACTGATTCTTTAAATAGTTTTAAAAATTTATGATAAGGTTCTCCACCCCAAATTGTATCACCAGGAACCATTATCATATCTATNCCTGAGTTTACAGAGGTTACAATATCAGATTTATAATCTCCTGGGATTTCATCAATCCCTCTCCANTCAGATATTACGAATCCTTCAAAATTAAGCTCTCCTTTTAATAGATCGTTAAATAAATATTCATTTGCATGGCATTTAAGTCCATTGTAGCTATTAAATGATGCCATAATTGTTAAAACACCATTATCAATTGCATCTTCATAAGGAATTAAATATTTATTTCTTAGGTCNTCNTCGCTTATTATGGCGTTACCTCTATCAATCTTATAATTATTATCTCCTGTTCCCCATATTGTTGCTCCATCACCAAGGAAATGTTTAGCACAAGCTGCAATAGAATGTTTGCTACCTATTTTGTTTTGGTATCCANTAATTGCTGCAACTCCTAATTTAGATACTAGTTCTGGATCTTCAGAANANCCTTCNTAATATCTTCCCCATCTTGGATCTTGNGGTATTGAAAGACATGGNGCNAAATTCCANTCNATNCCAGTGGCAGCAACTTCTTTTGCTGTTGCTTTTGAAACTTTATANACTAANTNTTCATCAAATGTGCATCCTAATCCAATNTTATGAGGAAAAATTGTTGCATTAGGAACGTTGTTATGTCCATGTACCGCATCAACACCATATATAATAGGAATTTGTAATCTACTTTGAAGNGCAATCTTTTGAAAATGATTATACATGTTTGCCCAACCTTCAACAGTGTTNTCTTCTGGNACAGANCCACCGCCNCTTAATATAGANCCAATTCCAAANTTGACTAAGTCCTCATCAGACCTTAAAAACCTTCTNTCTAATTGAGTCATTTGTCCAATTTTTTCATCAANAGTCATTTTTTCAATTAANTGTGTNACTTTTTTATCAATTTTAGATTCACTNAAAATANAACTNNAAGNNATTGTNAAANAAATAANTNTTTTAANTNTTCTCTTCATANTTACCTTCNATTNTTTTNTTATAAATTGTATATTAATAAACTTGNGTACNACATAATTTAAGGAGTTANAATGATATTAATAGATTATTTTGTTTTAGGNCTGTATTTNGCNGTTATTNTTGGNGTAGGTTTTTATTCTTCAAAAAANAAGGATAATACATCTCAATATTTTTTAGCAAATAGAAATTTAGGATGGTTTGTTATTGGAGCATCTTTATTTGCTTCCAATATTGGTTCAGAACATTTAGTAGGACTTGCGCAAAGTGGTTTTAATAAAGGTTTAATTGAGTCTCAATTTGAAATATTAGCAGCTTTTATGCTATTAATTCTTGGGTGGGTATTTGTCCCCTTTTATAAAAAAAGCGGAGTAACTACTATGCCTGAATTTTTAGAAAAACGTTTTTCTTCTTCAGCCAGAATGTATTTATCTATTGTATCAATTTTTGCTTATGTAATAACAAAAATATCTGTGACTATTTTTGCTG
>PAJD01000017.1 GCA_002705605.1 Fidelibacterota bacterium | reverse complement strand
TTATAAGCACAATCACCAACAACATCACAACCAGCTACTTCATCTCCATCACAAACACCATCATCATCAGCATCTGTATCTACACACGTACCAGTCCCATCAACTACAGAAGGAGTTGATTCACAACCTTGAGGTAAAACACAAGATCCATCATCTAAATTAGCTGATACATTGTAATTACATGCTGCTTGATTAGTACAACCTAAAACAGTTGGAGCATCGCCAGTCACATGAAAGTAGTGGCAAGAACTATCTGTCATACAGTCATTATACATATCATCATATGTATTAATTTGAACATAAGCTGTTCCACTATATGTAGCAGTCCATGTTATCGTAGATAAATAACCATCACCAGCACAGCTACTGTCATCATCATTATAATCCAATTCAACTTGATTATTATCAAATAAAGTTAATTGAGAATCGAATGCATCATAATTCGCTGCATGGCATGTAGTAAATGTATATGTCCAGCCCTCTTGAACTGTTGCTACATGAGTTTCCCCTGCATAATTACAAGTAGTTAAATCAGTACCACCATCACTAGCAATATTTGAAGAGCCAAATGTATTCCCAGACCAATCACATCCAGAATTTCTATACGAATCTTCATTTTTTTCAATTTTAACTACTGTAGGCTGATAATTAGGATTAGCTTTTTCCCACTCAGCATACCTCAATTTATCTTCTCTAGATTCAATTAATTGATCTCTATCAATTATACTATCACCAAATCTTTGAGGTTCAGCAAAAATAAAACTTGCTAAACAAAAACACCATACTGTTATCATTAATTTATTAACGTTAGATTTCATCACTCCTCCTCGAGTTTATCTTTTTAAGTTATTAGTCAATTTTATTTCAAAATCTTTTAATTATAAAATTATACACTGCATCAAATTTGTAGAATAATTTTACAATTTAATGTGACATACATCACTTAAATCACTACAAAAATAATACTATGTTTAAATATATATAATCCGCACTATCCCCAATTATAAGGGGTGTACAATATATGAAACTTTTATATAAAAAACACTTTTTTTTTATTTTAATGTAAAAATATGTAACGATTCTTTAATATAAACCATACTAATTATAAAGTATTTTTAAATTGTACTAATTATGAAAAAACTATTTTTTATACTATTAACAACATTTATAATGGCACAGCCAGAATTTAGTGTTATTACCAACAACAATCCCTACCCTGGAAAAATATTTATTCATTCCATGTCAGAGTACATGTCTATTTTAGACACATCTCTAAATTATTATTGGATAGTAAATAATCAAAACAAAGGCATGGATTTTAAATACAACAATTCCAAACTCTCTTTTTTTCATAAACCATACTATGGGTCAAACCAGGCATATTGGATTATAGCAGACCAGAATATGGTAGAGATAGATAGCATCCAATGCACGCAAGGTCTAACTGATTATCATGATATGATTATAACAGATAATAATACATATATATTGCAATCATATAATGATGAAGTGTTTGATTTGAGTAGTATTGGGGGGAGTGAATTTCAAGTTGTATCTTCAATATTAAGAATTCAAGAATTTGATCTAAATCATAATTTAATTTTTGACTGGATTGCATCTGATTATCTAAATATTTATGATTATGAAAATAATTTATTTATAGGAAATATTCCAGGTCAAATTGAGTGGATGCATGGGAACAGTATCGAAGTAGATTATGATAACAACCTCATTATATCTAATAGAAAAAGCAGTGAAATAATAAAAATTGATAGACAAACTGGCGATGTGATTTGGATTATGGGTGGTCCTACAAATGAATTTGTAATTTTAAATGATCCTTTTAATGGCGTAAGCTGGCAACATGATGTATCAAGGCTTGAAAATGGAAATATTCTTATTTTTGATAATGGAAATTATCACACCCCTCACACCTCTAGAGCAGTAGAATATCAAATTGATGAGACAAATAAAATAGCAACACTTGTTTGGGAATATCAAAACCCATATGATTACAAAAGCAAAGCTATGGGTAGCGCTCAAAGATTGCCAAATGGAAACACGCTCATTAATTGGGGAACCATACAAATCGAAGGTGTAAGCTTAGGAGCGAATATTATGGAAGTTGATTATAACAAAAATATTGTTCTTGAGATCCAATATGACGCCTACCAATCTTATAAAGTGACAAAGAGTAATTTTGAATTTAATATTCCAATGGGTATAGGTGACACAAATTTAGATGATTCATTAAATATTCAAGATATTATATTTGCAGTAAATTATGTTTTAAATGCTCCTAATGAAAACTCAATATTTCATCTTTATAAGCTTGATCCGAACTTAGATCATGCTATAAACATTATTGATATTATTGAACTTGTAAATAGAATTTTAAATTAATTTAAACCACCTGTGCTTTTATTCTATATTTGATTAAATTCTTTTCTAAGATAATAATCAATCATATAAATAAACGAGAATATTAAAAACTGCAAAAAATTCCTACAAATATAAATTATAATTATTTTTTTAGTCTCATTAAATTTATTGACTTTATGTAAAACAATGTAACTTGAAATTAAAAAATCAATAATGATTAATAAATTATTAATATGAAATTATTATTAATAATTCTATTAACGTTTTTAATAAGTGCTCCTCCATTTTCTGTAGTAAGCAATACAAACCCTTATCCTGCAAAAATTTTTATTCATTCAGTGGAAGAAGATAGTTACATGTCAATACTAGATGATGATTTGAGTTATTATTGGATTATCAACAATGATAACAAGGGAGTTGATTTTAAAGTTAATAACTCAAAACTAACATTCTATCATAAGCCAAATGATATATTGAATAATCCATTTTGGATTGTTGCTGATCATACAATGACAGAAGTTGACTCGATTCAGTGTACTAGAGGATTTACAGACTTCCATGATATGATAATTACAGATAATAATACATACATACTACAATCTTACGATTCAAAAGTCATGGACTTATCAAGCATTGGAGCTAGTGAATTTCAACTTGTAAACGATATTCTAAGAATACAAGAGTTCGACTTAGATCATAATTTAATTTTTGATTGGGACGCTTCAGAACATTTAAATATTTATGATTACGCAAGCACCCTTTTCTCACAAAACTTAATAGATGGATTCATATGGATGCATGGAAATAGTATTGAGATAGATCATGATAATAATCTGATTTTATCTAATAGGACATCTAGTGAGATAATAAAAATCAATAGATTGAGTGGTGAGCTTATTTGGATTTTAGGAGGTCCTTTAAATGAATTCCAAATTTTAGACGATCCATTAAATGGCACATATTCACAACATGATGTAACTAGACTAGAAAATGGCAATTTGTTGATTTTTGATAATCGTACTTTTGCTCCCAATTTACACAGGAATAATATATCAAGAGTGGTTGAATATGAATTAGATGAAGTTAATAAAACGGCTAGATTAGTTTGGGAATTCAAAAATCCATACGATTATACATCTTTTTCTATGGGTAGCGCTCAAAGACTTCCAAATCAAAATACTTTTATAAATTGGGGAAATTGTAACCAACCTAATATTGCCGCAAATATAATGGAAGTAGATTACAATAAAAATATTGTTCTTGAACTTCAATTTTCTAATCACCAATCTTACAAGGCAACTAAAAGTGAATTTGAATTTAGTATTCCTATGAATGTGGGAGATATAAACTTAGATAATACTTTAAACATTCAGGATATTATTGCTATAATCAACTATGTTTTAAGCTCTAATGAAAGTTATTCTATTTTTTATTTATATAAAGCCGATGTAAACAGAGACCATTTAATTAATATTATTGATATTATTGAGGTTGTAAATAGAGCTTTAAATTAATTAAAGCTACCCAAATCTTCATTCTCTTTGAGATTGAATTCTTTTCTAAGATAATAGACAATCATATAAACAAAAGGCGTGTCAAATGCAGCGAAAAATACTTTAAATAAAAAGCCATTTAATAATAATATCCCAAATCTATCCCAGCCAATAACACCAAAAAAACACAACAAAAATAAAACAGAGCCAGTATCAATAAATTGAGAAAATACAGTGGAGGCATTGTTTCTAAGCCACAAATGTTTCCCTTTTGTTAATCTTTTCCAAAAATGAAATATTCTAATATCTACGTATTGAGCAAAAAGATATGCCATCATAGAAGCAAAAACTGCAGCAGCTGAAAGTCCAAACACCTTATGAAAAGTATCACTGTCAACAGGTGACCACGGAGCCATCGGAATAATATCAGCCAATGATACAACAATAAGCATAAATATTGAGGCTACAAGGCCAGATGTGACAACTTGATTTGCTCTATCTTTGCCATAAATTTCAGAAATTATATCTGTAACTAAGAACGTAATAGGATATGGTAATAATCCTACAGATTGAGAAAAAGTATAATTACCAATAAAAGGCAGCCAAATCTCAATTTCAAAGAATTTTTGAAAAATCAAATTGCATGAAACAAGAGATGCAATAAAAATCCCCGATAGTATTAGATAAAGATTATTTGCTTTTGATATATTGTTCATTTAATTTATATGTTGACAAAGTAATAATTTAATTGTATTAATATATACTTTGCACAAACAAATTTTCAAGGATTGAATGACAAGTAAATATATTAAATTTTGGGGAGTACGTGGCTCCAACCCAACAGCTGATAAAGATAAAATGAAATTTGGAGGTGATACTTCTTGTGTAGAAGTTCGCATTTCAAATAATGACATTGTTATTTTTGATATGGGTTCTGGAATACGAAATTTAGGAAAAGAGATTATAGAAGATCCTAATAGCCCAAAAACAATTAATATTTTTTTAAGTCATTTTCATTTTGATCATATTATGGGATTTTTAACATTCCCACCNNTATTTGANAAATCNTATACANTAAATATNTATGGNTANAANAAAAGNACATCNACAAAAAGCTTTTCAGATAAAATTNTAGANNCTACTTTNTGGCCNGTAGGNTTAGATNTANTNCAAGCAAAAATTAANTTTATAGATTTNGATGGNGAACCTCTNCAAATAANCNCTNANACATCTNTATCATATGCGCTTCACCCTCATCCNGGGTATGCNACTTCATATAANNTTNATANNNATGGNTTTAATATTNTTTATACTACNGANTGNGAACATCCNAAAAATCANTTNAANAAAAATGTTGANTCTATNGCTAAAGATGCNGATATANTAATNCATGATTCNCATTTTTCNAGNGAAGATTTAGNTNATCATAAAGGNTGGGGNCATAGTTCNTGGGAAACNACAATNAANCTNGCTAAAAAANTNAATGTNNANAAAGCAATACTATATCACTANAACCCTTTATATANTGATGACAAATTATTAGANATTGAANANAAAGCAAAANAAGCATTTNAAAATTCAGTNGCCTCAAAACAGGGCATGAAAATTGATTTCTAATTTTATNGNTNTAAATGATTAAAACAAAAAACCTATACTTTGACACTGCTGCAACTACTCCATTAGATTTAAGAGTAGCTGACCATATGCATGAAATCAATAAAGATATTTACGGGAATCCATCTAGCATACATCAAACAGGCCAGAAAGCTCATAATATAATTGAGCGATCAAGAAAAAAAATAGCTGNACTATTAAATTGCAAGCAATCAGAAATATATTTTACNTCAGGAGGGTCTGAATCAAATAATATTGCANTNAGAGGAGTCCTTAAAAAGGGAGATCATTTTATTACAGCTTCTTACGAACACCCTGCTATTTTAGAAGTTGCAAAGTACTTAGANNATAACAATATAGAAGTATCTTATATAGNTCCAAATTGCAATGGAACTATAAATCCAGAAGATTTAAAAAAAGAAATTAAATCAAATACAAAANTAGTTTCAATTATGGCTGTTAATAATGAAATAGGNACTCTTAATCCTATCAAAGAAATTTCAGATATATGTAAAGATAAAAATATATTTTTCCATTCTGATGCTGTGCAATATATAGGGAAAGAAAAAATAAATCTTGAGAAATTAAATATAGATATGCTAAGCCTGGGAGCTCATAAATTTTATGGACCAAAAGGGATTGGAGTTATATTTATTAAATCTGGAATATCTATAAACCCTTTTATATTTGGTGGTGGACAAGAAAAAGGGATAAGACCAGGCACAGAAAACCCTAGCTTGATTTCTGGAATGTGCCATGCATTAGAAATTGCNATAGAAGATCTTGAAAAAAATAGAACTCATATTAATAATATGGAAAGTTTATTTTTTAAATTATTAAGCGAAACAAAAATAAATTATAAAGTAAATGGTAGNCCACGTATAAAAGGAATAATAAATATTACATTCTTTGATTACGATGGTCATAGTTTATTATTAAATTTAGATATGAAAAATATTGCAATTTCATTTGGTTCAGCCTGTGCATCAGGATCAGCTAAAGCTTCCTCTGCCCTACTTTCAATTGGGCTTAATGAAGAAACTGCAAATAAAACTGTAAGGATTTCAATNGGAAAACAAATTACAGATAAAAATATTTACTATCTAGTTGATACATTAAAAGAGATTATTGAATAATGAAAAATAAAGGGAAAGTATTAGTAGCAATGTCAGGTGGCGTCGATAGCGCTGTAGCCTTACTAAAAATTATTGAAATGGGATATGATGCTATTGGTGTTACCATGAAATTATGGGAATATAATAATGTTGGTGGAAATACATTAAAAGAAAATAACTGCTGTGCAATTGAATCAATAAATAATGCAAAACTTGTTTGTGAAAGATTAGGTGTCCCACACTACACGATTGATTTTACAAAAGATTTTGAGGAAAAAGTTATTAATAATTTTGTTGATGAATATTTGTCAGGTAGAACTCCAAATCCATGTGTAAGATGTAATTCATATGTTAAATGGGACACCTTTATTAACCAAGCTGATAANCTTGGTGCAGNATATATTGCAACTNGACATTATGCGATTATTGAAAACAANAATGAAGAATATAAAATTACACGAGGAAAAGATAAAGGNAAAGATCAATCGTATGTACTTTGGGGAATCCCTCAAGAAACTNTATCAAGAACCATTTTACCTCTTGGGGAATTAACAAAGAAAGAAGTTAGACAAATTGCTCTTGATAATAAATTTGAAAATGCTCAAGCACCTGAAAGCATGGAGATTTGCTTTATACCAGATAATAATTACAAAAGATTTATTAATGAATACGCTAAAGATAAAGTAGAAAAAATATCTAAAAAAGGCGCTACTCTNAATGAAGATGGAGAAAAAATTGGTGANAATGATGGCTTTATTAATTATACTGTTGGTCAAAGGAAAGGAATTGGCTTAACTAATCCAGAACCACTTTATGTTAAAGAAATTAGTTCTGATAAAAATTCAATTGTNGTATCTGAAAAAAAATCACTATTCTCTAAAAAATGNAAAATATCTAATATAAATTGGCTTAAAAATAAAATAAAATTTCCATTAGACGCATTTGCACAGATAAGATATAATGGTCAAATATCAGANGCAAAAATATCTGATAAAAANGGCTCAATATTTGCAACATTTAACAAACCTCAGCTTGCAATTACACCNGGACAATCAATTGTTTTTTATGATAAGGAAGAAACACTATTAGGNGGAGGNATAATTGAATTACATGAATCATAAAGAGTTAAGAATATGTATTCTTGCAGCAGGCAAAGGNTCAAGGATGAATTCTGAATTACCAAAAGTATTACATGAAATAAATAATAAACCTATATTACATTTTGTACTTGAAACNTCNNAATCACTAAACCCNGAAGAAATAATCTTAATAGTTGGATTTAAGAAAGATATGGTTATTAAATCAGTAAACNATTTTAATGTTTCTTTTGCTTATCAAGAAGAACAAAATGGAACTGCACATGCAATCATGCAATGTAAAGAAAATTTAATTAACAAACCTGGACAAACACTTGTTTTATCTGGTGATGTACCATTTATTTCTAAAAATACATTAAAAAATCTAATTGAAATTCATAATAAAAACAACTCACTAGGCTCAATTATATCTGCCAATATAAAANATCCAAGTGGATATGGACGCATTATAAGAAATAATGATAAATTCATTAAAATTGTTGAGCACAAAGATGCTAATGATGATGAACTTCAAGTAAATGAAATTAATTCCGGGATATACTTATTCGATACAAAAACACTNATTGATAAAATTAATCTAATAAAAGATTCCAATAAACAAAAAGAATATTACTTAACTGATATTTTTGAATTTATTGATAAAGATAAAATTTCTATTTATAATACACAGCAAATTGATGAAATAAATGGTATTAATACAATTAAGCAGTTAAATGAACTAACAAAAATAAAANAATGAAATTCATAAATAAATATACAATCCCAATATTCTTAGTAATAATCTTAGTATTCTTTTTTANTAGNAATANNCAAGAAGAATCTATTGTGCTTAGTAGTANTAAATTTGAATCAATGATACCAAAAACAAAAAGCGAAGAAATTATTGGTTATAAGATTCAAGTATCAATAGAAAATGGATGTGGCAAATCAGGAATTGCTAAGCTTTATACAAATTTTTTAAGAAAGAATGGATATGATATTATTGATTATAAAAATGCAGATAATTTTGATTATAAAAATACTAAGTTAATTTTTCATAAAAGAGATTATTCTGCATATTCAAATGAAATTATTGAATTATTAAAAATCAATCCAAATCATGTGAGCTATAACTACAATGAAAATACTTATTATCAGATAACGCTTATACTAGGAGAAGACTACAATAAAATAGATTCTTATAAGCTTGTATCAATGTACTATGAACCTTTTTAATTATGAAAAATAAAGATATACTAGATAAAATTATCAATTGTTTATTAGATAAAAAAGCAATGGAAATAAATGTAATCGATGTTAAAAAATTGACATCTTTAACAGATACATTTATAGTATGCTCATCAGAATCTGAGCCCCAATCAAAAGCAATCATGAGTCATCTTACAGATACTTTAAGCGCAGATAAAATCAAACCATTACATATTGAAGGACATGAAAATTTAAAATGGGTTTTAATTGATTATTCAGATATTGTTATCAATATTTTTAATAAAGAAACTCGTCAATATTATAATATTGAAAGATTATGGGGTGATGCAAAAATAAAAAAGATTACAGAATCCTATGAAACATAAGATAATTCAAGAAATAGAGAATGGTCTAAATTCTATATATAATGATATAGGTGATATTAAGATTTCTATTGAAAAACCTAAAAATAAAGACCATGGTGATGTTTCAACAAATATTGCCTTATTATTAACAAAAATTCTTAAAAAAAACCCACTAGAAATTTGTGAAGAATTAAAAAAAGAACTAATTAAATCTGATTTATTTGAATCAATTGAAATAGCAAAACCAGGATTTATAAATTTTAATTTAGCTATATCCTCATTAACAAAATCACTTAATAAAATTATTGATTTAAATAATGATTATGGAAAAAATAAATCAGGAAAAAATAAAAAAGTTTTAGTTGAATTTGTAAGTGCAAATCCTACGGGGCCACTAACAGTTGGTCATGGAAGAGGAGCAATCATAGGAGATGTTATAAGTAACATTCTATCATGTAATGGTTTTAAAGTAGACAGAGAATACTATTACAATAATGCAGGCAGACAAATGAGAATTCTTGGAGAATCTCTAAAAGCTAGATATTATGAATTATTAGATAAAGATTATATTTTTCCTGATGATGGCTATAAAGGAGATTATATAAAAGATATTGCTAACTCATTAATTGAAAATAAAAAAGATGAAGTATTAAACGAATCTGATGATTTTTTTAAAAATAATGCTGAAGAATACATCTTTAATCAAATTAAAAACACATTATCAAAGATTGGGTTAGAATTTGATAATTACTTTAATGAAAAAACATTATATGATAATAAAAAAATATTTGATGTTATAAATAAATTAAAAGATAAAAATTTGATCTATGAAAAAGATGACGCTACGTGGTTTAAAGCCACTGATATCGGAATGGAATCTGATAGAGTTTTAATAAAAAGCACAGGGGAACCAACATACAGACTCCCAGATATGGCCTATCATGTCACAAAATTTGAAAGAGGCTATGATTTGTGCGTTGATGTCTTTGGAGCAGACCATATGGATGCATATCCAGATGTATTAGCTGCCATTGATCAACTGGGTTTTAACAAAAACAATGTAAAGGTTATTATACATCAATTTATTTCAATATTAGAAGATAATGAAATTGTAAAAATGTCAACAAGAAAAGGAAATTTCATAACATTAGAAAAATTAATAGATGATGTTGGAATAGATGTCGTTAGATATTTCTTTATAATGCGTAGTATAAACTCACATTTAAATTTTGACCTNAAATTAGCAAAAGAAAAATCNGAAAAAAATCCNATATTTTANATTCAATATGCNCATGCAAGAATTTGNACAATNTTAGANCANNATAANAATANAGATAATCCAAANTTATCTCTTTTAAATCATGAACAAGAANTTAAACTTATTTATTTANTAATTGANTTTGAAGATTTAATCTTAAAATTAAGTGAAAANTTAGAACCTCAANTANTNGCNAACTATTTATTTNANTTAGCANCNAANTTNCATAANTACTATTCAACATGTAGANTAATAAATGATGATAATGANGAANTNACAAANTCTAGATTATATCTTANTAAAGCANTAAAAATAACTTTATCAAATGGNCTTNNNATCTTAGGAATTTCTANTCCAGAAAGGATGTAAATAAAATGGAACAAATTAATTTTTCTTTTATAATATTAACTTTTTCATCTTTATTTGCTTTAATTAATCCNCTTGGAATTACNCCTATACTTCTTTCTATGACNGAAGGAGATAATGATATAGAATATAAANCNATTGTTAAAAAAGGAATATTAACTGCTTATATAATCCTTNTNATATTCACATTAATGGGAGATTTNATTTTTAAATTTTATGGNATTACAATCTATGCTTTTATGATTGGTGGNGGCATANTATTTTTAAGAAATAGTTTTGATATGATTGATTCAAAAGTTTCAAGAGAAGCCTCAACNCCANTAGAAACAAAAGAAGCAATTAAAAAAGAAGATATTAGTATAACACCTATTGGNATACCANTGATTGCNGGACCNGGTGCAATTACTTCTGTNATGCTATTATCATCTCAAACAAATACATTTNTTGATAAATGNATAGTNCATATAANTATNATAATAACTCTTNTATTAACATANATTATTCTTTTACTTGGTAAAAAAATATCAAAAAAAATAGGTACAACTGGAATAAGAATAATTCAAAGAATNATGGGACTGATTTTATTAGTAATATCTATACANTTTATTATAAATGGGATATTATTATTAATAGANAATCAATTGAAGTAGTNGTGACTCTGGCAGGGATCGAACCTGCGACCATCACCTTAAAAGGGTGCTGCTCTACCTACTGAGCTACAGAGTCACATAAATATTATTCTNNACCATTTCTAGATTTTGAGCTCAAAAAAATAANTANATANAAACTNAGCTAATGGTACAAAAACNAAATAATCAAATAACAAACTAATCNANCNNTAAAATTTAGAAACTATTTTATACTTAAAAAATAAAATAATACGAAGTAAATTATTTTATTAGTAATATTCATGCTTNGTTTTTTGATATAATTTAATTGGGGGCGATTGGCTTCGACGGGTAAAGAAGGGCTTATAATTGCATGTGGAGCATAACTCTATAAACTCCTTAAACTTTAGGGTAAATTGTAAATAGCGATTATAGCTATACTGCTGTTGCTTAATTAAGTTTAACAGCCATCTCATAGTTATTTGTATGTGATGACTATATCGAGGTGTCACTTAGCATGCTAGGTTAAGTCTCTGCCTGATGATTCTTAAATGAAAATTCATTTACTTCGGTAAATATTCAGGATAATTTTATTTTATTGTGATTCTTCAAGAAAATAAAATGAACTTAAAAAAAGAGTCTAAACATGTAGATATTGTTTGAAATTCTTATTCGGACCGCGGTTCGATTCCGCGCGCCTCCACAAAATTATTGAAATGTTTTCTTTGAAAATAATTTAAAAGTTAAATAATAAGAAATTANTCCAATAATAATTAATCCAAATAAATAATAAGGCCACTCAGGAAACAAAACTGCTAAGTTATTACCTNGTGGTTTCTTGACAGTGAACCAATAATTAGAACTAAATACTATATTAAAAAATACAATAAAACTAAAAACAGCTATATTGAAAAATAAACTTTTTACAAAACTAGATTTTGAAATAATNAATNTCATTTTAAAAGCAATCATAGAAAAAAATAATAGATTAAAGTGAGATAAATGTAAATGTATTNTTTCAATTATAAAGGAATTTTCAGGTAAATTTGAATTAAGNAAGCCAGTTAGTCCTCCTCCTAAACTATTTANGACTAACCATGGATACAAAATCTTTGTTTTAAATAATAAAGATAAAAAAATACANAATTCAGTGAGATAACATAGATGCAGAGGTAAATGTTTTTGATAATCAAACTGATCTAGNAATAAAAGAAAACCATAAAAAGATAAAAAATTAATAAACAATGTCCATTTAATAANTGTAAACATTGTTTCTATATCTTTAATTTTGNAATATAATAATAATAANAATAATGNTAATATTGCAGAAACAACAAGATGATTATATNCAAAAAANTCNTNAATATAAGAGATCATTTATTNAAGCTATCTTTTTTATTTNTATTCCANATTNCATCTAACTCTTCCAATGATAACTTTTCAATATCAACTTCTTTTTCTATAGCTTTAAATCTNTTCATAAATTTTTCAGTTGATCTTTTCAAAGATAATTCAGGNTCTATATCNAAATGTCGACTCAAATTAACTAATGAAAATAAAACATCTCCCAATTCNTCATCAATTCCTTCGTTTTTTATCATTGATTCTTTNAATTCAGAAACTTCTTCATCTACTTTATCTANAACTTGATTATTATTATCCCAGTCAAAACCTACACCAGCTGCTTTTTCTTGAATTCTCCTAGATAATAATAATGCAGGNAANGATNTTGGAACTCCATCTAAAACACTATCTCTATTTTTTTCTTTNTTCTTTGTNGCTTCCCAACTTCNTTTTTTATAGGAACCATCAGAATTATTTGAAAAAATATGTGGATGACGATTTATTAATTTTTTATTAATACCACTTAANAANTCATCAACAGAAAATTTATTTTTATCTGAAGCTAAATCGGCTTGAAAAANAACNTGTAAGATTAAATCTCCAAGNTCTTCTTTTAAAGCATCATAGTCTTTATTTTCAATAGCTTCAATTACTTCATGTGTTTCTTCAAGTAAATAGGGAATTAATGATTGATGAGTTTGNTCTTTATCCCAATCACATCCATTAGGAGATCTTAATTTTTTAACTATTTCAATAAGCTTATTAAACTTATCCATCTATTTAAAAACTTTAATTTTTTCAATTCTATTTTGATCTAATAATATTACCTTAAAGATAAATTTATCAAACTTAACTTCTTGGCCTTTTTTTGGAATATCTCCAATTGAATCTAATATAAATCCAGCCAAGGTATCATAATCTCTATCATCAGGAAAGTTAATATTAAAATATTCTTCAATATCATAAATATTTATTGATCCATCTACAATTTTAGATCCATCATCTTGATCGATAATTTCATATTCTTCACTATCATAAGGGTCTCTAAATTCTCCCATAACTTCTTCAACAATATCTTCTAAAGTTAACAAACCTGAAGTTCCACCCCATTCATCAACAACAACAGCAATACTTGTTTTTTTAATTTTAAACTCTTGTAGCACCTCATCTATTGGCTTAGTCTCAGGTGTAAAATATGGAGATCTTGTTAACTTAAGTAAATCTATACTGGGTCTAGAACCTATAAGATATGGGATAATATCTTTTGCATATAAAATCCCCTTTATATTATCAATTGTATCTTTGTAAACAGGAATTTTTGAAAATTTTTTCTTCATTATCAAATCCATAGCATCATCAAGACTTGAAGTTGAATCAAGAGCTGATATATCTACTCTTGGAGTTTGAATTTCTTTTACTAATTTATTTTTAAATTCAAACACAGATTGAATCATATCTGATTCCTCATGATCAAGTGTTCCTTCTTCTTCTCCAACTTCTGCTAACATAATTAATTCTTCTTCAGAGTCAAAAGCTTGTTCTTTTTTTATTGGTAATAATTTAACAATAAGATCTGTGATTTTATGAAAAACAAAAGCTACTGGATATATAATTTTTAAAATCAAACGTAATAATTTAGCAGAAGAATTCGCTAATTTTTCAGATTTAACTATTGCATAAGTTTTTGGAATAACCTCTCCAAAAATTAAAAGAATAAACGTAATTATAGTTACTTGAATAAATAAAAGATTAGATACGCTCAAACTAGAATTAGGAGATATAACATTCAAAGTATACGCAGCAGACAATGAACCAATTGCTATATTAACAATTGTATTCCCTGTTAACAGATTAGATAAAAGTTTTTTAGGTTTCTTTAATAACTCTTTTACTATTTCATTTTTATTACTCGAAGACTTTAAATGAAATAATGCAGTTTCTAAGCTTGAAAAGAATGCTGAAAAAATTAATAAAATTATAATTATGTAAATCATTTAATCGAAATTAATACAATATTTGATAATAATAAATATTTTTCTTCTAAAAGTGTCATATTATCTTTTTCTTTTTTAGTTTTATCATCATATCCAAGCAAATGTAATAATCCATGAATAACAACACGAGAAAACTCATCATTAAATGTTTTAGAAAATAATTTTGAATTTTCTAAAACATCATCAATACTAATATAGATTTCTCCATCAATTACACCTTTATCGCCTAAATTAAATGCAATTACATCAGTATAAACATCCATATTAAAATATTGTTTCTTGAGTGAATTGAGAAATTTTTTATCTTTTAAAATAAAATCTACCTTAGCATCATTACAATTTTCTGAATTTAATACTTTAGAGCATAACTCTTTAATTGCATTTTGCTTTAATAATAAATTTTCATTAAAATCATTATGGATAGAAATTGAAATCACGTATTAGAAAAACTTTTTAATATCTCTCTTGCAATAACCATTCTTTGAACTTCGCTTGTGCCTTCACCTATTTCTAAAATTTTTGCATCTCTAAAAAAACGTTCGACATGATAGTCTTCAATATAGCCATACCCACCATGAATTTGAATTGCTTCTGTTGTAATTTTCATTGCAGCTTCACTTGAAAATAATTTAGCCATGGCAGCGTCTTTTATAACATCCTTTTTGTTATCATGAAGCCAAGCTGCATGATAAATTAATTGTCTGGAGGCAGATATTTGAGTTGCCATGTCTGCAAGCTTGAAACTAATACCTTGAAATGAGCTAATTTTTTTCCCGAAGGCTGTTCTTTCTTGAGAATATTTAAGCGCTAATTCATAAGCACCAGTTGCAGTTCCAAGAGCTAAAGCTGAAATAGATATTCTGCCTATTGTTAACGTTTTTAAGAATTGTTTAAATCCTTTTCCTATATTTCCTAAAATATTTTCTTTAGGAATACGCATTTGATCAAAATATACTGATCTAGTATCTGAACCTTTCCATCCCATCTTTTTCTCAGGTTCACTTAGGCTTAATCCCTTAGTATCTGAATCAACGAATAATGCAGCAATACCTTTATCTTCTCCATTTTCAATTATTTTACTTGTAAATATAATGCAACCAGCATATCCTGCATTTGTACAAAATATTTTTTGACCATTAACAACAAAATCATCACCATCTAATGTTGCTGTAGTTTGAGTATTACCAGCATCACTACCTGCATTTGGTTCAGTTAAACCAAAAGAGCCTATCATTTGGCCTGTTGCTAATTTAGATAGATATTTATTTTTTTGTTCATCTGTTCCAAAATAACTAAACGGTCCTGTTCCTAGGCTTGTATGAGCCATCAAAGTTGCAGCAGTTGAAACACAAACTTTAGCTAATTCTTCAATTGTAATAACAAGTGAAAGCATATCCATACCTCCACCACCATATTTAGGATCCCATGGGATCCCCATTAGACCAAGTTCAGATAGTTTTTTTATTGATTCTGATGGAAAAATTCCTTTAGTATCTATATCAATTGCCAATGGTGCAAGCTCATTCTGTGCAAATTCTCTTACTGTTTTTTTTAAAAGAATATGTTCGTCACTATAATATATTGAATTATTATCTACCATTTAATTACTACAGAGCCCCATTGAAATCCTGCACCAAAAGAAGCTAAAACGACAATATCACCTTTATTAATTTTATTTTGTTCCAGTGCTTCAGATAAAGCTATTCCAATTGATGCAGCTGTTGTATTTCCATAATTATGAATATTAGAAAATACTTTATCCTGATCTATATCTAATTGCTTTTGGACTGTCTGAGAGATTCGATAATTAGCTTGATGAGGGATAACCATATCCACATCATCAACTGATAAATTATTATAATCTAGTCCTTCTAAAATTACCTCTTTAAATCTTCTAACTGCATGCTTAAATACTTCTCTTCCATTCATATGAATATGATGTTTTCTATCTTTAATATTTTCTTTAGTTATTATATCTTTATACTTTGAACTAGGATGAGAGCTAGAAAGATCATCAATATACCTTCCATCAGAATGTAAATGAGCTGATAAAATTCCTCTATCATCATTTGTTGAGGTCAATAAACATGCTGCAGCACCATCTCCAAATAAAACAGCAGTTCCCCTACCATCATTATCATAATCTAGTTGTGTTGTTTGAACCTCAGAACCAATAACTAAAATATTTTTATAAGTTTCAGTTTTAATAAATTTATCAGCAACAGATAATCCATATGTAAAACCAGAACATCCCTGTCTTATATCTAAAACGCCTATATTCTCTAAGCCCATTTTCTCTTGGAAAAGAGCTCCTGACCCGGGTACATAATAATCTGGGGTAGATGTTGCAAACACAACAAAATCAATTTCGCTTTTATCCATATTAAGCTTTTTTAAAAGTTTGCTAGAGGCTAAAACAGCTAAATCAGCTGGTCCCATATTTGAATCACCAGTTGAATGCCTTTTATGAATTCCTGTTCTTGTTTTAATCCATTCATCTGATGTATCCATCATGGTAGATAGATCATCATTCGTCAGAATTTTTTCTGGAACATAAAATGCTATATCTTTTATAAACGAATTTTTCATAATATATATTTTTAAAAATTTGAGATTAACCTATAAGCCGAATTCTGTTACTTACAAAAGTAAGTAGATAACTATTCATCTGGATTAAACTTCACAGTTTAATTCAAGCGATCTACCCATCATTAATGTGCGGACAACACATGATTTCTTGATCTTGCTCCAAATGGGGTTTACATAGCAAATAATTTTTCAATTATTCCTGGGGGTCTCTTACACCTCCGTTTCACCCTTACCATAAATGGCGGTATACTTTCTGTTGCACTTTCCAACTAAATATTAGTTCCTCTAGTTATGAGGCATCCCGTCCTGTGGAGTTCGGACTTTCCTCTCTATAAAAGAGCAGTTATCCAGTTAATCTCAAAAAACTAATTATTGATTTTCTTCATCAAAATATAGATAAATAGAACAATTTGGGCAAGTAATCAATTTACCACTCTTAGTATCTTCTAAAGATTGAGCTGGCAAAGTGTAAAAACACGCACCACAAGACCCATTAAATACAGCAGAAACCATACTATTATTATCCTCTTTATATTTATCTAAAAATAGATTATCAGAAATATCAGACATTAACTTCTTTTTATCTTTTTCTAATAATTTTTCTTCAATACTAAATTCAACACTTTTTTCATTTAGCTCTTTCTCATTATTACCTATTTTTTCAGTCAATGAATCAATTTGGCCATTAATTTCATCATTAGAAGTATTCATATCTTCAATTGAATTATTAATAACATCTACCTTTGATTGCAGTTCATTATTTTCTTTTTTTAAATGATCGATTTCTAAAAGAAGGGCATCGTATTCTTTATTATTTCTGACATTATCCATTTGCTTATTATGTTTTTCAAGATTGGTATTAAAATCTTCAATGCTTGATGTGCAAACAGATTTATCTTTATTTAATAATTTTATTTCTTCCTCTGATTGATGAATTTGATTCTTTAATTCATCTAGTTTTTCTTTTTGTTCATTAATAATTTCAGGAAGGCCACCCTTTTCGTCGTGAATCTCTTGAAGTCTTGTGTCTATTTTATGAAGATTGATTATCTTCTTAACATCTAAATCCATTATATCCTTTATTATTTAGTTTAATAATTTATATCATTCGAAGGGACTAAAACAAGATAACTAAGTCAATAATTGGAAGATTTTAATTGTTATTGTAAATTATAATCATGAATATCAATCCAATAGACATAATAATAATTCTACTTTTACTCGGATTTACTCTATCTGGAGCATATTCAAAATTTATTTTAAGCTTGAAATCTACTGTGAGCTTAATTGGAAGTATCTTTTTATCTAAAATTATTTTAACAAACCTAGAAAAGCAATTTTTTGTTTTTTTTCAACAAAGCGAACTATTAAATCTATTTTTATTTATAATCCTAATAATGCTTTCATCCTTATTAATAGGATTAATTGCTAATATTATTATACTTCAACTTGAAGATCCTGAGTTAAAACTTATTGCTGATATAATTCTAGGTGGTTTAGTCGGAATTATAAAAGGTCTTGTTAGTATATCTTTGTTTATTTTCATCTTTGATTCAACTCCACTAACTACTGAAATGAAAGATAAAATAAATTCTAAAATTGAAAATGAATCATTCTTCTTTAAGCCATGTAATAATCTTAAAGAAATGATATTTGATTAATTATTTCTTATCAAATATATTAAAAGTATAATTTGCAATTATACAGCCAATAATTTGTCCACATAAAAAATAAAGCAAAGACTCTGGAGCAATCCCTGTAAAAGTATCTGTAAATACTCTAGAAATTGTTACAGCTGGATTAGCAAAAGATGTTGATGATGTAAACCAATAACCAGCAGTAATAAACAAAGCAACACCAATAGCTACTGATTTCTCATCATTTTCTCTTATTAATAAAATTGTTAGAACAAGACCAAATGTTGCAATAATTTCACTTACTAATAAGGGAAATTCTCCTCTTATATTTGAAGATACTTGGAATAAATCTATTTGGAATATATAATGGACAGATATTACTGCGATTAGACCTGAGATAACTTGAACAATTATATAATTTAAAAGGTCTTTTTTATTA
>PAJD01000016.1 GCA_002705605.1 Fidelibacterota bacterium | reverse complement strand
CATCAAAACTACTCTACTAAGCCTTTGCGGCTTAAAACAATTGCCAGAGGGATTGATATAAATTTTTTTAATCCAAAATTAATTTCTCAATCTGAAATTCATAAAGCTTTAGATGAATTGAATCTAAAAAAGGAATCAATTAAAATTCTATTACCTGGAAGGTTAACTAGATGGAAAGGTCACTCTATACTTATAAAAGCAATAGCAAACTTATTAAAATCTCATCAATTTGATATTCAAGTACTTATTTTTGGCCCAGAAGATAATCAGAAATTAAAAAATGAAACTGTTAAGGAGATACATTCTTATAATTTAGAAAATATAGTTAAATTTTATGGACCTTCTAAACAAATGAATTTAATTTATGGGTTATCAGATATAGTAATTTCATCATCTACTGATCCTGAAGCATTTGGAAGAATTTCAATTGAAGCACAGGCTATGGGAAAATATATTATTGCTTCAAATCACGGTGGCTCCCAAGAAACAGTAATTGAAGGTAAGACTGGATCTTTATATTCACCTCTTAGCCATAAAGAATTGTCGGCTACAATCCTCGATGTTATTAAGAATCTAAAATATAAATCAGATTCTGTATTTGATTCAGCAATAGATAATGTTGCTAAAGAAATTCAGCAAAACATAGATCAAGGCGAACCACGTAGAGTTTATGATACCCCTAGTAAAGGTGTATTGTGGGGATGGGAAGTTTCAGCTTATGTATTCACAAAAGCTATTGCAACTGGAACTTTTATGATGATGGGTTTTTGGAATTTTATTAATGGCCCTTTAGATAGCTCTGCTGAGCTTTATGGCCTTGTTACAACCTTAATATTTATGAGTATTACGGGAGCTTTACTTGTTAAAGATTTAGACCGTCCAGATCGGTTTCTTTATGTTTTGCTTCGCCCTCAGTGGAAGTCTTGGTTAGTAAAAGGAGCGTATATAATTACAGTTTTTGGTGGATTAGTTATGTTGAAATTAATTGATAATTATTATGGCTTAAGTTGGAATTGGTTATGGGGGGTAGGCTCAATCTTTGCAATATTAGGCGCCGTTTATACTGCTTTTCTCTTTGCTCAGGCAAGGGCACGAGATCTTTGGCAATCAAAATGGTTATCAGCAATTCATATGTTAGTTCATGCAATTATTTCAGGCTCGTTTGTTATGATTCTTATTGAGCCAGTATCAAGAAGTATGATGAGTAATTTATTGTTTTTTGCAATTATTATTAATCTTCTAATCATTTTTAAAGAAATACGTTTTCCTGATAATACACCAGATTCAAAAAAAGCTATTATGCTAATGACTAAAGGATATTACTCTAAGTACTTTTGGAGTGGTCTTGTAATTGGAACTATTATACCAATTATAATGTTATCTACTCAGATTGAGAATCTTCTGATTATTTCAGGAGTTTTATCATTGATAGGCAATTATTTAACTGAATATGTACGTATTCGAATTCCACAAATGATACCTTTGAGCTAAAAATGAAAAGAAGTTGGATAGAAACTTTCTCGGAGTCGATAGGCCTCATCTCTAAAATTTCAGATAGACCTGATTGGTCCGAAGATTCTATAATGGAGGGACCAAAAGAATTATATAAATATCCTGATCCAAGCGAATGGGATGACTTTGCTGAATTAGACCCACTTGCTTGGCCTGAGAAAAAAGAACGTCGTTATTCAATCATTCCGACCACTTGTTTTAATTGCGAATCTGCGTGTGGCCTTTTAGCTTATGTAGATAAAGATTCAAACAAAGTACGAAAGTTTGAAGGTAATCCACATCATCCTGGTAGTCGTGGAAGAAACTGCGCAAAAGGTCCAGCTACAATTAACCAAATTAATGATACTGAAAGAATTCTCTATCCCTTAAAGCGCGTTGGCAAAAGAGGTGAAGGGAAGTGGGAGAGAATCTCATGGGAGCAGGCCATGGATGAAATCTCAGAAAAAATTGCCACCTCAATCCGGAAAAGAAAAGATGGTGTTGTATACCATGTTGGTAGACCTGGGCATGAAGGTTATGCTGAACGAGTTTTAAAAGCCTGGGGCGTCGATGGCCATAACTCACATACTAATATTTGCTCTGCTGGTGCACGTACTGGATATGCTTTATGGCATAAATATGATCGACCCAGTCCTGATCATACAAATGCAGAAGTGATTTTATTAGCTTCATCTCATTTAGAAACTGGTCATTATTTTAATCCACATGCGCAAAGAATAATGGAAGGCATGATGAAAGGCGCAAAACTTATTGTTATGGATCCTCGTCTCTCTAATACAGCATCAATGGCAGATGAATGGATGCCTACTTATCCAGGTTCTGAATCTGCTGTTTATATGGCAATGGCAAAAATCATTTTAGATGATGATTTATACGACCGACATTATATGGAGAATTGGGTTAATTGGGATGATTATCTTAAAAATCTTCATCCAGAGGACCCTGTAGAATTTGACCAATTTATTATAAGATTAAAAGAAGAATGGGCTGAATACACACCTGAATATGCAGCTAAAGAAGCTCAGATTGAGGCGGATCAAATAGTTAGAGTTGCAAAGATGATTGGTAAAGCGGGTAGTAAATTATCAACGCATGTTTGGCGTGGTGCATCTATTGGTAACTTGGGAGGTTGGCAGGTATCTAGAACACTTCACTTATTAAATGTATTAACCGGGTCAGTTGGTACAAGGGGGGGCACATCTCCAAGTGCTTGGAATAAATTTCATCCAGAGTTTTTTGATACTCCTCCAGGACCAGATGCTTGGAATGAATTGATTTGGCCAAAGGAATACACAATGTCTCATTACGAAATGGGTCAGATTTTACCACACTTAATTAAAGATGGTCGTGGGATATTAGATGTATATTTTACGCGAGTTTTTAATCCAGTTTGGACCTTCCCTGACGGATTTAGTTGGATTGAAATGCTCTCAGATATGGAAAAAGTTGGTTGCCATATCGCCCTCACTCCGACTTGGAATGAAACAGCATTCTTTGCTGATTATGTATTACCTATGGGACATGCTTCAGAACGTCATGATCTTAACTCATATGAGACTCAAGCTGGTGTTTGGATTGCATTTAGGCAACCAGTCCTAAGAGAAAAAGCGAGAAGAGATGGAAAAGAAATTAAATTTACATATGAAGTAAACCCAGGAGAAGTATGGGAAGAAGATGAATTTTGGATTGAACTTTCATGGCGGATAGATAAAGATGGTGACTTAGGAATTCGAAAGCATTTCATGAGTCCTTATAGAAAAGGTGAAAAAATAAATATAGATGAATACTATCAATATATTTTTGACCATACTAAAGGTTTGCCTGAAGCGGCAAAATTAGAAGGCCTTAATGCTTTAGACTATATGCGAAAGTTTGGTGCTTTTTTGGTGGATGATGAAGTTTATAAAAATAATGAGAAAGAAATTGAAGCAAATGAATCAATCGAGCCAAATGGTCAGATAGAAAAAGATGGCAAGATTATTGGAGTTCATGTTGATGGGAAGAATTATTCAGGATTTCCAACCCCATCAAGGCGTCAGGAAATTTATTCACAGACTATTGTTGATTTTGGTTATCCAGAACATGCAACACCAGGATATAGAATAAAGAGCCATATTCATAGAGATGAAATGGACTTAACTAAAAACGAATGTGTATTACTTCCTAATTTTAGGTTACCAACACATATTCACTCGCGCTCAGCTAATGCTAAATGGCTAACGGAGATTGCTCATAGAAATCCGATTTGGATCCATACTAAAGATGCAAAAAGACTAGGGGTAGCAAATGGTGATTGTTTAAAAATTACTACTGAAATTGGTTGGTTTGTTGATAAGGTTTGGGTTACGGAAGCTATAAAACCAGGAGTTGTTGCTTGTTCTCATCATATTGGTAGATGGCGTAGACAACAAGACGAAGGCAATCGTTTTATGACAAATACCGTAGATATTAAAAATATGGGTGATGGTAAATGGAAGATGGAAACGGTAAAAGGTATAGAACCCTGGAAAACAAATGATCCAGATACTAATCGAATTTGGTGGCGAGATGGTGGTGTTCATCAAAATATTACACATCCCACTAATCCAGATCCAATTTCTGGTGCGCATTGTTGGCTTCAAAAAGTTAGTATTTCTTTACCCTTAGATGGTGAGAAATACGGAGATATTTACGTTGATACAAATAAGTCATTCGAGCATTTTAAAAAATGGAATGAATGGGCTAAGTCTAAAGAGACACACCCGAATGGATTACGCAGACCTTTATGGATGGGGAGACCTTTGACCCCTCAAAAGAATCAATTTTATTTAGATAATTCTTAATATATTCTATTCAATCTCTTAGCCAAATAGCCTAAATCTAAATTACTAGATATGGTTATTGGCCGGTACGGTTCTAAAAGAAATTTTAGAATTTGCTCCCGATCCCTAATAATTAGGGTGACTTGGAACGAGAATGAAAAAAATAAATAAAATCTACCCCACTTTGGATAACAGTGTAAAAACTATGCGTCCTAAAATCGTTGATAAACACGATCGTATCTTCAATTATCTTCGATTAGCTGTTAATGAATATTGTAACCTTCGCTGTATTTATTGTATGCCAGAAGAAGGACTTCCTCTTCGTCATAAAAGTGATTTATTGACAACTCAAGAAATAAAAAAAATACTTACTATATCAGCAGAATTAGGTGTTTCAAAAATTAGATTTACAGGTGGAGAACCTTTATTGCGAAAAGATATTAGTGAATTGATTGAATATGCAGTTAACATGAAGGGAATCAATTCAGTTCATCTTACTACTAACGGAATTCTTTTAAATAAATATTTAAAAGAATTTGAATCAGTTGGTTTATCAGGAATCAATATTAGTTTAGACACATTAAGAAATAGTAGATTTAAAAAAATTACTCGTAGAGATACTTTTGAGCAAGTAATAGAAAATATATATTTAGCAATTAAGTCTAGGATTCCTTCTATTAAAATTAATGTAGTAGCCATGCGAGATTTTAATGATGATGAGCTTATGGACTTTGCAAATCTTACAATAGAAAATAATATTACAGTTCGCTTTATTGAGTTAATGCCTTTTGATTCACATCAAATTTGGAAGACAGGTAAATTTTATCATTCAAAAGATATTTTAGAAGATCTACAAAAAAAATCTAACAAAATTAATTTGATTCATGGCTCTAGTACTGAGCACTATGCTTTCCAATTTCAAGGAGCAAAGGGAAAGATTGCTGTAATCCCTTCTTATACAAGAAATTTATGTGGTTCATGTAATCGGATTAGGATTACAGCTGATGGTAAATTATTAAACTGCCTTTACAGTAAAGATGAATCTAGCCTAAGAGATGTTATGCGTAATAATGGATCAGATGAAAAAATTAAATCAATAATATTGGGATCATTTATTAATAAACATAAAAATGGATGGCTTGCTCAAAATAATAATGGAAACCCTCGGGAATCTATGTCACAAATTGGAGGTTAAAATGGTAGAGTTTTCACATTTAGACAAAGAAGGAAAGGTTCAAATGGTTGATGTCACTGATAAGATATCAAATAATAGAATGGCCAAAGCTGAAGGAAGAATAACCATGTTGCCCGATACAATATCAGCCATTCAATTAAATAATATACCCAAGGGTAATGTTTTAACAACTGCTAAAATTGCAGGTATCCAAGCAGCAAAAAAAACTTCAGAATTAATTCCTATGTGTCACCAATTAAATCTTTCTCATATTAATTTAGATTTCAAAATTGAATTCAATGCTATTCTTATTTATTCACTAGTTAAAGTGAAAGATGGTACTGGTGTAGAAATGGAAGCATTATCTGCAGTTTCAATTGCAGCTCTAACTATTTACGATATGTGTAAAGCAGTTGATAAAACTATGGAAATTGGAGAAATTAAATTAGTAGAAAAAATTGGAGGTAAAAGCAATCATTTAACAGATTATCGTCCTAGTGTAGGTATAATTACAATTAGTGATTCTATTTCTAAATCAGAGTCAGAAGATATTTCCGGCTTAATCTTAACTGATGGATTTAAGGATGTAGGCTGTATTGTGGATCATCAATGTATTTTACCAGATGGGTCTAAAAAATTATTATCTACGATTAAAGATTGGAGTAGCGAAGGTATTGAATTAATTATTACAACCGGTGGTACAGGATTAGGTCCACGAGATTTAACTATTGAGACATTAGAAGGGCATTTTAAATCAAATTTGCCTGGAATAGAACAAGCCTTGCATGCTTATGGAAGAAGTAAAATAAAGACTTCAATCCTATCAAGATTGAAAGCGGGATTAATTGGTAAAACAATCATAATTTGTATTCCTGGTAGTCCTGGTGCAGCGAAAGATACTCTGAATGTTTTAATTCCAACTATTTTTCATTCATTTCATATGATGAAGGGTGAAAAACATTAATGGATTATGTACTACCTCTATTATTTTTCTTTATAGCATGTATTTATTCAAGTGTAGGGCTTGGAGGAGGATCTTCATATGCTGCATTAATGGCAATTTTTGGAATTAGTTATCAAATCATTCCTACAACTTCACTAATATTAAACTTACTAGTTACATTTTTTGGAATGATTAACTTCTGGAAAAATGGTTATGGCCGATTCAATTTAGTTTATCCATTTTTTCTAACTTCCATCCCAATGACCTTTTTTGCAAGTTCATTAGATCTATCTAAGGAAACATTTGAACTTTTCTTATTGGGGACTCTTATTCTAGTTGTTATAAGAATATATTTTATAAAAGATTTAAAAATGAACATTGAATTAAACTGGTTTCAAAAATATATTTTTATTGTATTAGTTGGTAGCATATTAGGTTTTATAGCAGGGGGAATTGGTATTGGAGGGGGTATCTATCTTGTCCCTATTATTATCATGTTTCGTTTGGGTACAGAAAAAGAAGCTTCTGCCGCTGGTGCTATGTTTATATGGGCCAACTCTCTTACAGGCGTTATTGCTAGAGCTAGATCAGGTACATTTGATATAGATTTCATATTACCTTTATCTATTGCTGTCATTATTGGTGGAATAATAGGCTCTTATTTTGGTGCAGTAAGGTTTAGTGCCTCAAAAATTCAAAGAGTGATGGGTAGTGTTATAATTTTTGCAATAGTAATATTATTAAAAGGACTATTATGATATCTGTAAATGATGCTAAATCAATTATTCAAAAAAATATATTTGAATTAAAACCAGAGATTATTGATTTAAGTGAGTCTTCAGAAAAAACTTTAGCAAAAAATATTAAAGCTAAATTTCCTTCACCCTCATTTGATAATTCTGCTATGGATGGATTTGCCGTTCGATCATCCGATACATTTGGTGCAACCAAAACCAATATGGTATCATTAAAAAATATTGATGTGAGTTCTGCTGGATCACCATCTGATTTAGTTCTAAAAAAAGGTGAGTGCATTCAATGTATGACTGGTGCAAAAATTCCTAAGGGAGCTGATGCTATAATTATGGTTGAAGATACTAGTGGATTTTCAAATGATGAATCTGTTGAAATTATGATTGAAGCTAAAGTAGGACAACATATTCGTAAAATGGGTGAAGAGATCAATAAAGGTGACACTCTCATAAAAAAAGGTACAATAATAAGTACAAGTGAGATTGGAGTTTGTGCTTCTTCTGGCTATGGTGAATTAGCAGTCTCAAAAATACCAAAAGTTGCTATTTTTGCAACGGGTAATGAATTAGTTGAACCAGGAAAAAATCTAAAAGAAGGAGAAATTTATAATTCAAATCTTTTTCTTTTTGCAGATTTAGTTAAGAAAGCTGGGTCCAAAGTTTTAATGAGGAATGTAATTAAAGATGATAAATCTTCACTCAGATCATTTTTATTTGATGCTCTTGAAACTTGTGATGTGATTATTTCTTCTGGTGGTGTATCTATGGGGCGCTATGATTATGTTAGAGAAGTATTTATAGATTTAGGAGTTAAAGAGCACTTTTGGAAAGTTGCTCAAAAACCAGGTAAACCATTTTTCTTTGGTACTAATAATAAAAGTTTAATCTTTGGATTACCAGGTAACCCTGTTTCANCTTACATTGGTTTTATGATATGGGTATGGCCTGTACTTAAAGAATTGATGGGTTCTNTAAAAGATNANTCNGTAAAAGGGATATTGTCAGAACCNTTTCCATTAGAAAAATTGAAACAAAGATATCTATTTGGGCAATCATGGATTGAGAATGGAAAATTAAGATGTAAAGCTTCTACAAAAATAGGCTCTCACATGCTCTCATCAGCATTGGAAGCAAATTGTATTTTAAGCGCGAGTAAAGGTGAGGGGTTTTTAAAACCGGGTGATTTTATAGATGTTATTATGCTACCATGGAAAACTATAAAATGATTATTACTCCTGAAGTTTTAAATGAACAAAAAAATGATTTCACAATCATTGACATTCGATCTAATGAAGAACGACAAAATTTTCCATTATTAGGTTTAGACACAATTCTATCGTCCTTTGATCAAAATATAGATGTAGCGGGGAAAAAAGTTTTAATTTGTCAGTTTGGAATAGTTACAGAAGGAATGATAATTGAAAAAAAAATCAATAATGCCTTTAGTTTATTAGGAGGAGCTCAAGCTTGGGCAGAGTATTATAATGAGAATGAAGACCTAAGTCGATGGGCAAGGCAAACTGTTCTTCCTGAAATTGGAATTGAAGGCCAAAAAAAGTTGTTAAATAGCCATGTTTCAATAATTGGTATGGGAGGTCTTGGGTGTCCAGTGGCACAGTCTCTTGTCATTGCAGGTATTGGAAAGTTAAAATTGATTGATAATGATATTGTGTCAATTTCTAATCTTCATAGACAACCGTTATATAGTTTTGAAGATGTAAATAAGAAAAAAATTCTTGCGGCGAAATCAAAATTAAAAATTTTAAACCCTGAAGTAATTATTGAAACTGATGATACTTTTTTCGATGATATAAATGGAGAAGAATTACTATTTAAAACAGATGTGATAATTGATGCTACAGATAATATTAAAAGTAGGCAAAAAATTGACAAAATTTCTAAAAAATTAAAAATACCAACAGTCTATGGTGCACTTTTTCGTTTTGAAGGTCAGGTCTCCATTTTAAATGTGAATGGTAGTCCAGGCTATAGTGACCTTTTTCCAAGCTCAAATACTAATCGTGAAGATTCATGTGCAGATGCTGGCGTCTTATCTATGCTAACGGCAATTATTGGAAATATCCAAGCACTAGAAGCTATTAAACTAATTGTGGGTATAAATAATAACTTAATTGGGAAACTTTTGATGTATGATGGAATGAACCACAAAACGGAAGTTATTGAATTATGATTAATGTAAAAGTTAAGTGCTTTTCGCAGGTAAAATATGCTTTAGGTGTTGATGTGTTAACTTTTGAAGTTGATGAAAATACTACTTCAATTGATCTTGAAAAAATTATTAGAGAAAGAGCTGGTGAAAAGTTAAATGATGTTTCTCTTCGAATAGCTATAAACCAAAAATATCAAAAAGAGGAAATTGCTCTTCAAGATGGCGATGAAGTTGTTTTTATTCCTCCTGTTCAAGGAGGTTAAATGGTCATAGTTGAAATTATAAATGAACCAATTGAGTCATTTCAGATTGCTAATGGTGACAATCAAAATGGGGCAGAATTAGTTTTTAATGGAAAGGTAAGAGCTACAGAAAAAGGAAAGCCAATAAAATATTTAGAATATGAATATTATGAAGGAATGGCTGAAGCTGAACTTAAGCGCCTTGCGAATAATGCTTGCAAAAACTTTACTATAAATCATCTTTATTGTCGACATAGGGTTGGAAAAGTAAAGCCAAGTGAAATTAGTATTCATATAATTATTTTATCTAAACATCGTAAAGAAGCAATTAATGCAATGGATTGGTTTATTTTTGAACTTAAAAAAAATGTGCCTATATGGAAATGGGCTATCTTGAAAGATGGTAAAAAAGTTCCGAGTGATTGCATACACTGAAACTAAAATACATCTAAATTCAACTATACAATGTTAGCATTTTCAAATAATTCATTAGCAAATTACCTATTTTGGGTTTCTCGAAAAAAATGGCTAATTATAACTTTTTTTATAAGTGTGGTACTTTTTTATTTACCAACGCCTGAAGGATTATCATCCGAAGGTCACCGAACATTAATTATTGTTATTACGACTTTGATTTTGATTATATCTGAGTCTATACCTTTGCCTGCTGTTGCAATCCTCATTCTTATAATGGAAGTAACCTTAGGTGTTGATTCACCAGATGGTGTAGCAGCTTCATTTATGAGTGATGCAGTTTTCTTTATAATGGGATCTTTAATGCTAGCTGTTTCAATAGTTCATCAAGGACTAGATAAAAGATTAGCTCTAGCAATTATCAATGTTACTGGTAATAAAACATTAAGTATTACTTTTGGTTTTGTAACAGTATCAGCCTTAATGTCATCTTTTATAGGAGAACACACAGTTGCTGCAATGATGCTACCTGTTGTATTAGCGCTAATCAAAAATGCTGGTTTAGATACAACTAAAGCA
>PAJD01000006.1:133336-275962 GCA_002705605.1 Fidelibacterota bacterium | reverse complement strand
ACCGAAAGGATAAAGTCATATTTACTGTTTTTATAAATGAATACGAACAACAATTTAATTTTGATACTTTAGATGATTGTTTATATTTTGCTAACACATACCACGATAGTGAAGGTAAATATCCAGATGAGTTTACACCAGGTTGGCATATTGCACCTGTTATGAAGTTTCCAAATACTAGTAAAATAAAATAAAAATAAGTAATTTAAGGGGAGTGGAGCGCTCCCCTTAAATATATAAATAGTAAAAATATGAAAAAAAAAGAACTACATTCTGCTTTTTTATTATCAACTATTAAAGAATCAATAAATGAAATTGTTTCAGAAGATGATATTCAAATTGACTCTCTAATAAAAACATTAGCATCATTTAATATTTTCTACAATGAAAAAAATACAATCAAATCAAGTTCATTAATTAATGTAATTGATAATCTAATATCTAGAGGATTGCCAACAATACCACCTATAAATATAGAAGAAGAATTTTCAGAAAAATTTAATATATCTACTAAAAAAATTGATGAAATAGGAGGTATATCATTTATTAATAAGATTTCATCTAAAAAACTTAAAAAAGAAATTTATAAAAGTTTTTTTATTATTGAACCAAGGAAGAAATCAAACAGTAATAATAAAGCACTAACATATTTTGATAGCTGGGAAGAACATGATTCAAGTGAATTCGAAGAATATTTCTATAACAATACTTTAACTAAGCATTTTAACCAATCAATACAACAATTAATAGAAAGCCAAAGAAGTTTTAAGTCTATATTAAAGTGTAGAAAAACTAAAGAAAACAATATCCATAAAAAGCTAGGTAAAGATAGTGATTTATTCTTTAATCAAAGAGTTGATTTTTCATTTGATTTTCCAGATTCACTCAATCATAAAAATGGATTAATTATTGAAATAGATGGTTCTCAACATAATGATTCTAATCAAGAAGCGCTTGACATTAAAAGAGACAAAATAATTGAAGTAAACCCATATTGGGATAACACTATAAGAATAAAAACCTCAGAAATTAGAAATATTGATTCTAATAAAATTAATTTAATAAATAATTTTTTAACACATCCGTATTATAAAGTAATAAAAAGTAATTTCGAATTTCCAATTTATAACAAAACCTTAGGTCTAGATGCAATGCAAATTGCATTATCTCCAATAAATATTGCAAGAATTCAAAAAACAATTATGTTCTTATTTATAAATGGAATACTAGATTTCAATAAAAAAAATATTAGTATTGGATTTATAGAAAGAGATCTTCCATGTGGAGAATTAGCAATGAAAAATCTAAAGGAATTACTAAATAATTTTAGAAAAATAATAAATGTTAATACTTCAATTCCAAAATTTAATTATCAAATATTTACCACAAAAGAATTCATAAACTCTAAACTAAATAAAGATATTAAAACAGACACCTATCCAGAACCAATCAAAAAATATAAATTTGATATTGTTATTGATATTTCAATACTAGATAGAACTATATCTGATTCGAATAATAATAATTTATTTTATAAAAAAATAAAATGTAATGATATAATATATGTTAGGTCTTCACATTCTACAAAAACAAACAGAATAGTTAATTGTTCAAAACCTATAAAATATGAATTCAGTAAAAATAAATCAGATGAAGCATTAACGTATTTTTTAAATAATATTTTTAGAAAGAAATCTTTTAGAGAAGGTCAATTAAAAATTATTAAAAGAGCTTTACAACATAAAAATGTAATTGCCTTATTACCGACAGGAGCTGGAAAGTCATTAACTTATCAACTATCAACACTACTACAACCTGGGATTTCACTAATAATAGATCCTCTTAAATCATTAATGAAAGATCAAAACGATAATTTAAATAATGCGGGTATTGATTTAACAACTTTTATAAATTCTTCAGTTAGAAGTCCAATAGAAAGAGAAGATAGAAGCAACGAAATGGTTGAGGGGAGTTATCAGTTTGTATTCATTTCTCCTGAAAGAATGCAGATTGCTGAATTCAGAGATTATTTAAAAAAAATGAAAAAAACTTTAATTTCATTTTGTGTAATTGATGAGGCTCACTGTGTATCTGAATGGGGTCATGACTTTAGAACATCATATTTAAGTTTAGGCAAAAACATTAATTCATATTGCAAAAGCTCCTCTAAAAAGATAACTATCTTAGGGTTAACTGGAACAGCATCTTTCGATGTATTAGCAGATGTTCAAAGAGAACTTAATATTAATGATAAAACTGCAATCATTTCACCATCTAAATATGAAAGAAAAGAACTCATTTTCGAAATATCTAAAACTAAATCTCCTAAAGATTTATCAAAATTAAAAGATGAACAAAAACTTAATCAATTTGTTTCTGAACAAAAACAACTTCTTTTACATCAAAATTTAAATAATTTACATCAAAAAAAGTGGAGTAATGGTAAATATGATTCTTTTGAAAATTTTATTTATAATAAAGATATAATAAATTCAGGATTAGTATTTTGTCCACACGTAAATGGTTCTCATGGTGTTAGTAATGTTCATAGTAATATTATTAATCAATTTGACTATACTGAAACTATATCTGATGTTTATCACGGAGGAGATTCGGATGATAGTGACAAATTTGAGTTAATACAAAACAAATTTAAAGCAAATGATTATAGATTTTTAGTTGCTACTAAGGCTTTTGGAATGGGCATAGATAAACCGAATATAAGATTCACTACACATTTCAATATGCCTTCTTCAATAGAATCATTCTATCAAGAAGCAGGTAGAGCTGGAAGAGATAGAAAAAAATCATATTGTAAGATTCTCTATTCAGGTATAGAAACTGAATATAATGGTGAAAAAACAAGCTTAGATAAAAGACTTATGCTGTCATTTTTTGAAAATTCTTTTAAAGGATCATTAAAAGAAAAGAGAGTGATGTGGGATTTATTATACGAAATTTCATATCCAACAAATACGTCAATTAACAATTTAAGCGAACTTTTATTAATGAAAGGTATAGATGTAAAACTTAAACCATGGAGCGGTAGAGGAAATAGGCTTTATGTAAATGGACCTACTTTCCCACAAAGTTATGGACATATTGATCTTGATAAAGAATGGTGCATTCCAGAAAATGGAAATGGACCTGATGCTCATTTAAAAAAATATGGTTTTATTGCAAAAGATAGAAAGTTCATGTCAAAAAGATATTCAAAAGAAATCCTAAAAAATGTTTTAAATATTATAGTTAAAAACAGTAACAATGAAAATTTAGTAAAATGGATAAATAAAAAAACAATCAAAAATTCTGAAGATGGAATTGAAAGAATTATAAATAAAATTGATTTCTACTCAAAATCAAAACTTGAAATTGGCTTCACTAATGATAAGCCACAAAAAATACATGAGATACTTTATGATCAAGATACAAATTGGGATGAAAAAATGGTAAATAATGCTTACAATTTCTGCTTAACTGATCAGGATTTTATTAAAAACTTAGAGTATCAATATTATAAAGTAACAAAAGGAAATGTTAAAATTGATAAAAAGAATGATATTATTAAATTATTCAGAGGTATGAGAACTCAGTTGGACACATTTAAAGCTATATATAGACTTACAATTATAGGAATTATTGACGATTATGAAATTGACTATAGAACTAAAAGTATAGCACTTACAATATCAAGAAAAAAAGATAGTGATTATGTAAAAAATTTGATAGAGTATATTGGTAAATATAAATCACCTGCAGATTTATCTGAACTTCCTTATGAAATTGATAATTCAAAAGGTGATACTTATTTAAGAAAATGTTGTGGTAGATTAATAGAGTTTGTTTATGATGAAATAGCATTTAAAAGAAAAAACGCAATTACTTCTATGGAAAATGCCATTAAGATGGGAATTGATAACCCTGAAGCTTTTGCAACTGAAATAAATACTTATTTTGATTCAAGATACTTAACTTTACTTAGAGATAATTATAATGAAACCAATATATCTAATGCGTGGAATTTCCTATTAAGTGAAAAATTTGAAAAATCAAAAGATAGCTTGCAACACTTAAATGGAGCATGTACTAGACTGCTTGATGATAGCCCTAATCATCCTGTCTATTTACTTTTAAGATCCTTTTCAAGATTCACCATAGATGATTATGATAAAAATGATGCTTCCATTGATATGGAAAAAGCTTGGACTATTTTTAAAAACAATAACAATTGGAAAAGGACAGAATACTTATCAAATTTTAATAGGTTTTATAATTTAATAAAAGATTATGATTCAAATGCATTGCAATACTTAAATTTAGAACTTATAAAAGAACATTTAAATTGGCTTAAAACATTTAATAAAGAATACTTGAAATAAATATGGAAATAATCTATGTCACAAAATAAAATAAATAATACATTAGGTGAACTACAAGAAGAACTTTCAAAGACTAAAGCTGCTAATAATTTAGTTTCAGAATCAAAAAAAATTGCATCTGATATTATTGAAAAATCAGAAAAGTTAATGAATCAATTAATTAAAAGAACAGACGAAAGTGCTAATAATGCAATGAAAGAAGCAAAAAAATTAAGCACAAATTCTAAGCAATTATTAAAGACAACAAGTGAATTAACTGAGAAATTAGAGAAAGTTGATTTTCCAATAAGGTTAGATAAATTAGATACAAATATTTCTAATAATAATAGTGGAATATCTAACAACACAAAATTAATCACATCGCTTTCTTCAGATATAAAAGATTTAAATAAAAAAATTAATAATACTGTTAATACAATTAAATCGAAACAAGAAATTTTAGAAAAAGCAATATTGCTAAATAAATATTTATTAATATCAATTATAACTTTACCTGTTATACTGATTATTATCCTTGTAATAAATCTAATGAACTCTTAATACTAAAATAATTCAAAGGATGGTATAACTGTTGTTAGTTATGGAAATACAAGACCAAGTATTAAACCAATAAGATTTACAGGGCCATATTTAATTAGAGATATAGTTTTTAAAGAACATATTGAACATGCATTTAATATTGGTCGCATAAAGGAAGTTGATGAATTCTTAAGAAGCCTAACAGCTAATCAGTGGTTTAAAATATAAAAAAGTTCTAAAAGCTCCGATATTCTACCGTTAAATCGGATATATCAATTTCTGATAATATATATTATGTCTCATAATATATATTAATCAAATATTTAAATATGCCTACCCTTATCTCTTTTTCTATTCCTTTTATCCTTTCTTAATGGGTCTAATTTAAAGGATAAACCAAAATAGATTGTATAGTAATCAACTTTTAATTTATCTATTATATAACTATGAGTATCATTTTCATAATCATATACAACAGAAGGTTTTTTTAAGCCAGTAACCATATTATATCTAACGCCAAAATCAACGCCAATCTTCTGATTTTCTTTAAAAAACAAATTAGTACCTAAATCTAAAGTAAATACGGGCTCAACTTTTGAATGTAAAGTATTTTGCATTGAACTATTATTATCACACCAATCTATATCTTGAAATAATATAGACAATAAAATTTCTGTACCTGAACAATCATCAAACTGAAAATCATTTCCCCAATCCCAAATTGTTTTCTCATTAAAAAATGCTAATCCTATCGAACTTCCAACATAAGGTCTAAACATACCTTTTTNTGAAATTCCNTGAGTTGCNGTTAATCTTAATCCNGCACTAAATAAAAAAGCTTGNTCTCTATTTCTAACATTAACTGATGGACCATATNNNCCNCTNTCCATTAAAAACTGATCCGTATAGTAATTAGTACCAAAATGTATATATTGACCACTGTANTGATATTTAAATAATCCATTGTTTTCAAATGATTTTGAATANGAAACTCTAAATGAAAAACCATCATCTGCATACCTATCACCAAACTCTCCAGTTGGTTGGTTTGTTCCAAATGATATTTCAATTAATTCTGCTTTATTNGNTGTATGTGAAAATGAAATAAATATTAATAAACTTAATAAATATATCATTANGAATTTGCAAGACCTGTTTTCTTTAGGAGTGCATCAACTTTAGGTTCNCGTCCTCTAAAGCCAANATATAAATTCATAGGNTGGTCAGTATTACCTTTTGATAAAATATTATCTTTAAAATCACTAGCTGTTTGTTTATTAAAGATACCATCTTTCTTGAATTTATCAAAAGCATCCGCCTCTAGTAATTCAGCCCATTTATAAGANTANTANCCAGCTGAGTAACCTCCACTAAAAATATGNGANAATGCATGNGAGATTGAATTNCCTTTTACTTGAGGNAGAATTTTATAGTCNGATAAAATTTNATTNTCAAATTCTTCAACATTCTCTATATCATTATAACCATCGTGCCATGCCATGTCAATTTTACAAAGCTGTAATTGTCGCAATGACATNGAGCCAGACATGTAAGTTTTTAACTCATTTATTTTATTAATATANTTATTTGGTATAACCTNATTAGTCTCATAATGATAAGCAAACATATTTAAAACCTCTGGNTCTAAAAGCCAGTTTTCAAATATCTGNGAAGGTAATTCAACAAAATCCCAATATACACTCATACCACCTAGNGATTTATATTTAACATTTGTCAATAATCCATGCAAACAATGTCCAAATTCATGAAAGATAGTTCTAACTTCATTTAGACTTAAAAGAGCAGGCTTNTCAGNAGTTGATTTTGTTAGNTTACAATTAAATGTTACATGAGGCTGCTGAATTAAATTTCCATTCAAGCCCTGTCCTTTTAATTGATTCATCCATGCCCCACCGCGTTTTGTTGATCTTGGATGAATATCTTGATATAAAAGACCAATATAATTATTATCAATATCTGTTACTTCGTATACACAAACTTCTTCATGAAACTTATCTACATTATCTAAATTTTTGAAATTCAAACCATAAAGTTTGTTAGCTACTTCAAATACACCATTAATTACATTTTCTGATTTAAAATAAGGTCTTAAACATTCATCATCAAAATCATAGAATTCTTTTTTATACTTATTGCTGTAATATGGTAAATCCCATGGAGTAATATCACTCAGATTATCAACTTTTTTTGCAAATGTTGTTAAGGTATCAAACTCCTTCAATGCAGTTTTATGAGAAGGGACTATCAAATCATCAATTAATTTGTATACATTTTCCTTAGATTTAGCCATTCTTCTATCTAAGACAAAATCAGCATGTGTACTATATCCAAGAAGCTTGGCTTTCTTATCCCTCAATTTTGATATCATTTTCAAATTTTCTGAATTATCAAATTTACCACCATTACATTTAGAACCAAATTTTCTATAAACATCTTCCCTTATAGCTCTACTTTTACAATTGTTCAATAAAATACCAACATTAGTATCTAATGTAAAGCACCACTTATCAGGCTTTTCGTTTTTAACTGCATTAGACTTTGCTAAATCTATAGCATTTTGCGGGATACCCTTTAAGTCTTCTTCAGAATCAATCCAGTAATCATTTATTTCATTTGTAGCACTAAGAACATTATTAGAATATTTTGGACTTAACTTGCTTAAATTTTCACTGATTTTTCTATATTCTATTTTATCTGAATCTTGTAAATCTGCGCCACTTCTAACAAATTCATTATATGTTTCTTCAATTAAGCGCAAATCATCTTTATCGCAATTATAATTATTCTTATTTAAATAAACAGATTTGATTTTTTCAAATAAAGAATTATTTAAATATATATCATTACTAAACTTTGAGCTTATTTCACTAATCTTTCCAACCAATGATCTAATTTCATCATCAGCAATTGAAGCGAAGTAGTGGTAATAAATAGTTATAACATGATCTAATAAATTAGAAGAATTTTCAAAAGCTAAAATAGTATTTTTAAAAGTTGGCTCATCAAGATTAGAACAAATATTTTCAATATTATTTTTTGATTCATTAATTGCATAATCTAAAGCTGGCATGAAATGCTTTGCTTTAATTTTTGAAAATGGAACTGAATTATATTTATCAGTGTTATCTTTTATTAACGGGTTATTCATATTATTAATATACTACAAAATTTATTATTTTTCCTGGTATATATATTTCTTTTTTAATTTCTTTTTTATCTAAATATTTTTTTATTTTTTCTTGCTCTTTTGCTAAAGATAGAACATCTTCTTTATTTAAACTATCTTCAACGCTAATAACTGCTCTAACTTTTCCATTAACTTGAATAGCAATATCAACTGAAGACATTTTTAATTTCGAGCTATCACAACTTGGCCATGATTCAATAAATACGCTATTATCATTACCTGAAATTGACCACAGTTCCTCTGAAAGGGGAGGCGCAAAAGGACAAAGAAATTTTATAAACGAATCCTTATAATTATCACTTAAACCTATTTCATAAAAGTGATTAACAAATTCCATTAACTTACTTAAACAAGTATTAAACTTCATTTCATGCATATTTTTAGTTATATAATCAATAGTATGATTATATATATATTCATCTTTACTTGTAATATGATTATTAGTGTTTTTATTAATCAGTCTATATGATCTATGTAAAAATCTATCAATACCTTTAATGCCCTTATCATTCCAATCGCCACCCTCATCAAAAGGGCCCATAAACATTAAATAACATCTAAAAGTATCTGAACCATAGTTTTCTATGAATGAATCAGGAGATACAGTATTACCTTTTGATTTCGACATTTTATTGCCATCTTTTGTTATTGTACCTTGATGAAATAAATTTTTAAATGGTTCATCAAAGGTCAAATGACCCAAATCTCTTAAACATTTAGTAATAAATCTAGCATAAAGCAAGTGCATAGTAGCATGTTCTGAGCCTCCTACATAGTAATCTACAGGCAGCCATTTATTTGATTCATCAGTAAATGGATTAGAAGAGTTTTTAGAATCAGGATAACGTAGATAATACCAAGATGAACAAACGAAAGTATCCATCGTATCAATTTCTGGCCTCCACCCCTTTCCAAAGATCTTTTCTGTACGCTCTACCAATTCATTCGAAGAGCCTAATGGTGAGGTTCCCTTTGGCTTGTATTCAACATCATCAGGAAGTGCCCATGGTAAATATTTTTCAGGAATTGGATGAGGTTTACCTTTAGGGTCATATACAATTGGAATAGGAGCCCCCCAATACCTTTGCCTTGAAATTAACCAATCTTTTAATTTATAATTTGTATACTTTTTACCACAATTATTTTTTTCTAAAAATGATATAATTATCTCTTTTGATTTTTCAGTAGTTTGACCATTTATAATATCTGAATTTATTGATATTCCATTTGAAGTAAATATTTCTTCAGAATTATCATTATTATTTTCTGGTTTTACAACTTCAATAATTTCTAAATCATATTTTAATGCAAACTCATTATCTCTTAAATCATGACCAGGAACCGCCATTATAGCTCCAGTACCATAACCAGTCAATACATAATCAGCAATCCATATTGGAACTTCTTTCTTATTTATCGGATTAATAGCATACAAACCAGTAAATACACCACTTTTTGTTTTCTTTGTATCTAATCTTTCAATTTCACTTTTGAGTGATGTTTTTTTACAATAATCAGCTACATTTAATTTAAATTCTTCAGGTATATATGATTTTACATAATCATGTTCTGGAGATAAAACAATATAGGTTACTCCATATATTGTATCTGCCCTTGTTGTAAATGCATTAATTTTTTTATCGACATTTTTTATTTTAAATTGAATTATAGCTCCATTGCTTTTTCCTATCCAATTCTTTTGCATTAACATTGTTTTATTGGGCCAATTTAATTTTTCAAAATTAAGTAATTCATCTGCATAATTAGTAATTTTAAAAAACCATTGTTTTAAAGGTTTTTGAATAACTAATGCTCCTGATCTTTCTGAAGTTCCATCAGATAAAACCTGCTCATTAGCTAAGACTGTTTGGTCAACCGGATCCCAATTAACCATCGCCTCTGATCTATAGGCCAAATTATTATTATACAATTCTAGAAATAACCACTGTGTCCATTTATAATAATCCTCATTGCATGTTATCACTTCACTGTCCCAATCAAACATTGCACCTATTTTCATAAGCTGTTTTCTCATTACAGAAATATTTTTATTAGTGCTTACCTTTGGGTGAATTCCATGTTTAATTGCAAAATTTTCTGCCGGTAAACCAAATGCATCGAAACCTTGAGGTTGGAAGATATTAAATCCATTCATCTTTAAAAAACGTGCAAAAGTATCAACGGGTCCATAATTATACCAATGTCCAATATGAAGNTTATCACCTGATGGATAACTAAACATTGTTAAGACATATTTTTTATTTTTANAATTATTTAAATTTGTCTTTAAATATTTNTTTGANGNCCATTTTTTTTGCCACTTTAATTCTATATCTTTTAATANTATATCANTACTCATATTGTTTAAAAAACTCTATTAAAGAATCNATTTCCTCTNTAGTTCTTTTTTCAGTAAATGCTAGCAATAATTTGTTATCNGATNTATCATTTANAGGCTTATCGATTAAAATATTATTATNAGCNGCATCCTNTTGTATTTTAGNAGCTGAAACANCGGTTNTTANAACAAATTCCTTAATAAATGACCTGTTNTNACCATAAACNTTAAAGTTATTTAAATTATCTATTTTATCTGCAGCATATTGACANTTATTATAACAAATTTTAGCAATTTCTTTTAAAGATTCTCCAAGTAAGGNTAGAAATATAGTTGAACGNAAAGCCAANAATCCNTGGTTTGTACATATATTAGATGTNGCCTTATCTCTTCTAATATGCTGNTCTCTAGTTTGAAGAACCATAGAATATGCAACTTTACCATCAACATCTTCTGTTTTTCCAATTATTCTACCAGGCATTTTTCGAATAAACTTTTTTCTTGAACATAAAACACCAATATTAGGACCACCAAAAGACATATAATTACCTAAGGATTGAGCTTCTCCTACGTATATATCACATCCACAGTCACCAGGTGATTTAAGTAATGAAACTGAAACTGGATCTGATAAAACTATAAAAAGCGCATTACCTTTAACATCATTAAAACTATCTAAATCTTCAACTATCCCAAAATAATTTGGTGATTGTACTACAATACAAGCATAATCATCTAATGATGATGTTAAATTTTTAGTAGTTCCATTATCTAGCATCTCAATATAATTAATTTCAACTCCAATAGGGTCAACATATGTTTTTAGAACATCAACATAAGATGGATGTATAGATTTAGATAATAATATTTTTTTATTCTTAGTAATTGATATTGACATTAAACAAGCCTCGGCTAAAGCAGAAGCACCATCATATAAAGAAGCATTTGAAACTTCCATTCCAGATAAAGAACATATCATTGACTGAAATTCATATAAATACTGCAAAGTTCCCTGGGCTACCTCAGCTTGATATGGCGTATAAGCTGTATAAAATTCAGACCTGCTTGATAAAGTATCAACTATCTTTGGAATATAATGATCATAGCTACCACCACCCATAAAAAAAAGAGAATTTGAGGCATTTAAGTTTCTTCCAGCAATTACATTAAAATAATTTGTTATCTCCTGTTCAGACAATGCATCTTTTAAAGATAAATTATTTATATCATATTTAAATTTATTAGGTATGATTTCAAATAAATCTTCAATACTTTCAAGTGAAAGCTTTTTAAGCATTTCATTTAATTGTGAATCTGTAATTGAAATATTAGACATTAATCAACTCATTGTATTGTTTATCACTTAATAAATCATCTTTTTCTGCATCATCTTTGATTTTAATTTTAATAATCCATCCATCTTCAAATGGATTAGAGTTTATTAATTCTGGTTCATCTTCAATTTTATCATTAATAGATATTACTTCTCCTGAAATTGGCATAAATAAATCTGCAACTGTTTTAACAGCTTCAATAGTTCCAAATACTTCATGTTGATCAAAAGAATCACCAACATCAGGCAATTCAACAAAAATTATATCACCTAATTCACTTTGAGCAAAATTTGTTATACCAATTTTTGCTTCATTACCATTAACCTCTAACCACTCATGCTCTTTTGTAAATAATAAATTTGATTGTTTACTCATTTTCCATCTCCTTATAGTGAAAAGTATTTAAAAAATTTGTATTGTAATTTCCAGATACAAAACTACTATCTGCTAGTATTTGTTTTTGAAAAGGTATAGTTGTCTTTACTCCCTCTATAACAGATTCATCAAGTACGCCAATCATTTTATTTATAGCTTCATTCCTTGATGATGCGTGTACAATTATTTTTGCAATCATAGAATCATAATTNGGAGGTATTTTATAACCTGCATATATATGAGTATCAACTCTAACTCCGTTACCNCCAGGCATATGCAAGCTAGTAATTTCACCTGGTGAAGGCATAAAGTTTTTAGCTGGATTTTCAGCATTTATTCTACATTCAATTGAATGCCCTCTCGGCTTTAATTTTNCAAGCCATTCAGGTAAAACTAAACCTGCATGACAAAGAATTTGATTTTTTACTATATCAAAATTTGTAACCATTTCTGTAATAGGATGTTCTACTTGAATCCTAGTATTCATTTCCATAAAATAAAACTTATTTGTTTCAGTATCATATAAATATTCAATTGTTCCTACACCAACATATCCAACTTCTTTTGCAATTTTAACTGATATATCTGACATCTCTTTTCTAAGTTCATCTGTGAGTAAAGCCGAAGGAGCTTCTTCAATTACTTTTTGATGTCTTCTTTGTACCGAGCATTCTCTATCTAATAATGAATAAACATTTCCATGTGTATCAGCAATTATTTGTATTTCTATATGTTTAGGTGAAATAAAATATTTTTCAACATAAACATTTGTATCATTGAAAGAGATTTTTGCTTCTGATTGTGCAGTATCAAAGGCATTTTTGAATTCTAATGGATCGTTTACAATTCTCATACCTCTACCACCACCACCTGATGAAGCTTTAATAATAACAGGGAAACCCAGTTCGTTTGCTATACTAAGNCCCTTATCAGAATTCTCAACTATTCCAACAGATCCAGGTATAATTGGAACATTTAATTTACGCATTGTTTCTCTTGCTGTAGCTTTATCACCCATAGTAGAAATAATATCAGACGTTGGACCAATAAAAGTTAAATTATTTTCAACACAAATTGTTGAAAAGTCAGCATTTTCAGATAAAAAACCATANCCAGGATGGATCGAATCAGCATTTGTTAATTCTGCAGCTGATAAAATAGCAGGAATACTTAAATAACTCTTTGATGAATCTGCTGGACCTATACAAATAGCTTCATCAGCAAATTTTGTATGTAAAGACAATTTATCTACATCTGAATATACAGCAACAGTATCTATACCAATTTCTTTACATGCACGAATTATTCTTAATGCGATTTCCCCTCTATTAGCAACTAATACTTTTTTAAACATTATTNTTTAATGAATTTAAATAAAGGNTGNCCNAANTCAACAGGNTGACCATCTTTTACNAATATTTCNGTTATTTCACCAGAATNNTCNGATTCAATTGTATTNAAAATTTTCATTGCCTCAATAATACATANNGATTGACCNACTTCAANTGTATCNCCAACATTAATAAATGNAGGNTCACCAGGTTTNGGAGATTCATAAAATGTACCAACAAGTGGTGCAGTTATTTTTTCAGAATTATCATTTNCNATTNCAGNAGTNTNNNTNTNATCTTCNANATTATNCTNTNNAGTATTTTTTTCTATTGGAATATTTATATGTTCTGAAATATGTTCATTTTNNTTNTTNGNAANNTNANNTACNTGTGANTGTATTTTTTTCCTTAATTTTATTTTTTGAGCACCCCAAAATGAAGAAATCTCTATTTCATTNATATCNGTATCNTTAATTACATCGATAAGNTTAGAAATTTTATTTTTCAANCTCATTTTACTCTCTCAATATATTTTTTTTCTTTTGTATCNACNCNNACAATNTCNCCTTCTTGNACAAAAAGNGGNACATTAATTACTGCNCCAGTTACTANNTTAGCTGGNTTTGTNCCACCTTGAGCNGTATTTCCTTTTTCNCCNGGATCAGTTTCAACAATTTNCATTTTCATATGAGATGGNATTCTTATNTCNACAGGGTTTGANTNTGGATCAAANGTTATTGTTACAGGNGTATTNTCAGCTAANAAATCTGANGTATCTTTTTCNACAAATGANGATTGAATAGAAATTTGCTCATAAGTCTCCTGATCCATAAAATAATAAAANTCACTNTCAGAATAAATAAAATTATAATCTCTAGCTTCNATTCTTATGATTTCAATTTTATGTCCAGCTCTAAATGTTTCATCTACNACNTGNCCAGTNTTTATATTTTTAAGNTTNGTTCTTACAAAAGCACCNCCTTTGCCNGGNTTTACATGCTGAAANTCAACNATTTTCCACAAATTNTTTTTATNATTAATTATTAGACCATTTTTAAAATCTGATGTGCTTGCCATAATATCCTATAATAAGTTTTAATTATCAATAATTTAACTATAATAATATAAAATGATTATAGAGAATTAAACTAAAAGAAATCTATAAAATTTTAATGTTATTTATTTAACAATTTCTGAATTGTATCCGAATGCTTATTTAGTTCATCTAATTCATATTTTACTGATGGTACTAAATCGTCTTCTGGATATTTAGATAAGAATTGGTTATATAATTCCTGTGCAATAGTATAAGATTGTATATAATTACTATTTATATAAGCTTTTGTAAACAATGATCTTTTAGCTAATTCTGAATCAGGATAATCCCAAAGAATTTTATTTAAAAACTCAATTGTTATATCGTAGTTTTTAAACTCATTTAGATAAATCTCTGAAATTAAAAATAAAGACTTAGTGATATAATCTTCATTGTCACTTGAATTTACTATATGGTGCAATGCAACTAAACAATTATTAAAATCTTGATTATTATATAAATTCTGAGCATTTTCCCAATTATTTAAATCTTCATTATTATTACATGAGATAAATAAAAAGAGAAATAAAGTTAATATAAATCTATATATCATCATTTTTTCTCATCATCAACAACTTCATAATCCGCATCCTTTACCTCACCATCTTTTTGTGAATCCTGATCAGCTGATGACCCTTGATTATTAGCTGTTTCATTTTGCTGTGCATTTTGATACATTTTCTGAGAAATTTTCTGAAACTCTTGATTTAAGTCTTCTAATGATTTTTTAATTAATTCAACATCACCAGTTTCTTTATCCTTTTTAAGTTTTTTTAGTTTCTCATCAATAGTAGAATACTCTTCTTTTGATAATTTATCTTTTAGTTCTTTCAATTGAGTATCAAGCTGATGAATAGTTTGATCAGCATTATTAATAGTATCTACACGCTCTTTGTTTTTTGCATCCTCTTCTTTATGTTTTTCAGCATCTCTTTTCATTTTTTCAATTTCATCCTCACTTAATCCACTTGAGGCTTCAATACGAATAGATTGTTCCTTGCCTGTTGCCTTATCATTTGCTGATACATTTAAAATACCATTTGCATCAATATCAAAGGTTACTTCAATTTGAGGAACACCCCTTTGTGCTGCAGGAATACCTTCTAAATGAAATCTTCCTAAAGATTTATTTCCCGAAGCCATTTCTCTTTCACCTTGTAATATATGAATTTCGACTGCGGTTTGATTATCTGCAGCAGTTGAAAAAACCTGACTTTTTTTAGCAGGAATGGTTGAGTTTGCTTCTATAAGTTTTGTTGAAACACCACCTAGAGTTTCAATGCCCAAAGACAAAGGGGTGACATCTAGAAGCAAAACATCTTCAACATCGCCCGCTAAAACTCCTCCTTGTATAGCAGCTCCTAAAGCAACAACCTCATCAGGATTAACACCTTTACTTGGTTCTTTACCAAAAATGTTATTAACTGTATCTTGAACCAAAGGAATTCTTGTAGATCCACCAACCAAAATAACTTCATCAATCTCAGAATTACTTAATTTAGAATCTTTTAAAGCATCTTTACACGGCTTTACCATTTTATCAATAGTAGACTTTATTAATGATTCAAATTTAGCTCTTGTTAAATTAACTAAAAGGTTTTTTGGTCCTGAATCATCTGATGCAATAAATGGTAAGTTTATTTCAGTTTGCTTTGAAGATGATAGTTCACATTTTGCTTTTTCTGAAGCTTCCTTAAGTCTTTGAATAGCCATAGAATCATTTGATAAATCATAATTTTCAGATTTTTTGAATTCATCAATTAACCATTCAACAAGAATATCATCGAAATCATCTCCACCAAGCATAGTATCACCATTAGTTGATTTTACTTCAAAAACACCATCTCCTAGCTCTAAAATAGATATATCAAATGTTCCACCACCCAAATCAAAAACTGCTATTTTTCTATCGCCTTGTTTATCTAAACCATATGCAAGCGCAGCAGCAGTTGGTTCATTTATAATTCTTTTAACATTTAGACCTGCTATAACACCAGCATCTTTAGTAGCTTGCCTTTGTGAATCATTAAAATATGCTGGAACTGTAATTACTGCATCAGAAACCTTTTCTCCCAAATAATCCTCAGCAGTTTTTTTAATATTCTGAAGGACCATTGCACTTACTTGAGGAGGTGCATATTCAGAACTATCAACCTTAATATTAACTGAATCATTTTTACCTTTAGAAATTTCATATGGATATTTCTTATTTTCATTTACTACTTCTTTATAAGATCTGCCAATAAATCTTTTTGCTGAAAAAATAGTTTTTTTTGGATTAGTAACTGCTTGTCTTTTAGCAGCCTGACCGACTAAAGTATCACCATCTTTTGAAAATGCAACAATCGAAGGTGTTGTACGCAATCCATCATTGTTTGTTATAACCTCAGGTTTACCACCTTCAATTACAGCTACACATGAATTTGTTGTTCCTAAATCTATTCCAATAATTTTACCCATATTATAAATTACTCCTTAAATATTTTTAAATTAAAAAATATATATACAACAATTATGCCAAAAAATACAAATACTGCATTTTTGTCATGTTATAAAGATTTTGATTTTGATTTGGCCTTATCTTTAGATTTAAAAATTAGCTGAGAGCCTTTACCATTTATGTAGATAATAGAATTTTCTTTTATTTCACCATTCAAATACTTAAATGAAATAATATTTTCAATTTCATCTTGAATTATTCGACGAATAGGTCGTGCACCCCATTCCCTATGTATACCATTTATTAATAATATATTCTTAGCGGATTTACTTATACGTAATGACATATTTTTAGATTTTAAATTTTTCCTCAAATCATTTAACTGTAAATCTATAATATCAAAAAGATTTTCTTTATTTAATGAATTGAATATAATCGTTTCATCAAGCCGATTTAACAATTCAGGTTTAAAATATTTTTTAACTTCTAGATTTAAGTCATTTTTAAAATCTTTTTCATTAGATTTATTAAATCCAATTGAACTTGAGCTAATATTTTGAGTACCAATATTTGAAGTTAATATAATAATAGTGTTAGAAAAATCAATAACATGTCCCAAACTATCTGTCAATTTACCTTCATCTAATATTTGTAATAAAATATTAAAAACATCAGTATGAGCCTTTTCAATCTCATCAAATAATACAATAGAATATGGATTTCTTCTCACTTTTTCAGAAAGCAAACCACCCTCTTCATAACCAACATATCCTGGTGGTGCACCTATTAATCTAGAGACATTATATCTTTCCATATATTCTGACATGTCAATTTTAATAAGAGATTCTTTTTTATTAAATAATGAATGAGCTAATTGTTTAGCTAATTCTGTTTTACCAACACCTGTAGGACCTAAAAACATAAATGAACCAATTGGATGATTTGGATTCTTAAAACCAGAACGTGATCTTTGGATTGCTGCCACTAGCTTTTCAACTGCATAATCCTGACCTACTATGGACTTAGTTATATTGTCTTTAATGTTTAATATTTTAACCGATTCTTTTTCATTAATTTTTGAGATTGGAATACCAGAAATTATTGATACTGTATCAGCAACATCCATATCTGATATTTCTACTACATCCTTATCAATACTTGTAACTTTAAGTTTATTATTTATTAATTCGATTTTCTTAAGTATATCTTTTTCTTTATCTCTTAGTTTTGCAGCATTTTCAAATTGTTGATTTATAATTTCATCATTTTTATTTTTATTTATTTGTTTTAATTTTTTTTCTAATTTAATTACTGATTCAGGTACCGTAGAGCTATTCAAACTTATTCTTGAGCACACTTCATCCATAATATCTATTGCCTTATCCGGCAAAAATCTATCGTTTATATACCTATCACTTAATTCTACGCATGCTTTAATAGCATCTTCTGAAATTTTAACTTTATGATGAGATTCATATTTATCTTTAATACCGTTTAATATATCAACAGTACTTTTGATTGAAGGTTGATATACGATAATTTTTTGAAATCTTCTATCTAAAGCACCATCTGACTCAATATATTTTCGATATTCACTAAGAGTTGTTGCTCCAATTATTTGAATATCACCTCTAGCTAACGCTGGTTTAAACATATTAGCTGCATCTAAAGATCCTGCCGCACTTCCAGCACCAACAATTGTATGCAATTCATCAATAAACAATATGATATTTGAAGATTTTTCAATTTCAAGCATCATTTTTCTCATTCTCTCTTCGAATTGTCCTCTATATTTTGTCCCTGCGAGCATGCCAGGTATATCCAACGAAATGATAGTATAATCCCATAATAATCTCGGAACTTTTTTTTCTAAAATTCTAAGAGCTAGACCTTCAACAATAGCAGTTTTTCCAACACCTGGCTCGCCAATAAGAACTGGATTGTTTTTCTTTCTTCTTGACAATATTTGTGATAATCTTTCAATTTCTTGATTTCTACCAATAACAGGATCCAGCTCTCCTCTTATTGCAATATCGCTTATATTTCTTGAAAACATTTTAAGCGTCGACTCTTTATCTGTATCAGTATATTTTTTCTTATGAATAATTTTAATATTATTACTTGATGTTACATATGATTTTATTACTGAATAATCCACAGAACATAAATTAAATATTTTATTTAGAGTGCAATCTTTCTCAAGAAGCATTGATAGTAAAAGATCATTTTGCCCAGAAGTTTTTCTATTGTCATTTTTAGCTTCAACAAAAGAATTTTTAAGTATTCTCTCAGCTCTTCTTGTTAAAGGAAGATTACCTAATGTTGATGTAACATTTGAAGCAGTAAGTGATTCTTTTAACAATAATTTCATTTTATCAACATTGCAACCAACAGCGATTAATGTATTTGACGCACTTCCTTTATTGTCTTTAATAATTGCTAGCAATAAATGCTCTGAACCTACATATGAATGACCAATTTTTAAAGATTCTTCCTTTGCAATCTTTAACAGCCTTTGTATTCCAGAAGTATAATTTTCACTCATTTTTTTATAATCTTTTTATTATTAATTTCAAATATATTGTTTGCAATTTTTTTAAAACTCATATCATGACTTGTAATTACAAACGTATATTCTAACTTTCTATTTATATTAAGAATTAATTCTAATAAAAGTTTAGTATTAATTTCATCTAAATTTCCAGTTGGCTCATCGGCTAAAATTATCTTTTTACCTCCAAGTAAACATCTAAGCATTGCAACTCTTTGTTTTTCACCATGCGATAATGATTCTGGATAAGAATGTTTTAGATGTTTTATATCAACATAGCTCATATACTCTTCAATATTACGTTTTGTTTCATTTAAATCTAAATTATTTATATAGCTAGGTAGTAACAAATTTTGATATACATCAAACTCTGGTAATAAGTTAAAATCTTGAAATAAGTATGAAAAAGTCTTAATTCTATAATTTGACAAATTATTTATCGTTAAATCAAAATTATGTTTATTAGTTATTAATTTTCCACTATCAGGCTTTAATAAACATCCTATTATATTTAAAAGTGTAGATTTACCAACGCCAGAATTTCCTGTAATCAAATTAATCTCAGATTTGCTTATTTCAATTTCTGCATTATCTAATACTAAATTTTTTATATTATTGTTTATATATGATTTATTAATTTTTTTAAAACTTAACATATCTTTCCTTTCTATCGAGATAATAAATTGGTAATGTTGAAAAAAATGATATGATTAATGTTATAATTAAAAACAAAATTATTGTTTCGCTATTTTTAAAAGAAATATAACCTGGTAAAAATGGAAATGAATTATAAACAATATTTAAAAAATTATACTTTTCATATAAATACAATGAAACATTAACAATATTAATTGATAACAATATAATAATTGATGAAAAGCAAAAATTCAAAATAAATAATTTTCTTGAAATTTTATTTATATTCATTCCAAGAATATTTAATACTAAGAATTGCTTAACCTTTTCATTGATAGATAAAATCATTGTTGAAAATAACATAAAACACGATAATATTATAGCAAACAATGCAAAAAAGTAATAGACTTTCTTTTCAAGCTCCAGGCCATCTATTATGAGATTTGAATAAAGATTATTCTTCATATATTTTTTATTATTTGTTGAATTCAAATCATCGTAATAAAATTTTAAATGATGATCTTTTGTAATATTTAAATTGTCAATACATGTTATAATATTATTATTGAAATCTAAAAAATCAATATCATAAATAGCGTAAATATATAAATCCATATTTTCTACAAAACTTGTTGCAATATTTATATCAGAAGGATAAAAAATAGAAATTTTATCTCCAACNGACAAATTAAGATTATCAGCAACATTTTTACCGATTGCAACATGNTTATCATTTATTAAATTATTTGAATTATAAGTTGATAATTTTGAAATTTTGGAATTAAAATATTTATNAAAATTACTGAAACCTACAATATTAGCNTATAGTGCTGATTTATTAATAGAAGCAACTTTTTCNTATCCAGAATTGAAATNGTCATGATTATAAANTTCTTTTTCAATAATCAATTCATCAACATAATACTTATAATGGTAAGAATTTATTTTTTCAGTAAAATTTAATTGAATACCATTCATTATTGACATTATCATAAAGACTGAATATGAACCAATTANCAAACCAATAAACGAGTAAATAAATGATAATTTTGGCTTACCGTTCNCATCCTTTAAAAAGAATATAAGTAAATGTTTAAAATTCATATCTNTTAATAAAGTTAAAATAAAAAAATATTGATATTATAAATAAAAGGATTGACATTAATGGGAAAATATAAAATATTAAANTGTAATCAATAGAAACNGGTAATATATTAGTAAAATATACATATTTGGGTAATTTGATAAAATTCATATTACTCTCAATTATCAATATAAAATATGAAATAGTAAAACCAAATAANCAACTAATAGAAAGAGNAAAGAAAGATCTAAGCAAAATCATNAAATAAATATANAGATTACTCAGNCCCATTGTTTTAAGTAAATACAAGTTTTTTCTTTGNCNAGAAATATATAAAAAATTATTTTGCAAAATATTAAAAATACAAATTATAAGAATAAAAATAATTAACATTTTAATGGGTGTGTCATATGACCTCAACCAATTAAAAAGATTTNTATTTAAATCATAAATGCTATTAACATTATATTGTGATTTTATTGTCTTATTATTTTCAATANTATAATTAGTCAAGAAATAATCATAATCATTATCAATAAATTTTCTAAATAATGNTCTATTNCCATATACTAGATACCTATCATAATCAGGTATATTTGTATTAAAAACTCCACCAACAGTAATCATATCAACTTCTTTTANTGAAGATGAATCTACATCAATAACTATTAATTGTGATCCAACATCAACATTAAGTCTTTCAGAAAGAATTTGACCAATTATAATTTTATCATTAGACATNGTACCTGAAACCAAACTATCTTCTATCTTGCTAACTAAAGAATTATAATCTGAAAATGCTATTATATTAACTGGTTCAGAAAAATTTCTATTTTTAACTATTAATTTTCTAGATGATAATTTTGAAATTAATGCTTTATCTTTTAAATCTGATGATATAATATCAAAATCATTATCAGTTAATTTTTGATTNTAATNATTCGTTATTTTATATTTAGCATTAAAGTTTATTAACGAGNTATTNACTACTAATTTAAACCCATCGTTAACAGATATAATTAAAACAATGAAAATTATTGATAAAANTGTTATAAAAACTGAAAAATTATTTAAATATAATGATAATTTTGATTTTCTATTATTATGGTCTTTGTTAAAAGATAAAAAATTTTTAATTATTAATAATTTCATTTTTCATAGCTGGAAATAATATAACATCTTTTATAGATTTTTTATTTGTTAATATCATTACAAGTCTATCTATACCTATTCCAACACCACCTGTTGGAGGCATCCCNACTTCTAAAGCTTCAATNAAATCTGTATCTAAGACTTGNGCCTCATCATCTCCTTTATCTTTTAACTTTTGCTGATCTAAAAATCTATTTTTTTGATCAATAGGATTATTTAANTCTGTAAATGAATTTGCAATTTCCATTTTATTCATAAATAATTCAAATCTTTCAACTATATCACCATTAGAATTTCTTTCGACTTTAGCCAAAGGAGATAACTCAATTGGATAATCTACTATGAAAGTGGGATTAATTAAATTAGGTTCAACAAAAAACGAAAAAGCTTTATCTAAAGATTTAGCATAACCATAACTATNATCTAAAGTAATATTATTTTTCTTTAATAAAGAATGAATATCTTTAGTTTTCATCGTACTTATTTTGTTTTTACTAAACTTATCTAAAACTTCAAAAAAACTATATACAGAAAAATCTGATTTAAAATCAATACCATCTATTTCTAAATTTAATTTACTAACTAAATTTTTAATCATACCTTCAGTTAATTTCATCATATCATAGACATCGTTATATGCGGCATAAAACTCCANCATNGTAAATTCTGGATTATGATTTTTATCCATACCTTCATTTCTGAAATTTTTAGATATTTCATATACTCGNTCAAAACCACCAACAATNAAACGTTTNAGATACAACTCATCAGCAATCCTTAAAAATAATTCTTGATCTAATGTGTTATGATAAGTTTTAAANGGCTTAGCATTAGCTCCACCATATAAAGGCTGNAGAACTGGTGTTTCAACTTCAANAAAGTCATTCAAGTTAAGGTATTCTCTTATANTATTGATTATTTTAAATCTGCTAATNAATNTTTNTTTACTATCATCATTTATAATTAAATCTAAATATCTTTTTCTATANCTGTGCTCTTTATCATCAAAAGAGAAAAAAAGCTTATTATCTTTNTCTTTCATATTTGGTAATGGATGNAGATTTTTAGATAANAANNTTANACTNAGNGCTTTTATAGATAATTCNTTTGTTTTNGTNTAAAATAAAACACCTTTTATACCAACAATATCNCCAATATCTAATTTTCTNGCNACTATATCATANTNNTTATCTTTTAAATTATCATTTTTTAAATATACCTGAATTTTNCTNGACATATCNTTTAGATTCAAAAANGTTGTTTTNCCCATTTTNCTCATAGANATTATNCTACCAGCNACAGAGANATCNNTNTNCATAAGTTTATCAGCATTAATTTTNAAATCATTTATATTATTTTTTTTATTGAAATTATGAGGNTATGGTTCAATTTNATTNTCTTTTAAAAATTTNAATTTTTCTAATCTAAATTTNTTNATTTCATTTAAATTCTTTTGATTATCACTCATTTATTCTCCATGTTAAATAATAAATATTTTCTNATAAATTCATTTATNTTTCCATCTAANATATTATCTATATTGCTTGTTTCGTATTTAGTNCTATGATCTTTTACCATCTGATAAGGATGAAAAACATATGATCTNATTTGGCTACCCCATGAAATATCTTTTTTAAGTTCGTTNAATTTGTTCTTTTCTTCTTTATTTTCATTTAATTTCAATTCATATAATTTAGATTTAAGTATTTTCATTGCAATATTTTTATTTTTAAGCTGACTTCTTTGGTTTTGACACTGGCATACAACTCCTGTTGGTATATGGGTAATTCTTACAGCACTATCTGTCTTATTAATATGTTGACCTCCAGCACCACTAGCTCTATAAGTATCAATTTTAATATCTTTATCATCAATAACAATATCAATATCATCATCAATAACCGGGTAAACAAAAACAGAAGCAAACGAGGTATGTCTTCTTGAATTTGTATCAAAAGGAGAGATTCTAACTAATCTGTGAACTCCTCCCTCTGATTGCAAATTACCATATGCATTTAAACCATTTATTTCAATAGAGACATCTTTTAAACCATTTTCATCACCATCTTGATAATTTAAAATATTCATATTAAAATTATTTTGGTCAATCCATCTTTTATACATTCTAAATAACATAAATGCCCAATCTTCTGATTCTTTTCCACCAGCACCAGGATGAATATTCAATATTGCATTTCTTTTGTCATCCTTACCTGACATAATACTTGAAATTTCAAAATTGTTTAAATCAGTATAAATTTTTTCTAAATGCTCAACAGACTCATCACTAACAACATTTTCATCATTAACAATTTCAACATGGAATTTTAAAAGGTCAATATTAGAATTTAGACTTAAAATTCTATCCCTTTCATCATTTAAAATCTTGATTTTTTTTAAAATTTTGTGTGCTTTAGATTTATCATCCCAAAACAATTCATCAGAAGTTTTATCTTCATAATTTTTAATCTTTTTAGATATGCTTTTATCGTCAAAGATAACTCCTCAAATCTTCATATTTATTAAAACAAATATTTGATTTATTTATATAATCTTGTATTTCCATTAATATTTCTCAAGCTCTAATACTGGTTGTAATGAATCAATAGTTTCTATAGGATCATGAGTTCTGATTATATTTGCTCCATTATTTATGCATATTGCTTGCATAGATATGCTTTTATATAACCTATCTACAGGTTTATTGCTATTAAAATTCAACATAGATTTTCTAGATAAACCTACTAATATCCTACAATTAAATTTTTTAAACTTATTAATATTTTTAATAATTTCATAATTATGATTAAAAGTCTTACCAAACCCGATTCCTGGGTCAAGTATTACTTTATTAAGGTCAAATCCTATTTTTTTAACATATTTAATCCTTGACTCAAAAAAATTACATATATCTTTAATTATATATTTATAATTAATATTATCCTGCATATTTATAGGGTTACCCTTCATATGCATTATAACAATAGGAACGTTATATTTAGCAGCAATATCAATATTTTCAAATTTGTTTCCACCTCCAGAAATATCATTTATCATATTAAAACCATTTTTTAAACAAAATTCAATTACATTTTTTTTATATGAATCAATTGATAAACATTTATGATTTATATTTAAATTTAAAAATTTACTAATTCTATTTATTTCCTCCATCTCTGTGAGTGATTTTGCTCCAGGCCTTGACGATTCTGCTCCTATATCAACAATATCAGACTGCGATACTTTATTAAACTTTTGGATAATATTATTTTTAGATAATTTAGAACCATCATAAAATGAATCTGGCGTTAGGTTTAAAATACCCATTATTTGATACTTTTTGTTTGGATTATAAGACAATTTAATTCTTAACTGATTTTCGTCTTACTCTTTTTTTGACAGGTTCTTTTTCTAAATTTTCAGATATTCCATTTTCAACAATATCTTCGAACTGAGATCTATCTAAAGTCTCTCTTTCAATTAAAACCTTTGAAACATCGTGTAATTGCTTTAAATATTTTTTGAGTATATTTGTAGCATTTTTTTCAGCGTTTTTAATTAACGAAGTGATTTCGTTATCAACTAACCTAGATTTCTCTTCACTAAAATCATTTGACTTTGACATCTCTTTACCTAAAAAAACTTCTTGATCTTTTTTACCAAGAGCCATAGGACCAACTGCTTCACTCATACCCCATTCACAAACCATTTTTTTTGCGATATCTGTAGCAACCGAAATATCATTTCCTGCTCCAGTTGTAAAATTATTAAAGATAATTTTCTCTGCACATCTTCCACCCATTAAAATATCTAACTTACCCAGCAAGTATTGATTAGAGTAGTTATATCTCTCAACTTCAGGTATTTGTGCTGTTAATCCCATTGCTCTACCTCTTGGTACAATAGTTATTTTATGTACAGGATCTGCTAGTTTTGTAAAATACGCAACTAAAGCATGCCCAGCTTCGTGATATGCTGTTATTTTTTTATCATCATCAGTCAGCACCATGCTTTTCCTTTCAACACCCATCATAACCTTATCTTTAGCGTCTTCGAAATACTTCATACTAACTTTAGTTTGATTCATTCTTGCTGCAAGCAAAGCTGCTTCATTTACTAAATTTTCTAAATCAGCACCAACCAAGCCAGGAGTACCTTGAGCCACAACATTTAGTTTAACATCTTTTGTTAAAGGAATTTTCTTCGTATGAATTTTTAATATTTGTTCACGACCAATCACGTCAGGCGCATCAACAACAATCTGTCTGTCAAATCTACCAGGTCTTAATAAAGCTTTATCCAAAACATCAGGTCTATTAGTTGCAGCCAATAAGATTACATTAGTATTTGTATCAAAACCATCCATTTCAACAAGTATTTGGTTTAAGGTTTGCTCTCTTTCATCATGACCACCACCCAATCCAGCTCCCCTATGTCTGCCAACAGCATCAATTTCATCAATAAATATAATACTTGGGGAGTTAGTTTTAGCCTGGGTAAACAAATCTCTAACTCTACTAGCACCAACACCAACAAACATCTCAACAAATTCTGCACCACTAATTGTAAAGAAAGGGACATTTGCTTCACCAGCAACAGCCTTTGCAAGCAAAGTCTTTCCTGTTCCAGGTGGACCAAGAAGAAGCGCTCCTTTTGGTATCTTTGCTCCTATTTTATGATATTTATCTGATTTTTTTAAAAAATCAACTATTTCTTGAAGCTCTGTTTTTGCTTCTTCACAACCGGCAACATCTTTAAACATTTTTTTTGTCTTTTTAGAATCAACAACCTTTGCTTTACTTTTAGCAAAAGAAAAAATATTACTTTGCCCTCCAACACCACCTTGCATTCTTCTCATTATTAAAAACCAAAAAACAAGTATAAGAATCCATGGAGAAAATTGGAAAACATAATCTAAAAATGTTAAAGTTTTTTGCTTTATCTTAACATCAATACCCAAATCAACTAAACTATTTACCAAATCATTGGTAAGCTCAGGTAACACTACAGTAAATGAACTTATTTCATTATTTGATAAAGTACCAAAACATGTAGGCGAACATTCTCCTCTAAGCAATTTGTCTTCAATTATTACAGATGAAATGTTTTCATATTGTTCTTGATATACATCAGTAAATTCTGCATAACTAATTTCAATTGACTTAGGTGTCAATGAAGCATACTGAAGTACTGATACAGAAACAATAATTATAACAATCCACAATAAAAAATTTCCACCTAAATTCTTCATCATTTTATTTTTCATATTGTCTTTATTATTACTCATTATCTATATATATATCCTTTAAATTTCTAAATAAATTATTATAATCTAAACCATATCCAATAACAAAATTATTTTCAATGTTAAATGCTGTTAAACAATCTATCATATCAATATCTTTTGCAATATTCTTATGAAGTAAAGTTATAACTTTTATGCTTAGAGGATTCATATCATTAAATTTATGATATATCTCTTTTATTGTTTGACCAGAATCTATTATATCTTCTACAATAATAATATCTCTATTTTTAAAACTCTGATCGATTTCTTCAACAGATAATTTACCTCTTTTATCTCCTTTGTAAGATTTAGCAGAAATAAATGATATTTCATAATCAAAATTACATTTTTTTAATAAATCCATCATAAAAAATACACATCCATTTAAAACACCAACAATAACAGGATTTTTATCTTTATATAACTTATTTAAAATTTCTGCTAATTCACTAGTCCTCTGACTTAAATCATTCTCTGTTAAATATTTTTTAAAATTGTGATTTTTATATTTAATATTTTCCAATTTAATTTCCTTTACTGACCTAATATAATATTTACAAGAAAAATAATATCAACAATATTCACTACATTATCTTCATTAAAATCACCTGCAGAATTATAACTTGTAGATAAAACTATATTAACAAGCGATATTACATCTACAATATTTACAGCTTGATCATTATTTAAATCTCCAACAAGTTGACATGTTGAATCATCGCTACATACACCATTAGCATCTTCTACAGCACAACCACCACAAGTTCCTGCACAATCTTGCTGCTCACCGTTTGGACCCAAAGCTAAAACTTCTGGAGTTACAATATTTTCCATCATTTCTCCGCCACCACAAATGCAGCACATTTCTGAAGATATAAAATCATCATCATCATAATTATTACACCAACCAGGATTATTATTATATTCAGCACAACCATCACCATATGGATCGACGGCACCATTATCTGTATCTACACAAACATAATCAGTAACAGCAGGAATATCATCACCGCAACATTGATTTAAACCAACGCCTGAACCACCCCATTCACCGCACTCATCCTGAATACACGCATCAACACCTGAACTACCACCAAAACAATTTCCACAGTTATCTATAGAAGCAGAACCATTACATGTACCTGCGCAATCTTGCTGTGCTAATCCATTTGGTGTTCCCTCACAATCACATATACCAGTATTTGGAGAATTACCTCCACCGCATACTCCACATTCATCATACTCCCCAATACATAAAGATAGATTTACCTCTTTTGATATATTATTAATTGAATCATTAATAAATATATTAGTGCTATAGGTTTCTCCAATATTAAATCCATNTGTATTTATGGTNAAGGGAATAGTTGTACTCTGACCACCTANTAAACTTCCATTAGAAGATGTTGTAGAAATCCAATNTGGACTTGANCTTAACATNACATTATCAATGGCCCAGCCACCACCTAAACCTTCNCCTGATTCATTNGACTCAGAATGAAACCTAATTTTAATATCATTNCCAGAANAGGATTCTAAATTATAAGTTTTTTTTGTAAACTGATCTGAACTTTGGTTTAAGACTTCAATGTCCATCCACTGTTCATTATCAAATATTTGNAGTGTATTGGTATGTTGATTTCCAATNGCATATTTAAACCAATAGTCAAAAGATAATTCAGCTAGTGATTGACTTGGAATTGTAATTGATGGAGTAATTAAAAAATCCATACTCCCATCAGCGCAACCATTAATCGATGAGCAATCAGTAGTACATGATGGGCANATATTATACTGTTCATCATCAGTGTANACATAATTTCCACCAGACCAATCAGGAATATCAAAATACATATCACTTAGCTGAGACAATAGCCANTCTGGCCATGCACTTGTTTCTTCTGTNCCAATGATCCAACCTCTACCATTTGATGTTCTCTCCCAATTTTCNGGGAGATTATATTCATTTGTTGAAAGGCTATTATCTAATGGTAAATTTTCAAAATCTTCAGATAAAAATATATTATCAATGATTCCTATGTCATAAACTAAAACAGATCCACCTTGNCCACCATTTGTTAGCGTAAACTCTGTATTAATCATACTAGAGGCAGATGACTCTAAACTAATATTATCTGTACTTACAGAAATATCAGGAACCTGAGTATTTGTAATATTTATATAAGCATTATTAATATCAAAGAAAATATTATCTGAAGCTTTTACCATTATTCTACAAGAATCAGCATTAGCAAGCATTGGAAGCGTAATATTTTCTAATCCATCATTGGCTACGTTATCAGCAAGNAGCATATCAAAATTTCTTCCTGCATCTTGAGATAAATAAATATCTACATTAGAACAATTAACAGGAGCTTGNTCAGTATTTGATACATCCCANACGATNGTTTGAGTTGATTCAGANGACCAAGAAATAGNTTCACTTTGAGAAGTAATTCTAAAAGGACCAGANTTTCCATCAACAGAGAATTGTACACTGTTAAAATTAATTGCACTTGATTGNAANTCATTNGTTCTAACNTGTAANCGCATATTNATATCTCTTGNNCCAAATGGTAATNTTTCAACAGTTAAAATTGTGCCATAATCATCAGCAGTTGAAGAATACTGATTATCTAATAAACTNTTCATCGAAGGAAAATATCGTTTATATCCTTCTTGACTTAAATCAACTGTTGCGAACAATGGTCCCTCTGTTGATGGCCATGGAGATAAACCTGAACATTCACCAGCAGCTCCNGTTAANTCCATGCAATAAGATATAGTAGATAAATCATTTTGNTCCCATGAAAACAAGTAATCTGGATTACTTGGANTTGAACTNCCNTCTAAAGAAAANGGTGTTTCTTTAGGTATTGAAAAACCAGAATTNGGAACATTTAATTCTGGNATAATATTATTAGANTCAATACTTGTATATCCATTTAAATAAGAATATNNATCTGCATATACAGGGTCATTTAGAAGTTCATTGTATTTTTTATATCCCATCTCAATTGTATGTAATGAATATTGATCTCCTATACCGCCATCAGATGTTCTAGTTCTTGATCCCATTATTGTACCACCAAGAGTGCATCTATATCCACCCTCAATAGTAATATTGTGAGCTGAGCCAAGATTATGTCCAAGCTCATGATTCATCACTGCATAATCAGGATTATTTGCAGANATAGGACCTGGAGCTTGAGCTACACCTCCATTATAAATTGTATTAAGTACTAACCCATACTCCCATAGACGTGTATCATTTGGGGCATTTAATCCTCCTACACCTATTACAGATTCTAAATACGGTTCTACATTACCAAGTTCACAATATTTNGGATCNCCATCATTTTGCATACAAGTTTCCCAAGTATAAGTAAAACCAGACTCNCCATCTGGNGTTAAATTATCATTAGTAAAAACTAAAATATCTTGNTTTGGTATAAGAACAAATTCAAAACCNAGTTCTCTTCTCCANAGTAANTTCAATTGATTAACCATNGAAGCAATCCAAGTTAAACCTCCTTGAACAGTNCCNNCTGCTACTTGATTAGTTNCATCTGTTGTCATTATCATTGCTATTCTATAAGTAACTAATTTATCACCCATTGTATAACAAGGTTCATTTTCGCCAATACAGCTATCAAAATCTCTTAATACAGAGTTATTATCTGAAATAGTATTGCCACAATTAAATTCATTATTTTCAATAGCTAAATCANTTTCATNAAATGAAACTCTAAATTGATTAGATTGATTTAAATTTGAAATAAAAACATTTCCCTCAGNACTTAAAATCATTGCTTTTATAAAAGAATCACTAATAGTTAAACTCACTCTTTCAGATGGTGATTCTACACCAACTCCAGTGTAAGTTAAAATAGANGGAAATTTATCACTTAATTCTCTTGGAACTACTGATGATTTATACATGTAAAAATCTTTTGTTTTACCANNAGGAGTNGGAAANGNCATTAAAACATTAGAATNTANTCCTGATTTTANAGATGGGCAGCTAGTTAAATCCTCAATAACAAAACTAGTAAATACTGTATGGTCAANACTAGNTCCAATTATAATATTTATTATTATAAAAAAATTAAAAATATANTTCNTNATCACTTNTAANCTCCTCTATTTAATATNTGNAAAGATACACATTTAGATTTATCAAATTCATTGTAATACATAGTCGCTAAGTTAGGTACACAAATCACATTNCCATTATTACTTCTTAATATNGGATAATACAATTTATCATAATTTGATATTTTATTATCAATAAATATGTCACTAATTTTTTTTGTTGAGTTTTTTAATTTTATTTTATCACCTTTTTCCCAATGTGAGATATATGAACCATTGTCAATTAATTTTAATGAAACAATATTGTTATCATTAGTATCTAAAGATTTAAATGAGATTTTAGAATCATACCAATTATAAATATCGTTTTTATCATTTATAAAAATGTTGTCCTGTATAGATCTTGGAATAGATATGATAATACTACTTCTTTCTTTTTGAAGTAAAACCCTGTTTGTAAGATTAATAGATAAACCATTCCTACCATATCTTATAATTGTATCAATATTAGACCAATGGGACTTGCTTATTTTCAATGAATCTTCTTTAAAGGTATTTAGTACGATGTAGTTTATAAAAAGCTTAGACTCTAAAGATGAAAACAAGTTTAAAAATTTTATATCCAACTCAACAAAGTATTTACTCTTTCTTAATAGATAATTTTCTTTATTAATTTTAAACTTATTTAAATACTCTAAATATTTCTTATCAGAATATTTTTTTAATTCTTGAAGATAATTAAAATAAGAACTTCTATAACGATTTTTATTTATTAAATATCTTACTTTATTACGCTTAAATGACAAATCATTATTTGTCTCATCCTCTACCCATTCTAAATTATTTAACTTAGCATAATTATATATTTCATTTTTATTTACATTTAATAATGGCCTGTAAACAGAATTGTTTAAACTTCTTACACCCTGACGTGAAATCCAGTTAGCATTATCGATATCTTTCATTAATAATGTTTCAATTTGATCATCATATGTATGGGCAGTTAAAGAAATGCCATATTTATAATTATTGATTAATTTTATAAGCTCATTATATCTTATAATTCTGGCATTATGTTCAAAATTATTGTCCTCTAATTTTGCGCTTAACAAATGTAGCTTCATATTATATTTTGATGCTATTTCTTTACATAATAATTCTGCATGATTTGATTTATTATGAAAATTATAGTTTGTATGGAAAAGGGAAATATTTAATCTTTTATTTATTTGTTTAACTTTTAATAAAATATCTAATAAAACTATACTATCTACACCTCCTGATATAGATAACAACATACTATTTATTTTATTATCTAAAAAATATTTATTTATTTCAATAACTTTAGACTTCATCAAAAAATAATGGCTTTAGACATTGAATTTTATCTTCATATGAATTAGGATACAAAAACCATTCAGCAATTGATATTGAACTAAGAATAGAATTACCATCTTGTGGAGTAAAACTAAAACCTGTTATTTCATTATCATTTACCATTGCAAGCGATGGAACAGGGATAACTACTTGGTTTAGTATTCTACCAAAGTGTCCATGATCTCTACCAAAAGAAAATACTTCATTTGCATTAACCTTATCAGTTAAAGCAATTCTATCATTTTTTTCTAGCTTATCTAGAACTTTAGTAATCGAAGTTTTATTTTTTACTTTTAAAGAAAAATGAGAAATATGCATATATTGAGAATTAACTTTCATCGCTGAAGAATATAAATTTAAATTCAAACCTAAAGTTTTAAATAATTTGTGTGCATCTTCTGCATGGTGAGTACCAAATTGTTCGCTCGAATGAGAGCCAACCTGAGGTGATGGAACAAAACTTGAAGTTTGACTTAAATCATTAGATCTTCTTATTAATGTAAATTTACCTTCAACTAAATTATCATCCCCTTCATCTAAGACAAGAGTTTTAACAATCGTAGATAAATTATGAGTATTGCATGAAACAATTTGTATGTATTTATCTTCATCAACTTTCAATGCATCATCATTAACACCTCTAGCATATTTCTTACCAAAACCTGATTCAGATCCTTGAGCCACAAATCCCAATGTATTTTTTTCATATTTCTCATAATATTTATTTTTATTCATATGCCCAAAACCTTTTGGTGTACAATCTATTACTACTGATGCTCTTGAAATAGCTTCTTCTGTATTAAAATCTGGACTTAATCCTATATCATTAAAACCATCAAATTTTTCCTCATGAGTTGTTAATCTTGCTCCTCTTTTCTTAATAAGATTTTGAACCTTTGATCTATCTGTTGTCAAAGGTGTGTTTTTATGAAATGTTACCTCATCAATACCTAGTTTATCCTTAAAATCACATAATAATCCTATTAAAGGCTCTCCAATTGTTCCTGTTCCTACAACGTGAACTATTTTCCTTGACATCTAATCTCCTTTTTATAAATTATACTCTACAGTACTCATTAAATATTTTTTTAATTTTTTAAAACCATGCTTATTATAAATACTAAGCTGCATATTAGCTTCAGTACCATTTTTTAAAATTTCATTAACGGTATTAATAATGTGACTATTTCCAAAATATTCAAGGGAATCCTTGCAATATAAAATCATAGTATTTATCATTTCTTTCATTGAAACAATTTTATTATTATAAGGATCAATGATATTTGTCGAAAAATCCTTAGCTGACGCTTTCCAAAGCGCATCTGTTAAATGCTCATAACAATAATCAAAATCATAATCATTATTTTTTACAATTGTTCTTACTAATGATTGAACTATTCCTATAATCATTTGAGTATTTTTTAATGATCTTTGAACATCACAAACTCTAAATTCAATTGTATTGAATTCATAATGAGGTCTTATTTTCCACCATATTTGACGAGGCTTTGAAATAGTTTCTGTCTTTATATATTTATCTATTAAATCTTCATAATCTTTATAAGATTTTAAAAAAGAAGGTATTTCTGTTCTAGGAAACAAACCAAACTGGAATGTTCTTGAGGATAACATGCCAGTGTCTTGTCCCTCAAAAAAAGGTGAATTTGCTGACAATGCTAAAAGTGGTGCAATCCACCTTCTTAATGTATTAGTAACTTTAATTAATTTATCCTTATCATCTAAACCAATATGAACGTGTATTGAAAATGTTATATTTTTTGTTGCGTAATATTTTAATTCATCTGAGACCCAATTATATGAATCATTTTCAACAAAAGTTTGATTATCTGTTCTAGCTGTAGGATGTGTTCCACTAATACCAATTCTAAAATTATCACTTAAAGCAATATTTTTGACCGTATTTCTTAATAAAGATATTTCTTTCATGCAATCTGATAAATTATCATTAATTGATGTATTTGACTCAAATTCTGATAATATTAACTCGTAACTAAATCTATCTTTCAGATTATCATCGATATTATCCATTAAAAAGTTAGCTTTATTAATTAAATCACCAGTATTATCACAAAGCATATACTCTTCTTCAACTCCAATTGTATAGTTATTACTCATATAATAGATTTCTCCTGCCAGTCTCCGAAAACATTTTTCATTGATTCAACGATTTCACCTAACGTGGCATACTCTAAAACTGCATCAATAATAGGATAAAGTAAATTATCATGAGTTTTAGATGTTTCTTCAATTTTTTTAAGTTTTATACCAACTAATTCATTATTTCTTTCTAATCTTATTTTTTTAACAAATTCAACTTGGTCATCTTCAACTTTTTTTGAAATCTTAAGAATTGGTATTGTAATTTTTTCATCTTTATTTTCATATTTATTCATTCCTACAATAACTCTTTCTTTTAAATCAATTTTTTCATTAAGAATTGCTGATGAATCAGCTATTTCCTTTTGTAAATATCCAGATTCTATACATTCGATAACTCCACCAAGTTCATCTATCTTCTGAAAGTAATCCAATACATCTTTTTCCATATTCTGTGTTAACTTCTCAATATACCAAGAACCACCAAGTGGATCAGCTACATTAGCAACACCTGTTTCATGAGCTAATATTTGCTGTGTCCTTAAAGCAATTTCAGCAGCTTTTTCCGATGGTAATGCAAGAGTTTCATCCATAGAATTAGTATGCAATGATTGAGTGCCTCCAAGAACAGCAGAAAGTGCTTGAAAAGAAGTTCTAGTTATATTGTTTTCTGGTTGTTGAGCTGTCAATGAACAACCTGCAGTCTGTGTATGAAAACGTAATTTTAATGATTTAGGATTTTTTGCTTTATATTTAACTTTCATAATATTAGACCAAATTTTTCTTGCAGCTCTATATTTAGCAATTTCTTCAAAAAAATCTGAATGAGCATTAAAGAAAAATGATAATCTTGGTGCAAAATCATCAACATCCAAGCCAGCATTTATACAATAATCAACATAAGTAAACCCATTAGCTAAAGTAAATGCTAATTCTTGCTGTGCTGTTGAACCTGCTTCTCTTATATGATAACCGCTAATTGATATCGTATTATAATTAGGAAGATTTTCTTTACAATAAGAAACCATATCAGTTATAATTCTCATAGACTCCTTGGGAGGGTATATCCATTCTTTTTGTGCAATATATTCTTTCAATATATCATTTTGTAAAGTTCCATATAATAAACTTAAATCATTATTCCTTTTTATTGCTAAGGCAACATAAAATGCAAAAACTACTATTGCAGGACCATTAATTGTCATTGATACACTTACCTTTGTTAAATCAATACCATCGAAAAGTCGCTCCATATCTTTCAAGTTAGATATAGAAACACCACAATGTCCTACTTCACCTAATGAAAAATCATGATCAGGATCATAACCCATTAATGTTGGCATATCAAATGCTACTGACAAGCCTGTTTGTCCTTCTTTTAATAAAAATTTAAATCTTTTATTAGTTTCCTCAGGCTTACCAAAACCAGCAAACTGTCGCATCGTCCATAATTTACCACGGTACATATTGTCATGTATTCCACGTGTATATGGATATTCACCTGGATTATTTAAACTTTGTTTATATTCAGAATTATCATTATCTGGTCGGTAATAAGTTTTATTTTCTTTACCAGATATACTATTATATTTATTCTTTATATCCTTATTTGACATTAGCACTTTCTTTAATAACATTAACTATACTATCCACATCTAAACCTTCATCTTTAAACAATTCACTATTAGATCCATGTTTAGAAAAATTATCATCAATACCAATCATTTTCAAAGTATTACTAATATTATTTTTAGAAAAATACTCCAATATTGATGAACCAAAACCTCCTCTTAACATACCTTCTTCTATCGTAATAAATGTATCGTGATTGTTAACTAATTTTTTTAACATATTCTCATCAATTGGCTTAATAAATCTACAATTAATTATAGTTATTTCTATATTAAAATCTCTAGTTAATTTTTTTGAAGCTTGAACAGAATGATCTATCATTCTACCAAATGTTAAAATACAAATTTTTGAATCATTTTTTTGAATATAATCCCAACTACCAATTTGCAACTCTTCAAAATTATGATTATCATTAATTTCTGTATAATCTTTCGGATATCTTATTGATAGCAATAATCTATTTTTTATAGCAGTATAAATTAAATTTAAAAATTCTGAACCATTTTTAGGGGCCGTTAATATTAAACCAGGGATAGATGATAAAAAATTTATATCAAAAACACCATGATGCGTTGGACCATCATTTCCAACAAGCCCTGCTCTATCCATACAAATTAATCCAGGTAAATTTTGAAGTGCAAAATCATGCAGAACACAATCATAAGCTCGCTGCATAAATGTTGAATATATTGCTATAACAGGCATTTTTCCATCAGCAGAAAGTCCAGCCGCATAAGTAAGTGCGTGTTCTTCAGCTATACCAACATCAATATATCTATCCTTATATTTTTTATAATATTCTTCTAATCCTGTACCAATACCCATAGCAGCTGTTACGCATTCAAAGGAAAAATCCTCGCCAATCATAGATAATCCCTTACCAAGTAATTTTGAATAAGTAATTTTATCTTTAACTATAGTTGAGTTTTTGCCAGACAAACTATAGTATTTAATAGCATCTTTATCACCAATATTTATGCCTTTAGATTTGTTAGTATGCACATGAAGAAGTACTGGAGTATTCATTTTTTTTATAGATTCAAAAACTTTAATCATATTTTCTATATCATGCCCATCAATAGGCCCAATATATCTTAGACCAAGTTCTTCAAACAATATTCCTGGAGTAAGATATGCTTTTAAGCTTCCCTCAGTTTTTTTAATAATCTTTTTAATAGGACTTGAAATTGTTGGGATTTTATCCGTTAAATTCCATATATCTTTTCTTAATTTATTATACGTTGGATTTGTAACAATTCTTGTTAAATATTTGGATAGTGCCCCAACACTTTCTGATATAGAATAAGAGTTATCATTTAATACTACTGTTAGCTGTGTTTTATGAAATCCCAAATTATTCAATCCTTCGTATGCAAGACCTCCTGTCATAGCACCATCACCAATTACAGAAACAACTTGATGGTTTTTATTATCCTTATCTCTAGAATGAGCAAAACCCAAGCCTGCTGATATCGATGTACTTGCATGTCCAGCTCCGAAACTATCATATTTACTTTCATCAATTTTTAAAAAACCACTAATTCCATCATATTGTCTAATACTTTTAAATTCTTTTTTTCTGTCAGTTAATATTTTATGAGCATAAGCTTGATGCCCTACATCCCAAATCAATTTATCGATAGGAGTATTATACACATAATGTAATGCAATTGTCAAATCAACAGCTCCTAATGGAGATGAATAATGACCACCTTTATCAGTAACTATATCATGAATATAGCTAGATACGTCTCCTGACAATAATTTTAGCTCATTTATTGATAATTTTTTAATATCATTAGGATTATTGATTTTATCTAAAACTTTAAACATTATTTTTTACCATATTTATAAAATACTTATGAACTTCAGTACTATTTGATAATTCTGGATGAAAAGATGATACAAGCATATTCTCTTTTTTTATTAAAACAGGATTATCTCCAACTTTCCCTAGAATATCTAAATCATTAGATAAACAATCAAATTTTGGAGCTCTTATAAATGATACATTAATCTTCTTTTTTAAAAAATTAATAGTTATATTTTTAGTAAAAGAATCTATTTGTCTTCCATAAAAATTTCTAAAGCTCTTAATATTTATAAGGCTTAATGTATTAATCTTATTATCATCACATTTTTTAGACATAAGGATAGCACCAGCACAAGTTCCATAAACACAATGACTTTTAGAAAAGTTTTTTATTTTATTAAATAAATTAAATTTTTTAATTAATAATGATAAAACTGTCGATTCACCTCCCGGAATAATTAGACCATTAATATTATCAAAATCTTCTTTTTTTCTAACTAAAATATTTTTAACATTTAATCTATCCAATATTTTAGAATGCAAAGAAAAATCACCCTGTAGAGCTAAAACACCAATCGTCATTACCATCCTCTTTTTTGAAGTAATTGATCCTCTGGAATTTCTGATATATCTAAACCATCCATTGCTTTCTTAAGTCCTGTTGAAACCTTACAAACAACATTCGCATCATCATAGAAAGTTGTAGCTTGTACAATTGCTTTAGCTGTACTTTCTGGATCTTTAGATTTAAATATTCCTGAACCAACAAAAACTGATTCTGCGCCAAGTTGCATCATAAGCGAGGCATCTGCAGGCGTAGCTATCCCTCCTGCACTAAAATTAGGTACTGGCAAACCTTTTTTCTTTTTTGTTAATAATAACATATCATAAGAAGCATTAATTTCTTTTGAGTATGATTTAAGATCTTTATCAGATAATGATATTGCATGATTAATTTCACTAACTATAGTTTTCATATGTGTAACTGCTTCCACTATATTCCCAGAACCTGCTTCTCCCTTTGTTCTTATCATTGCAGCACCCTCATCGATTCTTCTTAAAGCTTCACCTAAATTTCTTGCGCCACAAACAAATGGAACTTTAAAATCATGTTTATAAATATGGCTAGCATTGTCTGCTGGTGTTAAAACTTCACTTTCATCAATAAAGTCAATTTCTAATGTTTGTAATACTTGAGCTTCAGCAAAATGTCCAATTCTACATTTTGCCATCACTGGTATAGAAACACATTTTTGTATTTCTTTTATCATTTTTGGATCTGACATTCTTGAAACTCCGCCATCTGCCCTGATATCAGAAGGAATTCTTTCTAATGCCATTACAGCACAAGCACCGGCATTTTCTGCTATTTTAGCCTGTGTAGAATTAGTAACGTCCATTATAACTCCACCTTTTAACATTTCTGCTAATCCAATTTTTAATTCAAAAGTATTTTTTTTCATATTACCTGTCCCATTCTTTTTATTTTATTTTTTATATTTTTAATTAAATAATCTGGAGTAGATGCACCTGCGCTTATTCCAACACTACTACAATTTTCGAACCATTTTTCTTTCAAATCCTCTTCTCCTGTAACTTGAAATGTATTACTATTTAGATCTTTTGAAAGCGATGTTAATCTTTTAGAGTTAGCGCTCGTAAATGATCCAATTATAATCATGATATCAACAATCTTAGCTAAATCTTTAATTTGCTCTTGATTTCTTTTAGTTGGATAACATATTGTGTTTACAAATCTTAAATCAAAAATTTTTGTCATTAATATATTAATAATTTCTTGAACATTCTCAATTGCCTGGGTTGATTGACATACAATTCCTGCTTTTCTAATTCTTTTTAAATCAAGCGCCTCCTCTGGATTTGATATTACAATAGTATTTTTAGCTTGATCAGCTATAGCAACTACTTCATCATGTCCATGATCGCCTATAACAATAATTTTCCTACCTTCTTTATAAAGATTTCTAACATCTTCATGAATTTTATGTACTAAGGGGCATGTTGCATCTTTAATGCTTAAAGACATTTTTTCTGCCTCTTCCCAGATATCATTCTTTGTACCATGTGCTCTAAATAAAACCGTGCCATTTTCAGGTACATCTTTTAAAGAATTTACAACCTTAGCACCTGCATTATTTAAATCATCAACAACTCTTTCATTATGCACAATATCACCTAACATATAAACATTGCCTTCTTTTTTAGCAATATCATTTGCCATATTAACAGCATCTCGTACTCCAAAACAATAACCAGCATTTTTTGCAATTATAATCTTCATTTATAACTTTGGTAATGTTATCCCTGTTTGTGATTGATATTTCCCAGATTTATCCTTATATGAAATATTGCAATCTTCATCTGATTCAAAAAATATAACCTGACATAAACCCTCATTTGAATATATTTTTGCAGGTAAAGGAGTTGTATTAGAAATTTCTAACGTCACATAACCCTCCCATTCTGGCTCAAAAGGTGTTACATTAACAATTATTCCGCACCTAGCATATGTTGATTTACCTAAACAAATTGTAAGAACATTTCTTGGTATTTTAAAATATTCAATACTTCGAGCCAAAGCAAAGCTATTTGCTGGAACAACACAAACATCTCCTTTAAAATTTATAAAAGATTTATCATCAAATTTTTTAGGATCAATGACACTATTATTAATATTTGTAAAAATCTTATACTCATCAGAAACTCTAATATCATAACCATATGAAGATAATCCATATGAAATAACATCTTTTCTAATATTGTTTTCAACAAATGGTTTTATCATTCCTTCATTAGTTGACATTTTTTTTATCCATTTATCTGATTTAATTGACATCTATTTTCCTTTTTAATTTATTTAGAATTTTATCTTCAATTTCACTTCCACTTAAATTTTTAACGGTTGCTCCTGCAGCTANTNTATGTCCACCACCTCCAAATGATTTGGCAANATCATTTATAATATATTTNCCCCTNGATCTAAAATTTATTCTAAAAGAATAGTCTTGCTCNANAATACANTATGCAATTTGAACNCCNTCAATAGATCTAAAAAAATCAGTAAAACCTTCAACATGNTCATAATTAGCTCCAGCATTATCTTGAACAGCCTTAGAAATAATTACACCACATACTTCATTATTAAAATTAAACTTCAANTTTTTNATCGATTCAGATAATAATTTTATCTGGAACAAACTTCTTCTTTCATATATTTTTTCATAAACATTATATGGTTTAACACCNTTATCAAGTAAAAATGCTGCCATATTATGACAATCAGNNTTAGTATTGTTAAATCTAAATGAACCAGTATCAGTTATTAACGCTGAATATAAAGCNTCAAGTGATATATTATTGTAATTANTAAAATCACAATGTTGAAGATATGACCATACCATATATCCTGTTGCTGCAATTTTTATATCTACTAATACTAAATCAAAAAAATCTGCNTCATAAGGATGATGNTCTATAANAACTGAANATATATTNTNTTCTTTAATAANTNANCTCAAATCGTTCATTCTTTTAAAATCACCTATGTCAAAAGCTATAGANGTATCAGCATTTNCTATCCATNCAGAATGTTTTTTTTTATCCCANACNTCAATTACATCNTCTGGGTCTAAAAATTTAAGATAAGATGGAGTTTTAGAGGCATTTATAATTTTACAATCTATGTTTAAACCTTTTAAATAATAATACATTGNTAACTCTGATCCTAGACCATCAGCATCTGGATTAACATGAGTAGTTAAAAAGATTTTTTTACTAGCTCTAATTACTTTATCTAATAAATTCCAATCAAGCATAACAAATTAAAAATAAATAAATGAGTAAATCAATAATATAGGAACAAGGAAAACAATCGACCATAACATATAACCAAAAAAGCTTGGCATATTAATTTTATTTTCTTCTACAATTGATTTAACCATAAAATTAGGAGCGTTACCTATATACGACATAGCACCCATAAAAACAGCCCCAGCAGAAATTGCTGCCAAAGTCATTGAACCTTCNTTCATCAAATAAGTNGGATTACCTCCAGCTGTATTAAAAAATACTAAATATGTTGGTGCATTATCAAGAAAGCTTGATAAACCTCCAGTAATCCAAAAATACATTATATTAATACTTTCTCCATTACTATCTGTTAACATTGAAATAACAGGGTTTAATGGTCCATTTAAACCAGATTTAAGCATTGCAATAGCAGGAACCATTGTTATAAATATTGTTGCAAACAATTTAAATACTTCTTTTACAGGTTCCCATGTAAAATCATTTTCTNTTCTAATATTATCTGGAGTAATTTTGAGGGATATAAATGAAATAAGCAATAATGAGCATAATTGAAATAATGTTCCATAAGTCATTATACATTCACCGCCATATTCTATAAACCAATTCAATTTATCTGAAGAATCTGATTTCCAAACACCGCTAATTATAACAGTTAAAATTATAAATAAAATTAATATTAAATTAGATTTCCCAGATATTTTTATATTCAATTTATTATTATCATATTCAAGATTTTCTTTTTTATATAAATAAGAATCAAAAATATAAAATATAATGAATAATGGTATAGCAACAGTAATCATAGGTANCAATAANGTTTTAGTTGTCCAAAAAAAGTCAACACCCTTTAAAAAACCTAAAAACAAAGGGGGNTCACCAAGTGGCGTTAAAGCACCTCCAATATTTGAAACTAAAAATATAAAAAATACAAAAATATGAACTTTGTTTTTTCTTTCATTATTTGATTTAATTAGTGGTCTTATTAATAACATTGATGCGCCTGTAGTTCCCATCCATGATGCTAATATAGTNCCTATAAATAAAATTAAAGTATTAATAATCGGCGTACCTTTCATATTGCCAGAAATCAGAACTCCNCCAGAAACAGTAAATAATGCGATTAAAATAACAATAAATGGAAGAAACTCTTTTAAATAGACTTCTAATAAATAAAACTTCATTGATTCCATGCCAAAATAAGTNGTAAANGAAATAATAAATGCTGAACCCCAGAAAAGAGATATTTTACCATAATTATGATGCCAATATTTNGGCATAACCAATGGNAAAATTGCTATAGAAANTAAAATACCAATAAANGGAATTAACCATAACAAACTAATATTTGAGCCATCAATATGAANATGNTCATGTAAGTGAACACCAGCTTCTGATGCATGANAATCACCTGGTAATAAAANCCCTAAAAAAGATAAGATTAATATATTTTTAATAACTTGCATTTATTTGAATAGAAAATAACAATATAAATTTAGTAATTTTTAACATGATTCTAACAATATTTATTGCGACTATATTTATACTATTTATTTTTTTAATAATGAGCATTGGATATTTANTAAATAAAAAAGCTTTAAAATCGACATGTGGAACAACAGAAAATCCATGCACATGTTCTCTAATAGACAAGTATAAATGTTTGAAAAATTAAATTAGTGTATATATTTATCAAAATCTTTACTCTTTAACATAGTTATTTCATTATTATTATCTATAAATAATAAGGATTCAACATTATTCATATTATTGACAAGTTCTATCCCCTCATCATATGGTAAAAGCATCAATATTGTAGCAATTGCATCTGCATCAATACAGTTTTCTGTAATAACACTTGCGCTTATAATATTATTATTAATTGGCCAACCAGTTTTTGGATTAATTATATGAGGATATCGAATATCTTCATATATTAAATAGTTATTGTAATTACCTGAAGTTGCTATAGACATATTTTTAAGATTAGTTTTAATTAAATTATTTTCATCTTTTGGATTTATAATTCCAATAATCCATTTATTTTTATTATTTTCACCAATACATTTAACTTCTCCACCTATTTCAACCATAAAATCAGAAAAACCCATATTTAACAAAAGATTTGATATGGAATCAACTGCATAACCCTTAGCGATTGAATTTAAATCAATATATAGATTAGAATTGCTTAGCAATAATTCCTTTTCATTTAATGATATATACTTATAAGAAATATTTTTCAATAAGTCATTAATCTTATTTTTATTTGGTTTTGAATTTATATTTGTTGGACCAAAACCCCATAGGTCAACTAATGGAAAAACTGTTGGATCATAAAGACCATCTGATAATTGTGAATAATAAAGTGCTTTCTTTAATACAAAAGCTAAATCATCTGATAAATTAATTTTTTTTGATTTAGATAAATTAATCTTACTTATTTCAGTTGAATTGCTATAAGTAGAAAAAATAGAATTAAGATAATTTAATTTATATTCAATTGATTCCTTTAAATCTATACTATTTATAAATTCTTCACTATATATTTTAATACTGTAAGTAGTACCCATAGTGTAACCGTTTATAGCAGTATTAGAATTAGAGCATGAATTAAATAGGAATAAAAATGAAAATAAAAGAATAAAGGAGTATTTAATTTTATCCAAAATCATCAAAGTCGATCATTTCTTTATCTACACCTAAATCATCTAGCATTTTAGAACATGCAGCATTCATCATTGGAGGACCACACATATAATACTCTATTTCTGTTGGATCATCATGTGTGCTTAAATAATTATCATGAACAACTTGGTGTATAAAACCTTGATATCCATTCCAGTTATCTTCAGGTAAAGGATCTGATAAGGCAACATTGTATTTAAAATTTGGAAATTTTTCTTGAATTTTTTTAAAATGATCATCATAAAACATTTCTCTTTTTGATCTTGCACCATACCAATATGAAACTTTCCTACCAGTTTTCAAAGTATGAAAAAGATGAAATAAATGAGATCTTAATGGAGCCATACCTGCACCACCTCCGATATAAACCATTTCTCTTTCTGTATCCTTAATAAAAAATTCACCATAAGGTCCTGAGATTGTAACCTTATCACCTGGTTTTAAATTAAATATATAAGAAGAAGCAATTCCTGGTGGAGCATCCCATTTATTTGGTGGAGGATGCGCAATCCTAACATTTAACATTACAATATTACCTTCTGCAGGATGATTTGCCATTGAATAAGCTCTAAATTCTTCAGGATTATCATTTTTTGCTAATAAATCCCACATCTTAAACTTATCCCAATCTCCTCTATACTCATCCTCAACATCAAATTCTGAATATTTGAATTCATATTTTGGAATATCTATTTGAATATATCCACCGGATTCAAAATCTAAAATTTCTCCTTCAGGAAGCTCAAGAACTAATTCTTTTATAAACGTAGCAACATTATTATTACTTTTCACTGTACATTGCCATTTTTTAATATTAAATATTTCATCAGGAATTTTAATTTCCATATCACCCTTAACTTTCACCTGACATGCTAATCTGTAATTATCTTTAATTTCAGATCTTGAAAAATGTGAGACCTCAGTAGGCAATATATCACCTCCACCATTTAATACCTGACATTTGCATTGAGAACATGTTCCACCTCCACCACAAGCAGAAGGAATAAATATATTCTGCCCTGATAAAGATGATAATAAAGAACCTCCAGGTTTTACTAAAGGAGATTTTTCACTATCTCCATTAATAAGAATCTTAGCGTCTCCCTGGGGTAATAGTTTTTTTTCTGCAACTCCTAATAAAATCACAAGGAATAAAATTATTAATGAAAAAACTACAATTGATACTATTGATGTTGTTAATATCATAATTGGATACCCGAGAATGCTAAATATGCCATTGATAATAAACCGGTTAAAATCATTGTTATGCCAAGCCCCTTCAAACCATCTGGAACATTTGAATATCTCAATTTAAAACGTATAGCTGCCATTGTAACTATAGCTAAATAAAATCCAACACCTGAGCTTAATCCAAATACAATAGATTCACCGAATGTATAACCTCTTTCATTCATAAATATAGATGCACCTAGTATAGAGCAGTTAACTGTTATAAGGGGTAGAAAAATTCCAAGAGAATTATATAAAGTTGGACTAAATTTATCAATAAACATTTCAACAAACTGTACTAAGGCTGCAATTGTTGCAATAAAACATAAAATCCTCAAAAAATCTAAATTAACTTGTGCTAAAGCATTAATACCTGTCCATGATAGTGCACCATCTTTCAATAAATATGTATTTATAACCCAATTCAAAGGAACAGTTAGTCCATTAACAAAGATAACTGCCTTACCCATTCCTTTTGATGCTTCAACATTTTTTGAAATTGCCAAAAAGGAACACATGCCCAGAAAATATGCAAGTAAAATATTTTCTATAAATATAGACTTTGTAGCTAAACTTAAATAATTAACAATTATATCCATACTATTCCTCTACAAATGATGTCATAGACCTTTGTGCCCATATAATTAAACCTAATATAATAAATGCACCAGGAGCTAAAATCATCAAACCATTATTAAATGCTTCAGGTAACACCCTGTAGTCAAACACTGTTCCAAACCCAAATAATTCTCTAAAAAAAGCAACTAAAATTAGCATCAAACCATACCCAAGACCATTACCTATTCCATCCATAAATGAGTCTTTAATATTATTTTGCATTGCAAAACCATCTGCTCTCCCCATTACAATACAATTAGTAACTATTAGAGCAATAAAAACAGACAAAGATTTACTTAAGTCATACATATACGCAGCCAATGCTTTATCTATTAAAGTAACAAGTGTTGATATCACAGTTAATTGAACAATAATTCTGATACTTGATGGTATATAATTTCTTAACATTGATATTATAACGTTTGACATAGTTACAACAAAAGTTAAAGCTAAAGTCATAACAAATGCTTGTTCAAGCTTAACAGTTACCGCCAAGGCAGAACAAATACCTAGAACTTGCCTACTTATGGGATTATTATCAATAAGAGGATCTATAAATATTTTTTTATTCATCTATTATTCCTAAAATAATTTTCATACCTTAACAAATCTCTTTTCAATAATACCTCTACACCTCTACCTGTAATTGTTGCACCACTAATACCATTAACTTCATATAGATTGTCTGGATCTGCCTGACCAGCCTTTAAAACCAAAATAGATTTAATATTATTATCTGAATAAATCTCTTTTCCAATAAAACTTGATTTAAACCAATCTTTAGCTATTTCAGCTCCTAAGCCTGGTGTTTCACCATGTTGGTAAAATGTAATCCCTTTTACAGTAGAATAATTTTTATTGTCAATTGCAAAATAACCGTATAAAGAAGACCATAAACCTTTTCCTGATATAGGTAATATAAAAGCATTCATTGTAGTTGATGAAAAAGCTGGTAAATACTCTATTTCATTGACATAATATTTAAGTTCTCCTGTTGAATTATCTTCAATAACCTGAAATTGATTGTGATTAATATCTGAATGAATATTACCATCAGTATCCAAAGTGATTTCAGATATATTATCTTTAAATGATTTTATAATTTCTTCTACTTTCATAACTTTAGTATCTATACCAATTGTTTGAAGTAAATTTTTCTTTTTATCTAATTCTTTATTAAACAATGTTTTTTCTTTCAATCCTTCCGAAAATAAAGAAAGTAATAGGCTAGATAAAAAGGTAAGAGATAATATAAATATATATTTATTTTTCATTTACTAATTGTCGTTTTTTGATGTGAGTTTGTATTACGTTATAATCAAATAACGGTGCAAAAGCATTCGCAAAAAGTATTGCTAACATCATGCCTTCAGGATAAGCTGGATTTATACATCTTATAATAACAACCATGAATCCTATTAATAAACCATAATACCATCTACCTGTATTTGTTTGAGCACTTGATACAGGGTCAGTTGCCATAAAGACCATACCAAAAGCAAAACTACCCATTACAAAATGATAGGCAGGAGAAATATCTAGCATTGGACCAGTTCCATCAATTTTACCTATCTGATTTAAGAATAATGATGTTACAATCATACCAATTGTTGTCGCTAACATTGTCCTCCAACTTCCTATTTTAGTTACAATAAGTATAAATGCACCAATTAAAATAGCCAAAGTTGACGTTTCACCTAAAGAACCTGGGATATATCCAAAAAACATATCAGACCATGAGTAAGAAAGTGGTAGATTAGAAGATGTCTCTAACAACGGAGTTGCTTTTGATAAACCATCAGCAGGGAATATCCATGGTATATTTCCTGACATTTTTGATGGATATGCAAAGAATAAAAAAGCACGCGCTGTTAATGCAGGATTAAAAATATTATATCCAGTACCTCCAAAAATTTCTTTTCCAATAACTACTCCAAAAATTGTTGCCAATGCCAACATCCACAAGGGTACTGTAGGTGGCATAGTTAATGGTATTAAAAAACCAGTTACAAGGAATCCTTCATTTATTTCATGTTTTCTAACAACAGCAAATAGACCTTCAAACAAACCACCAACTGCGAAAACAACCATATACATTGGTAATACTTTATATAAACCAAAAATAAAACAATCAAAGAATGAATTTGAGGTCATTTCTGGAGACTGTAAACCTACATTGTAAGTACCAAATATAAAAGATGGTAATAAAGCCAACACAACAATAATCATTGTTCTTTTTAAATCAATAGAATCTCTAACATATGGGGCATTAGAGGTCTGAGTATTAGGAGAATATAAAAATGTATCTAAACCATCGTATAAAGGATGAAATTTTTTAAGCTTATCATTACTAAGTATTGTTTTTTCTATATTATCTAATAATTTTCTTAACATTAGATTTCCTTTTCAATAAGATCTAAGCCATCTTGAATGATTTTAGATACTTCAACTTTAGATTGACAAATAAAAGAGCAAAGCGCAAAATCTTCTGGAGAAGATTCGTATATACCTAATTTCTCCATCATATCTATATCTTTACAAAGTATACTTTTAACTAGATATTCAGGATATATATTCATCGGTAAAACCGACTCCCAATTACCCATAGGTATAATTGTTCTAACACTTCCATTTAAATGTGTATTAAGCTTTGACTTATTATTTGATATTATTTTTGATAAAAATGTTTTAGTAAGTGAGTATTTGTCAATTCCTGGTTTTAACCAACCTAAAAACTCTCTTGTCTTAGAAACTACAATAACTGATAAAACTTCATCAAAGTAGTCAATTGAATTTTCTTGTAAAACTTCGCAGCCACTCAAAACATCTCCTGATATAAATCTTATATCCTTATTTGAAAAATCAGCAATTTCTTTAATAGGTGTACCAATTAAAGTTTTATAATATGAAGCATTAAGAACACCATTTCCACCTAGAGAATAATATTTATAATTAAAATGCTTATTTTTTTCAAAATAGTATCCTATTCTATTTAAATCTTGCATTGATAAATACCACCTGGTATCATCTGAGTTTTTAATTGGATCAATATGATGAATTTGGACTCCAACATTACCAGCTGGATGCAATGAATTTATTTTATAAAAATTAATATTTTTTAACTTTAAAAATTCCGACTTATCAGAAACGCCCATATTTACATCACAATTAAAAATTTCTTTAAGTATATCAACCCCTTTTTGAAGATGGTTATCAATATTTTTAAATAAAAAATTATTATCTACTGCAAAAGGCTCCGTAGGAACGCTTGATATAAAAAAAGATTTTGGTATAGATTTAGAATCAGGAATCTTAGAAAATGGTTTTTGTCTAATTAAAGACCATAAGCCTGAATTTAATAAAGTTTCTTTTGATTTATTAATTTTCAATGGAAACGATTCATATTTTTTATCATTTTCAATAACAATTGACACTACAGATCTTCTATCTCCATAAATAATTTCTTTTACACTTCCTGAAACTGTAGATACAAACATAACTTCAGAATTATTTTTATCAAAGAAAATTGGAGTACCAACTTTTACATATTCACTTTCTTTAACTAACAACTTAGTTTTAAATGATTTAAATCTAGATGGATGAAAAGTAACATAATTTGATTCAGAGACATTTAAAATCTCACTTTTAGGGATACCTGAAATTTTCAGGTTATGACCTTTTTTAATCTTTACTAATTTCATTTAATTCTATTATTTCTTCTTTGAAGGTGTCTTTCTTTTGCTCTATCATACCTTCGTTTTTCATCATTAGTTTCGGGTTTTATTTTTGGTATTTTTGATGGCTTATTATTATTATCAATTGCTACAAATGTTAAATATGCTGTTGCTGTATGACTTATTTCACCAGTCAAAGGACTCTCAGCATCTATCCTAACTCCTATTTCCATAGAAGTTCTATGAGCATAATTAACTGAAGATTTCAAAATTAGAATATCCCCTTTTTTCGCAGATGCTAAAAAATCTAACCTATCAACAGAGGCAGTAACAACAGGTTGTCTAGCATGTTTATATGCTGACATTGCAGCACATATATCCATTAAACACATAACTCTGCCACCATGAACATTTCCTAAAACATTAGTATCATTAGGAAGTACTAGCTCATGCATTATAACTTGAGATTCTTTAATTGATTTTTCCATTAAAGATTAAATACTCCCTCAAGATATTTATATAAACCAGACCAATAAAAATAAAACAATACATTTTGAGAAGATAAAATTATAATTGACCAAAAAATAACAGGATTTGGTTTTTTATATTTTTTATTATCATCTTCAAAAAAGTACATAGCTTTAACAATTTTAAAATAATAATAAAGCGATACAACGCTATTTAATACGGCTATAATTCCAAGCCAATAAAATTCTTGATCAAAAAATAGACCTCTAAATAAATAAACTTTCCCAATAAACCCTGAAGTTGGTGGAAGACCAGCTAATGATACCATATTTAATACTGTAAAAGCAGATAAAACTGGAGTTTTAAAGGCAATTCCTTTCCAATCATCTATTGTTTGTGCTTTATAATTATTTGACATATAAATGACCATATAAAAAGCAGATAAATTCATAAATGAATACATAAGCAAATAAAAAGCTATGCCTGTTAAAGCAACTGGAGTTAAAGTACAAATAGCCATAAGCATAAAGCCAACATGAGATATTGTTGAATACGCAAGCATTCTTTTAACATTCTCTTGTCTTAATGCCAGTATATTTCCAACAGTCATCGTAATGGCAGATAAAATTGCAAGCAATAATGGCCAATCTATACCCAACAATGGGGTACTAGATAAAAAGTCTCCTTCGATTGTAAATAGATTTAAGAAAAAGCGTAACATTAATGCAAAACCAGCTGCTTTTGGAGCAACAGATAAAAAAGCTGTTACAGTTGTAGGTGATCCTTCATAAACATCCGGAGTCCAATAATGGAATGGAACCATAGAAATTTTATATCCAAAACCTGCTAAAATCAATAAAATAGAAAATAAAACAGCAGTCGGGTTATTTACATTCAATAAAAATGCATGTATCTCATATATATTTAAAGTTCCAGATAATCCATATAGAAGACTAAAACCAAATAACATTAAACCTGAGGCAAATGATCCGAAAATAACATATTTCAAAGAGGCTTCATTTGATTTTTTATCATTTTTTAATATACCAGCTAAAACATAAGAAGGAATACTTACTAACTCTAAAGATAAGTATATCATAATTAAATTTATTGAGTTAGTCATAAGAAACATTCCTAATAATACTACAAGCAATAAAGTATTATATTCAGCTCTATACTCATCATCTAATTCTTTAGAATATTGAGAAACTAAAATTATAGAAAAAGTTGATAACAAAATTATACACTTAAAATAATAAGATACAGAATCAAATAATAGCATATCATTAAATAAATATTTAGATACATTTGTTGAACTATCTAAAAATAAAAGCAACCCTGTAAGAAAAAGGCCAGATAAAACTAAGTAATAAGAATATTTTTTAAATTCATTAAATAAATCTGAAACAATTGCAAGTAATAGAGTTATTACAATCGTAATTTCAGGAATAAAATATGTTAAGCTTTGAAAATTATTTTGCATTTACATTGCTGCCTGGAATATTGAAATTATATCTTGCACTGAGTGTTTAATCATATTTATAAGTGGTGAAGGATAAACACCAAATAAAAAGACAAAAAATGTAATTGGTAAAACTGTAATTAATTCTCTTTTTGATATATCTTTTAAGTAATCATATTTTTTATTAAAACTACCAGTGAATACTCTCTGATATGCTCTAAGAAAATAAATTGCATTTAATAAAATACCAAGGGTTCCAATTATTGTAATTGTTCTAAAAGCACTAAATCCTCCTATAAAACATAATGCTTCGCTTATAAAACCAGATAAAGCAGGTAAACCTAAGCCCGCAAAAAATGCTATTATAATCAATGCATTAAAGACAGGCATTTTAGATGCTAGACCACCAAAGCCTAATTTTCCGGCCACTTCTTGATCTTTATAATTATCAGGAAAAACAATCCATCTATGATGAGCNTGATCATAAAGAACACCTACTAANATAAANAACATAGCAGTAATTGTTCCATGATTAAACATTTGCATTATAGCTCCNTTTAAACCAGCCTGTGCTCCAGCATTTGATTCACTTACAACNGAAGCCATTCCTAANATAACATAACCCATATGGCTTACAGAAGAATAAGCAACCATTTTNTTCATATCAATTTGNGCAATAGCATTNACTGCNCCCCATAATATATTGATTACTCCAAGTATTGCTAAGGTATAGGCAAAATTTATTGCTTCAAATGGNAATAAAGGATAGCTAATCCTTAATAAGCCATAAGTACCCATTTTTAGTAGAACACCAGCTANAATTACAGANATAGCCGTTGGAGCTTCAACGTGAGCCAATGGTAACCACGTATGAAATGGAAAAACTGGAACTTTTATAGCAAAACCTATAAANAANCCAATCCAAATTAAAAATCTAATATCTAATCCCCATAGCGTAGCATCAATCTTTGGTGCTTCAATAATAAGTGTTGTCAAACTAAAAGTATTAGGAGTCGTATAATAATAAAGCGCCAACATTGACAATAGCATAAATACAGAACCAAATAAAGTATATAAAAAGAATTTAATAGCTGCATAGTGCCTTTGAGGGCCACCCCACATTCCAATTAAAAAATACATTGGAAGNAGCATAACTTCCCANAAAATATAAAATAAGAAAAAATCTAAAGATAAAAATACGCCCATCATACCAGCATCTAATAAAAGAAAAAGAGANAANTAACCAAGTGGTCTCTTGTCNATATTCCAACTTACTATTATACATATCAANGAAAGCAATGCGGTTAATATTACCATTGGCATACTAAGACCATCTACTCCTATATAGTAAAATATATTAAAATGTTCAATCCAAGGTACATTTATAGTATATGGTGAGTTTAAAACACTAACGGATGAATCAAAGTTACAATATAACCATATTGTTAGTAACAATTGAATCCCAGTTGCACCTAAAGCGANATATTTAGATTTTGANGAACCATATACTTTTGATACTGGTAACATCAAAATTGCCCCAAATACTGGTATAAATATTAATAATGATAAAATATAATTTTCCATAATCTCCCTAATTAAATTGTTGTATTAATAAGAATATAATTACAAGACACATAAAACCACCTAAAAGATAATTCTGAATTATCCCTGATTGAATTACCTTTAATTTTTTTGATGTGAAATTTGTCAGATGTGATGTACCATCAATTATCTTTTGATCTAGAATATTATAGTCNGCATTTCCAGATATTTTTGATATTCCCAATGTTATCCATCCCCAAGCATCAACAATTTTTTGATCATAAATATCCCAATCAAGAAAGGATGCTAATTTTGTTTGCTTCATAAATGGTGTATATAAAATTTTATTATATATTTTATCAATATAAAATTTATTTCTTGATAAACTATAAAGACCCAACTTATTAAATAATANNGAAATTTTTTCAGCATTTAACNTTTGCAAGTAATATATAATAATTGATAAAAGTATTCCNACAAAAGCTACAAACAANGATAAATACATAGCATCATAATGAGCTGCCTCAATACCTTTATTTACATATTTCATATTTAAAAAATTATGTGTTTTTCCATATTTATAAATTAAATCTTTGAACCANCCTGAACTTTTCAATGGATTTAAATTTACAGTGAAAGCAAAAGCTAAACTTAGAGCAGACAACAATACTAGCGGTACTGTCATAGGCAAAGGAGACTCATGAATATGNTTATAAATATCTTTCTTTTTTGGTTTACCATAAAATGTTTTAAATATTAATCTAAACATATAAAAAGCTGTTATCATAGCTGCACCAAATCCAGCTATAGGAAGAAAAACTGTCCAACCATCATACTTGTAATAATAAGATAAAACAGCTGCCAATATACCATCTTTNGATAAAAAACCTGAAAAAAATGGTACCCCTGCTATTGCAAGTGTAGATATCAGCATTGCTGCATGAGTAATAGGCATCTTATCTTTTAAGCCTCCCATATTATTCATGTCTTGTGGATCTGTATGATGATCATCTAAATGATGNAAAGAATGGTGCATTGCATGAATAACNGANCCACTACATAAAAACAAACATGCTTTAAACATAGCATGTGTCACTAAGTGAAATAGCGCATAAACAGGTGCACCAACACCTAGGGCCATAATCATATATCCTAACTGACTAATAGTGGAATATGCAAGAACAGCTTTAATATCATTTCTAGTTATTGCNGTTATAGCAGCCATAAGCGCAGTAATTGCACCAATAATAGCAATTACTGATAATGCTTCAGGTGTTAAAAAAGGGAAAATTCTAAANGTCATGTAAACACCAGCTGCAACCATTGTTGCAGCGTGTATTAATGCACTAACAGGTGTCGGGCCTTCCATTGCATCTGGAAGCCAAATATGAAGTGGAAATTGCGCAGATTTACCAACTGCACCCATAAATACTAATAATCCTGCTACAGTAAGAATACCTGTACTCATATCAGANACACCTTTAATNATATCATTGATATTAAATGANCCTACATGNAAGTATANTATCATAATACCAATAAACATTCCTATATCNCCTACTCTATTAGTTAGGAATGCTTTATTTGCAGCAAGAGGAGGTCTATCTTTTTCAAACCAAAAACCAATAAGAAGGAAAGAACTNAAACCAACTAATTCCCAAAATACATACATCATAATAAGAGAGTCTGCTAGCACAATACCATTCATAGAAAAAATGAATATTCCAAGAAAAGCAAAATAGCGTGAATATCTTTTATCACCNTTCATATATTCTGATGAATAAAGATGAACAAGAAAGCCTATAAATGCTACAACCAGCAACATAATAGTAGTAACATTATCAACAAAATATCCAAGTGATACAGAAAAATTTCCAGTAGAAAACCACTCGAACGAATCATATAATACCCATTTAATATAAGTACCATCATTATGGTTGTATGGCTCAGCATTTAAAATTAACATTAATGCGCTTACAAGCATTAAACCAATTAGCGATAAGCCTACATAGTGAGACTTTTCTTTAAAGTATTTTCCACCAAAAATCAACAATACAAAAGAAAGAAGTGGTAAAAATAAAAATGATAATATTTGAATCGTCATATAATTCATTAACCTTTTAATTCCTTAGCTTCATCAACATTTACCGTACCAATATTTTTAAATAAATTAATAATAATTGCTAAAGCTATTGCAGCCTCAGCTGCAGCTAGAACAACAACAAAAATGCTAAAAATATGACCATCTAATATTTCAAAATTTCCAAATCTATTAAATGCTATGAAATTTATATTAGCAGAATTCAATATAAGCTCTATACCCATTAATATTGCAACTGCATTTTTTCGAGTAATTACTGCAAAAATTCCAAAAGAAAAAAGTACCGATGATACAAATAAGTATGATTCTAATGAATTCATTATTTAATTTTCTTTCTAGATAACATTGCTGCACCAATTAATGCAGCTAAAAGCAATACAGATACAACTTCAAAGGGTAATAAATATGTCGTTAAAAGTAGCATACCAATATCATTAACTGTTGAATCCCTTGTAATTAATTCACCANCAAACCAATTAGTATTAAAAATTATCTGCATTTGGAAAAAAAATAAAANAAGGCAAAAAATAGATGCAACTAATTGATTTTTACTTAGATTTGATAAATTAGGATCATCAATTTTATTTGTTAACATTACACCAAAGATAATTAANACTAGAATACCTCCGACATAAATAATCACCTGAGCAGCTGCNATNAAATCAGCATACAAGAAAACATATAATCCAGCNACACCAAAAAAAGTAAATAGCAATGAAACTGCAGAGTGAACAAGATTTGGAGATACTACNACCCAAAAAGCAGATAGNATTATAAGAAATATAATAGAAAAAAATAAAATTTGTCCTAAATCTGGNATAGGAAATGGCATTATAACAATTCCTTTAACTTTTGTTCTAANTCAGGTGTATAGCCATCAATTTTNCTTATCTCAGCTATAACCTTATCAATTTTNACTATATCATCCTCACCTGCTCTTTTAGATTTAAAAAANACTTTCTTCGCAGGAGTTTTTAATGTCTTATCTTCTATAATGTCTAAACATTTTATATCAAGTGTATCAGAAGCTTGAACTGGAGCTGCNGCTGCCGCTGGAGCTGCTGCTGCCGCTGGAGCTGCTGCTGCTGGAGATGAAGATTCTATCGGTTCATTTCCTCTTAAAGTAGTTCCTTTATTGATTTTTTCTATTTTACTATTTCTCTCATCTAAATACGATTGCGCTCCAATATCAACAATTTGCTGATCAGTTACATTGGAAAACTCAAAAACTAAATCATGTTTTACATACTTGCTATACTCATAATCAATATCATGTTTAGGTTCATTAGGTCCACCAACCATATATATACACTCTTCAGGACATGGGTATACACATAGATTGCAGTACATGCATTCTGACATATCTATCGTAAATCTTGGAACAATCATTTTTTTCCTAGTATCATTTGATGTTTCTCCACAATCAAATTCAACGCCTTTCGAAGGTTTAATTGTATCAATTTTTATACAATCAACTGGACATGCTCTTTCACATTGTAGACATCCAATACAGTCATCAATATCTACATGCAGTCTAGATCTTATAACATTATAATCCTCATGTTCAAAACCTATATTTCTATCAGGCTGAGGCCACTTTTCATTTGGATATTGTAATGTTGCAACTAAATCTTTCTTTTTTCTAAGATGCTCAAGAGTTAAGCTCATTCCTGATATCATTGTTTTAACAGCATCGTATATATTTATAAAATATTGACTCATTAAATCGCCCCTGCTATTAATTCCCATATCGTAACAAAAAATAAATTTGCCAATGAAAAAGGTATAAAGACTTTCCAGCATATGTACATAAGCTGATCAACTCTAAGTCTTGGAAAGGTCCACCTAAACCACATCATAACAAAAACTAAAAAAATGGCTTTAATTAATAACCAAAATATACCTATGTAAAAACCATCTAAAATCAACCAAGAATCAGGAAATATATTAAAGATAGTAAATGGAGATAACCAACCCCCTAGAAATACAAATGACGCAACAAGTGAAACAATTAACATATTTGCATATTCGCTCATAAAAAATATCGACCATTTAAATCCAGAAAATTCCGTCATCCATCCAGCTACAAGCTCTGATTCAGCCTCAGGAATATCAAATGGAGTTCTATTTGTCTCAGCAACAACAGATATAAAAAAGATAAAAAATGCAACAAAAGTAAATGGACTATGAAAAATAAACCATCTATTATCTGCTTGCCACTGAACAATATCTGAAACTTGCAAACTTCCACAAACAATTACAACTAATAGCAGATTCAGACCAATTGGTATTTCATAACTTATAATTTGAGCTGCAGATCTCATAGCTCCGTATAATGACCATTTATTATTTGATGACCACCCTGCTAGTATTACTCCGATTACACCCACTGAACTCATAGCAATAACATATAATATTCCAATATTAAAATCAGAAACTATCAAGCCATCACTAAACGGAATTCCAATAAATGTTAATAATGCACCAGCTACTATAATAAATGGAGAAACCAACATTAAAACTTTATCAGCATTTGCCGGCATTATATCTTCTTTTGTTAATAATTTAACAGTATCAGCAAAAATTTGTCCAATACCACCCCAGAATTTTTTACCACCCTTGAATCCAAAAATACCAACCTCCATAGGCCCAAGTCTATCTTGCATAAATGCTGCTACTTTTCTTTCAAAATAAACTGAAAGCATTACATTTAAAGCCATTAAAATAAATAAAACTAGACCCGGAACAACAATAGCAAATATTAATAATAAATTTATATCAATATTAATAAATGAAACTGCATTTAATAAAGAATCAACAATTGATGTCATCGATCTATTTCTCCAAGCACAATATCTAAACTTCCTAATGCAGCAATAACATCAGACATCATCCAGCCAGCAGATATCTCATTCAAAGCAGATAAATTACAATATGCTGGAGATCTCATTTTTAATCTATCNGGCATATTTTTTCCTGCACTTCTTATATAAAAACCAACATCACCACGAGCTGATTCATATCTTGAATATACCTCACCTTTAGGTGGTCTTATTTTTTTTGGTAAAACTTCNTGAACATCNCCNTTAGGAATACTATCNAAAGCTTGTCTAATAATTTTAGCNGATTCTTTCATCTCTAAGANTTTAACATAATATCTATCCCAGCAATCACCAACTGTTCCCATTAGCCCNTCACCTACAGGTACATCAAAATCAAATTTATCATATACAGAATAAGGCTCATCNTTTCTTAAATCAAAGGTGCTACCAGAGCCTCTTAAAGTTGGACCAGTTACCCCATAATTTATACCAACTTCTAANGGTAAAATACCNACATCAGCAGAACGTTCAATAAAAATTTTATTAGTAGTAAGAACTTGATTNTATTCATCTATTTGTGGAAGNAAATAATCTAAAAACTTATGNGTTTCNTCTATAAATCTTGGTGGCAANTCATGAGATACNCCTCCAGGCCAAACATAATTATANAATAAACGAGCACCACANAGCATTTCAAANAAATCAAGAATTCTTTCTCTATCCCTTAAAGTCCANGTAAATGGNGTTATAGCACCAACNTCNAATCCAAAAACACCNACTGCAATTAAATGGCTTGCAATACGTTGNAACTCNGNTACAATAACTCGTATATACTCAACTCTTTCAGGNAATTCTAAATCTAATAATTTTTCNACGGCCATGGAATATGAATGNCTCATATGCATNGANGCTAAATAATCACATCTATCNGTAAATGGAACAATTTGTTCATATGANAAACTTTCACAATGTTTTTCAAAACATCNATGNAGATAACCNATAATAGGTTCTACGTGACTNACTATNTCCCCATCTGTNATTATTTTAAGCCTTAATACTCCATGAGTACTTGGATGCTGAGGCCCCATATTTAGAACCATTTCATCTGCGCTTATAATACTTTTATCAATAATTTTAAACATATTTTATTCCCAATAACTCTTATCTTTTGGTACGGGCATCCCATTGTAAAAATCAGGAGTTTCATAATCTTTCTTAAGAGGATGACCTTCCCAATCTTCAGGTAAGAGTATTCTTTTTAAATCAGGATGGCCAATAAACTTAATTCCAAGCAAATCATAAGCTTCTCTTTCATGCCAATCAGCTGTTCTCCACAATCTAGCAACAGAATGAACTTCAACTTCAGATTCAAACTCAATTTTAACATCTAAATAATGTTTTAATTTAGTTGAATAAAAATTATATGCTACACCTAACTTATTATCAGTTAAATCATAACCAGATAAACACATTAGATAATCAAATTTCAAATTTTTATGTTCGTATAAAAATTTAGAAATTTTATCCCATTTTGAAGGATCATTAATAAATAAATTCTTTTGATCTTCAGAAAAACTAATCGAATCTTTAAATTTTTTATCTAATATATCAATAATTTCAGTAGACATAATTATTTCTTTTTTCTTAATGGTGTATCAAGTTTAATTTTTTTCTGTAATTCTAAAATACCCTGTATTAGAGCCTCAGGTCTAGGAGGACATCCAGGAATATAAACATCAACTGGAACAACAATATCAACTCCTTTTAAAACGTGGTAACCGTGCTGCCAATAAGGACCACCACTATTTGAGCAGCTACCCATAGAAATAACATATTTAGGGTCTGCCATTTGTTCAAATAATCTTTTTACCCTAGAAGCCATTTTTAAAGTAACAGTTCCAGCAACAATCATAACATCTGCTTGCCTAGGTGTTGCTCTAGGCATCATACCAAATCTTTCTAAATCATGCCTTGGACCTGCTGCTGCCATCATTTCAATGGCACAACAAGCTAGACCAAATTGAAAGAACCAAGGTGAACCCGCTCTTCCCCAATTAATTAAATCTTCTAGTTTTGCGACGACTACATTATCTTTATCGAATTTTTCAACTAGAGTAAAATCATCTTTTACGTAATAATCTTCGTGTGACATATTAATTCTCTTTTATCTTCAAATTTTTATATCGACCTTCACCATATTTAATTTTCATTTTAACCCAATCTAAATCACCTTTTACCCATACATATGCAAAGCCAACTACTAAAATAAGAACAAAAACAAACATTTCAATAAATGCTAAAAAGCCCAAACCACTATCAATTAAGCTTTGGAAAACAACTGCCCAAGGAAATAAAAATATAACTTCAACATCAAAAATAATAAATATTAATGCAATAACATAGAATCTAACATTAAATTTAACCCAAGCTGAACCCTCGGGTACTTCACCACATTCGTAAGAAGTTAATTTTTCGCCACCTTTATTATGTCTAGGTGAGACAATGTATTGAATAACAAGAGGAAGTGCTACTAAAGCAACAACTAGAACTGCATATATTGGAACTGGTAAAAAATCTGTATACAATTTATTTTTTCTTCTTTAATTAATTATTAGTTTTACTATAGATGTCTAATTTACGAATATATACTTTTTATCAGCAACAAATAATGAATGAATTTTAATAAATATTTTTAGATAAATTATAGCAATGTATTTTTTAGTTAATAAGATAATTTTATTCCTAATTCCTGTGATGCCTAAATTTTTTGTAAAATTTTTTGCAAATAAATATGTTGCAGGAGTTAAAACATCTCAAGCACTTAGAGTTGTAAAGAAATTAAATAATAAAGGACTATCTTGCACTCTGGATATTCTGGGTGAGCATACAGCTGATCTTAAAGAATCAAATGCGATAACCAATAAATATATTGATATATTAGATAGGATTAAGCTTAATAGTCTAGACTGCAATATATCAATAAAACCATCGCATATTGGATCAGATATTAGTGATAAAAATTTCAATCAAAACATTGAAAAACTTTTAATTAAAGCTGACAATAACAATAATTTTATTAGAATTGATATGGAAGATAGTAAGCTAACAGACTTAACAATAGAAACTTATAAAAACAACCATAATTATAAAAAATATCTAGGAATCGTATTACAGGCATACCTTTTAAGAACATCGCAGGATTTAAGAACATTAGAAGAAAATAGTAATATAAGATTATGCAAGGGGATATACAATGAAGATAGTTCGATTGCTATAAAGGATTCAAAAATTATCAATAAAAATTATATAGAATTATTAAATATAGCATTTGATAAAAATATATATGTAGGCATTGCCACTCATGATGAAAAATTAATAAATGATATATTAAAAATTATAGAAGACAGTAAAATCGATAAAAATAAATTTGAATTTCAAATGCTATATGGTGTTCCTATGAATAAAACTATAGACTATTTATTAAAAAATAATTATAAAGTTAGAATATATGTTCCTTATGGAAGAAACTGGTATGACTATTCAATAAGAAGAATAAAAGAAAATCCNAATATATCAAAATATATAATTCAAAATNTATTTAAATAATAAAAGGCGTCACGAAGACGCCTTTTATCGGAGAAAAACAATGAATCATCATTGAATTTATTAATTTCTCAAAGGCTTTCCTTTAGTTAGCATAAACCTTATTCTATCTAATGTTTTAGGTTCGCCACACAAGCTNAGAAAAGCTTCTCTTTCAATGTCTAGTAAATATTGCTCATCAACAGCCGTAAACATTCCTCCTTTTTTACCACCAGTCAAGACATAGGCCAGCTTACTCCCAATTAAAGCATCATGTTCACTTATTTTACCAGCTTTAACCATACTTTTTGCTTGAACATCAATTGCTAATCTTCCTGCCGAACCAGGCAATTTGAAAGATTCAACTTCTGGTGCTTTGTAATCAGCAGACAATTCAATTACCATTTCTTTAGCGTGAGATAAAATATGATCTCTATTTACCACTATTTTATCTTCATTTATTAAATACCCATAAGATTGAGCTTGCTTTGCAGATGTTGCAACTTTAGCAAANCCAACAGTTTCAAATGCTTTTTGAACCAAAGGTAAAGTTCCAGTAATACCTGTCTTTATTTTTTTAGATAAATTAGACAACATTCTCAAATTACCGCCAGCTCCAGGAATTAAACCAACACCAACCTCAACAAGACCAATATAAGATTCTGCAGCAGCTACCCTTCTATCACATGATCCTATAATTTCCATCCCACCACCTAAAACAAGACCATAGGGAGCACCAACAACCGGGAAATTTGAAAATCTTATATTTTGAAAAATTTGCTGTATCGTATTAATAAAATTTTCAAGTGATTTAAAATCTTTTTTCTCTGCAGCTTGCAATATAAGACTTAAATTTGCACCAGCACAAAAGTTAGCTCCATCACCAGATATAACTAATCCTTTATATTTATTTTCAGAAACCCAATCTAATGATTTTGCAAATACCTGCATCATTGAACCATCAATTGGATTAAGCTCAGGCTTTAATACTGAATGCAATTTTATTGATGCGACACCATCACCTAAGTCATAAAGAGAAGCTGACCAATGTCTATCAATTAACATATTATTTGATTTTAAATTATTAAAATCAATTACTTTTTCATTATCAATAACTTTAGAATAATCAGCAATTTTAAAATCATATGAATGCTTAACACCATCAATATAAGTATATATTGATTTTGCATTATTTTTAGGCATNCTTATTAACCATTCAGGTAATTTTATATTTTCATTTTTACATCTATCAACAAAATACTCTATTCCNATTGCATCTAAAACTTCAAAAGGACCTAATTCCCAACCAAAACCACCTTTCATCGCATTATCAATACTTATTGTATCATCAGCAATAGTTCCAAGTAAATTCGCAGAATAAGCTAATGATTTTGCAAAACAAACCCATAAAAATTCACCTGCAACATCATCTACTCTTACAACTGCATTTAATCTATCTTCTAAATAAGTATTTTCCTTTGCAATAGAAAAAGCTGAATATTTCTTTTTATTCATTGGCTTATATTCCATTGAATCAAGATCTAAAGAGTGTATTACACCTTTATCAATTTTTTTATAAAATCCTTGCTTTGTTTTTTGACCTAACCATTTATTATCAATCATTTTTTGTATATAATCAGGTAATTTAAAAATATCTCTCTCTGGATCATCTGGACAATCATTATAAGCTGTATTTGCTACAAAGCACATAGTATCTAGCCCAACAACATCTGCAGTTCTAAATGTAGCACTTTTAGGTCGTCCTATTAATGTCCCAGTTATTGCATCAACATCCTCTATCGATAATTTTCTTTTTTTTGATTCGTGCAATGTAACCATCATCCCATATACACCTATCCTATTTGCAATAAAATTTGGCGTATCTTTAGCATGAACAACATTTTTTCCTAAAACATCAGTCAAAAAACCATCCATAATGTTTACTAAATCTTTATTCGTCTTAGATGAAGAAATTATTTCAACTAATTTCATATATCTCGGAGGATTAAAAAAATGAGTAATAAAAAATTTGTCTAAGAAATTATCTGGCAAATCTTTTGATAAACTTTCTAAAGATAAACCTGAAGTATTTGAAGTTATTATACAATTATCATTTATATGTGGAAGAATCTTTTTGTATAAATCATGCTTCCAATCTAACCTCTCAGATATAACTTCAACAATCCAGTCACATTCATTTATTTTATCTAAATGATCATCATAATTTAATGGTGTTATTAATTTTGATGATTTTAAATTATAAAAAGGACCTGGTTTTAATTTTCCACACTCTTCTATTCCCTTTTCAGCAACTTCTTGAGACATATCAAAAGCATATACCTCTATATTCGCATTTGTTAAATGAGCAGCAATCTGTGACCCCATAACGCCAGTACCTAAAACTGCAACTTTTTTTATTTCCATNCTCATTTAATTTATCCTTTCTAAAATAGTAGCTATACCTTGCCCTGTCCCAATACACATTGTTGCTAAGCCTAAATTAGANCTATTTTGNTCCATAGCATTCATTAANGTNATTATAATTCTTGAACCTGAACATCCNAGNGGATGACCTAATGCAATTGCACCACCATTNACATTTATTTTACCAACATCCCATCCACCTTTTCTAATAACATAAAGTGATTGGGCAGCAAATGCTTCATTTAATTCAATAATGTCTATATCATTCATTGATATCCCAGCTTTAGATAATGCTTTTTCTGTGGCTGGCAATGGACCTGAACCCATCCTTGTCCAATCAACACCAGCTACTGCTCGACTTTTAATTCTAAATTTTGCTTTCAAACCCATTTCATTTGCCTTAGACTCATCCATTATAATCATAGCAGCAGCACCAATAGATATAGGACTTGAAGTAGCTGCAGTTATTGTTCCATTTTCATCAAAAGCAGGATTAAGAGATTTAATTTTATCTAAATCTGGTTCCCTAGGGCCTTCATCTTTATCAATAATAGAATCATTAAATTCAATATTAAATATTTCATTACTAAATTTATTTTCAGCTTGAGCTTTTAGTGCTTTTTTATGAGACATAATTGAAAAATTTTCTTGATCTTCTCTTGATATATCTAAATCTTTCGCCAGATTTTCAGCTGTTTCACCCATACCCATATAATAATCTTTTTCATATAAATCTGGATGAAAGCTTGGATTAAACCCACCCATTGGAACTTGAAACATATCTTCTACTCCTGCTGCAATCCCAGCGATACTATCGCCTGAATTAATAGATTGACTTACTTGATGGACAGCATCCATAGAAGAGCCACAAAATCTATTTACAACTTTAGCTGCTGTAGTAATAGGCAAATCTGACAATATAGAAACTCCTTTTGATATTAACATTCCTTGACTTCCTTCAGGAAAAGCACAACCTAAAACTAAATCTTCATAATATTTTTTCTCAATATTTTCATTTCTTTTTAAAAGCTTCTGGATAACACTAGCACATAAATCGTCCGCTCTCATACCTATTAGTTTTCCATTTTTCAAACCTATTGGGCTTCTACCGCCATCTATTATAACTGAACTATTCATATAACCATCCTTTTTTAAGTATTTAAATAATATTTTTCCTGTTTATAAAATTCATCTACAATAATTTTTTTTAGATAAATTTCATTAGGTAAATAATTTAATTTTGAAGAATCACTAACATTGCAAAATTCAAATTTATCTTTTTCATCATTAAAATTCATGAAGTCGCATATATAAGAGTTTATAGTTTTAACCCTAGATATCAACTTACTGTAATGATGACTTATAGATAGTTTCAATACTGGTAAAGTATTATTTTTATGACTACCTTCTTCTAATTGATTATACCTAAGAAAGCAATTGTGCATTACGTGAATTGAACATATGATATCTGCAAAAGGNTCAATCAACCACTGTTTATTTTTAAAATCTTGTCCATATATATTAATTATATTATCTAAAACTATCAGACCAAGTGATTTGCAATATTCAATAACCTGAGCTTCCTTGTTAATTTNATTATCAAAATTATTTTNACCAATCATATCATTTTTTCTTGTTATCAANACATCTCTTATTGGTATTTCTTCAAGAATAGCTTTTTTTAATACTGTTCCAGAAATTATCAAACGATTTATTTCATTTGTTCCTTCAAATATTCTATTTATTCTTTCATCTCTATATACACCTGCTGCCGGATATTCTTCACAAAAACCAGAGCCTCCAAAAATCTGAACTCCTTCATCAGCGCAGTAAGCAAGCGCTTCAGAACCAACTACTTTTGAAATACTAGCTTCAATAGCATGATCTTCAGTTATTTTTTGCATTTTTACATAATAATCTTTATCTGAATCATNTAGTTTATTAATGGAATANTCNATAGACCCTGTANTCGCATAATTAACAGTATCAGACTCCCATGTCCTAACAATCATATTAGCAAACTTATTCTTTATCATNTCAAANTTAAGNATTGANCTAGAAAACTGNTTTCTTTCCTTAGCAAAATTATATGAGNCATTGATACTGCTCATTGANCCTGCNGCTGANGAAAANCCTAATTTCCATCTNCCNGCNTANAAGCAATTAAGTGCAATATGNCCACCTTCTCCAACTGATCCCAAAAGATTTTCAACAGGNACTTTNCAATTTTCAAAATACATAGTTACNGTTGAAGANCCTTTTATACCCATTTTTTTTTCTTCNGCACCNATAACCCAACCTTCACATTCTTTNTCTACAATAAAAGCAGTCATCTTNCCNTCAACCTTAGCAAATGCAATACAAGATTGTGCCCANGATCCATTAGTAATCCATATTTTTTGACCNTTAAGAATATAATGAGACTTTTCATCATTTAAATATGCAGTTGACTCNCCATTCATAGCATCAGAACCAGCNTTTGGTTCAGTTAATGCAAAACAAGCTAACCATTCACCTGAAGCAATTTTTGGTAAATATTTTTCTTTTTGNTCNTCATTACCATACCANACNATTGGTAAAGCNCCAATNCCNGAGTGCGCCCCTAATGTTACCATTATAGAACCACATTCAGAGAAAGCTANATAATCAACAACNATTGCAGCNGTTGTTTTATCTAAATTTGAACCACCATATTTTTCNGGCATATCNACNCCTAAAAAACCCATCTCACCAAGTTCTTTAAATATTTCTAAAGTTAAATCTTTATTTAAANTNGATAANTTATCCTTTAAAGGNTTCATTCTTGTTGTAGCATAATCATANGCAGCATCAGCAAACATTTTTTGATCTTCAGAAAACATCTCTTTAGAAAANGTNTTTGAATCACTTAAAGGAGAAACTAAAAAAGATCCNCCAAGACCATANAANTTATTAAAATCTATNTTGCTAACAATTTTAGTATAATCAAACTTTTCTTCTTTTACTTCCATAATATATCCTTATTTTTTAAACCCATGAATTATAAATTCAATAACATCATTTAAATATTTCTCTGCAGAAATATCTGATTTATCAAAAATACTAAACCAAATAACACCTTGCAACGCTGTCATAACAGATAATGAAGCAACATCTAAATCTATTTTTTTATATAATCCAGCATTTACACCCTTTGATATAATTGTCTTAAACAAATCAATTAATTTTGCATATAATTTGGTTGTTTTTTGCCTAACATCTAAATCATGATTTGACAATGACCAAAATTCAAGTTCAGCTAAAAAAACATGNTTACTACTTTTAAATGCTTTTATAACATCAAGAGTTATATCNCTNAGCAANTCATCTGGATTATCTTTTGATAAATCTTTGTTTATTATATTTTTAAAAAAATAGNTTTCCCANTAATCTATAAGAGCTAAGAACAAATCTTTNTTACTACTATAGTAATGATATATTGCTCCTTTACTATGNCCAGATTTTGTAACAATATCGTCCATCGTGGTTTTTGCATAGCCNCTTTTTACAAAAACATGCAAAGCAGCTTCCAATATTTGTGTTTTNGTATTATCTNTTATATTATTTTTNAACATTTACATACCGACCAGTCGGTATAATATAGATAAAAGAAATATATTTGTAAAGTAAATTTATTTAAAAGGTANAAAGAGCCCTGNATTNAAGCCGAANTAATACTTANTAAAATCATTGNTATTAANTGAAAGACCAAGCCAAATAATATCTTTNAGNTCAGCATTATCCANTTTNTCAACTGGCAANTTNACATCACCNCCAATAGAAAGGCCAGTAAATGNTTTATTATCNCAGNTAGTNTAATCCTGANATGATGGAGCAACCTCTAANTANAAAANAACAGGATTGTTAAAATAATTTATTTCTTNATACATACTAAATAAAATTGAATTCCTCAAATAATCATTATACTNAGAANCTATCGAATTCAANCCTANNTTAANCTTNATNTTTTCAAANCGACGAATATGAAAATATANTTTAGTTGAAATAAATGTATCTGNAAATGGAANATTNTANATATTANTAGATTCNGAATTATTTAAATAAGAAAATGANATTTCNTATANAGAACCATATACAGCGCCTAAAGTAAACCCACNTAAATTTGGNCTNNTATTAACTAATTCTAGAGANTCTGANACAANACTCTCCTTATANGAATTAAATGAAGCTGAACCATAAANTGANAATTTATCAAGATTAGAGAAAACACCACTNCTAAANATAANATTAATATTTAGGAATAAAATAATTTTTAANANCNNTATTCTTTTAANCATTTTACAACCCTTTAATTTGATNTATTAAAATCAAATGCAGANTCTAGAATCTTAATATCATTACTATCTATAAAAAACCTAGANACATAATTNCCATCTCTATAATAGTCATTATATANGNATAAACTNAGNTTATCNTCAGTATATTTTTCTGTATTTGCAATATATTTTATATTATCATAGATAGTTCTATTATAACTATCTGCTAAATTGTAATAATATTTATAAGCATTTTTATTAACTTCAAAAAAATCAATTATTACTTTAATCTTATAAATAGAATCATCAAAATTATTGTTAAACTTTTCCAAATCAAAAACAACATTTTCAATATTTTTTAATAATTTTAAAAACATTTTATAATCTGATTTATAAGGATCGACTTCTTTAAACTCAGATGCATTAATTAAAATCTTATTAATTATTTTATATTTATCACCTTTTATTTCATCTGTAACTATATAATCTAAAATTGAATTAGAGTCATATTTTATTTTAAATGAATTCAACTTAGCTATCGAGCTTTTAAGAGAATTAATTGAATTGGAATAACATAAAATACATTCGTTGAAAGATACTTTAATATTATTTTCATAAATATCTAAATATTTATCGTATAAAAATTTGTCATAAAATTTAATACTAGTAATTTTAGCACTCTCATTATTAAGACTATTTATAAATTTATATAATTTTTTATAATCGTTAACTAGCTCAAATTGATTATTAAATTCTTTATTAGACTTAATAATAATTTTATTAGATTTATTATCAAAAGATTTTTTTTGATTTAATAAATTAGCAAATATTATATTTCCAATATTTTCATTAACTGATGAAGATTTTACATATAAAAACAACTCATCAATAAAATTAACAAGTATTTCCTTAGATTCAATAAAATCAAAGCCACTATCTTGTAATTCTAAAAATTTTTCTAATATACTTTCTATAGAGGAATCACTTAAAAAATATTCATATAAAAGTAATTGTTTAACAGATTTTTCTTTTAGGGAATTATATAATTTTATATCACCTGAATCATCTATATAAGAATACCAAATCAAATCATCATATTGACTTAATTTATCATTTAATAATTTTAAATAANCATTATTTGCATTAACTNAAATTTCAATATTTCGAAGNTCGTAATTTTTATGAAGAATAANANTNNTACTTGAATNATANNAATAGATTANAACAAATGTTATGNAGNAAANTAAAGTATAAACAAATTTATTNTGATAGTATCTCAAATATTATTTTCTTTTATTTTTTGATCTTATACTAGATATTCTTCCNTTATTNATTGAAACNAATACTGAAGTAAGATTAGTAAAACTATTGAAATTTGAACATGTTGCNACNAAAGTAACTCCATCATAGTTACACTTTCTATATAATATTTTAGATAANTTNTTTAATCTTTGCTGACTAAANCCATTATCTATCTCATCNATAAACAAAACCTTAGTATTTGCNGCTATTTTTGCAGCTAAATCNACCCACCTAAATTGATTNNGAGTTAAANNNCTTACNTTNNCTGNTTGAATNTACTTTANATTCATNTTNCTAATTATAGANTCTGTATANTTNTTTACNTTAGANTTTTCATTTTTTGATNAAACNTAATTATAAATATAANTGTANACNGTATTAAAAAAAGGNTTTCTACTATACTGATTNACAATTGCAAAATCTTTATTATAAGNACTTTTTGATACTTTNCTTANATCATTTGAATCATAAAANANCTGNCCTTTATATTTTNNATTATTTTTTGACAACAAATCTAATANTNATGTTTTNCCNGANCCCATATCTCCNCAAAACATATANCAAGANCCTCTGTGAATATCAAANTTTCTTATATCTAANAATAGATTTTTATCTTTTNANAATTTTACATTTTTAAAAGAGTAAATAGGTTTATTCATTTAATTAACTCCTATAATATTTAAAAAATTNNNTAATACNAAANAGGANTTTTCTGCATTNAATANAACATNNGANTCTACTGANACNCCATTNNCAATTCTTAANTCCATAAGCTTNCTTGTAACTTCTTTCGAAAANTCNGGATGAAATTGCACTCCATATATTTTATCATTATATGAAAAAGATTGATTTGATTTTTTTGAAGAAGCAAGAATGTCTAAATTTGAAGGNATATTNANNACAGTATCTTGATGNCTTTCATANACAATNTCTTGCNTCAGAAAAACCATTAAANAATTTACTNTGAAGACCTTTCTCAGATAGATTTATTTTATATGANCCNAGTTCCCANCCTANTTTATTTTTTNTTACTTCNGCTCCNAGACAATCNGCTAAAATCTGATGNCCAAAACATATNCCAAGAATATAATTATTTTCATNAATCAGCTTTTTAACATGTTTTTTTAATNCTNCAATCCATGGNGATTTATTATAAACAGAATATTTACTACCNGTAAGTATAAAAGCATCNGCTTTTATATCANAATCAAAATCATTTTCATANGCTTTNTTAATAATAAAATTTACTTTATTATTANTTACNATATTAGGAATCCAATCTGAGGAATGNCCATATTCTTTNACTATCTCTGGCANTCCNGGNCCATTTGAATAAATTACTACATTTTTCATAATTTTAACCTTAAGTCTATATAACTACAAATATTAAATATGTAGATTTTCTAAGTATCGNTCTGCATCAAGCGCTGACATNCATCCTGAACCTGCAGCAGTTATAGCCTGCCTATAAATAGGATCCATTATATCACCAGCAGCAAAAACACCCTTTTTTGAAGTCTCTGTGGAATTATTATATGTTAAAATATAACCTTTATCATTTAAGCTAATATAATCTTTAAATATTTCAGAATTTGGGGTATGCCCTATNCCTAAAAAAANACCATCACAATCAACTTCACTANTAGAACCATCTAAAGTATTTTCAATCATAACTGATTTCAGTCCGCCTTGATCTGGTTCACCTAACATATCTATTACAGNTGAATTCCACATTACATCTATTTTNGGATTGTTTAAAGCCTTATCCTGCATAATTTTTGATGCTCTAAATGAATCTCTTCTATGAATAATTGTAACAGAAGATGCAAACTTTGTTAAAAAAACAGCTTCTTCCATAGCNCTATCACCACCACCTACAACAAAAACTTTTTTATCTTTAAAAAAGAATGCATCACAAGTTGCACATGCAGAAACTCCNTACCCCATTAGCTTTTTTTCAGATTCTAAACCTAATAATCTTGCAGATGCTCCNGTTGAAATTATAACAGAATCAGAAGAAAANTCCTCATCTCCAGACCATAATTTCAGTATATNACCTGAAAAATCAACTTTATCAATTTTTTGATTTTTAATTTCAGTACCAAATCTNTCTGCTTGTTTTTTAAATTTNTCCATTAATTCTGGNCCCATAATTCCATCTGGAAAACCAGGAAAATTNTCAACATCAGTTGTGATTGTTANTTGACCNCCAGGCTGTGANCCTTCAAATAAAAGCGGTTTTAAATCAGCCCTAGCTGCATAAAGNGCTGCAGTATAACCAGATGGTCCACTACCAATAATTATAACATTTCTTTTCATATAATTAAATACTTTCTAANGTTGATTCTATTTCACTTTTATCAACAACTCCAACACTTTGTTTTTCAACTTTACCATTCTTAAAATAAAGTAAACAAGGAATACTTCTTATTCCATATTTGGCTGCAATATCAGGACATTCATCAACATTAACTTTTCCAATAAGGTATTTGCCTTCATTTTCTACAGCTATTTGATCAATTACAGGAGTTAACATCTTGCATGGACCACACCATTCTGCCCAGAAGTCTACCAATACAGTTTTATCAGAATTCAATACATCTGAATCAAAATTATCATTATTGAAATTTTTAAAAGAATCGCTCATTAGAATTACCTTATTTAAGTTTAATTTTTATCAATACAAGTTTTTTAATTTAAAAAGAAATATATGAATTTTATAACAGCTTTATAAAATCTTTTAATATTTTTTTTACAGATTCAATATTTAACGGGTTATTATCATTAACACAAACAAATCGAGGATATACAACTGAGCCTAAATGCTCTAATTGATTTTTCATTGAAATATTAAATTTATATGCTGCACCACCACTATTTGAAGCAACCAAACTAATTTTATTTATAAAACCATCTCTCCAATTTGGTGTAGATACAGATATCCATGCTATCATATTATTTACAATAGGAGGGATATTCCCATTATACTCAGGAGCACAAACTATAATTCCATCTGAGCTTACAAGAGACGACACAACGCTATCAATTGTTTTTCCTATATCTGATTTCATAGCATCATAATTGACTGCAGTAAATAAAGGAATCCCATACTTTTCTAAGTTTATAATCTCAACAGAAACTTTTAATTCTTTTAATAAAGAATAAATATCTTTAGATAAGATATAATTACGACCAGAAGTTGCTGATATAATAACAATTTTTTTCATATTAATCTTTAAAAACCCAAACAACATTGATTGAATCAAAGCGTTTAAAAGGCGTTATATCATTAGAAAATATAACATTATTTGATAATAAATTTTTACTGTTATAAGAAACTTTAAAATAATCAAAAATAAATCCGAATTCAAAATTAAACAATTCTGCTGTTTGTTCTATTGCTGTACTTTCGAATAAATCCATCGTAAGAGTACTGATTTCAGAATCCATTATGTAATAATTATAATTTACTTTTCCATATAAATCAAATTCATTTTTACCTCTAAATGGGAAAAGGCTAAGTTCAAAATTCAGATATTGATCAATACCAATGTTTGTTTTTTGATTAAAATAATTAAAATAGCTATAATCAAAATTTATTACTTTATAATCAATATTACCTGATAATAGAAAATAATTATATGAGATGCCTTCATTTTTTATTTCTCCTAAATCGACAATGCTGCTATAGTTTTTTGAATCAAAAGATATTTTAATATTATTCTGATTATAAATATTATAAGTATAATCACCATATAATTCATTATTATCAGTTAACAATCCTTTAATATAATGTTCAGAACTAAATATTAACCTAATATTTCCTAAAGAATAAATAATTTCAGAATTTGGCTTAACAATATTATCAATTTTTGATCCAAAAATTTTAATTCTAAAACTGTCAACATTAGCGATTAATCCTATTGAAGGAATGTTATAATGATCATTGAATAAATTCACTTCATTAATATCATTCTCTAAAACTAGATCATGATTAATGTTCTCTAAAAAAAATGATATATTATTAAAATCAAAATTTATTTTATTAAAGCTATATATGAACTTTTCATTGTAAGCTAAATACTGATAATCTAGTGCATAAGCTTCAGGTCTTTTATGATACGATGTCTGGATAGAAGAATTAGAATTAAAAGTAAAATTATTAATATTATATAAGAAATTATAACCACTAATAAAAGATTCATTTTCCTTTTTAAAATTATTATTTAGTGAACTTAGATCATAATGACTCGACTCTTCATCATAATGATATAAATAGCTAACATTAAACGTGAAATTATCTTTTGATTTTTCAATATTAAAAAAACCATTTTGATTAATATTATCCACTAAAGATTTAGATTCTAATTGAAACAATGATTCTGTCGTTTGATCAATTTGATTTACAGCTGCAATCTTTGTATTAAAATAATCATCATTCTTGTTTTGCTTAAATGACAATTGTGAATAAGAATCAGGCAAATCGCTATTCTGAAAATATAACTGTTCTGGTTTCAGATGATACAAAGGCATATTAACAGAACCATCAATATTTAATGCAAAATAATTTATATTAATATTTTGATAAGGATGATATCTATCTAGAACAAAAGTTGATATATTAACAGGATCAAGATATAAAACTATATTATCAGTAAAACGAGAATTACTATATAAAAAGTTTAAAATTAATATAAAAAGAATAAAAAATTTATTCAATTTTATCTATTATGAACGAATTCTCTTTCTTTAACATTAAAAGATTTACAATAATGAAAAACAGAAGAGAATATTAAGGTTGATATTAGTGTATTTAATAAAAAAGGTAAAGCGGCTACATAACATGCAATAAAACCACTTATTGTTTTAGGATACCCTATGAGCCAAACACCAAAATTTGAGATTGCAAAAAATATAAAAGCACTCGAAAGAGATAAAACTATCGTAGAATTATATGAGTTTTCTTTAGCTAAATATTTTCCTAATAAAAAAATAATCAGTAATGATACATAAACAAACATAATCACTGAATGATAACCAATAAAAAAATCAGAAATCACCATTGAAAACAATGGTATTAAAAAAATATATTTACCCCTGAAACTAATACCACAAAATAAAGCAATTGATAATATGGGTGTAAAATTTGGTGGATGAGGAGCAAATCTCGAAAATGCTGCAAAAAAAGTAAGTAATATAATTAGCAAATAATTCATTTTGCATAATTTAAATAGAGTTATTATTTATACAAAACAATTATTAACTGGATACTAATGAATCAAACTTATACAAATATTTTATTACTTCAATTTCCTTATTTTTAATTTGCTTATTATCCATTAACAAATTTTGGATTAGTAAGCAGACATCATTATAGTTTTTAAATTTTTTATTTACAATTTCTAAAGTCAAGAGATTATAACCTCTTTCTTTATCTTTATCACTAATATTATAAAAGTCATTTGAATAATAATCAATAAGGCCAATATTTTTAAGTATTAAACCTATGGATACAATGTTAAAATCATATGTATAATCACTATATATTCTATTGTTTAAATTAAGCAAAGAAACAATTTGAGATAAAAAGCCACCACTTGAATTATATTTTTTATCTATTGATGGAATGAGCAATATTTTTTGTTTATTATCTTTTAATAAACTTAAAATATCTTTGTTACACCTATGGTTGATTTTATTAATATTTTCTATAAGGTGACCATATAAAAAATCAATATTCACACCTAATTTATTTATCAATAAATCTTTACTGTACCCATACTTATCATATAAACTATTTTTAACAATAGTCAAATTATATACATCTATTTCTAAAGCCTGATTGAATGATACTACTTTACCTTTGATGGCATAAGGATTATTATGCTTTAACTGTTTTTTGTATTCATCAACAAATGACCAAATTTTTGCCCTTATAGTACCAGTTGAATCTTCTAATAATAAATCAATAAAAGGATCACCAAGTCGTGATATTTTAATATTAAACCTTTTACATAAAAAAAAACCTTTTACTACACTTCCCTCTTTTAAAGATTTTATATTAGTGTTTTTCAATTTTTAGATATTTTTTTTACAAATAATTGATGAACATGCTTTATGATTTCATATCCCTTTTCTTTGGCTATATTTTCTTGAATCTCTTCAATCTCAGGGCTTATAAATTCAATTATTTTTCCTGTATCTATACAAATCATATGATCATGATGGTTTGAATCTATTTTATTTTCATATCTTGCAATTCCGTCATCTAAAACCATTTTACTACAAAAATTATATTTAACTAGTAAATCTAATGTCCTATATGTGGTAGCCTTAGATACTTTAATCTTATTTTTAGTTAAATAATGTATAATATCATCACAATCATAATGACCATCATTATTAACAAAAAACTTAAGGATTGAATATCTCTGATTAGTGAATTTCAAATTCTCTTTTTTAAGAGCTTCTTTAAAATCATTCATATAGCTTTCTTTCATTAACACCCCTTAATAATTTTAAGATTTGCATATTTAGAAATCAATTTTTTTACAATATTATTATAAAATTTAATTGTCAATTTAGAATTCTCCCCAGCCCCTTCAACTTTAAGAACTTTCCCTTTACCAAAAACTTTATGTTCAACAATACTATTTACCTGAATTTCATTGTTAGATATAGAGTGAGCCTTTCTTGNCTTATTATATTTATCTATTTTATAATTATTTTCTCTATTAATCAAATTAAAATTTATTATATCTTTTGGAATCTCATCTATAAATCTAGATTTATTTGTTATNGTTGGNGGACCACCAAATTGTCTNCTAGATTTTGCATAGCTTATATTTACTATTTTTTTNGCTCTTGTNAAAGCAACATAAAACAATCTTCTTTCTTCTTCAATGTTATCATCTTCAAATGNCCTAACAATAGGAAANANACCATCTTCTAAACCGGCAATAATTATATTATCAAACTCCAATCCCTTTGAACTATGAACTGTCATTAGNGTTACTTTATTTTCTGAATCATTCCATCTATCTATATCAGTTAACAATGAAATTTCTTCAAGATAATCGANTAATTTTGAAGANGGATTATTANTTTCATATTCTTCAATTCCATTTATAAATTCTTTTATATTATTCCATCTATCAATTGCTTCATCAGTCTGTTGTTTTAAATAATAATTTTCAATCTTTAAATCTGAAATTAATGATTTTACTATTTNACTTCCATTTTCTTGGTCTANCTTTGATTGAAGCTTACTTATTAATTTTGAAAATTCCTGAATTGATGATTTTTGTTTTTGNCCAATTTTAATTTCATCTATTTTATTTAAAACTTCTAAATATGAACCTGTATCTTNATCGTAATACTCATTGATTTTATTTACTGAAGTATTACCTATACCCCTTGGAGGAAAATTTATAATCCTATCAAAACTGATTGAATCGTTGCTNTTTACTAGNAATCTNATATATGCTATAATATCCTTAATTTCTTTTCTATCATANAACTTAACTCCACCTATNATNTGATAAGGGATAGCNCCTACTCTTAATCTATCTTCAATAATTCTACTTTGAGAATTAGTTCTATATAAAATNGCAATTTCACTTAAGTTATCTTTAAACTTTAAAACTATATTATAAATTTGCTTAGCTTCATGTCTATCNTCAAATGATTCAATTAAATTAATTAATTCTCCTGAACCATTTTCTGTCCATAGTTTTTTATCAGATCTATTTGTATTTTTAGATACTACTGACCAAGCAGCTTGNAATATATTATTAGTTGACCTATAATTCTGCTCAAGTTTTTCAATATGACTTTGACCAAATGCATCCTTAAAATTTAATATATTAGATATATCAGCACCTCTCCAACCATAAATAGACTGNTCATCATCTCCTACTACAAAAATGCTTTTATGAATTGATGAAAGAGANTAAATAAACTCAAATTGAGGTTTATTTGTATCTTGATATTCATCAACTAAAACATATTGAAATTTATTTTGATATCTATCTANCCTATCTGGAAATTCCTTAAATAATTTAAGAGGNAATAAAAGCAAATCATCAAAATCTAAAGAATCACAGTTTTTGAGCTCTTNTTGATATNNTTTATAAATCTCATAAAACTTTTTATCACTATAATTATCACCAAAATTTTTAAAATAATCAACNGATTGAAGAGAATTCTTAGCATTACTAATTCTTGTTTGTATTGATTTTGGTTCAATTTGTTTTAAATCTAAATCTAATTTTTTCATAACTTTCTTAACTAAGGATCTTGAATCTTGTTGATCATAAATCGTAAATGAATTAGAATAACCTAACAAATGAATTTCTTTCCTTAAAATATGGGCTGATATAGAATGAAAAGTACCTATATTAATATCAGATATATCTTTATCAACTAATTGAAAAACTCTAGATTTCATTTCTTGAGCNGCTTTATTTGTAAAAGTTACTGCTAAAATATTTNCTGGAGGNAANCCNATCTCATTAATTAAATAAGCAATTTTATATGTNAAAACTCTTGTTTTTCCACTNCCAGCTCCAGCAAANACAAGNANTGGNAGNCCANTTTTTTCAACNGCATTTCTNTGATTCTTATTTAAACTTGATAAATCCATTATTTTTTTGACTTAAGATGCNCNTTAAATGTTNTGTTNAATATNTGTCTNCCNNTNTTATCTGAAACAAAANAAAAGTAATTAGANTTATCTGGATAAGCNGCTGCAATAATAGCCATTATACCAGGGTTNTTTATAGGNCCTGGTGGNAATCCTTTATATAAATATGTGTTNTATAAATTATCAATCCTAGTATGTTTTTTTAATAATCTTTTCTTTCTTTNAGGTAATATATATTGGATTGTTGGATCNGCCTGTAATAACATNTTTTTATTTAACCTATTATGATANACTGAAGAAATNANCTTCATCTCATCATCATANATTGCTTCCCATTGTATAATAGAAGCNAGAGTAATAATCTCATGCATACTTAATCTATTNTCTGATATATTTTCATTATAATTATAAATAAACTGATTAACCATTATTCTNAGAATATCTTCTTCAGTATAATTTTTCANNAAAAGATATGTATCNGGNTATAAATATCCTTCTAAATTAGATGCGNTTANACCTAAAGAAGAAATAAAACTTTTATTATAACAAAGCTCAATAAAATAATCTATATCAATCTTTAANTTTTTTTCTAAATATAAGGCTACATCTTTNAATCTNANNCCCTCTATTATTGTAATTTTAATTTTTTCATTACTATTAGAAGTAAGCAAATTAATTAAATCTTTCATATTNCTAACAGATTTAAAATTATATCTACCATACCGAATATTTTTATCATTTCCTGTTAATTTAATAGCTATTTTGAATAAGTTTTTATTAATGCAAAGATTATTCTCCAATATTTTAGCAACATCATTAACATTAGAATTTTTCTTTATCTTAACGTATTGATCCATATGATTGCATTTAACAGGCCATGTAAGCAATAAAGCATAAATAAATATAGATGAAAATATCACAATTGTGATTAAAGGGAATATATATTTATTATTTTTCATAGATAATTGCTTTTAAATTAACAAATTATTTATTGATTAAGCATTTATTTCTTGCAAAGATATCTTATTCTCCTTTAATTTTCCTTGCTTGTGAGTATTGATAATAATAACAAAGAGCCTATTTGGCCTTTTAATAAGTTTAATTATCTGATTTTTGGAATTGGAGTTTTAACAATAATACTTGGATATATTCTAATGTCTACTGGTGAAGTAGATAGCTTTCAATCAATTAGACTGTCTCCTTACTTATTGTTTATTGGTTATGTAATATTAATTCCATTATCAATTTTTTTTAAAAAATAAAACTTGGGGTGGTAGTTCAACTGGTTAGAGCACCTGCCTGTCACGCAGGAAGTTGCGGGTTCGATCCCCGTCCATCCCGCTCTATTAAGCCTTTGCTTTTGCAGAGGCTTTTTTTTTATTCAAAACTCAACTAAATTAATTTATATTAAGTATACATTTATATTTTAGAAAAAGGAAACTATGAAAAAAACTCTTAACGATATACTTTCATGCTATCAATCAATTGAAGTTGATTTAATCGAAAATAATGGCGAAATAACTGATGAAATAGAAAAAACACTTCAGATTAATGAATCTGAACTTTCAGATAAAATGAATGGATATGAAAAATTCACAAGATACTTAAAACATCAATCTGAATATCTTAAATCACTTGAAGAACATTACAATAAAAGAAGAAAAGNAATTGATAATTCTGTTTTAAAACTTAAAGAACGAATGGTTCATGCAATGAAAATAACTGGNAATAGTAAAATCAAAACAGATGAATTTAATTTTTCTGTNGGGACATCAAAGAGATATAAAATTGATACTGACAAACTAAATAATGTTATTGAGNAATCTTTAATCCAANAAGGTCTTGCTGAAAATGTTTTTAAACCTAATTTAAGTGAAATTAAATCAAAATATANNGATCAAGAATCACCAGAATGGCTTAACATCGAAGAGAATGATTTCTTNAGGGTTAGTTAACAAATTATTTCTGACATCTCTGACAATAATGAGTTGATCGAGAAGCTATTTTTTTTCTAGTAATTTTATTTTTACATCTAAAACATACTTCGCCCTCTCTACCATAAACTTTTAATTCATTTTTAAATTNACCTGTTTTCATGTTATCAAATTTAAAATTCATAATGGTTGTNCCGTGATGTTTAAGTGAATTATNTAATACTGTGAAAATATTTTCATAGAGAGTTTTTACATTTTTAATTTNATTTGATTTTTTTTGTGGATTTATCTTGCTTAACCATAAAATTTCGTCAACATATATATTTCCTANACCACAAATAAATTTNTGATCTANCAATAGATANTTTATACTTCTAGATCGTCTTTTAAGACCATTTTNAAGCCATTTTGGAGTAAATTCTTTNTCATAGGGGTCAACGCCTACCTTTAGATTAAAATCATCAATACTATTAAAATAATAAAAACCACCAAATTTCCTAATATCATTATATATCATGAATCCCTTATTGAGAACAAAATAAGCNCTAGTATGCTTTCTATTTTCTGGTAAATTAGTAGATAAAAATAATTGCCCTGTCATTCTTAAGTGACAAACAAGATAGCCAACATTAAGCTTAATTAATATATANTTTCCTTTTCTATCAATACTTTCAACTTTTTTATTTATAACATTATCAACAAATGCAGATTGTTTTAGATTATAAATAATTTTAGAATAAAAAGATTCAAAAGAAATAATTCTTTTGTTTTTTAATTTAGANAGAGAATTTACAACTGTTTGGACTTCTGGTAGTTCAGGCAATAAATCAACTACTCGTCACGAGGTTCGTGATATTTTTGACAATTAATACACCATGTTATTTTTTGCTTTGCTTCTTCTGCCTCTGCTGTTTCTTTATCATGATAAGTTTGACAATTCGCACACCAAACCTTATCAGAGTTAATATTAAAATCTCCTTCACTAAAGGATTTTCCAATNCCAAAGAATACATAGCCCATAGATAAGATAAAGGCTACCACAACAACAAAAGATATAACTTTTGTAAATTTATTAGTATTTGATCTTCTTTTGCTCACTATCTATAATTTAAAAANAATTAATATTTAAAACCAATATTATGCCTGACCTAGATAGCTATAAACAGAAATATATTGCTCAGTGGTTAAAAAACACTTCTGACCGATATTCTTATAAATATTATCAGTGTCGTTAAATGAACTATCTTCTAACAACTGGAATTCCATAACAAAATTTCCTTGAATTTGATTAAATTTAAAGAATCTATAATGGCCAATACCAAATTCTGTTTTAATTACTAAGTCTGATCTTTCTTTACAAAGTAACATTAGATATTTAGCATCTTCAATATTGCTTAAGGTTGCATTTTTATTATTATTAATGTTATTACTTATTTTATTTATGTGCTTCATATTATCAACCTCCACTTTTTCTTTACTATAATATGATATTAACTGAATTAATAAAATGTGATAATCACCACAAAATATATTTTCTGTGATTTATATCAAAAATTTATCTAAATTTGAACGAATGAAACCTATCAACATAATATTATTTAAACATAAATAATAATGATTAAATGCATTATTTACAGCTACTTATAGGATTTATTTAAAGAAAAAAATTATGACTAAATTTATAGATAAAAAATTCTGGATATTAAAAATGCCAAAGTATGCTATCTTAATATTCATACTATTTAACTTTATAGCAATGATGTTTTATCCAGGAGGGACAATAAACGATCATAATACAATTGGATACTCTTTTACTCAGAATTTTTTTAGTGATTTAGGAAATAGTATTAGTCACTCTGGAAAAAGCAATACCATATCATTTATACTATTTAATTTCAGTCTATCACTATGTGGAATAACATTTATTCTTTTATTTTTCTCAATACGCTCAGCATTCAATTCAACTATATTAACTTTTTTAGCAACTTTATTTGGTGTTTTAGGAGGGGCATCTTGTATAGGAGTTGCTTTCACACCAGCAGATTTACTACTAGCTCCGCATATATTTTTTGCCAATGGTATATTTAGGGGGCTATGCATTGCATCTNTTTTTTATTCAATATTAATATTTAAAAATAAATCTATAAATAATAAATATGCATATGGATTTATTATCTTTGGTATAATGGTTCTTATCTATATATTAATCTCGGAACTAGGGCCTAACCCGAGGTTACATCCAGGAGCACTTAGACTGCAAGTTGTATCACAAAAGATGATTGCTCTTTGGCTCTTTTTATCTATTTATTTCTATTCAATAGGATTAGGAAAACACTTATACGAAAATCAAAATCATGATTAATTTTTTAAAGTACTTGCTGTTATTTAATCTTCTATTTTCACAAAATGAAGTTTGTTTTGATATAGAGTCTAATCCTAATCAAAATCAACCAGGATTTGGCTATTTCTCAAAATATGTTAATGTTTTAGATTGCTTTGAAATATATGCACCTTCGAATATATCTGATCAAAAAGTATTGCACGCAGCTGCTATTGCAGCAGAACTACTTGATAATAATGAAGATGGTATCGTTGATGATCCACTAATAAAACAAGAGCTTAATGAAAAATCAGCTCTAATGCCTATTTTTACTTCAGAAAATTCTCAAGCTGCAAATAGTTTTTTTAATAATTACAATGGAGATGGAGTATCAGCCGTTTTATTTAATAATGAGATTGACCCATCACAACCAGGCCACTGGGGTGATGATGCAACTGTTGAGGAGATTATACATACCATAAATCATGTGGGTCATGTCTCTGTTTATCCAGAAAAATTTAATATAGAACCAAATTCATCTATTATGTCAGAAGCAATGGATATTGCAAGAGGAGGACAATTTATAAATATACCAAATCAATACCCTGAAGAAGCTTGGTATCATTATGATGATTGGACTTGNGATTATGANTGTATGGCAATAGAATATTTNTATTGGTGTGAAGTNTCNTATATGGGAATANTAGATGATATCCAAACATGNAATGGNATTGATAATGAATGGGAACTCTGNACTCCNGAATTATTTCAATCNANAGATANACTTATGTATGAATTAATATCAGANNTATCAAACAAANTTCCTCAAANTGCTCCTGATGGAAACTATTGTCCTCAAATAGAATTNCAAGGAGATTTAAATGATGATGGTATTATTAATATCCTAGATGTAATTCAAACAATTAATATTATTTTATATGAAACAGGATTTAATTNTTCTGCTGATTTAAATAATGACAATACAATTAATGTACTTGATATTGTAATTTTAGTAGATTTAATATTAACATAGAGGTATGACTAACAAAGAAAAATTCAATAAATTCTGGTCTTTATATCCAAGAAAAGTTGCTAAAATTGTTGCTGAACGACGATGGAAAAAACTTTCAAATAAAGATATTGATGAAATTTTTAAAATTTATCACGAACATTTAATCAGATGGAGATATAAGGATATTCAATATGTCCCCCATCCTTCNACATGGTTAAACCAAAGAAGATGGGAAGATGAGCTTGAACCATTACCAGATAAAAATCTATCCGTTTACAAAGATATCGAAAAGAAAACAATGGATTTAAAGTCAAGAATGAAAAGCGCTGAGAATGAAGCTGCAAGCGAAGAAGAAATTAAAAAGCTACTTAGTCTTAAAAAGAAATAATATATGATTATGGAGAACAATTGAACATTACTGTTGGCATTAGTGATTTTGTATATAGACAAAAACCAAATTCAGGTAAAACATACTCTACATTAGATTTTTCTGAAATAGCCAAGTATGCTGAAGATAAATTAAATAATAATGAATTTATTGAAGGATATAGAGATGGTGTTGTTATTATCAAAATCAATGATAANCTTACAAAAGAATTTATTTGTCCATTTGTTAAAATTAATGATAATTCAATCTTAAAGGCAGAAGTAGCTAGAAGAAGGCCTGAAGAAGAACATTATATCCGTATTAANGCAACAAATGGNNNACCTTTAGAAACTGGATCNGTTGAGCTTATANTATATAGAAATGATGTNCTNAANGAATCTAATGAAANNACTACTAACAGTGATTGGGAATTAATATCGTTCCACNCAATACCAAAAGGANTTGAAGAAATGCCTATGGGCNCTGTAACAATGATGAGGAATCAGCTGCAATTACCAGGTGGAACAAAAGGGTTCTATGAATCTGAAAAATGGGCAAATTCAGTCCNATTTTGGCAAAAATATGCTATAANGGAGAAAGAATGAACACTTCTATTGAANAGTGGCTAGATAAATATGGAGAAAGCCATCAAAATAAAACTAATAAATTAATTCACTGGTTCTGCGTACCTATTATTACATTCACCTTACTTGGTTTATTGTCATTAGTNTCTTATACATTTATAATTTATAATCAAGCAATTACAATNAACNTTGCNTGGGTATTAATTATCATTGCTNTTTTATTTTATTTAAAGTTATCTTATTCTCTTACGATAGGAATGTTTATTTTTTCTGGTANATGCCTNTGGTTAATAAATACATTAACAAACACGTATTTACCAACTGAATTATTANAATACTACATTATAGCTTTTATTTTGGCATGGATTGGTCAATTTATTGGACATAAAATTGAAGGTAAAAAACCATCTTTTTTTGANGACATTCAATTTTTACTTATAGGTCCAGCTTGGCTATTATCTTTTATTTATAAAAAATACAATATTAGCCTNTAATACTCTTAGTAATCAACAATACCNATATCATCTACCTTAGGTATATCTCTAGANTTACTNAAATTAATAGAATTTTCAATATATTTTAATGATTTATCTAAAATATCTTTATCAATCNTTAAATCTTCTACAAAACTATCTTCTAAAGANTAAATTAATTTATCATTAAATAAAAGATTAAATGCATGTTTATTAGACACATTAAAAGTAACCTGACTTGGATATAAACTTTTTAAATTCTTTACATATGATTCAAATACCTTTTNATCAGCAATTATTTTCTCATTGTAATTGATTNTTATTTCATTCATAATTATTTCAANTTCCTTTAATTTTAGTTTTAAAAAGNACATCCCANAATGTAAAGGTTGAGGCATAATTACCCATTCTTTTTGAATGATGGACATCATGATGCTCATTTATTCCATACAAGGGGATATACTTTAAATATTTTGATGTTTTAATTCCCGAGTGAATATGTATCTCATGCANATTCCTAACAATAAGGTAAACACAATATGCAAAAAATGAGATTCCTCCNAGTAAATACATACCTAAAAATGGACCAATCATTCCTGACATCCATTCCATAGGATGAACATAGATATATTCAAATGGCATTGGTGTGTTAGCCCTATGATGAATTTTATGAACTTTTTTATAGATATATGTAGACTCATGCATCATTCTATGTAGGATATAAAAGAAAAAATCATCTATTATCAATACAAATAGAACTTCATAACCNGAATATAAATAAGAATTAAATTCCGTNAANAAAACTGTATGNAAAAATTTTATCCCGATAACATTTANTATAATTAAAATNGAAACATTGAAAATAATTAGAGGAGTTCTATCTAATAGTAATTTAAAACTATTTATCTTTGTTTGAATTTTCTGACTTTCTAGNAAATGATATTTAGTTATAAACATAGAATATATAAACCCATATAAATTTATAGCAAGGAGTAATATAATTGTTATAGCAATCATTGTTCTATTTTGTTGTATTAATTATTTAATAAAATTTTATATAATAATTATTACCAATAATATATAAATTCAGANAGTTAAATACATAGGTATATAATGATATTATTAATTATAAGTTTAAATTTTATATTTAGTCAACTCTCTCCTTTTGATGAGATAAATTTCTCAGTTCCAGATCAAAACACTATTAATAAAAAAATTNANANNGAATATATANAGACCTAATATATCATCAAGAGATAATGCTGTGATTTTATTAACAGGATATTGGCCTCCAACAAATGAAATGNTACGACATTTCAGTCAAGATGAAGATTTAAATCCCAATGGATGGCAGGGTGANAATTGGGAAAATCGTGGTTATGATATTATATCNTATTTTCCAGAATTTTCAAATCCAGATTGCAGTANCTGTGGTCAAGGATTTGGTGATTTAGAGGTAGATTATCAAGATACTTCTGAAGATTTTTGGCCTATTTTTAATGACCATAGACCTATTGCAGCAATAACCTTTAGCAGAGGATATATGGATCAAAGTTGGGAATTAGAATTTAATGCATANAATAGATTTAATTGGATAAATGATTTCACATCTCCTTTTCAGCCTACACCAAGTCCTCCAGATTCTGATGAATCAGCAATGTTTGAAAGAAACTCTAATTTACCAATCAATGAAATTATCAATGCAATTGATAATATGTCNATTGGTTTAAACCCTTATGTTGATATTAATGGCGATCCTGGAGGATATGTATCAGAGTTTATGGCTTATCATGGCACATGGTATAGAGATTTAAATTATACAGGAGATGATAAATGCTTAACAGCCGGTCATATTCATGTAGGTGGTTATATAGATACAGANATAGCTATCCAAGCAACAAATGAGACAGTCAGAACTTTAATTGATTATTTAGATCAATTTACTTANATATCTGGTGATGCTAACCTAGATGAAACAATTGATNTACTAGATCTTGTAGTTATTATGAATTTTATACTTGGTAATAATGAGTTATCAAATATACAAACCTATGCTTCTGATATAAATGAAGATCAAATAATTAATATTCAAGACATTATACTTCTAATNAATATAATTTTAAATAATTAATTATTTAAATCTATACCTGGAACTACTTCTTCAATAATTTCATTTGATTTTTTATGTATAAAGTAAGATTTAGCACCTTTATAAAAGGCNATAGAACCAATTAATTTTCCATCTTTATAGTGAAGAGCTGAACCATCTTCACTAGCATAACAAGATTCAATTTTATTATCANTTATAAAGGCATGTACCGATGGCTGTCTATCTTTTTCACCATAATAATGAGGNCAATTNACTTCNTNNATAAAACCCAAACAATCAAGAATACTTAAATTACTTGCCCAAGAATCAGTAATACCTTGTTTATACCAGCATATAGACCCTGCNCTAACTCCGCAGAATACTTTNCCTTTATCATATAATTTTTTTAANAATATATCTAGCTTCCATTCTTTCCATACGGCAAGCATGCTCTTGGTATTTCCTCCACCAACATATATAACATCTTGTTTATTTAGTATAGAACGTAGATTAGGAGTTCTTTCAAAAAAGTTTAAATGAGTTGGATTGCAATTCAGTTTACTAAAAGCTTTATAAAAATTAACAATATAGGATTTATCCTCAGCACTAGCCGTTGGAATAAGACAAATATTTGGATTATCTAAACCAGTTTGANCTAGTATATATTGCTCAATAATGCGATGATTTGGATTTCTACCAAAACCACCTCCACCAATTGCGATAATTTGACTTCCGTTTTTACTCATTTTCTAACAACATATCACAATCTTTAAGCGCAAGGAATAATGAAACTGCAAGTAAGAGTATTTGCCATTCTACATCTTTTAAAGTATCATTCCATTTAAATAAATGCATATAAATTGCACCAGCCATAANAACTGCAATCATTAATGCTCCTATTCTATGAATCTGATCATGAACAAATGGACCACATAATAAAAAAAGTGCNCCAAAAAACTCAAATGGTCCAACTAAATATCCTATAAATCCTAAATTTGCAACTTCACTTCCTAGCTTTGGATANCCATGATAAANNAANGTACCTATCAAAGGTAANCTTAATAACCATGAAAGGTTATCATTAATTAATTTGTACATACTATTTTCCTTTTAGATTAGTTCTTTTTTTAATTTATCGTATTCTTCTTGAGANATTGCACCNGTATTAAATGCTTTTAATAGNGTATATGCTTTATGCATTTTAACNTGCAATTGAATATATTCATNTNCTTCNGAATNGANTNTATCANNTTCTANNTTANTATTTGATGANAACATTCCATTATTACAAGANAACAANAATAATAGAGAAGTAATTAATATTNTATTTTTAATCATTTNTAAATTTTTCCTTAAAATTCATANTTATTNNCAGANANAANAAATTTAAGNCTTTTTATATCTAANTGANCAAATTTATTATTTNNAATCTAAAAAGAGGTTCCCAAAGTAAGTTCAAGAGATGAATATCTCATATGCAATAATTTTTCCATTGGAGATTTAATAGCAAAGCCAAAAGTATAAAGCCTTGTCATTCTACCAACTCCGCCAATTGAGAAATAATCATCATATGGATTTAAAATATTATTATAATTATTTTTTGAATAACGGAAAAAAGAATTTAATTTTCTTCCACGTCTATATAATTCAATGCCTGTCTCTTGTTTCTCAAAATTTTCTATAAAATCAAAATCATCCGCATCATATCTTTTTTCAAAGACTTTAAATCCCCAATCAAAAACTTTAACATCATAAGCAAGGCCAAACTGGTTAAAAGAATAATCAGCATTTGATAAAAAAGATTTTCCAAATAACATTTCAAGACCAAATGGTAAGTGTAAATCAAAAATTAAAGACGTTGTATTTACATCCTCCTTAAATGCTTGTTCTGTTGTCATCCAAATACCAAAACCAGTTGATCCAAATGGAGTAGTTATATTTGTTTGACTATAACAAAACGTTAAAAAGAAAATTAAAAATATTTTTTTCATGATATAATTTACACTTTATATAACAAAAATTTAAATTTTAAATAAACCTGCATGGTTTTAAACTTGATTTTAGATATAGAGGATGAGCAGGTTCACCAGAACTATTTATTTTTAAACAGTATAAATTTTTAATCATACCCTTTATTTTTTTTGATCTTTCTAAATATTTACCATCATTTCCCCAAGCACCTACACACAAATCAACTTTCTTTGATACATTTTTTATCCATTTATCATTATCAGTTCCAATAGGATCTTTAGCTTTTTTCAACTCAATAGGATATGTTGTTCTAAATGCAAATATATTCATCATATACATACCACCATAACCCCATCTTTGTGCATATTTAATACATCTAGTTACGGTAGGATCATTTTTAATTTCATCAGCTGTTGATGGATTCAATCCAAGAAACATTATTTTAGGCTTATCTATATTCCATGTACGCCATAATGTATACCTATATTTTCTACAATCTGAAAAATCTGCACCATTATCAAATAATTTTAATTCCATTATAATATCCTTATATCTTTAAGAATAAATTAATAAATTTATACGTATGTTAGAAAACAGATATTACGCAATCACATTATTTTCAAATGAATGGTGGATAAATACCATTCTAACTATTCTTATCATATCATTGTTACTATTCTACTCAAATATTTTACTTAAAAATAATAAAATAAGAGTTTTTAATACATTTATAGGTGTTCTATTGCTATTTCGTGCAATATGGGTACAATGGTATCAATATCAAATGGGTATTTGGGATATGCAATGGAGTTTGCCTCTCCAGATGTGCAGCTTATCATCAATAATGTCAGGACTTCTTCCTTTATTAGAAAATACAAAAATAAAGAGTGTCTATAAACAATGGATATTTGAATTTTTATTTTATTTTAGTGTAGGAGCTTTCTATTCAATTCTAACCCCTGTTTATACTACGGGTACAGAAGGTTTAATTTACTATGAGTATTATATTTCTCATGGTGGAATATTATTTTCTGCAATTTATTTCTACATGATACTAGGATATCGACCAAGAATATACTCTTGGCTTAAAGTATTTCTCTATACTCAACCAATATTAATAATAATCCATATTATAAATTATTTCATTGGTGGTGAAGCAAACTATTTCTATACAATGGAACCGCCTATTGCTGATAATCCACTAGTAATGGGACAATACCCTATGCATATAATACTACTTAATATTTTTGCTCTAATACACTTTGCTTTACTATATTTTTTAACTAAAAAATCTAAATGATTCGTATTATTAAAAATATTTCCATTTATGGGATGGTATATTTTTATATTAATGTTGGCATAAAACATTTTACTGATCCAAATTGGTTCTTGCATATAATACCACCATATCTAGAATTTATTGGGATAGAACTAGTTTACATAAGTGGTTTTTTTGAGGTATTATTAGGTTTACTATTATTGTTTCCTAAATCAAGACAAATTGCCTCATATGGAATAATACTTCTATTGATTGCTGTATATCCAGCAAATATCTATCTAGCTTTTAATCAAAAACCTCAAGAATTAATCGGAATTTCTTCTTTTGCAGCTTCTTGGATAAGACTTCCAATTCAATTTATTCTTATTACTTTATCTTATTGGCATTCAAAAACAGATTAATCAATAATATCTTTCCATCCAGATATCCATTTTTTCTTATTTTTTAATTCAGATATAAAGATTACTATCCTAACCTCTTTTTTACAAATAGCATACATTTCAACTTTTTTATCTTTTTTTAATATATTCAAGACCTGGTAATGGTACCATCCTTCACACTTATCTACAGATGTCCATTTTGAATCTAACAATTTATTAAAGAGCATAATTATTTAATTCCTTATTAAGGGACATAGCTTCAGGTAAATAAAACTTTAATAAATTCCAGAATTTTAAAGAATGATTTTTTTCAATAGTATGTACCAATTCATGATAAATCACATAATCTATTAATCTTAAGGGCAAGTTAATCAAGTTAATATTTAAATTAATATTATTAAGTGAAGAACAACTCCCCCACCTGGTCTTTTGATTTCTAATGCTAACTTTATTATATAAAAGGCCAGTTTCTACAGATATCTTATTTAAACGTTCAATTAAAATCTTCTTTGCTAATTTTTTATTTATATTATTAGAATCTAAAGATATTTTATTTGATATTTTTTTCTTTGTATCTCTAATCCAATTAGCTTTTAAAAATATAAATTCTTTAACTTTATCAATACTAACACCTTTTGGAACAGCAACTTTAATCTCATTATTTTTCTTTACATATATAATTATTCTTTTTGCTCTATTACTAGAATATATATTTACAATTCCAACACTATTTATATTGATTTTTAAATTCAATTAAATACCTTATTTATAATATACTTTCATGATTTATATAAATTAAATAGTTAAATAAAAAAAACCCTTCATAATGAAGGGTTTTAGTGGGCGATGAGAGACTCGAACTCCCGACTTCCTCCTTGTAAGGGAGGCACTCTGAACCAACTGAGTTAATCGCCCTAATTGATTTATAAATCAAGTGCTAATTTAATAACTTCTTCTACTTCTTTCACAAAAGATATTTTTAAATCTTTTTTTACTTTATCTGGAATATCCTCTAAATCCTTTTTATTTAAAAATGGAACTACAATATGATTTAGACCAGATCTATGAGCAGCCGTTGATTTTTCTTTTAATCCGCCAATAGGCAAAACATTACCTCTTAATGAAATTTCTCCTGTCATACCTAGTTTATTTTTTATAGGCTTACCAGTTAAAAGAGAAACAATTGATGTAATCATAGCAACCCCTGCAGATGGCCCATCCTTTGGTATAGCTCCAGCTGGCACATGTATATGAATATCATATGTTTTATAAAAATCTTCGCTAATATTAAACTTTTCAGCATTTTCTCTAACAAAAGAATATGCAGCTTGAGCTGATTCTTTCATAACATCTCCAAGCTTACCAGTTAGCTTCAATCCACCCTTTCCTGGCATTTTAGATGCTTCTATAAATAAAATATCACCCCCAAATGCAGTCCAAGCCAAACCAATAACTACTCCAGGTTTTGTACACCTTTCTGCTACATCCGAAAAAAACATCTCAGGTCCAAGTAAATTAGAAACTTCATTACCATCAACTTTTATAGATTTATATGTTCCGATAGATATGTTTTTTGCAACTTTCCGACATACATTAGCAATTTGCCTTTCTAAATTCCTAACACCTGCTTCTCTTGTATATGACTCAATTAATACCGATAAAGCTTCTTGATTTAAATTGATTTCCTTTTTCTTAAGACCGTGCTCTTTAATCATTTTAGGCAATAAATGCTTTTTAGCAATCTGAATCTTTTCATCATGTATATAACCACTAAAATCTAGCACTTCCATTCTATCTAATAATGGTCCAGGAATCTGATCTACTCTATTTGCTGTAGTAATAAACATAATATTAGATAAATCAAAATCGACTTCTAAATAATGATCGTTAAAAGAAAAATTTTGCTCAGGATCAAGAACCTCTAATAAAGCACTTGAAGGATCTCCTCTAAAGTCTGTTCCAAGCTTATCTATTTCATCTAAAATAAAAATTGGATTTTTAGTTCCTGCTTTTTTTAAACTGGTTATAATTCTTCCAGGAAGAGCCCCTATATAAGTTCTTCTATGACCTCTGATCTCTGCCTCATCTCGAACTCCTCCTAATGAAATCCTTACAAATTCACGTCCCATAGAATTCGCAATATCCTTACCAATTGAAGTTTTACCAGTGCCCGGAGGACCAGCGAAGCAAAGTATTGGGCTTTTTATAACTTCACCTTTTTTACTTCTTGAGCGCTTAAGGTTTCTAACAGCTAAATGCTCAACAATTCTCTCTTTTACCTTATCTAAGCCATAATGTCCCTCATCTAAAACCTTACTAGCATTCTTGATATCCTCGTTATCCTTAGATTCATTTTCCCAAGGTAATTCAATAAGCCAATCTAAATATGTCCTTGTTACTGTATATTCAGGGGAATGCGTTGGTATTTTTTGTAATCTCTTTAACTCTTTGTTAGCAACTTTAGTTGCTTCGTCTGACATTTTTATCTTATCAATTTTTTCTTTTAATTCATCAAGCTCTAAAGAAGAATCTTCATCTCCTAATTCTTTCTTTATTGCTCTTAATTGTTCTCTTAAATAGTACTCTTTTTGAGATTTTGAAATTTCACCTTGAACATCTGCTTGAATTTTATCTCCTAGTTCAAGCCTTTGTATTTCTCTATTGATAATTTTAATTGTCTGTTTAATTTTATCTTTAATATCTAACTTTTCTAAAATCTCTTGTTTTTCCTTTGTAGGAATATTTATAACAGATACTGCTTTGTCAGAAATCTGAGAAGGATCCTTTATATTAATAAGAATATTAGTTTGCTCTTCAGATAAATAAGGTGCTATTTCAATTAAATTTGAAAATAATTTTTTTAAAGTAGAACATAATTTATCTAATTCTTCAAATGGATAAAGAGTTTCAGTTAATTCTTCTATAGTTGACTTAAAATAAGGGCTATTTGTTGTTATTGTATTCAACTTAACTCGTCTTATTCCTTTTACAATAGCTGATTTTGAATTATCAGGCATATCAAAAATTTTCATCACAGTTGCTAGAGTCCCTGTCATATATAAATCTTTATCAATAGGTGACTCTACATTACCATCTTTTTGAGCAACAACTACAATATCTTTATTTTCAGAGTCACCAATATCATTTATTAAATCCAAAGAAGCTTTTCTTCCTATATAAATAGGAATTATTTGATTTGGAAATAAAACTGTATTTCTAAGAGGTAAAACTGAATATTCCATAAATTTTAAACCTTAATTAATTAAACAATTATAATACAAACTTAATGCCAAAACCTAAAATCATGCTAAAATGTCATAGTGTTTTTATTATATCTCCTGGCTTGCTGATCAGCATGATAAGAAGATCTTACAAGCGGACCTGATTCAACAACATTAAAACCAATTTCGTAACCATATTCTTTATATAAGGAAAATATCTCTGGTTCTACATACCTATCTACAAGAAGGTGATTTATGGTTGGCTGAAGATATTGCCCAATATTAAAAATTTCAACCCCAAGATTCCTTACACATCTCATTGTTTCAAAAACTTCTTCATCAGTCTCACCTAATCCAACCATCATCCCTGTTTTAGTTAACATATTATTATTAACTGCATATTTTAAAACATCCAAAGATCTATTCCAGTCCGAATTACGTCTAACAGATTTAGAAATACGTTCAACACATTCAACATTATGAGAAAAAATATCAGGTTTAGATTCAAAAACCATGTCTAATGCAGGCTTATAATATCTAAAATCAGGAGTTAAAATTTCCACAGTACAGTTGGGAACTTTTTCTTTTATTAACTTTACTGTTTCAAACCAAATTTTAGCACCAAAATCTTTTTTTAAATCATCTCTATCTACTGAAGTTATAACAACATGTCTTAAATTTAACTTTAATACTAATTCAGCAACTCTATCAGGTTCGTTATTATCAACCATATTTGGTTTACCTGTTTTAACAGAACAAAAGCCGCATGATCTTGTACAAGTATCACCCAAAATCATAACAGTAGCTGTCCTAGCATCCCAACATTCATAAATATTTGGACATCTAGCTTCTTCACAGACAGTATTTAATGAATTTTCTTTCATTAAATACTTCATATCTTTATAGTTCTCACCTGTGTTCAGCTTAACTTTTAACCAACTTGGTTTTTTTATTATTGGAGGATTTTCAATTTTTATCATTGCAAACTATCTTCATTAAAATTTTCTAATTTATTTTTCAAATGAGTCAAAAATCGAGTACCATACGCACCATCAATAATTCTATGATCATATGCTAAAGTCAAATAAACCATGCTTCTTACTACCACGACATCACCATATGCCGTTTCTTTAACTACAGGTCTCTTGTGAATTGAACCAATACTCAATAAAGCTGAATTCGGCTGATTTATAATACCCATACCAAACAAACTACCAAAAACACCTGGATTTGTAATTGTGAATGTTGAATCTTTCACCTCATCTGGTGCTAACTTGTTTTCTCGTGCTCTTTGCGCTAAATCTGAACATGCACGAGCAACTCCTAAAAAATTTAATTCTTCTGATTTTTTTATAACTGGAACAATTAAATTATCATCAGGTAATGCAACAGCTACACCAATATTAATATTTAAATTATTAAGAATATTTTTACCGTCAATACTTGCGTTAATTAAAGGAAAACCTTGAATAGATTTAATTACAGAATCAATAAAAAAAGGTGTATATGTTAGATTTGTCTGATATTTATCTAAATAACTATCTTTATTAATATTTCTATAGTTAACAATATTTGTAATATCAACTTCTGATGTCGAATACACATGAACAGAGGTATCTCTTGATTTTTTCATATGATCAGCAATCATTAATCTAATATGTCCCATTGGCTCTAATTTATTATTTAGTGAATATTTCACATCTGATTTAGATTTATTCAAATCTAGTGATTCTCGAGATTTAATATAATTTAATATATCATTTTTATTCATTCTATTATTTAAACCTGTCCCAGGGATATCTTTCAATTCATCTAAAGATATATTTTCTTTTTTAGCAATAGATTTAACTAAAGGTGAATAAAAACGAGTTTTTTCATTATTTAGATTATTGAAATTACCAATAGAATTATCAGTTTCATTATCATCATCAATTTTATTATCATTTAAATTAGGATTATCGATAATCTTCTCATTTGAATGGGGAATATTTTTTGACTTTTCAATAACCTTATCATCGATTGATCCTATTTTTGCAATAACTTCTCCTACAGGGACCACATCATTAACTTGATATAATACTTGAATAATTTTTCCTGATTCTGGAGATGGAATTTCAGAATCCACCTTATCTGTGGAAATTTCTAAAAGTGTTTCATCTTTTTTGATGTCATCACCAACATTCTTTTTCCATTCAAGGATAGTACCTTCCGTAATCGACTCTCCAAGTTTAGGCATTAATACATCTACTGGCATAAAATCTCCATAATTAATACTGTCCTACCTCATTTATACTATCAACAATCCAATCTATCTGTACTAAGATTTGATCCTCTAGAACCTGAGAATAAGGTATTGGTGAATCTTTAGTTGCAACTCTTTTAATAGGAGCATCCAGAAACTCGAAACCTACATCAGAAATCTTTGAAACAATTTCGGCACCAAATCCATTTGTTAAATTATCTTCATGAACAACAATAAGCCTATTAGTTTTTTTTATTGATTGTAAAATTGTATCAAAATCTAAAGGATTAAGTGTTCTTAAATCAATGATTTCTACAGAAATATTTGTTTTTTTTGCGGCCTCAATACTCTTTTGCACCAATGCTCCCCAGGTAACTATAGTTATATCTGTACCACTTTGAACTATATTAGCTTGTCCAAATTCTAATAGATACTCACTATCAGGCTCTTCTGAAGTTGCAAACCCTTGTCTATATAAACCTTTATGCTCTAAAAATAGAATAGGATCATCCATTCTACAAGCAGCTTTCAATAATCCTTTAGCATCTGAAGCATTAGATGGAAAAGCTATTTTAATACCTGGTAAATGTGTAAAATAACCTTCGATACTCTGACTATGACACAATGAACCATGAATATACCCGCCAACAGGAACTCTCATAACAATAGGACAAGTCCAATCTCCATTTGATCTATATCTCATTGTAGCTACTTCATTTCTAATCTGCATCATAGATGTCCAAATATAATCACCAAATTGAATTTCAATAACTGGTTTATATCCAAGCGTAGACAACCCAATTGCTGTACCTATTATCGAGGATTCAGCTAAAGGAGAATTAAAGACTCTGTCTTTTCCAAATTTATCTGTTAATCCTCTAGTCGCTGTAAAAACGCCACCTTTACCACCTGCAATATCTTGTCCATAAACAAGCATTTTTTTATTATAAGATAATTCTTCTTCTAACGCATGATTTATAGCATCAACTAATACTATTTTATCTCCAACATTTTTTGGGGTTTTAAATGAATCATCATTTTCAGAATAAATATTTTTCATTGAATTTACAGGATTTGGGTTTTCTTGTAATTCTGCCCATTCAGCATCTTGGTCTACTTGATTTTTAATTTCTTTATAAATCTTATCGAATTCTTCTTTTTTAATAATTTTTTCTTTTATACAAGCCTTTTCAAAAATTATAATAGGGTCTTTTAATTTATCTTTATCAATCTCTTCTTCTGTTCTATATTTTCTATGGTCATCAGAAGAAGAATGCGGTAAAAGCCTAACAACCTTTGACTCAATAACTGTTGGCCCTTTACCTTTTCTTGCTCTATCTATAGCTTTATTAAAGGCTAAAACAGATTCAAAATAATTAGTTCCATCAATAGTATATCTATCTAAGTTTTCATAACCAGAAGTTATGCTATAAATAGACTCACCAGATGTTTGCTCAGACAATGGTACTGATATTGCATATCCATTATTTTCAACATGGAAAATCACTGGAGCTTTTTCTCTACTTGCCCAATTTAAAGCTTCATGAAAATCACCTTGACTTGTAGTTCCATCACCAGAAGAAACATATACAACAGAATTTGAATTATCTCTTTGAATTGCAAAAGAAGCTCCAACAGCTTGAAGATATTGTGTCCCTGTGGGGCTTGACTGACTTACAATATTCAATTCTTTATGTCCATAGTGCTGTGGCATTTGTCTTCCACTTGAATTAGGATCATCCTCTTTTGCTAAGAATGACAATAAAATTTCTTTTGAAGTCATACCGAAACCTAAACAAAAAGCTTGATCTCTATAATAAGGGTAAGCATAATCATAGCCTGGCTTAAGGCAATGCGCAGCGGCAATTGTACATGCTTCATGACCAGATGCTCCAATNTGGAAAAAACCCTTTCCTTGCTTTAATAAAATAAGTTGCTTCTCATCCAAATATCGTGATAATTGCATCAACTTATATACTTCTATTAATTGNTTTTTTGTATAGCCTTTAAATTTCATTTATTAAATATCTTATTAAACTCAAAAGATAAANTATCCATAATATCTTCANNATCAATAGATNTATCAGTATTATTAATCATTGAAGTAACACCATAATCTAAAATNCCACATGGAATCATACCATCAAAATATTTCATATCAGGATTAACATTTAATGCAAATCCATGCATTGTTACCCATTGAGCGATTCTTACTCCCATAGCACAAATTTTTTCATCATCTACCCATACTCCTGGAAAATCATNTTTTCTATTACCTTCAATATCAAATTTACTTAAAGTATTAATAATTACTTTCTCTAAAGATCTAATAAACCAGGTTATACTTTTATTATATTTATTTAGATTAATAATTGGATAGCCTACTAATTGACCNGGCCCNTGATACGTTATCTCTCCACCTCTATCAGTATCTATAACATCAATATCTGGAAATGTNTTTAAAAGATAATTTTTATCCGCATTTTTACCAAGAGTATATACGTTTTCATGNTCTAGAAATAAAACGATACTTGGAATTTTATCATTTTTAATTAAATGATGAAATTTTTTTTGCAATTTCCATGCTGACATATAAGATTGCTTTCCAATATTAACATAATTGATTACTTCTGAATTAAATTCAGAAGTAATATCATCAATATTTAAATTTTCAGAAGATATGTTTATAACNGTATTATCTTTAACTGATAACATTATATATGAATAGCCTCATNAAGCGCATCTGCTGTAGCTTCATGAATCGCNTCAGATAAAGTNGGGTGTGGATGAATNGTATTTAANAANTCAGNATAAGTNGTTTCTAAANTTCTNGAAATAGAAATTTCAGATATTAAATTAGTTGCATTTTTACCTATAATATGACATCCTAATAATTCTCCATACTTTGAATCATAAATAATTTTAACAAAACCATCTCTATCTCCTTCAGCTAAGGTTTTACCTAAAGCACTAAAAGGGAATTTACCTATTTTAATATCATATCCCTTAGAAATAGCATNTTCTTCTGTTAAACCAACTGATGCTACCTCNGGATTAGTATANGTACAAGAAGGAACATTATTATATTTCATAGGGNTTACTTTTTTACCAAAAATATGCTCTGCAGCAAGAGTGCCTTCAAACGATGCTACATGTGCCAATAATGGAGGACCTGAAACATCACCAATAGCATAAATATTATCAATATTTGTCTGCATAAATTCATTAACATTTATAAATCCATNTTTTAATTCTATACCCATTTTTTTNAANCCNATATTTTNAATATTTGGATTTACTCCAATNGCNATAAGAACTTTATCNGCCTTTANTATTGTTTTATCTTNNAGAATAACTTGNGTCTTTTTACCTNTTTTTATTNCTTTAACNTTAGCATTTGTTAAAATATTAATNTTTTTTCTTTTAAANATTTTTTCAAGCTCAATAGANANNTCNTTATCTTCAANTGGNAAAATACGANTTAATCCTTCAANCANGGTAACTTTAGANCCAAAACTACTNTATATACTTGCAAATTCTACTCCAATAGCNCCAGCACCTANAATAACNAATTCTTTAGGTATTTNACTTAAATTCATAGCNTCCTTTGATGATANNATATNNTTACCATCAATATNAATANTAGGAATCGTTTTAGAATGNCCNCCTGTTGCAATAATAATAAATTTTGATTTTATTTCNTTATTGTNATCTAANAATATNGTATTACNATCTTTTAATTTNCCATAATTGGNAAGATATACTACNTTATTCTTATTCAATAAATATTCAATTCCTTTATTTAAACGNTTGGCAANATCTCTAGATCTTTTTATAACTTTTTTCCAATCTAATTTATANGAAGGAATCTCAATACCAAANTTTTTTGAATTNTTTACCAAGTCAAANATATANGCATTGTGCAAAAGAGCTTTTGTTGGNATNCATCCCCAATTGCANCATANACCACCNANATCACTTTTTTCTANTACAGCAACNTTNANTCCTAATTTAGCAGCCCTAATTGCAGCAACATANCCACCTGGTCCTCCACCAATTATANNTANATCATAATCCATTAAAANTTCTTNTCCATACTNATTAAATCTAANAATTCTTTNCGTGTTTTATGATCNTCNCTAAANANACCNANCATACTAGATGTTGAAGCATATGAATTNTTATTTTNTACTCCTCTCATCTGCATACACATATGATTTGACTCTAGAACAACNGCTACACCTTTAGGNTTTAATATAGAATCTATTGNTTNAGCTATTTNTACTGTCAATCNNTCNTGNACNTGGAGCCTTCTNGAAAACAANTCTACNANTCNAGGAATTTTTGATANACCTATTATTTTACCATTTGGTATATAAGAAACATGAGCTCTTCCAAAAAANGGTAATAAATGATGNTCNCAAAGGCTATANAACTCAATGTCTTTAATNAAAATCATATTATCACAATCTTCNGTAAAAATTGCATTATTAACAATTTTATTTAAATCTTTTTTATAACCTGATGTTAAGAATGACCAAGATTTTGCAACCCTCATTGGTGTTTTTAATAACCCCTCCCTTGAAGGGTCCTCGCCTAATTCTTTTAATAACTCTCTAGTTATCTTTTCAATTTTTTTATTAATTTCCATTTATATCTGGTCCAAAATATTCTGTAAATATTGTTGGAGTCTCCCTTAATTTAATTTTGTATAATTTAGCTGGTTTTTCAATTTTTGACGAAATTTGCTCCCAAATAAACAAAACTAAATTTTCTGTTGATGGTTGTTTTCCTTCAAACCATCCAATATCTTTTTCAATTTGACTATGATCTAATATATTTATTACATTTTCAAAAACGATAGATTTAATATCTTGTATATCTACTATAAAACCAGATTCAGGATTAATTTCTCCTGTTATAGTAACATCTAATAAATAGTTATGGCCATGAACTTTAATATCATCTCCAAATACTTGATAGTTTTTATCTTTGTCCCACTTATTATTCCAATACTTATGAGCAGCACAAAATTTAAATTGTTTTGTTAGATAAGGCATTTATTTAAAATTATTTTTTTATGATTAAATCAAATCCGTACCCTTAAAATTAACATACTTTTATCATTTATAAAAATGGTAATAGATAGGTAAAAAAAAATATAATTATTTGTATATAATGATATTTTTTCAATATATTAAATTAAGGTTATTAAAAAATAGGATTTTTATAAAAAATGTATAGAGAATTTATAATATTAACGAGCGTAATAGTACTATCTATGTTTATGACTGTTCATAATCGCAACAAAGAAGCTATAAACAATAGTGAGACACGCCTATCTATTCAACGAGAAACACAAGAAGAGATGCTGATTCAAGAAGGAAATTTAATGAGATTAAATGGTGGAATTACATTTACAAAAAATGCCAATCTAATTATAATAAAAGATCCTTATTCAACAATTATATTAGATAAAAATAGTACAGATGAGATTATTGCATTTCTAGAAAAAGAATAATTCTTAGCTAAATCCCAAGTACAAACCAAAATTATAAACAAAATATGACATTAAATAAGCAAGAGCAGTCATATATCCAATCATAAACATAGGCCATTTCCATGTATTTGTTTCTGTCCTAACAATTGCAAATGTTGCAACACATTGTGCAGCATAAACAAAAAATACCATAATTGATACAGCTACAAGTGGAGTAAACACATTTTTACCTGTTTTTGGATTTATATCATTCTTCATTGCATCTTTTAAATTAATCATATCATCTCCATCATCTTCAACATTATATATTGTTGATAATGTACTTACAACAACTTCTCTTGCTGCAAATGATGTAATCAATCCTATACCTATTTTCCAATCAAAACCCAATGGTTCAATTATTGGCTCAATTAAATGTCCCATTTTACCTGCATAACTGTCACTTATTTGGACACTTTCACCATCTATCTTAGGAAAGGATACTAAAAACCATAAAACAATTGAAATAAACATTATAATTTTACCTGCATTAACTAAAAACAACTTAGACCTATTTATTAACTGCTTATAAACAGACTTAATAATTGGTAGTCTATATGGAGGAATTTCCATTATTAATGTTGGATTACTTCTTTCTGATAAAAATTTACTAAAAACTTTTGCTAATATAAATGCTGTTACAGTACCTAAAAAATACATAGCAACCATAACAAGTCCTTGCAAACCAAAAAAATTAAAAATATAAACATTAGGTATAAATGCACCTATCATCAATACATAAACAGGTAATCTTGCTGAACAACTAATTAAAGGTAATATTAATATTGTAACTAATCGCTCTTTCCAACTATCTATTGTTCGAGTTGAAATAATTCCAGGAATAGCACATGCATAGCCACTCATAATAGGCAGAACAGATTTACCATGCAATCCCATCATTCGCATAAATTTATCCATCATAAAAGTAACTCTTGTCATATAGCCTGTATCTTCAAGCAGTATCATAAAAAACATTAATATAATTATTTGTGGCAAAAATATAACAACTCCACCAACTCCAGCAATAATACCATCGACAATTAAATCTCTAAAAATCCCCTCTGGTAAATTTCTATTTACATTATTTCCAAAACTTGTCACTAAACTATCTATAAAATCCATAGGGACTGAAGCAAATGTAAAAATAGATTGAAAAATAAAATATAATAATCCGACATAAAGAATTGGACCAAAAATCGAATGTGTTAGAACCTTATCAATTTTTTCACTTTTAGACTGAAGTTTAACTTTTTTTATTTTTTTATAATCTGACTTATATAAAACATCATCTATAAAACCATATCTTAAATCTGATTCCAAGGTTCTAATGTTTTGCAACATATCATTGTCAATCGCAGATAATATTCTATTTCTCTCTTTTAAAAGCTGAGCTTTAACAGAATCATTAAAAAATAATTTATTACAAAAAGATTCACTCGAAAATATTGATAAAGACAAATCTTCAATTATTTTTTTAGATAATTTTAAATGATTATTTATTATATCAAATAATGGTTTTAAAAGATTTTTATTAGATGAAGACAACTTTAAGCTATTATTAATGGGCTGAGTTAAATTAGTCTCAACGAATCTTCCTAGAGTTATTTTTAAGTTTTTTAATCCATGTTTTTTTGAAGCGGAAAAAGGTATAATATCAAAAATATTGAAATTTTTCTTTAATTTATCAATATCAACTATCTGATTTGGATCAACAATATCTGACATGTTTAATAATACAATAATAGGAATATCCAATGGTAACAACTGAGAGAAAAAATATAGATTCCTTCTTAAATTAGTTATATCTGCTACATAAATTATTCCATCTGGCCTGGAATCTTCATTACTCATCCATGATAAAACAGCATTTCTAACTACTGATTCATCAATTGATTGAGATTTGATACTATATGATCCTGGATAATCATTAAGTATAATATCTTTGTTGTTAACTCTAATATTTGAAGATTTCTTTTCGACTGTAATTCCAGGATAATTTGAAACTTTCTGATTTAAACCTGTTAACAAATTAAATATTGCTGTTTTACCAGAATTTGGATTACCTAAAATTGAAAATTCAAATTTATTTTTCATCACTATTAACTATATAAATTTTAGTAGCATCTTCTTTCCTAAGTATTAAATAATAATCATTAATTTTAACTTGAATTGGACCTCCAAATGGTGTTTTCTTTATTAAACGAACTTTTGCACCTGAAATCATTCCCATTTCCGATAATCTAGTAACAGATTTCAAATCACCAAAATGAGAAATTTTTGCAATAGAATTATTATTTAAGCTGTATAATGTTTTCATATAATGAGAATTATTCTCATTCTTAATTTATCATTTTATCAGAAGTAAAAAAAAATGTTTTTTTTTATAAATATATCTTTTTAAATTCTATTATGAGATTGATTCTCATTTTCATAAATAAACAAAAGGAATAAAAGTACAATGAAAAAAATACTCTTATTAACAGCTTCATTATTCGCATTTATTTGCGCTGATGAATTCGTAGAAGATGGTACAACATCAATTGGTGGCTATGGTGAATTACACTATGATATGGAAGCAAATGATGGTGATGGTAAACTTGATTTTCATCGTTTCATCTTTTATATTAAGCATCAATTCGATTCTCAATGGTCAATGATGTCAGAAGTAGAAATTGAACATAATATGGTTTATAGTGAAGGAGATGGTGGATATCTTGCTATGGAGCAGGCTCACTTAAACTACTGGAATGGCACTTGGGGTTGGAAAGGTGGTGTTTTACTTGTACCTGCAGGCATAACAAATGAATACCATGAACCTCCAACATTCATGAGCGTTGAGAGACCAGAATATAATAAATACATAATCCCAACAACATGGTTTGATAATGGTTTTGCATTCTATGGTAAAAATGGTGACTTTAACTGGAACTTTACTATGACAGGTGATTTAGATGGTGATGGTATCGGCAAAGGCATTAGAAGTGGAAGACTTAAAGGTGTTTCTACAACTACTGCTAGTTGGACTAAAACACTACAAGGATCATGGACAGGCATGGAAGGTGTAAAACTTGGTGGTTCTATGACAATGAATGATGCTCCAGTTTCTGATGACCACGTAAATGGTGGTGAAGCAATTGGTGTTACTTTAACTGAGTTCAATGGTACATATTCTAAAAATAATATGTATGCCAGACTAGAGTATGGTATGATTGATTACACTAATAATTGGCATGATTTAGATGGTTCTGAAGATGGTGTTGCAGATTATGAGGTTGAATCTTCATCAGGTTACTACCTTGACTTAGGTTATAATATCGCTGATATGGTTGGCTGCGATGGTGATCTTTATGTGTGGATGAGAAACAGTTCTTACAATAAAGATGATAATGATGATGCAACAGATATATCATTATTTGGCTTAACATTAAAACCTTTAGACAATATCTCATTTAAACTTGAAATGGGAACTAAAAATGATGACGATGTAATGAGAATGGGCTTAGGTTACATGTTCTAGATTTTCTTCCTGTATGTTTTTCGATATATGCCAATACCGTAAGCATACGCAAAGCCCTTACCTGCTTGTATACCAGGTAAGGGCTTTAATAAATAAAAAATGATAAATTTGAAATATATACCAATAATAATATTTACAAAAATACTTTTATCCTCTCCTATTATGGATAAAACACTAAGTACAATAAAGCAATCTTTCCCTAACAACATTAGTATTAAGCATAATCTATACCAAATTGATAAAAAGACATTAAAAGAAATACAAAACACAGTTAGACAGAAATTTTTCAGAAAAGAAGTTAATTGTTGGCATATTATCAATGATGATTCCACACACTACTATGCAATATTAGATAATGTGAAAGGAAAATCACTACCAATTACATTCTTAACTATCTTTGATGAAAATAATAAAGTTTTTGATTCATCAATAATAAAATATAGAGAAGCATATGGAGGAGAAATTGCAAGCAAAAGCTGGTTAAATCAATTTTTAAGCTATACAGATTCTTCTAATTATAATGTTGGAGATGCTATCAGTGGTATATCAGGAGCTACTATTTCTGTAAATTCAGTAACAAAAGGAATAAATAAATTATCTATATTAATAGACTATATAATTAAAGATTTCAATGATGAACTTTAAACTTAAAGATTTAGATAATACTGCAAAAGCTTTCTTAGCTTCTTTCTTATTTACCATGCAAATTGGAATATTCATTGGCATAGGATATATTTATTTTACAACAAATTTAAATCCTGAAGGGACTATAGAACATTATAATGGATCAGAAATTATTGGAAATGAAATACCAGAAGAATATCCAAAATCATTAGAAAGCATGATACTAAATACTCATGCTCATGTTAATAGCTTTGCTATAATTAGCTTATTAATTGGAATTATATTTTACTTTAATTCAATTATTGGTAATAAGTTAAAGTTACTGCTATTAATTGAACCATTTATTTCAATCATTATTACATTTTCAAGTATGTGGTTAATGAGATACCTAAATGAAAACTTTGTTTATCTGGTTATGATTTCAAGTTTTTTAATGTATATATGTTGGTCTATTATGGTAATGGTTAGCTTTTATGAGTTAATCAAAAAGAATTAATCAATTATAATATTTACCAAAGCAATTACATCTGTAACATTAATAAATCCATCTTGATTTATATCTGCTATTTGCAATTGACAATCATTATAGTTGATAAAATTCAAAATATTATTTACAATAGAAATGATATCAGTTACATTTATTTGCTGATCCATTGTAACATCACCTGAAATATAATTACATGAAGAAGTAAATTCAAAATCACCTGAATATCTAAATGATAAAAAACCTCCCTGTCCATTATTATTATAATAACTAAAGGGCCAAAACTTAACTATATCTTCTCCGTCTGAAGTCAATACATGCATTACATAATGTGTAACATTTAATTGATATTCATCGTCAAACCATCCCCAAGAATTCAAAGCTGCATTTTTTATTCCTGGACCAAACGTATGAGTTGTCAAATCATAAAAATCATTTAATATTGAATCCTCAATCCATTCATGATTTATTGTACTACTATCAATATTACTCCATTCATCTATCCACGTTACAGTAGAATCTACACTCGCTCCACCATAACCATCACCAGATAATCCACTATTTGTTTTTATATGCTTTCTTTGAAATGCTATATCCCAATCATTTGAACTAAGAGGATCTTGAGGATAAACAATTTCAGCTGTTCTTAGAGAAAAATAAGTCCAATTATTATAATCTGAAGCATCAATTGTAATTGTTGTATCAACCTGTGTAAATAAAATATTAAAATAAAATAATATTAAAATTTTTCTATTCATAATTTTTATTAAATTTAATTTCAAACTGTATAAAATATCTTCTACCAGGATCATAGCTGCTTAATATATCAGGTGAAAAATTTCCAAGTCTACTTGAATCCTTATAATTTAGAACATTTTTAACTCCAAAATTTACATTCATATATTTACTAGGTACAATAAAATATAAATCAGATAAAAAATAATCTTCTAATATTTTTATAGAGTTCCCTCCAATATGATCAACCTCTTGATTAAAATTATTTTTTTCACCTAAATATTTGATATTTAAAATCATTCTAAGTTTAGTTAGGATTTTTTGTGAAAAATTAAGCCTAAAAGCATGCTTGCTAATACCTTCTAATATTTCACTGGAAGAGCTCTTTGCATCAGTTAAATTATAAACAAATTTTAAGTTTGTATTTTTATTAATTTTTCTAAAATAATGAACATTTATCCCATTAATAATTACATTATCATAATTCTTATATTCTAATCCTAAATCTGTATATTCTGTAGATATCATATTATTTATATCATTTCTATAAAAATCAACAGAAAAATCATTTATAAAAGTTCTTTTATCTAATGAAATACTAAAATAGTTATTTTCTGTAGATTTAAGATTAGGATTACCATATATATTTGGTTCATGATCTGTCCACTCATAATACAGCTCCTTAATTGATGGATTCCGATATCCTGAACTATAAGAAAATCTATAATTATATCCACTATCCATTCTAATTAAATAAGAAATTGATGATAAAACCTTGCTTTTTTTGGATGGAAAAATGTTAAATAAAAGCTTATTATCCGTGTCATAAAAACGAAGCCCAATTGCTAATTGATTTTTATTTTTCAAACTCCACTGATTATTAAAATATAAAGAGCTGCTTATATATGACTTTGTATCATTAACTCCTGAGAATATAGATTCATGTAAAAAGTCTCCAGATAAATCAAAAATATTATATGCTGAATATTGCTGGTCAACATATTCATAACCTAATAAAATTTTATAGCTATCATGATTATAATCATATTCAAGATTAAATTCGTTATGATTTAATCTACCCTGTTTAAATTGCTCTCCATTTTCTATATAATTATTTGTATCATAATAAGGATAATAATAATACTTAGAATATTCTTCATTGAAGAATATGATTTTTAATGATTCTTCTAAAGATTTTTTATAATTATATTTAATTTTTCTTACTTTATCTTTATATCTATTCAAAGGAGCATCAAAAACTATTAAATTTGAAAAAGTTGACTGGTCAAATTCTTCTGTATACTTAGTTATATTTGAAGAATAGTTCTTATAAAAAAATTCAATATTATTTTCATTATTTAACATATAGACAAATTTATGACCCAATGTATAATCTAAATGCTCATCTAATGTTTTTGAATACTCTGATTGGGGAGTTAAATCATAACCGTCTGATTTTTTTTTAACAAAATTTAAATTATAATATATTTTTTTATAATTCAAACCTGTATCAATCGAAAGCGATTCTATTAATGGATTATCATTTAAAAAATTAATATTTAACCAATAAGGATTTTTATTTTTCTTTGTTATTATATTAACTACACCACCTATAGCACTTGACCCATATAAAGTTGACATTCCACCTTCAATGACTTCTATTCTATCAACATTTGATAAATTTAGCATTGAAAAATCTAAATTTCCCGCATATTCCCCCGTTACTCGATCTCCATCAACTAAAAAAGTCAAGTACTTATTATCAAGACCTTGAACCTTAACTCTATCATCACCATGATTAGATGCAACCGCTTGAACATTAGGCATCGCTATCTCTAACATATCTTTAACTCCTGCATATGAAGCATCATCAATTTCACTATTTGTTATTACATGAGTTAGTATTGGAGTATCTTTTATATGACGCGCTGATTTTGTACCACTGACAACAATTCTTTCAAGCTCAATATCTTTATTTTCAAGAAAAACAGCAATAGTATTGTTTTCAATTGTTTTTAAATCAATTTCCTTATAATCAAAAGCTATATGTGATAATCTTAAAACTTCCCCATTATTAATATTGATTATAAAATAACCTTGCTCATCTGTTGATGTACCTACATCCTGTCCAATAACCTCTACATTAACATTGGTTACAGGATTTTCAAGGGAATCAAAAATATAACCTTTTAATAATTCCTCAGAAAATAAAAATGATATAATAAAAATAATATAAAACATATTTTAAAATAAAAAACGAGCCCTATAAATTAAACTATAAAGCTCGTTTTTTATATTTATTTTCAATCTATAAACTATTTAATAAGCATTAGCTTCTGTGTTGATATATCTCCTGCAGATACAGCCTGCACAAGATATACACCACTTGCTAGATGACTTGCATTAAAATTAACTACATGTCCCATAGAATTTGCATTCATATATCCATCAACTAATGTTGCTACTTTCTCACCTAAAATATTATAAACATTAACCGATACAAATCCTGCTTCAGGAACTACTATACTTACCTGAGTTGAAGGATTAAATGGATTAGGACCAACCACGCTAACTTTAATACTAGATAATTCAACAACTTGGTCTACAAAAACATCACCTGATTGATTTACAACATGCACAGAATTAATAATCACATCACCTGTAAATGTAGCAATATCAGTAATAGAATGAGAACCATCTGTTACTATCATCAATGTTGTTTTATTAGTATTTGTTCTATATTCTGAAACAAATGCGTCAACAAGTTCAATATCAAAATTAGAACCATGAGATAAAGTTAATTGTATTCCCTGAACAAAGCCATCAGACTCTAGTCTTAATGAATTATCAGATATTATTAATTTAGAATTAACAGCATCAATATTTAATAATAATCTATCAGAAAGAATAATATTAATAAGAGCAACAACATCACTAACATCTACAGAACCATCATTATTTATATCTCCACATGATACATCTAGATTAGAAGCTCCTAATATAAAATTTACCAAGTAAACTACATCTGCTACATTTATAATTCCTGTGGAATTAAGGTCTCCTACAATAGCATTTCCATTAGCTACACCATCACAATCTTCACATGATGCATTCCAATATGGATTCATAGGATTATCTGGGGATGCCCACATTTCATTAACTCCATCACATGTATCTGCTGGCATTGAAGCATGTGTCACCGTATTATAACATAATTGAGCATGACATACTCCACAATCATCTGTTGCACCTAAACCATTTGCATCACCATCACAATCAACTGAATTTCCACTTCCACCAGTGGTTCCACCATCATCACTAGCATCTGAACAATTACTATTAAAATATGGATCTCCTGGAGTTCCTGGTATATAATAATTATATCCTAAATTGTTACATTCATTTTCAGTTAAATCATAATAAACACTATGCATTGGATCATCTCCTACACCTGCACTAAAAAAAGTATAGCAGTATGAATTCCAACAATTACCACATGAATCTTGAGTATATCCATTTGGACAAGAATTACAATAACTATTATAATATGGATCTCCAAAATCACCTGGATTTACCCATATATAATTACATTCATCTTCGGTTAAATCATAACTTACAGAATGAGTTTGTTGATTATAGCAATATGGCAACCAACAATTGCCACAATCATCTTCTATAAAACTATAATTGGAATTAGGTGCTACATCAGGACAAGCACAAAATATAAAACTACTTATTAAAAATAAATTTATTAAATTTTTCATTATAAATCTGTTCCTTGCATTTAAATTAATTGACTATCATTATAATTTAAATCAATAGAAAATATTGATACAAGAACTTTTTCGACTTATTGGTCGAAAAACATAACTTTGGTTCGAAAATACTTAGTTAAATATCATTTTTTTAGCTATGAGCCAAGGAAGAATTATATACAAGGAGACATCTCTGATAAGGTAATACAAAAAAATTCCAACTGCTGCTTTCCATCCATATTTTTCAAATAGGCCTAATATTCTATTTTTAAATTTTGTTACGAATTTTTTTATCATTTTTTTGGTCTTAAGAAATTTTTCAACATATCTTCAAATTCATTATCTTTTAAATCTTCTTCATTACTTATTAATAATTGATGAAAGAGGCCTCCGATTGCTTTCATAAGCAAATTAGGATTTAAATCTACAAATTCTTTTTTTTCAATTCCCTTTTCTATAATACTTTGTAATATAGCATACAATCTTTCCTGATAGATTTTCCAGGGCTGCTTATTTGGATCATTTATATAGTTAGGTGCAGTAAATAAAAATCCATATAAAATTTTATCTTCGGTTACAATCTTTCCCATCTTTCTTATAATACCAATAAATTTTTTACGAGGCCCAATATTTTCAACTACTCTTGACTCTATCCCCTCCCAAAGTCTTTTCCATCCATATTCCATAATATGAACAAAAACATCATCTTTTGAAGTGAAATAATAATATAATGTTGCTTTCCCAAAACCAGACTCGTGAGCTATTTCATCCATAGTAGTTTTTTCTATACCTAATTCATTAAAAACCCTTAATGAACCTTCAAGAATAGCTAATTTCCTTTGATTTCTTTCTTCTACTTTTCTTTTTGATATCATATTTATAGACTCCTAGGTCGAAAATTAAAAATATAAATACATATGTTCCAAATAATTTTCATTTATTTTCTTTTTCATTTGAAATATGAATAATTATTCTTTTAATACTACTAATTAATAAAGATTTAGTGAAAACCAAATCGTAACCTTTATTTTTTGCCTTTGACTGCAGCGATTTGGTTAACTTGGAACAAACACCAAAAACAGGCAATTTAGATGTTTCCCTTATATGACTAATTATATTAAGATTATCAATATCTAAGTCAATAATTGAAACAGATAAAGATTCATTAGAAAAAAGATCATTTTTATTTAAAACATCTTCTTGATTAAAAAAACTTAACAAAAATCCAAACTTATTGCATTCAGTTGCTAGACTAGTACAGAAAACTGCATCATCAGACATAACATTTATATTAAAGTGTTCTTTAAGCATTTATTTTTGGAGAATTACTCCAGTTAAAATCTTTTATATTTTCTATCTCATTTAAATTATCAATAGTATTATTAACTGCATTTATTAAAAAAACCACATCTATTCCTCTTGAATTTTGCTTATATAAATCTAATTTTAGCAAACATTTACCAAACATACTCTTAGCACCATTAATATTTAAATTTGTTATGTGAAAATATCCAACAGATAACTGAATTAAACCTTGGATAAACTTTGCATCTTTCAATCTGTATTCTGTCCATAAATCTTCCCAATATTCATGAGCATCATAATAGTTACGATTGTTAAACGCTTTAATGCCTTTTGAAAATAATTCTTTTTTAATTTCTTCTTCTGTACTCATTAATAATCTCATAATAATTATCTGCTTCTTTTATTTCTACTGCTATTACTTCAGGATCATGATATAAATATAAAATCCAATTATTATTAGCAGCTAAATCAAGAAATACTTTCTTCTCTTTTAAGGTTAACGAGGCATTTAAATCATACCCCATTATCCATGGCAATTTCAAATGTGATTTAAGAGGAATCAAATCTGAACAAAAAACTAATTTTTTATTATTTCCAGAAATTACAACTAACTGTTGACCTGAGGTATGTCCACTAACAACATAAGTATTTATACCAGGTAAAATTTCTACATTATCTGGCAAAATATTCAATACATTATAATCTTTTAGACAAGTAAAATTTTCTTTTAAATAACTAGCTCTATCTTTAGGATTAGGATTTAAAGCTGCTTCCCAATTTTTAGAGGAAATATAATATTCAGCATTAGGAAACTGTGGTCTCATTTCTCCATTTAATTCTTTTTTAACAGCACCTCCCGCATGATCAAAATGCAAATGAGTTAATATTACATGTGTTATATCTTTAATTGAATAACCGAAATCACTTAAAGTATTACTTAAAGAATAATCTCGTTGATTGATATCAAACATTTCTTTAAATTTTTCACTAAAATGATCTCCTATTCCTGTTTCAATTAATACAATATTCTCACCATCATCAAGAAGCAAACATCTCATTGCTAATTGAATTCTATTTAAATTATCACTTGGATTTGTTTTATCCCATAGCACTTTAGGAACACTTCCCATCATAGCTCCACCATCTAGCTTAAAATCACCAGACTCTATAACTTTAATTTTCCATTTTCCTAAGTTTGTTAATTGCATTTATCTAAATAAATATTCAAATCATTCCAGATTTCTTTATCATAGCTACCACCTGATGCTTTTAATGCACCTCTAAACATGTCTAGCATTATAATTAATTTTACATCCAATTTATCTTTACTTAACTTTTGTAGATATAAACTAATCCATTTTCTTCCATATTTTAACTGATCACCAAAAACTTGTAGTTGATTCTGATTATTTGAAAAATCTACACCTTTAGAAATATTTATTTTTATATATTTTGAGATATTCACCTTCCTAACTAAATCCTCATTTAAAATAGATTGATAAATTAATATTTTTTTTATGGACTTACTATTATATACATACTTTGAAAAATCAACGACCTTCTCCTCATTAACTGACACTCTGTTAATAGACTCATTATTAGCGATATATTTCAAACAAAACAAAATACTATCATTAATGTTCTTATGTTTTAAAAATAAAGACATTTTATATACTGACCAAACCAAAGAATATACCGGGCTATTATACTTAATAGCAAACTCTAATAAAAACTCTAGGATATGCTTTCCGTCTGATACTTTCAACAAAGAAAAAACATTTTTTATTGATTTATTGTAATCATTAGATAAAAGAGATTCTTCTAATGTAGCAAATGAAATAGCAGATGGAATCTCGATCTCATCAAACACTCCAATTGCATCAGAAGACTTACAACTATTAGTATAGTTAATACAATAATCAAGTAAATGATCATGTGATATATCAAAATCAATACCTATAATTGATTTCACAGCATTAACAAGACTTACAGAGTGTATATCTACATCAGCATCTGTAAATAAAGATTTATAATAATAGTCTGATAATTTATGTTTAACTAATTGAGCATTCATTTTTTTAATAAATATACATATACTAAATTACCTATAAGTTATAGTTTTAATTTAAACATTATGATTGCAACAAGTCTATACACTTATATTGCTATACTTATTAGAAATAAACTTCCAATAGAAAAATGGTTTTTTCCAGCTTTCCTTATTGGAATACTGCTTCCTGATATAGATACAATAATTATATTTTTAAATTTTTTAAATATTAATTTGTACAATCACACCTTTGGACATAGCATTATTTCTGCACTATTAATATACTTAATACTATTAATTACATACGAAATATATAAAGAAAAAGCATATTTAAATCTTGCAAATGGAATAGTATCAGGTATGCTGTTACATATTTTTTTAGATATATTAATGTCAATAAATCTTATAAATATATTTTGGCCACTTCCTTTCAATGCCATAACTATATATAACAATGTTATTATTCAATATTATTTAAAAACATATATAAATATATTATTCTTTTTACTATTCAGATATTTCTTTTTCTATTCTATAGAATGTATTATTAACAACTCTAACAAAAAGGGTTATTTAATAAAAATACTATCTCTTTCAATGACCATAGAAATATATATAATAATTTTATACGCTATATTTATGGTATTAGATATGAAAGAAATTTCAAATTTAATATTCTTAATAGGATATTGCTTTTCTATATTGATTTCATACTATACAATATTATCTGGATGGAATAGTTTTAATTATTTAAAGAATGAAAAAAATAAAAAAGGCTTATTTAAAAAAGAGCGTGAATTAATTAATATTAATTAGTTTATTTAAATGCCTGAATTCCAGTTATTTCATGACCAAGAATCAAAGTATGCATTTCGTGAGTTCCTTCATATGTATAAACACTTTCTATGTTCATCATATGTCTCATAACAGGATAATCAGAAGTTATACCATTAGCTCCCAAAATTTCTCTAGCTAATTTTGCACATTCTCTAGCTACCCACACATTATTTCTTTTTATTAAAGAAACCTGAGAATGTTTTAAAGATTCATTATCTTTATTCCTTCCAACCTGCATAGCAATTATTTGACCCTTAGTTATTTCATTAAACATCCAAACTAATTTTTCTTGAATTAATTGAAAACCTGCTATTGGCTTACCAAACTGTTCACGATCCTTTGAATATTTAAGTGCAACTTCGTATAAATTCATGGCTGCACCAATAGCTCCCCATCCAATTCCATATCTTGCCTGATTNAAACAACCAAGAGGACCTTTCAGNCCTTNAATATTTGGTAANAAATTTTCTTCTGGNACAAANACATTTTCTANAACTANNTCNGANGTNATAGATGCACGNAATGACCATTTACCTTTCATTATAGGNGCAGANAAACCTTCAAANTCTTTTTCAACTAAAAAGCCTCTTANAACGTTTTNTTCATCNTTAGCCCANACAACTGCNACATCAGCAATAGTTCCATTAGTAATCCACATTTTAGAGCCATTTAANANATAACCACCATCAACCTTCTTTGCNTTAGTTATCATNCCAGATGGATTAGAACCAAAATTTGGNTCAGTTAATCCAAAACATCCTATTTTCTCTCCTTTAGCCATTTNAGGNANCCATTTTTTNNTTTGNTCTTCAGANCCATACTTATANATNGGATACATAACCAATGATCCNTGNACAGANACAAAAGACCTTACACCTGAATCAGCTCTTTCTAGNTCTTGACAAATNAAACCATANGCAGTACTTGACATTCCTCCGCATCCATAATCTGTTGGCAAATTNCAACCTAAAAATCCTTGAGCNCTTATTTTTTTTATTAATTCTTNAGGAAAAGTACCATTTTTATAATTTTCCTCTATAATTGGCATCACNTCTTTAGAAACAAATTCATGNGCCATATTCTGAACCATTACTTCCTCTTCAGAAAANTGNTCATTAATNCCTAAAAAATCCATACANCTTAACTTCATTTANTCTCCATATAAAAAAAATTTATTATTTAAATTTAAACATAAATATCGTGTACAAAAAAGAGCTTTAATAATTAATTAAATATTCAANAGCATCANTAATCTTTGACTTTGGNAAATAAATATCTTGCTCAATATCATCAGTAAATGGAANNGGAGTATCAATCGANGCTAATCTCATTACAGGTGCATCTAAATACTCAAAACAATTTTCACTAATAATTGAAGATATTTCAGCACCAANTCCTCCNGTCAAATTATCTTCATGCAATATAAGAACTCTATTTGTTTTCTTTACAGAATTNANAATTCCTTCTTTATCAAGNGGNACNAATGTTCTTAAATCAATTACTTCTATACTATAATTNGATTTNTTTAAATATTCTTTAATCCAATTTACAGCTAANCCATAACACACNACNGTTAAATCTGTTCCTTCNTCTANAACCTTCAANTTTCCAAGTTCAATATTATANATATCATCTGGTACTANAGACCTACTNCTTCTNTAAAGAGCTTTATGCTCAAAAAACATAACTGGATTNGGATCATCTATNGAAGAAAGNANNAATCCTTTTGCATCATAAGGATTAGATGGATATACAATTTTTATTCCAGGAATGTGAAAAAATGNAGACTCATTGCTTTGNGAATGAAATGGNCCNCCTCCAATTCCNGCTCCTGTAGGTAATCTTAATGTAACATTTANAGATTGNCCCCANCGATAATAAGTTTTAGCTAAATTATTAACTATCTGATTAAANCCATTACTAACAAANTCAGCAAATTGCAATTCAACTACTGGNTTATATCCTCCTAATGANAANCCAAGNGCTGNTCCAATTGCNCCNGATTCAACAATAGGCGTATTCCTTACTCTATCTCTACCAAATTCTTTCAAGAAACCTTCAGTTACTTTAAATACTCCACCATACTCAGCTATATCCTGGCCAATCAATAAAACTTTTTTATCTTTTTTCATCTTTAGATATAGTGAATTTTTNATTGAGTCTACAAAACGTAATTCTTTTTTATTATTAGAACTTGTACTTATTTTTTCAAANTTTTTATCTAAAAAAACATCTTTCAATTCATTTTCTTCNGAAGAGTATGGCTTNTTTTTATTTATAACTTTATCTAATACAACATCTATTTTTTTATTAATTTCATCATTAATTTTTGAAATTNATTTTTTTGTAATTATTTTTTTATTTAGCAATACTTTTTCAAACTTCATTATTGGATCTTCTTTTTTCCATTTATCAATGAGTTTTTTTGGTACATATTTAACACCAGAAGCTTCTTCATGACCTCGGATTCTAAATGTTTTTGCTTCAATTAATANTGGNTGAGGNTTTTTNCTAATNAGAGANGAATATTTNTTAATCATATTNTAAACATCCAATATATCATTTCCATTTACAATATCACCAATNATACCATATCCNTTAGCTTTATCAACCAANTCATTGCATTTAAATTGNTCTTTATTTGGAGTTGAAAGACCGTAACCNTTATTTTCTATAATAAAAATAACNGGNANTTCCCATACAGCNGCTAAATTCAGNGCTTCATGAAAATCNCCTTCACTTGTTGAACCATCTCCAACNAATGAAACAGCTATATTATTTTGTTTTTTTATNTTAGATGANAANGCNAAGCCATTAGCAACTGGTANCATAGCAGCTANATGAGATATCATTCCAATTATATTATTTTGCATATCTCCAAANTGNAATGTTCTATCTCTACCCTTAGTATANCCACCTTCTTTACCCATCAATTGAGAAAATAATTTNTCTANATCTANTTCTCTCGTAGTAAAAACACCTAAATTCCTATGCATTGGTAAAATANAATCATCTTTTTTAAGAGCATAAGTNGNNCCNACAGCTATTGCNTCTTGACCTATNCCAGAAAACCATTTTGATAATTTNCCTTGCCTAAGCAATANCAACATNTTCTCTTCTATGTTTCTNGGGAGTTTTAAATNATAANATATTTTTTTTAATTCAGAATTTGATAAACTCATAAATCTATACAACTTACTTTNTTTTCNAATACACCNAANTTATCGATNNTTAGNNTTATAGTATCACNATNTTNAAGCCATGAATNTTTNTTATTTGTTTGATTCAACTCTAATAAACATCCNGTTGCNCATGTTCCTGAACCAATTAAATCACCAGGCACTAAATCAACACCNTATGAAGCTCTTTCAATCATATCTGANAATGACCATGTGATATTTTTAAAATTATCACTTGAAATTAATTTATCATTTAAAAAAGCCTCCATAGANANNTCATATCTCAATTCTTCTATATTACCAATCATTTTATCTTNCAANTCATCCAAAGTAACTAAATATGGACCTATAGAAGTAGCAAAATCTTTACCNTTTGCTGGNCCCANATTNAACTTCATTTCTTTCATTTGNATNGTNCTTGANCTCCANTCATTTAATATNGTAAANCCAGCNACATNCTTANANGCATNNTTNGCCTTNATATTTCTNCCATNTTTTGATATTANCAAACCNATTTCAAGCTCAAAATCTAANTTATCTATTTGTTTANNAAATAATTCGATNTTACCAGGACCAATAACTGANTTATGATTTGAAAAATAGAAAACNGGAAATTCATCATATTCAGGAATCATATCAAGNCCTCTACTTTTNCTACCAGCCTGNACATGNTGTCTAAAAGCATANAAATCTCTAAAAGATTTTGGCTGAATCAATCTTTCAATTTTAACATCCTTCAAANTAATAATCTCTNCATTATTAGANTCAATTAATTTCTTTAANAAAANATTATTTAATTCAAAATTTATAAGATAATCAGANANATTATNTTNTAGAGTTTTTCCAGATGAACTAGATATATTTAAAACATCATTTTGATTAATTAGACAACCTAAAGACTTAACACCTTTATAGGAATATGTTAAAAATTTCATTTTTTAAGACTCTTTTGTTGCATCAAAAAATCTGGTCGTNGGATATGCAAAATCAATACTTCNATCCTNTTCAAAGTCATTTAAAATATCTTCCCATATAAATTGACTTGTTATTCTTCTTTTTCTTGGATTGCATAAATATCTAATCGTTAATAAAATACCAGAATCTTCAACTTTAGTATAGATTTGAGGATTAAAATCAGGCTGGTAAACCATATATAACTTTGAAACTTCTTTAAAATTTTTAGCNGCTACTTTACTTATATTTGCAGTATGTTTTTTTGAAATTTTTTCAAGTATTNTTTTTGCTTTTTTCCAATCACTTTCAAATGTTAATAAAACAGGAACTTCATTCCAAATATATTTAAAACCTTTACTATAATTTGCTAATATATCAATAAANACTTTTCCATTAGGAATGTGTATAATTCTNCCTGATGCTTGTTCACCTTCACCCCAATGACCAACTTCCATTAAAGTGAATTTAAAAAAATTAATATCAATNACATCTCCAGAATGCTCTCCAATTTGTATCCTATCACCTACAACAAATGGAGCTCTAGATAATATAAAAGCCCAACCAGTAAGATTAACNAGAGGATCTTTTAATGCTATTGCNACACCAGCAGATAAAAGNCCTAAATAAGTAGCNATAGATTCAAANCCTTTAAACCAAATTTGTCCAACTATAATTAATCCTAAAACATTAATAACATAACTTGAAATTTTCTGCCATCTGTATCTAATTAGAGCATTTGTTGTATTTTTAAAAAGTATCTTTAAAAATAGCTTTCTTAAAACAATGAACGATAAAATAGCAATGAAAGAAGCAATAAACTTCACTTGAATTGAAGAGTAAGTAAAAAACCTAGTAAACCAATCAAAGTTATCTATCATAATATTAACAATTTGGATTCCAAGTTAATTCATCATCACCTATTGTAAAATTAGCATACCGTGATAAAACAAAAAATAAATCAGACAATCTATTTAAATACTTTAGAATAACAATATCAACTAATTCTTCATCTATTATTTTCACTATAAAACGCTCTACTTTTCTACATTTCACTCGCACTAAATGGAATCTAATACTAAGCTCATTACCTCCTGGCAATACAAAGGAATTTAATTCAGATAAAGGTTTATTGTAGAAGTTAATATTATTTTCTAATTCATTTACATAGCTCATATCTATTTGAGGCATACCTTTCATCTCACTTTCAGTATCCATTGCTAACATATTACCTAAATTAAACAACTCATTTTGGATTCTTATTAGGACCTTTTCTAAATCTAAAAAATCAATATTATTTACTTTTTTTATTTCTACTAAACACGAACCAACAGCTACATTCAATTCATCGATTTGACCATAGGCAGAAACTCTTTTATTACTTTTAAGAACCCTTTTACCTCCAATTAATGAGGTCATACCTTTATCTCCAGTCTTGGTATAAACTTTATTTATTATAATTTTTGGTTTTTTAATATTTTTCATTCTTAATCTATTGATGAGCGCTTTAATTTAACAATAAGATCATTTAACAAAATATTTTGAATTTTTGTCCAAAATATTTTTTTATTTATTTTAATATTTTTCAATTCCTTATTAGTCCATTCAATATAAGTTGCATCTCCTTCAGCCACAACATCTGCTGAAGCACCCTCTTTGGTAATATAACTAATCTCACCAATGAAGCTTCCTCTTGGTAAATAAGCTATAACCTTACCATTTGATTTAACACTAACCTTGCCATTAATAAGTAATAATATTGAATTTAATTTTTTATCCTTTTCTATAATTACTTTACCATCCTGTATATTTTTAATAATACCAACTTTCCAAAAAGTTAAAAATTCGAACGTTGTTAGGCTTTTAAAAACTGATTCATAAATATCAAAGATTTTTGGTTCTATATATCTTTTTCTTCTTTCATTAATAATTATTACAATTTGGACTAAATTAATTATAACAAAAATTATCATCCAAACTGAAAAATTCAAATCTTGTTCAACATAACTTTGAGTAATAAATCTTAAAAAATATCCAAGAGTTAATAAAATCCGAATCCAAAGTATTTCTCTAAAACCTAGAGCTATAAGATTAAGACAATAACCAATATTTAATAATAATGAACCTATTTCCATACTATAAAATCACCTTTATTGAAATTACTAATAAAATTATACCCATAATTTTACTAATTATTATGGAATATTTATTTATAATTTTTTTTGAATATTTAGAAGTAAAAAATACTGATACTATACAAAACCATACACCAGTTGAAAGTACCATCCAAATGCCATAAATTGATTTAATATAAATAGAAGTTGATTGATTAACAAAAATAGTGAACAATGAAACAAAAAAAAGAATAGCTTTAGGATTTAGTACATTTGTTAAAAAACCAATTAAAAATGGATTTTTTAAGTTAAACAATGAATTGTTTGGTAAAGTATTTTTATTATTATATTTAGTATTTATTAATGATATTGATAAAAATAATAAATAAGCAAATGATAAATACTTAATAATATTATAAAAATAATTATTATTAATAAAAATATAATCCAAACCAAATATGCAGTATAAAACATGGATTGATATACCTAATGATATTCCTAAGCTAGTTTTAAGTGCAGTAATTCTACCATATTTGATACTTTGAGAAGTAACAATAACAAAATCAGGACCAGGACTAATAACTGCTAAGAAATGAATGATTATTAATGGTAAAAATTGTTCGATAATAAATATAGAATTAAATGTGTACCGAGGGCCGGAATCGAACCGGCACGGACGTATATGGTCCGAGGGATTTTAAGTCCCTTGTGTCTACCAATTTCACCACCTCGGCATTATGAGGCGTCGACCAGATTCGAACTGGTGCATAACAGTTTTGCAGACTGCTCTCTTACCGCTTGAGTACGACGCCGTAAAACTAGAGCGAAAGATCGGATTCGAACCGACGACCCTCACGTTGGCAACGTGATGCTCTACCAGCTGAGCTACTTTCGCAATAAAATCCTAAAAAAAGCACTTTAAATGAACTCAATTTTAGAAAGATTAATATGAAAAGACCAATACCTTTTTTTACTAATGATTGTGACCATGATGTGGATCTCCGGGCAATCTACCCTTATCATCCAACATTGGCCCACCTATCTCTCTAATCTTTTCTTTGCCTTTATCAACAATTTTTAAAATATTAGGTTCGTCAAAAACCAACTTTCCAAGCTCAATCTTTTCAAAAGTCAATGTATTTATAGCATTTTCTAACAATTGATTAGCTTGATTTAACTGAGACTGGTAACCATAAATTCTATTTAACGTTTTTTGGTCACTTTTGTATAATTGCATCAAATCTACATTAGGATTACCTTGTTTCATTTTTTCCAATCTATCACCAACTCGTTTTATAGTATTTTCACACCAAGCTAAATCTATAAATGGTAAATCCTTATCAACTATATTTAAATCAAATTTATATAATAATTTGCCTCTATCACCCGCTATATACGTTGGTATTCCTGCTCCTCCATCTGAGGACCTAGTTCTACCTCTACTACTTAAAATCATATCTATATCAAAATCATTATTATAAAGTTTTGTTAAATCTTGTTGAGTGGAATTAAAAAGCAATATAACAATATCACTTTTATTACTAACTTCTTTCAATATATTTCTTAAAGATGTTATGGGATCTAAAATTTCAATTTCATTATTATCAAAAACAGATGTTAACCCTATAATACCAACATTGATATTGTTTTTTTCTATAACTACATATGGTTCAAATATTAATTCACCTGTTTTATTAGTTATATTACACGAAAGAAATGGAAAAGTTGATTTTTTATATTGAGATAAAATAAAATCAAGACCACCTGCAAAATCTTTTGAACCTGGAGAAAAAGCATCACAACCCATCTCATTAAATGAATCAATTATAATTTCTGCATTTACCTTAGAAACGTCTAAGGTTACGCCAGGATCTAAAACATTTTTCTTAAATAACAAATCACCTGCATCTAAAACCAATGGATTAACACCTTCTTGATTTAATTGTTCCAATATAGTTGCTTTTCGAGCTAGACCGCCCAATGGTTTCTTTTTTCAACCACAAGGATCTATTTCACCATGAACATTTGTTGTCCCAATAATTGTTAAAACATTATTGCCAAACGATTCTTGAGAAAATAAAAAGCAAAACATCAATAATATATATATCATTTTTAACATTTAATTGTTTTTAGATTTAATATTAACATATAAACTTATCCCTAAAAATACTATATCTTCAAATATTCTTTTTATCATATTTTTTCTTAGTTCTAAATCATCTAAGTTAGATGTATTTAAGTCAAAACATCCACACTCAACATTAATACCTCTAAAAATAGCTTGAGTTAAAATAAAAATAAACCATAATAACAATAAAATTGATAAAAAAGATGCACCGTGTACTTTTATATTAAAAATTAAACATAATCCAATAATTAATTCAAGCCACGGAATAAATAAAGCAAATAAATTATTTAACAAAACAGGAGTAATATGATAATTATCTATTATATCAGAAAAACTTACTGGATCAATAATTTTGTCAATGCTGGCATAAATAAATACATATCCTAAGATTAGTCTTCCTAATAATAAAAAATTAATGTTTTTAAATAGATTAATCATTTTTTATTGGATACCCGCTTTCCAACCATTCTGGTATTCCTCCTTCGTATATCAGTATTCCTTTTATTCCTAATTCATTATATAAATAAAAACCTAAATCTTCGCTTAAACTACATCCATGACCATCGCAATAGATTAGAAAGTTTTTACTTGAAAATGATTTGTTTTTAATTTTATCAATACTATCGCTAATATAAAATTGACCATCAATCAGACTTATGTAAAAGGAAGAACTCTCTATATCAATTTCAATAGTAAAATCTTCTTTCAATTCATTTAAATATTTTAAATCATAGTCAGTAGCGATTTGATCTACCAACTCATAAGGTATATTTATTGATGATAGTATATGACTGCTATTGTATGATTCAATATCTCTAGCATCAATAAAAGTAACTAAATTATTATCATAAAGCATTTTAGATAGTTCCAAATTTAGCACTGTAGGAGATTCTAAATTATCAAGAAAAGAATACAAACTATCAAGTTCACTTACATTCAAATCAACTTCTTGTAATTTTGATTTTTTTAAAATAGGGTAATCTTCTAAGAAAAAGTATCTCAAAGATGATAACAGTATCGAAATAGTTATTATTTGAATTATATCTTTATAATTAATCTTCATAAATCTAAATTATAATAAGCCTAAATTTAATAAATAAAAGCTTTTTCTTTGAGAAATATTCAATAAAAAATAAATTAAGGCTTGCTAAAGAGTGTTTTTTAAGGGGATATAGCTCAGCTGGGAGAGCGCTTGAATGGCATTCAAGAGGTCAGCGGTTCGAACCCGCTTATCTCCACTTTTAAATTTAATAGGAGTATTTTTTTATGTTAAGCATGTCAAAATTAAGAGATAATTCAAAATGGATGTTATGGACTTTGTTATTCTTTTTTGTAGCTAGTATGGCAGTTGGAGGATTAGTTGGAGGAGCTAATATTTTAGGTACAATTCAAAGTTTCTTTGGGAAAATAGATACAAGATCATATGTAGGTAAAGTAGGAAATGAAAGCATTCCTATATCTTACTTTTTGAATGAGAGACAAATTCAACTAAATAGATTTCGTCAACAAGGTAGAAACATAGACTCTAGAGCTGAACAAAATGCTAGTGATTTTGCTTGGAATAATATTATTGAAAGAAAAATAAAAGATCAAAAAATAGAAGAATTAAATCTTAAAGTTCAACCTGATGAAATCTACAATTTTTTACTACTAAGTCCTCCCGTAGCATTTCAAAACAATCTTAAAGAACTAGGATTATTTGAAGACGAGGAAGGTAATTTTGACTTAGATTCTTATCAATACTCTGTTAGCAACGTAGGTATTCCAGATACTGCAAAAAGTCTTTTACTTATTTGGGAAAACTATTTAAAAACTTTTTTAGCTGATAGAAAACTTCAAAGTTTTTTCAATAATCTAAATAGCACATCAGATTATGAAATTAAAAATAATTATAAATTAAATAATCTAAATTGCAGTATAGATATCCTAAATGTTAAAGTAAATGACATCAATGATTCACTTTTAATAGTTAGCGATGATGAAATTTTAGAAAAATACAATCTAGATAAAGAAGAAAAGTATAACAACTCGGAATCTATAACTGTTCAATATGTTCTTTGGGAAAATTTAAATTCATCTAATTTAGATTCAATTCAAGTAATTGATATGCAAGATAGCTTACTTCAGCTATCTATTGATTTCTCTTCTGATGCTCAATCATCTTCTTTTGAAGATACAATAAATGAATATAATATAACTAAAATTGACACAATCAAAATAACTGAAGACTTTAAAAACAATTCAGGAATTCCATTCCAAATGGGTGCAGTTAGGCAGGCAGTAAGGTTTGCATTTGATAATAATGCTGGAGATACGTCAGATTCATTTCAAACTGATAATGGCTTAGCAGTATTTAATATTATAAATTCAAATAAAAGCTTTTATACTCAGCTAGATGAAGTAAAAGGGAGTATAGAGAGAATTTTAAAAAGAGAAAAAAAACAAGACTATTCCTTCAATTTATTAAAAAACATTGAATATAAAGTAAATAATTGGGAAACAATTGCTGATAACAATAATTTAATTTCATACTCTAATAATATTACATCAACTATTGGAGGAAGTTTTCAAACAATTGGAAAGAATAATTCATTAATTAATCATTTAAACACTATGGAAATAAATGATTTCACAGAAATTATAAAATCATCAAGTAATGTTTTTGTTGTAAAACTATTAACGAAGGATGATTTCGATGAAAATAAGTTTAATGAAATCCTTGATTCGCTAAGAACAGAGGCTACAATTAGAAATAGGAATAAAGTTTATAATCAATGGCTTAATAGTGAAAAAGAAAAACTAGATATAATTGATTTAAGATCTAAAATATTTTAGTTTTCTATATCAGAAATAGACGTGTTATTGGTAAATACATACTCATCAATATCTAAACCCCAACGCTGCATATATTTTTCAATTTCTGATTTATTAAATTTTCTTTCATTTACTTGCAATACAACAGTTTTTGTTAATACTGACCCATCTATATAATCTATATCTGATTTCCGTCTAAATTCATTTATTAAATTTTTTTGTATATCTTCTTCTTTTAAATTAGATATTTTTAAAATTACATTAGTATTTTTAGGGTTTTTACTTTTATTCGTTATAAGTAAAAAAGATAAAAATAATATGGGAATAAATAAGTATTTCATTTAATATTAATTACTCACTTAATTTAACAACAATTAATATATATTACAATGATTACTTAAAGTAAATTATTAAGTGTTTAATTTTTAGCTGAACTAACACCTTCTGTAGTATTAACAGTGTTTAATATTATCATNCCTATAAAAAATAATAAAGCTAACATTAAAAGCGATAATCTTATATTATTTGTATAGTCAATAATCAATGTAAAAAGAAGCGGCCCTAAAAAGGCAGTCGCCTTTCCTGAAAAAGCAAAAAAACCATAAAATTCATTTTCTTTACTCTTTGGAATTAAGCGACCCATTAAAGATCTACTCGCTGCTTGATTTGGACCCATGAAAATTCCAATCAAAGCTCCAGATATCCAAAAGTAAAACTCTCCATTATCTAAAGTCGGAGCTATAAATGCAATGATAAGNGCAAAAATAAAACCTAAGTTTGTTATTTGTACAGTATTTTTTCCACCGATATAATCATCTAAAAACCCTAGTAAAAAAGCTCCAATGCCAGCAAAAACATTTAATACAATCCCAAATATCATCAACTTACCATTTGTATCCATATCAAAGCCAAATTGTGTATAAGCATAGGGACCTCCAAATGCAATAACTGTGATCATAGCATCATTATAAACAACTCTAGCTAATAAAAAACGTACAATTTGTTTATATTTTTTTATTTCATTAAATGTCCTTCTAATTGCTTTAAATGAATCTGNAATAAGATTTTTTGTTGGTTTTGTAAGTTTACTATTACTTTTAACATATAAAAAAGTAGGNATAGAGAATATAGCAAACCATATACCTATAAACACNTTAATTATCCTAATATGTTCATAANTAGATTTATTTAACTCATTACCTGTCAGTGGATTAATTGGATTATCAGGAGAAACAAATACAACAAAACAGAAAGCAAGAGCTATTAAACCACCTATATATCCAAAAGACCAACCATAGCCTGAAATTCTTCCTATTTTACTTTTAGGAGCAATTTCTGGTAAATAAGCATTTAAAAATACTCCACCCATTTCAAATCCAATATTTGCTATACAAAAAAATAATAATGAATTAAATACNTCNCCTTGCTGTGGAAAATACAACAAAAAAGAAAAAAGAATGCATATCCATGTCCAGAAAATTAAAAATAATTTTCTATAACCTCCTCTATCAGCTATTGCTCCCATTATAGGAGATAGCAAGGCAATTGCTAACGATGAAACTGTTATTGCCTTTCCCCATGCTGAAANGCCAGCTTCNTCTGTACCTAAAAAAATAGTAGAAGCAAAAAATGTTGAGTATATAAACGTTACAGTTATAGTTGTAAAAGGCTGATTTGCAAAGTCATAAATAGACCAGGAAAAAATAGTTCTATTATAAAGTTTATTATTCTTCATCATTTCTAAAAATTTTTTTTAAATCTTCATATCCTTCTCTTGTGAATTTTAAAAACATANCAACAAACATAATCAATGAAAAAAAGAATAAAAATTGCCAAAAAAATTTCCAAATCATTTAANTATTCCTTTTGCTTTATCAGGAAATACAATTGANCCTATAACCATAAGTGATATACTAAAAATTAAAGCCATAATACCTATAACAGCTGGATTATCGATACTAAGGCCNATGTAATTTCTGACTGGTTCAAGCCCGACAATACTCGAAAGACCTCCCAATAAAGACAATATAGCNCCAGCTGAACTTGCTTTTTCCCAGTAAAGGCCTAAAACAACAACAGAAATCGCTCCTGTAAAATATATTGCTCCAGTTATACCAAGATAATCCCATATCGCATCAGAGCCTTCATAAAACATTCCCCAATAAAATATATAAATTCCTAAAAATAATATTATTATTCTAGTTAAAAATATTTTTATATCAGATGATAATTCTTTTTTATATANTGGTTCAATAATATCATTTGTAATTATAGTACTCCAACATAACAAATAACTATCATGAGTACTCATAAAAGCAGCTAACATACCAGCTACAACAATACCTAAAATACCAACAGGAAGAATTTCAGCTAAAAACCTAGGCATTAAAGCAAGTGATTGCNCCCCCACATTACCATTAAAATAAACGAATGCACATATNCCCAAAAAACAAGGAATAATAAATCTAATTAAAAATGAAAATGAAGACCAAAGATATTGTTTTTTTACAAGATTAGTACTTTTAATTGANAATACCCTTGTAATTGAAGTTGGCCATATAACAGCACTAACAAAACCNAAAATAACCTGCCATGAAATATATGCTCCTCCCATTTTATNTACAGGATTATAGATNGAATCAATATTATAATCTGCATTATTCTCTTTCATTATAAATTCTAAAGAATTAAATATATTATTCCATCCAAGAGTTTTAATTGAATAAAAGATACATAATAAGAAACTTATTGAAAGAACAACATATTGAATATAATCTGTTACTATAACTGATAGCATACCTCCAGAAATAGTATAAATAAGAACGAGCAAAAGCAAAACTAACATAATAATTGTAAGAAAATTACTATTAGGATCTATACCAAAAATACTTTGAATAAAAATTGCTCCTACTTTTAAAAATAAACCCATATTAAGNATTCCTCCTAGACAAAGCAAAATAGCTCCTAAAATCCGAGTTTTAGGACCGAATCTAAGGTTATAGTATTCAGGTATACTTTTTACTTTAAGCCTTCTAAGTTCAACAACTACAAAACCTGTNAAACCAATNAGTAATGTAACAATAAAAGCAGCAAGCCCTATATGAAAAGAACTAAAAAGACCATTAATTCCTGTTTGAGCATTATACATAACAGTAATTAGCCCTAACTCGGTACCAAGCATCGTAACAACACCTAAAGGCAAACTAACACTTCTATTTGCTACCATAAAANCAGAAAAGCCATTCACATAAGATCTTGTGAAAATTCCAACNCCAAAAATTAGACTTAAATANCAGCCAATTATTATAAAATCAATATATGTCATTTTAATACATTAGATACTTGTTATTATTAAATTTCACCCAACTCTTCGTTAATACATCAATATCTTTATTAGATATAATACTATTTCTTAAATTATTAGACCCATATAATTTATCAATAAAATCATTTTCCAAAAGATTGAATTCTTCAGGATGATTTTTTCTAATAATGCTCATTAAATTTACAGNCAATTCAATAGGATTAATTTTTTCCCTATCTATTATAGTTATCCTTAAACCATTGCATTTCTCATTCAGATATTTTGGATAAAGGGATTTNCCCTTTATAGCCTTAGGAATAAAGTTTATTTTAGAAACTTTAAAACCCTCTAAATTTCTATAATTAATTTCATCAATTAATTTATCTGAATCTAACCAAGGAGAACCAATTATTTCAAATGGAATATTTGTNCCNCTACCTTCTGATATATTTGTACCTTCGAANAGACACAAGCCACTATANAAAATAGCTGAATCAATATTTGGGATGTTTGGTGAAGGTGGTACCCATTTTAAATTAGTATCATCAAAATACATTTCTCTACTCCATCCTTGCATTTTAACGATATGCAAATCAGTTTTTAAATCATCTTCAAGCCACTTTTCTTCATTTATCATTAATGCAATTTCACCAATTGTCATTCCATGACGAGTTGGAATCTCATGCATTCCTACAAATGATGAGAATTCTTCATTTAATANAGGGCCCTCTACTTTACCACTTATAGGATTCGGTCTATCAAGAACATAAAATGGAATATTATTNATAGCACAAATCTCCATTACATTAGTCATTGTACTTACATATGTATAATATCTACTACCTATATCCTGTATATCAAAAATTATAGCATCTAAATTTTCTAGATATTTAGCATCTGGTTTAAAATCATTACCATATAGACTAATTATAGGTATATTAAAATCATTAATATCATCGACATATTCTCCTGCAGCATAGTTATTAACTAAACCATGNTCAGGAGTAAAAATTATTTTTAAATTAAAGCCTTTAAATTTAGGNGTAATAGAATTATTATTTTCATTAATGTCAATAATTGCACTAGAATGATTTACAACNAGTCCTACATTTTCTATATTATCAAAATATTTTTCATTNTTTAGCAATATATCACTTCCAATAAATACCTTTTTATCCAAACAACTCTCTTTTATTTTTATATCTATAATATTTGAGCTAAAATTATCATCTTTAGTATTAAATATAAGTAATATAGTTATTGAAATAATTAATGTTATTATAATATCTCTAATAAATAAAAATTTGTTCGTGTATTCTAAAAAGAATACAACCATAATATTAACAAATACACTTCCTAAAATATAAAATGTCCACGCAATTCCAATTTCAGTAAAAANAAATACAGTTAAAATTCCTGATAAATANCCAATAACTATATTTTTAGTTTTAAACTTCCCAAATTTAGATAAAATAAAAAAACTTAATAATACTCCATATGTAAAAGAAGCTATCTTTAATCCAATAATTATAAGTGAACTATCAATACTATTAAAAAAGATTGCTACAAACACAAGAATTACTGTCCAAACAAAAGCAACAATTCTAGAAATCTTTAATGATTTTATATNAGGAAACCAATCCCTCAATGTTGATGAAGACAATGCATTTATTGAAGAACTTAAAGTTGACATTGCGGCAGACAAAACACCCGCTATAACAATACCTTTAAATCCTACAGGAAGCACATTTTTAATTACATATGTAATTTCTCTATCTTTATCTATCATTATACAATCAGATATTATATAAATTAAAGAACCTATAAATAAAAATAATGAAAATTGAATAAGTACAAAAATNCCACTNCCAATCATTGCTTTTCTTGCTGAATCTATACTACTTGTTGCAAGAACTCTTTGNACCATCATATAATCTGATCCATGTGATGCAAATGAAAGCATACAACCACCAATAAAAGCAGAGAAGAAAGAAAAAGGNTTTGATAAAAAACTATTACTAAAATTAAATATTTTAAACTTTCCACTATCATATAAATATTGAAAAGAATTTTCAGGAACTAAATCAATTATAAAATAAATACATATAATGGCACTCAATAAGTAAATTCCAAATTGAAATGCATCAATATGCATAACTGCTTTTAATCCACCTGAAACCGTATAAATAAGAGTTATAACACCTATAAGCAATATCGANTCATATATTGACCANCCAGTTATAGATTGGATAATAATTGCTGTAGCTAAAAATCTTACTCCATCAGCTAAAATTCTAGTTATTAAAAATGTAAAAGAAGCTAATTTTTGAATATAAACATTAAACTGCTTTTCTAATATTTCATATATAGACGTTATTCCATGTTTAAAAAATACTGGTAATAAAAAAATACTAACTAAAATACGACCAGCTATATAACCTAGAGCCAATTGAAGNAAGGACCAATCTCCACGATATGATATACCAGGTACACTTATAAATGTAAGAACTGATGTTTCAGTTGCGACTATTGACAGCATAGCTGTAAACCATGAAACATTTCCACTTGCTAAAAAAAAATCTGAAAANGATTTATTACTAGCTTGCCGATATAAACCATAGGCTGTTACACCTGTAAGAAATAAAAGTATTATTATTATATCAAGAGTATGAATATTANTACTCCTTAATATTAGTCATTATTGAATTATGAAGTTCTCTTCTAATATTATATATACCCTTNTTTTCTCTTGTTGGATACACTCTATTTGTTAAAAAAACAATTATAATTTCTTCATTAGGGTCTATCCATAAAGAAGTTCCTGTAAAGCCTAAATGGCCATAAGATCCAATTGAAAAATAATCACCAGCAGAGCTCCCTCTATCAGANGGAGTATCCCAACCTAATGCTCTATCTGAATTTACTGGNTTTTTTGTTTTTGAAGTAAATGTTCTAATTAAATCTTTTTTCAAATATCTTCTTCCCAATAAAACTCCTTCATTTAAAAAAAATTTTGAAAAAGTACCAATATCTGTAGAATTTGAAAATAAACCAGCATGTCCAGAGACACCATTTAAAATATAGGCATTTTCATCATGAACTTCACCCTTAATTAATTTCATTCTATAATGCTTATCATACTCGGTTGGTACTACTATGTCATCATTAATAGGATTAAAATACGTATTAGTCATATTAAATGGTTTATAAAAATATTTATTAGATAATTTATCTANATCTGAATTTGAAACTTTCTTAATAATATCATATAATAATATCATCCCCAAATCACTATAAACCATTTTTTCATCAGGTATATATTCTAAATCTAAATTAACAATATCATTAATAATATCTAATTCAGGATNTATGCTATTAATCTTATAATANTCAACATAAGCAGGCAATCCAGATGAATGAGTTAATAAATGCCTTATAGTTACTTCTTTTTTATTACCAGAATTAAATTCAGGATAAAAGTCTGATAGATAAAAATCTAAACTTAATAATTTCTTCTGTATAAGTTTCATAGCAACAGGCGTGGTAGATAAAACTTTTGTTAAAGATGCTACATCATATATGCTTTCATTAGTTATAATTTTAGAATCTTTTTCATATGTATGATTACCAAAACTTTTATTTATTAATATTTTATCTCCTTTTGAAACAAACAATTGAGCACCTGGAAATATTGAATCAGAAATAGCTGTATAAATAATATCAAATGATTCATTTAAATCTATATTTAATTGAGAATTAAATATTTTATAATTTTTTTTTACCTTTAAACCATGACCTGTTTTATAAATATCATTTAAATTAATAGGTAATTCTCCTGATATGTCTTTTCTACCAAATANTGCATCAGTTGTAGCTTTTAATGAAACTGATCCATAGCCATATGAACATAAATATGCGTCNAGATGATTATAGTCAGGTAAATACGGACTCCCAAAGCTGACTCCAATAATAGGTATATTAAGAGATTTTAGATCACTTAAAAGTTGATTATGAGAATTATCAATTGTNGAGAGTCCTTTATCCATGCTAATCCTAATTAACATTGATACTATAATTACATCTGAATCTTTTACTTTATTTAATATATCCTGTTTTCCTAAGCTTGTTAATTTATCATTTACATATATTTCATTAACATTTCCATGAATATAACGTATATCTCTTGCAAATGACTTCAATCTTTGTCTCAAGTCATTGTCAGTAGATAATAATAAATGAGTGACCTTCTTATAATTGTTAGGGTTAAATGGAATTATATTTTTATTATTTTTAACGAGTGTAATAGATTTTTCTGCAATTTTATTTGCTATTTTACGATTTTCTGAAGAAGCAATATTTTTCTCAACATCTATCCAGTTATTATATGATTCAGAAAACAAACCCATTTCCTCTTTTTGTTTAATTATTTTATTATATGAATAATTAATTCTATCTAAAGAAATTCTNCCACTTTGAACAGCANTATAAACTGATTCTATTGCTGATGTTGCATTTAAAGGAAGAAGAATAATATCTGCCCCTGCTTCAATTGCCTTGATTGCAGATTCTCCATGCCAAACATTTGAAGTTAAAGCTCCCATTTCTAATGCATCGGTTATAACTAATCCATTAAAATTCCAATCTTNAATTAATATATCATTAACTATCTTTTTTGAAAAAGTTGCAGGAATATTATCTTGATCAATAGAAGGGATAACTATATGACCAGTCATTATAGATTTAACACCTGAAAGTACTGCGTTCTTAAATGGGTACAACTCATTATTATACAATTCTTCTTTAGATATATCTATAATAGGCAATNTAGTATGGCTATCAGTATTTGTATTACCATGCCCAGGATAATGTTTTGCACAAGCTATTAATCCTTGATCTTGAATTCCTTTGATAAATGATAAACCATACTCAGATACAACTTCTGGGTTATCTCCATAAGATCTAAAATTAATTATTGGATTATTTTTATTATTATTAATATCAAGTACTGGTGCTAAAATAAAATTTACTCCTATTGATTTAGCTTCAATTGCAGTGATTTTACCTTGTAAGTATGAATAATTTTTATCGCCAGTTGCTGCAACAGCCATATTTGATGGNAACAATGTTCCANTAATAAACACTCCAAGCCCTCTTTCATAATCTGACGCAATAAATAAAGGTGTTTCTGAAATACTTTGAAAATATTTTATATTTTCAAAAGTTCCATGAATATTACCAGTAAAGGTAATTAAACCACCAATCTTATATTTATTTATAAAATATTCAATATCTTTTTTTTTCCAACTTTCATTATTATGAAAGTTTCCATCCATACGAATCATTACCATTTGAGATATTTTATCTCTTAANCTAATATCCTTTTTAATACTATCATCAACCTGCACCTCNTNCGTAGCACAGCTAAAATAAAATAGAATAAATATAATATTAAATTTCTTAAACATACTCTCTTTCTACCCTGTTTGTTATANCTGTTAAATAAACATANGGAATAGTATTAAAANTTTTTGCTATATATTCGAGTCTAGAATGTTTATTCTNACCACCCCATATTACCACCTTATCAATTTTANNTTCTCCTTTAAAAGATGTAATATCAATACAAATAAGATCCATTGATACTCTCCCTATAATAGGAAATTTAAACTTATCATAAAATACATAACCATTATTAGAAAAATCAATGGGAATACCATCAGCATATCCACATTGAANAATAGCAACTTTCATATTTTTTTTTGCACAAAAGGTACATCCATATCCAATTTTATCACCTTTATTAATATCTTTTAATAATACTACAGGTGCTGAAAATTCCATGACAGGCTTTAAATTTTTATCTANTTTTGAGATAGGAGATATACCATAAATAGCTAATCCTGATCTAACAAAGTCATATGAATAAGTATTATAATTAAATATACCTGCACTATTTAATAAATGAAATTTTAAATCAAATCCCTTAACCTCATTAATAATAAAATTAAATTTATCAATTTGTTTTTGATTATAATCAGATTTTTTATCATCAGCACAAGATAGATGTGAATAAATTCCTTCTAGTATTATAAACTCAGATTTAATTGCTAATTTAAAAATTTTATTAAAGNCATACATTGAACATCCTAGTCTTCCCATGCCTGTATCAACTTTAATATGACATCTTATTTTACAATCTTGTTCTCTACACTTAGAATTTATATAATCTATATCACTTAAAGAATTAATTGTAAAAACTACTTTTTTACTTATACTCTGTTTACANAGGTNAATCTTACCTAAATGAAAAACATCTAATCCTAATTCTGCATTCAATATTTCAAGAATTTCTTTTTTAGTTGCAACACATACAGTTTTAATTGAATTCTTACTAACTATTTTAGCAACTTCAATAGCACCATGACCATATGCATTTGATTTTATGACAGGATATATTTCTGAAGAATTAATTTTTGATTGCAAATAATTTATATTACTTACTAAATGATTTAAATTTATTTTAGCTACTGAGTTCATATTTAATTTTTATATTGAATTATTTTATTTAATGAAATATTAATATTTTTTCCTTGGGCAGCTAATACTCCTGCACTAAATGAACATGGAATATCAGAAAAAACCCAATTTATATTATCAAAATCAAACTTTAAAGAATCAGTTATTAATGANCTATAGAAGTCATTTTTAATTATACTACCATTTCCTGCAATTATAATATTTTTTTTATTAAAATTCATTTCATCAACTAAGTGAATAATATAATCACCAATATGCCTCGTCCCTTCTTGTAAAACAGACAATGCNATATCATTACCATTATGTGCTAAATTAATAATATCTTTTGATATACAAGCTGTTTTATAAACTAATTCTGGNTGATTTGAAAATGCTTCTTCAATCAAATTNATATTTTCAATTTCNAATCTATCTTTTATGCAATCATGAATTTCAATTATATCATCATTTACTGTTAGTAATTCTTGGTTAAATAAAATTTTATTGATTATTTTTTTTCCTATCCAATANCCACTTCCAATATCACCTTTATCAAATCCATTACCTGCAACTTTGATTATTTTCCCATTTTCGTCTTTTGCTAAACAAACAATACCAGTACCTACAGATAATAATAAGCCTTGACCAGTAGGACAAAGCAATTGATATGCTGCTTCAGTATCTGATAAAATAAGACTATTTTTAGATATTTTATTNTTATCTAACTCTTTTAATAATAATTCTCTATTATGTATATCAGATATACCAGATAAACCAAGACCCAAAGCAGAGATATCTGAAACATTTATATTTATTTTCTTAGNTAAATTCTTNATCATATCAATAATTATTTTTACACCTTTTTCCTTGTAAACATACAAATTAGATCCACTATCATTCAATTCAACTAANAGCTTACCTTGATTATTAAAAATAACACCTCGTGTATTAGTTCCTCCTCCATCAATACCTAATATATATACAGTATCATTCATTATAGTTTTTCATCTTACCTTCAATTATATAATAACCAATAAAAGAAAAAAGTAACGAATAAAAGAGTGAAATAAAAAACATGNTATAAAAAACAGGCTGATAAGAAATGATATTCTGCATATTAATTAATGTTCCTGAAAATGGGATGTAGCTAATAATATTTATATATTCAACAGGATATAAATTCAATGGAATAAATGAACCAATGCTAAATGATAANAATAAAAATAATAAACAATTATAAATATTAATAATAAATTGATTTTTAACTAAAAAACCTACTATTAAAGAATAATTAACCATAATTATTATAGCAGGTAACATANTAAAAAAACATTTAAAAAATTGAGTAAANGTCATAAATCCAATACTTAAAGAATTTAAAATTATTACCGTAATTATAGATTGAAAGAAACCAACTATTATTGAATATACAGTTTGTGATAATAAATACTCTGAAGACAAGATAGGCAAAGATTTTATAAAACTATTATCATATAATTTTAAATTCCAATTAGAATTCAATACATATATATTAAATAAAATAGAAACAAATAAAATACCTGAACATACCCATATAGAATATATTGGTTTTAGATTAATAAAAACTCTAGAAAGCGGCACAGTTAAAAATAAATATAATAGACAAGGAAATAGAAATAAAATAAAAAAATATTGAAAAATATTTTTTTTAATATTCAATAATTCTTTATTAATTAATATGAAAATATTATTCATCTTCACTTATATTTATTCCTTTAAAAATATCTTCTAAATTGCAATTTGAAATATCAATATCTTCTATTTCAGAATCTAAGGCAAACTTTAATATTTTAAAATATTCTACTTTTTCTGTTGANTAAAATTTAAAAATATTATCAGAGTATGAAGAATTTATTATTTTAGGATTTAAAGAAATTGTTTTAATAAAATCATTGGGAATTTTATCTTTAAAAGTTATTGTAAATCTTGCTANCCCATGAGTGTTATTAACTAAATTTTCAAATGTACCATTATACTTTATATTACCATTATATAAAATTGAAATTCTNTTAGAATAGTTTTGTGCGTCATTAAANTTATTTGTTGTATAAAAAATCGTTGAATCTTTTAACGAATTACAAATATATTTCCAGATTATAGACNTGGAATTTGGATCTACATTAGAGGTTGGTTCATCTAAAAGTATTATTTCCGGTTTATGTATTATTGCCCTAGCAAACATAACGACTCTACATAATCCATATGACATAGATTTTGGATAAAGATTTAAATAATCGTAAAAATTTAAATCTTTTGATAAATCTGTAATTCTTTTTTTAAGATTAACTTTATCGATTCCATAAAGCTGTCCATATATTNATATATTTTCATAAACAGTTAAATCATTATCAAATTCAGTATTTTGCGGCATATAACCAATAATTGATTTAACTTCATTTAATTTTAGGCCTATATCATATCCTTTAACATAAATTGAGCCTTTATCTTTTTGAATAATCCCAGAAATCATTTTTATAATAGATGATTTTCCTGAACCATTTGTACCGACAAGTGCAAACCGAGTTCCTTTTTCAACACCAAAAGACAAATCTGCTAATAANGTTTCTGATTTTATTTTTTTTGCAACNGATTTAAATGTTATAGATGCTTCCATAAATATTACCTAATGTGCCTCATACCAATTACAACCAAAGTTATAATCAACTTTAATAGGNACATCTAACTTAATTGCATTTTCCATTTCATTAACAACCANTTGGATTAAATTTTCTTTTTCATCCGGTGGAGTTTCAAATAACAATTCATCATGTATTTGTAATATCATTTTAGACGAAAATTTCATCTTTTTTAATTTATTATAAATATTAANCATTGCAACCTTAATTAATTCAGATGCAGTACCTTGTATTGGCATATTGATGGTTGCTCTTTTTTCTGCTTCTTGTAAATTTCTATTAGTTGATCTTAAATTATAAGTATTCCTTTGTCTTCCTAAGATTGTTGAAACATAACCATCTTCAAAACCTTTTTTAATAGTATCATCNATATATTTTCTAATTCCTGGATATCTATCAAAATAGTTTGATATAATNTTTGAAGCCTCTTTAATAGNAATNTTAAGTTCCTGTGAAATTCTAAATGGTCCTGCTCCATAGGCTATNCTATAATTAATAATTTTAGCAACTCTTCTATGATNATACATAACATCATCAATATTTATACCATAAATTAATGAAGCTGTCTTTGAATGAATATCTAAATTATTTTTAAATGAATCAATTAATTTTTTTTCTTGAGAATAGTGAGCTAATATTCTTAATTCAATTTGAGAATAATCAAAAGAAATAATAAGATTATCATCATTAGCTTTAAAAGCCTTTCTAATACTTTTACCAACNTCAGATTTNATTGGAATATTTTGAAAGTTNGGTTTTGTGCTTGATAATCTTCCTGTAGAAGTNACNCCNTGATTAAATGAAGTATGGATTCTATTTGTATTTGGATTAATAAATGTAGGTAATTTATCTAAATAAGTATTTACCAATTTATTTAAATGCCTATATTTTAAAAGAAAATCTGCNATAGGGTGATGATCTACCATTTTTTTCAATACATCGAATGATGTACTTCTTTTTTTAAACATTTTCAACTTTAAATCATCAAATAAAACCTCAGCTAATTGTTTTGGAGAATTAATATTAAATTCTCTGTTTGATATTTCATATATTTTTTTTCTTAAAAATGCCAATTCAGTTTCTAAGTCTTTACATAAGCTATCTACAATTGATTTATCTACATAAACCCCATTATATTCAACCTCTACTAAAACCTTAATTAAAGGAATTTCTACATTATAAAATAATTTTTCTAATTTTTTTTCTTTTAAAATTTTAGATTGAATTTCATATAATTGGAATACAANATCCGCATCTTCACATGCATAAAAGCAGATATCATCTAAAGGGACTGTATCCATTGTAACCTGATTAGACTTTTCACCTATAAGATNTTCAATAGGAACCATTTCATAGCTTAAATAATCCTTAGATAAATTATCTAATTTATAGCTATTTTTTTCTGGAGAAATTAAACTTTCAGCAATCATAGTATCAAAAAATATATTATTTATATTAATACCNTTCCTTTTTAAAACAAGAGCATCATATTTAATATTTTGNCCTATATATTTCATGCCTGAAAATTCTAAAACAGGCTGCATTANTAATAAAACTTTTTCAGAATTAAAAGAACTTATTGATTTATTATTATATAAAAGGGGAATATAATAACCTGTATTTTTTTTAAACGAAATTGATATACCAACAATCTCTGCTAAATTTGGGTCTAAACTTGTAGTTTCCAGGTCNATAGAAACAAACTCTTGTTTTTTCATACTACTCAATAAAGACTTTAAATTTTTAAAGTTATCTATCAAATTATATGTTTTTTTAACNTNTACTTTATTTGNNTTAANGNTAGACTTGTTATTTAATAATTTATCAAATGTATATATATCATAATCATGTAATTCATTNATCATTTTATCTNTAAANAAATCTTCTNCTTTCATCGCATTAATATTAAAATCTATTTTAACATNTTTATCAATTGTAACAAGACTTTTAGATAGAAACGCATTATCTTTATTATCTAAAAGTAATTTTTTTAATCTTGGATTATCAATTTTTTCAATATTTTTATAAATATTTTCAACAGTAAAAAACTCCTTAACTAATTTACAAGCAGTTTTAGTNCCAACACCCCTAACACCTGGGATATTATCTGAGGTATCACCTAATAAAGCTAAATAATCAATAAAATTTTCTGGATAAATACCATACTTATTATAGACNCCATCNATATCATAAACTGTTTTTGGTTTAAAACTANTACCTGGATTATATAAAAATGTATTTTTATTTACAAGCTGAACTAAATCTTTATCTCCACTATACATATATGTAGAAANATTATCATTATTAATCAATTCAGGTATNGTNCCAATTAAATCNTCTGCCTCATANCCATCTTTTTTAAAAACTTTAATATTAAGAGTATCTAAAACTTTATATAAAGTAGNTAATTGCTCTGANAAGTCATCTGGCATAGGNTTTCTNTTAGCNTTGTATAAATTATANTCNTTATGTCTAAATGTTTTAGCTTTTGTATCTAATACTATTGCAATATACTTTGGNTTTTCATCTTTTAATAATTTTAATAANGAATTAATAAAACCATANAAAACTGATGTATTTACACCTTTNGAGGATGTTAATGGNTTTTTCACCATTGCATAATAGGCTCTNTATATAAGAGCCATNCCATCTATTAAAAATAATTTTTCTATCATATATTACTTTTTCTTAAATANAGGNATAGGATTCATCTTNTGAANATTNTNNNANCNATGNTTNNTATANNTANCTAANNNGTACTTCTTNATCATNNTCNNANANA